>DHHB01000093.1:0-57200 GCA_002403075.1 bacterium UBP1_UBA4783 | reverse complement strand
GTGCCGCTGTCGCACCTCGGCATCGAGAATCTCCGGAAGCCGTCCGATCACTTCGACGTCGGCATGGATATCCCGCTCAAGGTGATCAAGATCGATCCGCAGAACAAGCGCATCGTTCTCAGCGTGAACGCCTATCTCGAGGGAAAGGGTTCCGACGAGGTGGACGCGTTCCGCCGGAAATTCTCGAGACGGGAATCCCCGCCGGACGAGGTCCGCGGCGCGGAACACGACGAGCGCGCGGGCGGCGACCATGCCTCCGCGGGCGACGAGCCGGCGCCCGAAATCTCCGACGAGGACGATTTCGGCGACGACGAGCCGCTTCCCGACGGGGAGGGCGGCGCCGGAACGGGGGCCTGAGGCCTCCGAATCGGGTCGCGCGAGGCCGCGGCGGGATCGGCTCCGGCGGATCCGGCGCGGCGCAATTCGAAGTCAGAGCGAGAGGGTGGCGTTCCACCCTCTCGTCGTTCCCGGACCGACGCGGGAGGCGGAACGAGCCCCGCGCGTCGGTCCGCGCACGGCGATGAACAAAACGTTTTCCATTCATACGATCGGCTGCAAGCTGAACCAGTTCGAGTCCGAGGCGATCCGCGGCCGCCTCGCCCGCAACGGCTGGGAATGCCGGCGCTTCGACGAAGGCGCCTCCGTCTGCATCATCAACTCCTGCACCGTCACGTCGCGGAGCGACATGCGAAGCCGCGGAGCCGCCCGCAGAGCGAGGCGGATCGCCCCGGACTCCTTCATCGTCGTGACGGGATGCTACGCCGAAACGCAGCCCGGCCGCCTCGCCGGCATGCGGGAAGTGGATCTCGTCGTCGGGAACGGCGAGAAGAACGACCTGCCGGAGATACTCGAGGGGATCCTCGAGGGGATGAGCCCCTCCGAGGCGCGGAAACGCGCCGCGGCCCGGGATGACCGGGGCGCGGCGCCCGTGACCGTCGACGGGCTTCTCGGGCACGCGAGGGCCTTCGTCAAGATACAGGACGGATGCGACGCCGCGTGCTCCTACTGCGCCGTGCCGCTCGCCCGCGGACCGGAAAGAAGCGTCGCGCCGGACGCCGTCCTCCGGCAGGCCGAATCGCTCGCCGCCGGCGGCTACAACGAGCTCGTCCTCACGGGCGTGCATATCGGCCGCTACGGCCGGGATCTCTCTCCGTCGACCGCCCTCGACCGCCTCGTCGAGCTCATCTTGGACAAAACGACGATAGGGCGGATCCGCCTCGGCAGCGTGGAGCCGACGGAAGTGACGCCGCGGCTCGCCGCCCTCGCCCGCGACGGCGGACGCCTCGCGCCCCATTTTCACGTGCCCCTGCAAAGCGGCGACGATCGGATCCTCGGCGCGATGAAACGCCCGTACACGGCCGCGGCCTTCCGCGAGAGCGTGGAGCTCATCCTGCGCGAGAACGCGCGCGCCGCGATCGGCACCGACGTCATCGCCGCTTTTCCCGGAGAGACGGCGGAGAGCTTCGCGCGCACCCTCGCGCTCGTTCGGGATCTGCCGTTCGCGTATCTCCACGTGTTCGGCTTCTCGCCGCGCCCCGGGACCGCCGCCGCGGCCATGCGCGACGAAACGGACGCCGGCGAAAAGAAGCGGCGCGTCCGCGTTCTCCTCGATCTCGGCGCGGCGAAGCGCCGCTCGTTCGATGAGTCGCAGATCGGCTCGATGCATCTCGCCGTCATCGAGGGCCCGGCGCCCGGCGACCCGCGATCGGCGCGGGCGCTCACGGGGAATTACTGCGAGGTCCTCGTTCCCCGGCGCGGGGCCGTTCCGCGGGCCCTCGCGCGCGTGCGCGTCGCCGGCGTTTCGAACGGAACCCTGCGCGGCGAGATCGCGGGCGGCGGCGCTCCGGCGCCCGCGGGGAAGGCGGCGGACCGATGAAGGACGTCGCCTTCTACACGGAGAGCTTCGGCTGCCAGATGAACGCCTACGACACGGAGGTCATCTCGTCCCTTCTCGCCTCGCGCGGAGCGCGCGAGGTGTCGTCGCCGGAGGAGGCCGACTGCATCGTCGTCAACACGTGCAGCGTCCGGGATCACGCGGAGCGGCGCGCGATCGGGCGGCTGCTCGACCTTTCGCGGCACCGGCGGGCGATGCTCGCCGTCTGCGGCTGCATGGCGCAGCGTCTCGGCGAGGAGCTCTTCGATATCGTCCCCTCGGTGAGGGTGATCGCCGGAACCGGGGCGTACGCGGGGCTTCCCATGGCGATCGAGCGGGCGCTTTCGACGGGGGAGCGGTTCGCCCTTCTCGGATACGACGGGGAAGCCGCGTACGAGATCCTTCCGCGTGCGGGACCGGAGAGCGTGTCACGCTACGTCGCGATCACGCGCGGCTGCGAGAGCTATTGCTCCTACTGCATCGTTCCGTATCTGCGAGGGCCGCTGCGAAGCCGGAGCGCTTCGTCGATCGTCGAGGAGGCGGGCGCGCTCGAGCGCGCCGGGACCCGGGAGATCACCCTTCTCGGCCAGAACGTCATCGCGTACCGCGACGGAGAGACTGATTTTCCCGCGCTCGCGCGCCGGATACTCGACGAGACGGGAATCCCGCGGCTCCGGTTCCTCACGAGCCATCCCCGCGACGTCACGGCGGATCTCTTCGATCTGATGGCGTCGCAGCCGCGGCTCTGCGGGCACATACATCTGCCGGTTCAATCCGGAAACGACCGCGTGCTCGCCGCGATGAACCGCGGCTACACGCGGGATCGCTACCTCGCGCTGCTCGCCGAGGGGCGCTCGCGCGTGCCGGATCTCGCCGTCACAAGCGACGTCATCGTCGGGTTTCCCGGAGAGACGCCGCGCGAGTTCGACGACACGATCGATCTCGTCCGGCGCGCGATGTTCGACTCGGCGTTCACGTTCATGTATTCCGCCCGCGCCGGAACGGCCGCCGCGGCCGTTCCCGACGACGTTTCGGCGGACGAGAAGAAGAGACGCCTCGCGATATTGAACGAGGCCGTTCAGGAGGAGCGCGGAAGGATTCTGCGCTCGCAGCTCGGCGCGACCGCGGAAATCCTCCTTGACGGTGCCGTGGAGAAGGGCGAAACTCGCTGGTTGAAAGGACGGACTCCGCAGTTCAGGAACGTTCTCGTGCGCGCGGACGCGGGAGCGCCCGGCGGATTCGTCCGTGTGGTTTTATCACGCCTTCTAAACTTCACGTTCGAAGGGGAACCCGTCGAGGCTCCGTGAGAACGCCGCGACGGCGGCTCTCGTTCGTTCCCCCGAACGGTACGACGCCTATGAAACGGACCGCGTGTGCGGCTGGGATACTATTCGCGGCGGCCGTCGCCGCCGCCGCGGCGGGGATGAAGTCCGCCGCCGACCTCGCCCGGCGCAGGGACTACGGGGCCGCCCGCAGGGAGGCCGCGGCGGACACCGCGAGGCTGAAGGGCGAGGACCTGCGCAAGGCGCATCTGTTCCTCGCGGGCCTCGAGACGGATGAAACGCGGGCCGAGAGCCTCTACCGGCGCGTTCTCGCCGCCGGCCCGAACAGGGAAGCGGTGGAGGCCGCGATCGAGCTCGCCAAGATCGCCTACGCGCGGGGCGAATATCGCGGAACGATCGAGCTTCTGTCCGCGGATCACGGAGAGCGTCCGCCGGCCGCCGCGGACGAGGCGGGATACTTCCGCGCGCTCGCGCTGCGCCAGGTCGGCGAGCGCGCCCGCGCTCGCGCGGAGTTTTCCCGCGTCACGCGGGGCGAGTTCGGCGCGTGGAGCCTCGTCGCCCTCGCCGAGATCGAGATGGAGGAGGGACGCATCCCCGAGGCGATCGCCCTCTACGAGCGGGCGGCGAAGACATCCGCTCATCCCGTGGCCCGCTTCGGACTCGGTGAGTGCTACGAGCGGAGCGGCGCCGCGGACCGAGCCCTCGAGACCTATCGCGCGCTCGCGAAGGACCTGCCGCGCTCTCTCGAAGCGGCGAGGGCGGTCGAAAAGATCACGCTGCTCTCGCGCGCGAGAGAAGCGCGCTCCCGGGATAGCGGACAGGGAGGGGGTGAACGGGGGGGAGCACGGGGATCGGCCGGTTCCGCCGCGCCGACGGCCGACAGATACACCATCCAGTTCGGGGCCTTCGGAAGCCGGGCGAACGCGCTCGCGTCCGCGCGGCGGATCGAGGGGGTCGTGTCCGCCGTCCGCGTCGAAAGCGTCGAGATGGACGGAAGGATCTGGCACCGCGTGCGCGCGGGCGTGTACGAGAGCAGACAGACGGCCGAACGGGATCTCGCGCGGGTTCGCGAGGCGCTCGGGATCTCCGGCGCGGTCGTTCCCCTGAAATGATATGAGCGAGCGCCTGACCCCCCTCATGAGCCAGTACCGGGACATCAAGCGCCGGCATCCCGGCGGGATACTGTTTTTTCAGGTCGGCGATTTCTACGAGACGTTCCACGAAGATGCGCGCGAGATCTCGCGCCTCCTCAACATCGCGCTCACGACGCGGGACAAGGACCGGCCCGATCCCGTGCCCCTCGCGGGCGTCCCTATCCACGCCGCGGAGAACTACATCGCGAAACTCCTCCAGGCCGGCCGGACGGTCGTCGTGTGCGACCAGGTGGAGGATACCCCGGGGCCTTCGGGCGTCGTCAGACGCCTCGTGACGGACGTCATCACTCCCGGTACCACTCTGTCGCCGGCGACTCTCGTCGAAAGCGAGAACAACTACATCGTGTCGCTCGCGGGGAGCGGAGGGAGCGTCGGCTTCGCCGTGCTCGACGTCTCGACCGGAGAGTTCAGCGCGGGGGAGGGTTCGCGGGCGGAGGCCGAACGATCGCTCGCGCCGATCCGGTTCCGGGAAGCGATCGTTCCCGCGGGGACGTCGTTCCTCATGGAGCTCGCCAGAGCGCTCGCGCCCTCGTGCGTCGTGGACGAGCGTCCGTCGTGCGAGTTCGAGCGCGACGCCGCCTGCGGGGCGCTCCGCGAGCATTTCGGTCCGGATGAGGGCTCCTGCGCCGGATTCTTCGACCGGCCGAGGGCCGCGGCCGCCGCGGGCGCGCTCCTCTCGTACGTCAAGGAGCTTCGACGAAGCCCGCTCGCGCACGTGACGGAGCTGCGGCACCTCGTGACGGAGGAGAGCCTCATGCTCGATCCGGAGACGCTTCGAAACCTCGAAATCTTCGAGCCGCTTCAGGGCAACGCCTCCGACACGACCCTCGTCCGCCACATCGACCGCACGGCGACGGCGATGGGCGCGCGGGAGCTCCGCCGGCGGCTGCGCCGCCCGTCTCGCCGCCGCGTCGTTATCGAGCGCAGCCTCGACGCCGTCTCGTCGTTTCTCGCGGACCACGCCGGGCTGAGGGAGCTCGAGTCTCGCCTGCGCCGCTTTCCGGATATCGAGCGGCTCCTCGCGCGCATCACCGCCCGTAAGGCGGGACCGCGCGATCTGCTTGCGCTCGCCGAGGCGCTCGAGCGCGTTCCCGCGATCGCGGAAACGGCGCGCCGATTCGACGCTTCGGCCGTCGCCGACGCCGTCGAGCGTCTCGCCCGGCCGCTCGAGGCGCGGGGAACGGTCCTCCGCGGCATCGAGCCGGGAACGCCGGCGCATATCCGCGAGGGGGGCGTGATACGACGGGGATACCGGGCGGACCTCGACCGCTTGATAGAGGAATCGGAGGGCGGGAAGTCGTGGATCGCCCGTCTTCAGGAGTCGGAGCGCGAACGGACGGGGATCGCGTCGCTCAAGGTGGGCTACAACCGGGTATTCGGCTATTACATCGAAGTGCCGCGGTCCCACGAGTCGAAGGTGCCGGCCGAGTACGTCCCCCGCCAGACCCTCGTCTCGTCGCTCCGCTTCGTCACCGCCGAGCTCGTGGAGCGGGAGCAGGCGATCCTCGCCGCGGAGAGCCGCCGCGTCGAGCTCGAGCGCGAGATCTTCGACGAGATCTGCGGCGCGATCGCGCGGGAGAGCCGAGCGATACAGATCGCGGCGGCCGCGATCGCGGAGCTCGACGTGCTGTCCTCCCTCGCCGCGCTCGCCCTCGAGAGGGGCTACTGCCGCCCCGAGATAAACGAAACGGGGGATCTCCTCATCACGGGCGGCCGCCATCCCGTCGTGGAGCTCATCTCGGGCGCGGGGTTTATCCCGAACGACACGGAGCTCCGGGCGGGGGAGCGGACGTTCCTCCTCATCACCGGTCCCAACATGGGCGGGAAATCGACGTACATCCGGCAAACCGCGATCGTCGCGCTGCTGGCGCACGCCGGAAGCTTCGTCCCGGCGGCGCGGGCCTCCGTGGGCCTGCTCGACCGCATCTTCACTCGGGTCGGCTCGAGCGACAACCTCGCCCGGGGACAGAGCACGTTTCTCGTCGAAATGGCGGAGACGGCGAAGATCCTCCATCAATGCACCTCGTCGAGCCTCGTCGTTCTCGACGAAATCGGCAGGGGAACGAGCACCCTCGACGGTCTGAGCATCGCGTGGGCGGTTTCGGAGTATCTGCTCGAGAACGAGCGGCGCCGCCCCATGACGCTCTTCGCGACCCATTACCACGAGCTGACGAATCTCGCGGAACGGTTCCCCCACGTACGCAATCTCCGCGTCGAGGTCCGGGAATGGGGGGACGAGATCGTGTTCCTGTATTCCATCCGGGAGGGGGCGAGCGATCGAAGCTACGGCATCCACGTCGCCCGGCTCGCGGGGCTCCCGGAGCAGGTCATACGACGCGCGAACGAGATCCTCGCCGCCCTCGAGAGGGAACAGGGGGGCGAGCCTCCTCCGCGAAGGGCGGAAGCGACGCAGCCGTCCCTCTTCGATAGGCCGGATGCCATTCGTATTGCATTGCAGAATATAGAGATAGACCAAATCACCCCGCTCGAGGCTCTCAAGATTCTCTCCGACCTCAAGAAGTTGACCGGCGAATAGCCGGCGCCGTTTCTGGCTCGACTTTTGCTCCAAAAACAACGGGTTACTCTGATGCAAGGATCGGTATCCGAATTGATCGCGTCCGAAGGTCTCATTAAGATCGCCATTCTCGGAGGCGGCGAGGAAGAGCTCAATATCCTGAGCGAGTTTCACCGCACCCCGGGAGTCGCCGTCGTCGGCGTGTACGACAGCGATCCCCGCGCCGTTGCGCTCGAGATAGCCGAGATCGTCGGCATTCCGCATTTCTCCGACGAATCGTTCCTGCACGCCTTTCTCGGCGCCGATTACATCATCGTCACGGAGAAGCGGAAGCGTTTCGAGCGCGAGATCATACTGCTCGGGGCCGAGAGGAAGCGCATCGTCAATCCGGCCGAGGCGGTGAGCCATCTCGCTCCCGCGGAAAAGGGAGGGGAGGGCGGGAGACCGGAATCGTGGCCCTCGCACCTCGACGAGGCGCTCCAGTACATGAACCGCATCACGGACCGCGAGCGGCTGCTCAAGTGGCTCCTCGAGATTTCCGTTCACGCCGTGACGGCCTCGAGCGGCTCGATCATGCTCTTCTCGCAGGAAACGCGCGAGCTCTACATCGGCTACGCGTCGGGCCTCAGCACCGAGGTCGTCGAACGGACCCGTCAGAAGCTCGGGGAGGGGATAGCGGGCCTCGTCGGCCAGACCCGCGAGGCGAAGCTCATCGACGACATCGTCGAGGCTCCGCTGTACCGGGAAGGCAGGGAACGGGATACGATCCAGAGCGCCGTTTCGGCGCCGATCGCGCACCAGGGGCGCCTGCTCGGGGTGTTGAACGTATCGACGAACGCCGGCGAGAGGCGGCTCGGCAAGCGGGATCTGCGCACCGTCTCGTCCCTCGCGGAGCGCATCGCGCCGATTTTGAATCAGCACCTCATGATTGACGCCCACGTCATCCGCGAGCTCGAGTTTCAGATCCGCCAGTACATCGAAGCGCTCTTTCGGAACCAGAGCGGATTTCACGAAAAGTTCACGCTTCTCTGCCGATTCATCGCGGGAAAGCTCTCCGCGGACACGGCGGCGATCTACACGGCGACGGACGAAGGCGACTGGCTCATCCTCGGCGGCAGCGATCAGCAGATCCCCTTCGAATCGCAGAGTCCGCGCATCCGCTGCAACCGCGGAAGCCTCGCGCGCGCCTTCATCGACGGCGAAGAGATCGTCATGACCGAAGCCGTCGTCGGGACGGGGCTGCGCCTCAAGACCGGCGAAGGGGTCATCACGTCGATCTTCGTGCCGCTCGTCCACCACGAGCCCGTCGGCGTGCTCGTTCTCGAGTTTTCGAACCTCGCGGCGCTCCAGACGTTTCTGCGGCTCAAGGACGCGCTGCGGTTTCAGGTGGGGTTCTTCGCCCAATCGCTCATCCGCGAGGCGCGGCAGGCGCGCAAGCTCGAAGGTCTCGAGGAGCTCGCGTCCCTCGCCCCTGCGTTCTTCGCCCTCGAGGAAACCTCCGTCAAGGTGCAGCGTCTCCCGGCCCTCCTTTCGACGCTCGTCAAGGCGTCGATGGGGAGCGTGCATTACGAGGGGCCCGAGCGGCGCGAGGCGTCCTATCACGGATTCCCCGACGAGGACTCCGAGCGCCGCCGCCGGATCGAGTACGACGCGGAGATGCTCGAGATGGTCCGGGCGCGCGGCGAGGCCGCGTGCCTGAGCTACCTCTCCTCGGACGTCGATTTCATCGAGAAACCGCCCCCGTCGCGATCGGTGATCGGGTATCCCGTCCACCGCTCGCCGGAGGTTTCCGTCATCTTCATCGGCTACGACAAGATCCCCGCGAGTCCGCTCGATTCCTCGATATTCGGGGAACACGAGCTCATGCTCCTCCGCAAGGCCGAGGAACTCGTGTCCCCGCTCTTTCTCCGCGGGGACGTGAAGCGCGCGGGGGAGGAGGCGCTCAGCTTCGACGACCTTCTGCGATACAACAAACACCTCATGCTCGAGCGCATACGCGAGGAGATCGAACGCGCCGAACGGTATCACCACGGCTTCGTGCTGACCGTCGTCCGCATCAACGGGCTCGCGTCGCTCTTCGCGCGCGATCATCAGGAGGCCCTGAAGCTCATCAACGAGCTCAGCATGGTCGCCCGGCGCCAGGTCCGGAAAACGGATTTCTTCTCCTGGATGGAAACGGATCTCTTCGCCGTTCTCTCGCTCGAGCGGCACCAGCGCATGACCTATCTCGAGGACCGCCTCCGGTCGGTCATCGTCTCCGCGCTCACCGACAAGGGCCGCTTCGATTCCGCGTCCTTCTTCCCGGCGACCGGCTACGCCCTATTTCCCGGCGCCTCCTCCGCCGCCGCGGATCTTTTCTCCGAAGCCGTTTCGAGAATACCGGCCGGTTCCTGAGCGCGCGATCCTCTTCCGGATTGCGGCGTCGCGCCGGCTGTGCTATCGTCACGTCTATTCACGCCGTATGCGCGGGGTGTCCGCTCCCGGGGCCGGAAGCGAAAGGATCTCACGTGGCGTCCATCCGCACGCTCGATTCCGCCGTATCGTCGGTCATCGCGGCCGGCGAGGTCGTCGAACGTCCGGTGAGCGTCGTCAAGGAGCTCGTCGAGAACGCGCTCGACGCCGGGGCGACCCGCATCGCGATCGATCTCGTCGACGGCGGAAAGGCCTCGATCCGCGTCGACGACGACGGAGCCGGGATTCCGTCCGTCGAGCTTCCCCTCGCGGTGGAGAATTTTTCCACCAGCAAGATACGGGAGGTCGACGATCTCGGCCGCGTCGAGACGCTCGGATTCCGCGGAGAGGCGCTCGCGAGCATCCGCGCGGTCAGCTCGCTCGCCCTCGCGTCGCGATCGAGGAGCGAGGAGATCGGCAGGGAGATCCGCTTCCGCGGAGCGGAGCGTATCGGCGACGGACCGTGCGTGCGCACGCCGGGGAGCGAGATCGTCGTCGAGCAGCTCTTCTTCAATCTGCCGGCCCGCAGAAAGTTCCTCCGCAGCGGCGCATCCGAGCTTCGCAGGATCGTCGGCGTCGTGCAGGCGTACGCGCTCGCGTACCCGGCGGTGGCCTTTCTGCTGCGAGACGGCGGGCGCGAGGTGCTCTCGTATCCCGTTTCGCGGCTCGACGACCGCGTCGATATCGTGCTCGGAAACGAGCTTTCCGGCCGCATGGTGAAGATCGATCACGAGGACGGCGTTCTGCGCGTGTCAGGGTACGCCTCGAAACCGGATTTCACGAGATCGAACAGGTATCTGCAGTTCTTTTTCGTGAACCGGCGATTCGTGAAGGACCGCCTCCTCTCGCACGCGGTGAGCCAGGCGTACGAATCGCTCATACCGCGCAACTCCTATCCGGCGATCGTTCTGTTCCTCTCGGTCCCGCCGGGAGGGGTCGACGTGAACGTCCATCCCGCGAAGGCCGAGGTCCGTTTTCGCGACGAGACCGAAGTTCACCGCGCCGTCCGGTCGGCGATCCGCGGGGCGCTCGGCGCGCCCCGCGAGGGATACGCCCAAGCCGTCGAGACGGCATACGGCGCGATATTCCCCGAGCGGGGCCCCTCCGGGCCGTCCTCGTCCGCGGCGATTCCGCGTGAGCTGTTCGACGACATGGGGGGGGAGGGCGCCGGAGCCTCGGGAACCTCCGCCGACTCGGCGCTGCGCGAAGCGCCCGTGTCGCTTTTCGGCGCGGATAGACCGGCCGCGCTCTCCGCGGGCGGCCTCTACTGGCAGCTCCACCAGAGCTTCATCCTCATACAGATCCGCGGCGGTCTCGTCATCATCGACCAGCACGCGGCGCACGAGCGGATCCTCTTCGACAGCGCGCGGGCCTCGCTCGCGGGACGGGGGGCCCTCTCGCAAACGCTGCTCTTTCCCGCCGCGATAACCCTCTCGCCGGACGAGTTCGAACGGTACGAATCGCTCGGGGGAACGCTCGAATCGCTCGGCTTCGAGACCGAGCCGTTCGGCCCTCGCTCCCTCATCGTGCGGGGCATCCCCGCCGGCGTCCGAAACTGGAACGAAGGCCGGCTCCTGCAGGAGATACTCGGCGAGGGAAGAAGCGGCATCGACGGTTTACTGCGGAGCTTCGCCTGCCGCGCGGCGATCAAGGCGGGAACGAAGCTCTCTCCGGAGGAGATGGAGAGCCTCGCCGACCAGCTGTTCGCGACGGAGCTCCCGTACACGTGTCCGCACGGGCGGCCGACGATGCTCCGCGTCGGTCTCGCGGAGCTCGAAAGGCGGTTCGCCCGCAGCGTCTCGCCGGAGCGAACATGATCACGGCCCTCGTCATCCTCGGCCCGACCGCCTGCGGCAAGAGCGCCGCGGCGATGCACGCCGCCGCCCGGTGCGGCGGAGAGATCGTTTCCGTCGATTCCCGGCAGGCCTACCGCTCGCTCGATATCGGCACCGCCAAGCCCACGGCGGAGGAGCGGCGGGCCGTTCCGCACCATCTCATCGACATCCTCGATCCGAGCGAGAAGTGCGACGCAGCCTCCTTCGCGCGCCGCGCCCACGAGGCGATACGCGCGATCGCGAGGAGAGGATCGCTCCCCATTCTCGCGGGAGGCTCGGGGCTGTACATCCGCGCCGTCTGCGACGGGCTGTTCGACATCTCTCTTTCCCCGGCCGATCGGACCGCGTTCGCGACGTCCGCGAAGGACGTTTCCGACGAGGAGCTCAGACGGCGGCTCGCCGCGGTCGATCCCGAAAGCGCCCGGCGGATCCATCCGAACGACCGCTACCGGATCGTGCGCGCGCTGGAGGTGTTCGAGCTCACCGGCATGCCGATCGGGGAGCATCTGAAGCGGAGCGCCTCCGCGCCGGATCGCGGCGGCGTGCGCTTCGTCAGGGTAGGCCTCGAGCTGCCGCGCGTCGAGCTCCACCGGCGGATCGACGCGCGGACGGCGGCGATGTTCGAGCGGGGCTGGGTCGGCGAGGTGCGCGCCCTCCTCGAGGCGGGAGCGGATCCCGATTGGCCGGGGATGAAGACCCTCGGTTATCCGCAGATCGTCTCCCATCTGCTCGAGGACGTTCCGATCGAGGAGACGGCGAAACGTATACGCGAGCTCACGCATCAGTACGCGAAACGCCAGATCACCTGGTTCAAGAAGGAGATCGACGTCGTGTGGTTCCGCGCGGACGAGGGGGCCGCCCTCGAGCGGATCGTTCACATCGCGCGCGGGGCGCGCCAGGCGAAAGGCGATTGACTTTTGGTGGGACACCTGATACCTTTCGAAGTGCGCCATAGGGAATCACGCGGGCATAGCTCAGCTGGTAGAGTATCAGCTTCCCAAGCTGAGAGTCGCGGGTTCGAATCCCGTTGCCCGCTCCATACATCCGCGAACCCCCTTCGAGCGTCCGCTTGAGGGGGGTTTTTATCGAGCAGCCATGCCGGTTCGCATTCTTCGAGTCGAGGGAACCTCCGGATTCTTCCGGGCGGGGGACGAGATCGTCGCGATCGACGGACGCCCCGTGGCGGACCAGCTCGACGCGATCTTCTTCGCCTCGGGGGAGGGGCGCGCCTCGTTCGCCGTGAAGCGCGCGGGGCGGACGCGGTCGCGGACGATCGCGCTCTCGGCCTTCGCCCGGGCCCGGCTCGTGTTCGAGGAGATGCGTTTCATCCGCTGCCGCAGCCGCTGCGTCTTCTGCTTCATGGATCAGATGCCTCCCGGCATGAGGCCGTCGCTCTACGAGAAAGACGACGATTACCGGCTGAGCTTTCTCTACGGCAACTTCGTCACGTTGAACGACGTGACGGACGGCGATCTCCGCCGCATCGTATCTCTCGGTCTCTCGCCGCTCTACGTCTCGGTGCACGCCGTCGACCGCCGCGTTCGCGAGCGGCTTTTCGGCCGGCCGATGAAACGGGACATCGCGAAAGATCTCCGGCGTCTCGCCCGGGCCGGCGTCACGATTCACGCCCAGATCGTGCTCGTTCCCGGCGTGAACGACGGCCGGTCGCTCGATCGAACGGTCGCCGTTCTCGGCGCGCTGCACCCGCGCTGCCGCTCCGTCGCGGTCGTCCCGGTCGGCCTGACGGCGCACAGGGCCGGGCTCCCGCGTCTTCGTCGTCCAACCGCGGCGGAGTCGCGCGCGCTCGTCCGGTGGGCGGAACGGCTCGGAGACAGGTACCGGCGGATCACGGGCGGGGAGAGCTTCGTTCACCTCGCCGACGAAATATATCTCGCCGCCGGCAGGGCGCTTCCGCCCGCCGAGCGGTACGACGGCTATCCCCAGCTCTCGAACGGAGTCGGGATGGGCCGGCTGTTCCTCGAAGAGCTCCGTTTCGACGCCTCCCGGATAACCGGACAGGGCTTCCCCGAGCGGGCGCCGGTCGTCGTCACGGGGGATCTCGGCGCCCGGTTCATGCGGCGGTACGCCGCGCCGCTTCTCGCGCGGGAGCTCCCCGGATTCTCGCCGCGCATCCTCCGCGTGCCGAACGAGCTCTTCGGCCGCGGCGTCGGCGTGAGCGGATTGCTCTCCGGCCGCGACATCATCCGAGCGGCGAAAAGGGCGCGGACCGGCTCGCGATGTCTCGTCGTTCCGCCGAACGCCCTCGACCACGCGGGGCGATTCCTCGACGATCTGCGTCCGGAGGACGTCGCGCGGGCGCTCGGGGCGCCCGTGATCGCCGCGCGCCGGACATTCCTCGAACCGCGCGTCATACGGCGCTGCCAAGGGGGGAAACGCGCATGAAACGGCCGCCCGTTGTCGCCGTCGTTGGCAAGCCGAACTCGGGCAAATCGACCTTCTTCAACCGCGTCGTCCGCCGCCGCCGCGCGATCGCCCACGCGACGAGCGGCGTGACCCGGGACGTCATCGAAGAAGCGGTCGTCTGGAACGACGTCCCGTTCACCCTCGTCGACACGGGGGGGTATTTCTTCGGAGCGCGCGACGTCATATCGCGCGGCGTGAGGGATCGCGTCGTCTCGACGGCGCGAGAGGCGTCGGTTATTCTCTTCCTCTGCGACGTCGACACTGGCCCCACCGACGAGGACGAAACGCTGCTGCGCGAGCTGCGGAACGAGAGAAGCAAGATGATCCTCGTCGTCAACAAGGTGGAGAACGACGCCGATCGCTGGAGCGCGCACGAGTTTCACCGCTTCGGCGTCGAGCCGATGTTCACGGTGAGCGCCCTGCACGGAGAGGGGGTCGGCGACGTGCTCGACGAGGTCGCCGCCCGCCTGCCGCGCCGGACCGCGCGGCGCGGCGAGGAGCCCCTTTCGATCGCCGTCGTCGGCAAGCCGAACGTCGGAAAGAGCTCGCTCGTGAACGCGCTTCTCGGCGTGGAGAAGAACATCGTCTCGGAGATTCCCGGAACGACGCGGGATTCGACGAGCATCCTGGTGAAGCGGGCCGGGCGCGAGTTCCTCCTCATCGACACGGCGGGGGTGAAGCGGCGGGCGCGGACGGAGCGCGGGCTCGCGGCGATCACGAGCCACCGCAGCCTTTCGAGCGCCCGCAACGCCGACGTCGTCCTCGTCATGATCGACGCGTCGGTTCCGATATCGCGCCAGGACGTGCGCGTCGCCTCCGAAGGCCATCGCGCGCGCGCGGGGGTCATCATCCTCGCGAACAAGTGGGATCTCGTGGAGAAGGATTCGAAGACGGAGGCGGCCTTCGTCAAGACCCTGCGCGAATCGATGCGATTCCTGTACTACGCGCCCGTGCTGACCGTTTCCGCGCTCACGAGACTCCGCCTCGACCGCATCCTCCCGCTCGCGGCGAAGGTGGGCAAGGCGCGGGAAACGCGCGTCGCGACGAGCCGCCTCAACAAGGCGATCGAAACGATCGCCGCCGCGACCCCGCCGGGATACTATGCGGGCGGCGCGGGAAAGATATACTACGCGACCCAAACGGGCGTGAAACCGCCTACCTTCACCCTCTTTGTCAACAAAGCGGCCTATTTTCCAAGATCTTATATACGTTACATGAACAATCAGCTCAGAAAATTGTTTACCTTCGAAGGCACCGTGGTTACAATCTCCCTCAAGTCGAAGGAGAGGTGATCGTGGCCCTCCCGTGGGAAATCGTGATCGTCGTCGCGGCGAGCTACCTCGTCGGCTCGATCCCCGCGAGCTACATCGCGGGGCGGTGGCTCCGCGGCATCGATCTGCGCGAGCACGGAAGCGGAAATCTCGGGGCGGCGAACGCGTTCCGGGTTCTCGGATTCGGGGCGGCCGTCCCCGTGCTGCTCTTCGACATCGGGAAGGGGTTCGCGGCGGTGTTCCTCATGCCGGGATTCTTCGGAGGCGGAACGGCGCTCGCGCTGCTCGCCGCGCTCGCCGTCGTGCTCGGTCACAACTACTCGCTCTTCGTGAGGTTCTCCGGAGGAAAGGGCGTCGGGACCACGGCGGGGGCGTTCCTCGCGCTCGCGCCGGCCGCGACCGCGATGTGCTTCGCCCTCTGGATCGCGACCCTGCTCGTCACGAGGATCGTATCCGTCGCGAGCATCGCCGGGGCTGTGTTTCTGCCCTTTTCGATCGTGATCGCCGACCGGGCGTTCGGCCTGCGAACTCATGACGCGGTCACCGGGCTCGCGTGCGCCGTCGCGCTCATCGTCATCGTCAAGCACCGCTCGAACATCTCCCGCCTTCGCGCGGGAACGGAAAAGAGGCTGTTTTGAGAGGGGAGGCGAGGCGGAAATTCGCGAAGCGAAGCGGCCTGCGCGCCGCCGTGCTCGGCGCGGGAAGCTGGGGAACGACGCTCGCCGTTCTCCTCGACGAGAACGGACACGACGTAGCGCTCTGGGAGTACTTCCCCGAGCTCGCCGCGACGATCCGGCGCGACGGAGAAAACCGCCGCTTTCTGCCGGGGGTGCCCGTACCCTCGAAGATCCGCATCACGAGCGATCTCGCCGAGGCGCTCGACGGAGCGACGCGGGTCGTTTTCGTCACGCCGAGCCACACGGTGCGCCCGGTCGCACGCGCCGCCGCCGCGAGCGGCGCCCTCGACCGGAAAGCGATCGTCATTAACGCCGCGAAGGGCCTCGAGGAAAAAACGCTTTGCCGCATGAGCGAAGTGCTCGCGCAGGAGCTGCCGACCCCGAAGAGGCGTATCGTCGGCCTCCTCGGACCGAGCCACGCCGAAGAGGTGAGCCGGCGGATCCCGACGGCCATCACCGTCGCGGGGACGAACGAGGATATTCTCGGCGAGATCCAGCGGTTTTTCATGAACGGGTATTTCCGCGTCTATACGAACACCGATCTCGTCGGCGTCGAGCTCGGCGTTTCCCTCAAGAACACGATCGCGATCGCGGCGGGCATTTGCGACGGGCTCGGCTTCGGGGACAACACGAAGGCGGCCCTCATCACGCGGGGTCTCGCGGAGATGAAACGGCTCGCGTGCCGCATGGGAGGGAAGGAGGAGACGCTGAGCGGGCTCGCGGGCGTCGGCGACCTCATCGTCACCTGCATGAGCCGCCACAGCCGCAACCGCCACGTCGGGGAGGAGATCGGGAGGGGAAAGAAGCTTCCGCAAATCCTCGCGGGGATGGTCATGGTTGCCGAGGGGGTCAAAACGACGAGGGCGGCGGTGAAGCTCGCCTCCCGCGTCGGCATCGAGCTGCCGATAGCGGAGCAGGTGCACCGCGTGCTCTTCCGCGGAAAGGATCCCCGGCGCGCGATAAAGGACCTCATGATCCGGAAGGCGAAAAGGGAGATGTAACGGACCGGCACCGGCCGCGGATCGAGGCGCGGACGGCGCCCGTGGGAGAGGCGCTTATGGCGAAGGCGACGCAGAAGCTGTATTACTCGATCGGGGAGGTGAGCGACCTCCTCAAGGTGAAACCGCACGTGCTGAGGTACTGGGAATCCCAGTTCCCCGCGCTCAATCCGAAGAAGAACCGCGCCGGCAACCGGACGTACCGTCTGCGCGAGATCAAGCTGCTCATGGCGATCCAGAACCTTCTTTACGACAAGAAGTTCACGATCGACGGCGCGAGGCGCAAGCTTCGCGAGTACAACAACGATCCGCAGGTCGCCGCGGAGCAGCTCAGCATACCGTTCGCCGATCCCGACAGACGGCGCGTTCTCCTCTCGCTGCGGAAGGACCTCGTTCGGCTTCGGGAGCTCGTCGAGACGCTCTGAGAGCCCGTTCGAGCCGCTCGAACGGTCCGCGTGCGCCGGAGAAGCCGTCCGAAGGCACTTTTCCCTTGTTTCCAGCGGATTAACAGTGATATTGTAGTTCGCGGTCGGGGCGTGGCGCAGCCTGGTAGCGCACTAGCATGGGGGGCTAGGGGTCGCTGGTTCAAATCCAGTCGCCCCGACCATTTTTTTATGCACGCATGATTTCCTACCTCTTATACCGGTCGGCCTCGGCGCTCCTTCGCATCGTTCCCGCCCGCTGCGCCGCCCCGCTCGCGGCCGCCGTCGCCGCCCTGTTCTACGCGGCGAAACCGCGCATCCGGCGCAACGTCGCGAGGAACCGCGAGCGCCTCGGGCTCGGGCGCCGGGGCACGTGGATGGTCTTCAGGAATTTCTCCCGGGCCGTGGCCGATTTCCTCCGCCTCTCGCATCTTCGGCGCGACGAGCTGATGTCGCGCTGCGTCGTCCGCGGCACCGGGCATCTCGACGCGGCGCTCGCATCGGGAAAAGGAGCGATCCTTTTCGGGCCCCATCTCGGCCCGTGGGAGCTCGGCGGGGCCTACCTCGCGACCCTCGGTTACCGGATCAATACGACGGCGCTCGAACATCCGTCGAAGCGGGTGACGCGCTTTTTCAGCGCGAAGCGCGCGTCATGGGGGATCGTCGACTATCCGTCACGCACGTGCGCGGCGAGTTTCCTGCGGGCGCTCGCCCGCGGGGAGCCCGTCGTGCTGCTCGTCGACCGGCATTTCTCGAAGCGGGGCGTCAGGGCGCGTTTCCTCGGCGAAGAGACGCTCGTGCCGGGAGGGCACGTCGTTCTCGCGCTGCGATCGGGAGCGCCGCTCCTGCCGTGCTGCTCATTCTACACGGACGACGGGCGGATAGAGGGCGTCATCGGCCCGCCGGTCGAAACGGGGCATCCGCCGGGGCCGGTCGAGGCGGTCGTCTCCGCGTGCCTCGATCGCATCGAGGAGTTCGTCCGCGCCCATCCCGATCAATGGTTCGGCTTCGATCATGTCTGGAGGGAGGGGGAAGATGCTTGAGGATATCGCGGCGGTGGTCCCCGCCTACAACGCGGGGCGCCATATCGAGGGGGTGATCCGCGGGCTTCTGCGGCATGTGCCCGCGCGCAACGTCGTCGTCGTCGACGACGGATCGGGCGACGACACCGCCTCCGTCGCCGCGTCGACCGGCGCCGCGGTCCTTCGCCATCCGGTGAACCGGGGGAAGGGGGCGGCGCTGCGAACGGGGTTCGGGGCGGCGCTCGCCATGCCCGGAATCTCGGCGATCGTCATGCTCGACGCCGACGGGCAGCACGATCCCGACGAGGTGCCGCGCTTCGCCGAGGCGTTCGCAGCGGGGGCGGGTGAGCTCGTCATCGGCGACCGCATGCAGGTGACGGGCTCGATGCCGCGGCTCCGCGTTTTCACGAACCGGTTCACCTCCGCCGTGATCAGCTTGATCGCGAAGCAGCGCGTGCCCGACACGCAGAACGGCTACCGGCTCGCCGGATGCGCGCTCCTTCGCCGCGTCGAACTCGCCTCCGAACGGTACGAGATCGAGAGCGAGCTCATCGTCAAGGCGAGCAGGGCCGGCGCCCGCATCGCGTCGATACCGGTCAGCACGATCTACGGCAGCGAGCGGAGCGCGATCCATCCTGCCCGCGACACGCTGCGATTCTTCTCGCTGGTCTTCCGGAGCTTTTTTTGGTAGCGTGTATTTTTTGGACCTCGCGTGGGAGCGGAGAACGGAATGAGCGCGGAGCCCGTGATACTTCTCACGAACGACGACGGCATCGCCGCGGAAGGGCTGCGATCGCTCGAGGGCGCTCTCGAGCGGCTCGGGCGCATCGTCATCGTCGCGCCGGAGCTCGAGCAAAGCGCGTCGAGCCACGCGATAACGCTCGACAAGCCGCTGCGCATCAAGGAGTTCGCGCGGAACCGCTATACCGTTTCGGGGACGCCGACCGACTGCGTCCTCGCCGCGGTGCACAGCATACTCGAGGAAAAACCCGATCTCATCGTATCGGGGATCAACCATGGACCGAACATGGGTGAGGACGTCCACTATTCGGGCACGGTCGCGGCGGCCCTCGAGGGGTGCATCCTCGGAATCACCGCGATGGCTGTGTCGCTCGTATCGTGGACGCCCCAGCGCTTCGACGGGGCGGCCGAGGCGGCGGAAGTGCTCGCCCGGCGGCTCCTCGCCGCGCGGGGAGGCCGCGCGGCCCTGTGGAACGTCAACGTTCCCGCCATCCCTCCGGGGGAGATCAAGGGCATCCGCGTCACGAAGCTCGGCTCGCGCGTCTACAACGACATCATCGTTCGGAAGAAGGACCCCCGCGGCAAGGATTACTTCTGGATCGGCGGGGGAGAGCCGGGCTGGAGCACGGAGGAGAACAGCGATTTCGCGGCCGTGAGCTCGGGTTTCGTATCGGTGACGCCGCTGCGCATCGATCTCACGGACTACCAGGGCATGCAGGCGATCGAGGTGCTCACGAACGCATGGAGAACGGACCGGATTACCGGATAGCCCGCCGGCGGATGGTGGCCGAGCAGCTGACCCCCCGCGGGATCGTCGACAAGCGCGTCATCGACGCGTTCCTCGCCGTTCCGCGGCACGCGTTCGTGGATCCCGCGCTCGGCGTGCGCGCCTACGACGATTGCTCGTTCCCGATCGGCTACGAGCAGACGATCTCCCAGCCCTACACGATCGCTTTCGCGGTGCAAGCGCTGGCCGTCGAGCGCGGCAGCCGCGTTCTCGAGATTGGGACCGGTTCGGGGTATCAAACGGCGATCCTCGCGCGCCTCGCGCGGGACGTCTTCTCGATCGAGCGCATCGAACCGCTCCTTGTGAAGGCGCAGGAAGCGCTCGCCGGCGCGACGGAGGGGAGCATCCGGGTCAAGCTCGGGGATGGATCGCTCGGCTGGAAGAGCTACGCGCCGTTCGACCGCATCATCGTCTCCGCGTCGATGTCCGGCCGGCCGGAGCTCCTGCTCGAGCAGCTCGCCGAGGGCGGCCGTCTCATCGCGCCGATCGGCGAGAGCGCGGAGTTTCTCGTTCTCTTCACGCGCCGGAACGGCGTGACGACCGAGCGGCGCATCGCGCGCTGCGCGTTCGTGCCGCTCATGAGGGGGGACGCCTAGGTGCCGCCGCTCTTCGCGCTCACGGTCGCCTCGCAGCGCCTCCTGACCTTTCTCTACGCGATGACGCCGATCGGCGAGCTCAGGCTGGCGATACCCTACGCGGTCTTCGCGGCGAAGCTGCCGTGGCAGGAGGCCGTGCCGATCGCGATCGCCGGCAATTTCGTGCCGGTCGTGCCGGTCCTCCTCTTCCTCGAATACTTCTCCCAGCGCCTCATGCGCTACCCATTCTGGAACCGCGTGCTCACGTGGGCCTTCAACCGCACGAAGCGGCGAAGCGCGATTATCGAGCGTTTCGAGGCGGCCGGGCTCGTTCTGTTCGTCGGCATCCCGCTGCCGTTCACCGGGGCGTGGTCGGGCTGCATCGCGGCGTTTCTCTTCCGCATCCCGCTCCGAATCGCCGTGCCCTGCATTGCGCTCGGCATCCTGCTCGCGTCCGTCATCGTGACGCTGGTCTGCTACGGGGTCATCTCGAGCGCGTTTCTCTTCGGCGCCCTCGATAAATTCCGTTGAGATATGGCCGCCGGGGTGTTATTGTATGTACCTGTCGGTCGGGGCGTAGCGCAGCCCGGTTAGCGCGCCTGGTTCGGGACCAGGAGGTCGGTGGTTCAACTCCACTCGCCCCGACCAAATATTTCTTCGAGCTTCGGGATCGAAAACAATCGTGACAATGCGGAGGATCGGGACGAACGGCGGCACCGGCCGGGCGAAATGTTCGCGCGCGGGCTTACGCCGCGCCGCCGCGGCGTTCTTGTGCGCCGCTGCGGCCGCGGCCGGAATCGGATGCGCGAGCGCGCCGAAATATAGGAGCGGCGCATCGCCGGTCGAGCCGCGTGCCGTCGTCGAGACGGCCGAGAGGGATACGACGATCGCTCTCGCGTTCGCCCTGCGGCCGCCGGTCGCCGGTTTCCGCCGTGAGAGGATAAAGAGCCCGTTCGCTCCCCGGGGATCGGCCGCCGCCAGCGCCGGCCGCGTTCACGAGGGGGTCGATATCGAAACCGGCAGGGGAGAGGCGATCGTGGCGGCCGCCGACGGAACGGTGAGCTACGCCGGACGGCGCCGCGGCTACGGAACGGTCGTGATCGTCGACCACCCGGGCGGGATATCGACCGTGTACGGACACCTTTCCTACCTCACGGTTCGCTCGGGACGGAAGGTCTCCGCTGGGGAAAAGATAGGCGGCGCGGGAAAGCGCGGGCGCGCCACGGGCGTCCACCTGCACTTCGAGATCCGGCACGGGGGGCGGCCGATCGATCCGCGGCCGTACCTTTACCTTGCTTCCGAGCCCCTTTCACCGTAATAATATCCTGCATGGAGACGAATCGGGACGACGACGCCATCGAGCGCCGGTACTTCGCCGATCTCGGCCGCTATCCGCTGCTCACGGCCGAGGAGGAGACGGAGCTCGCGCGGGACGCGAGAAACGGGGACGCCGAGGCGCGAAAGCGCCTCATACTCGGCAACCTCAAGCTCGTCGTCGCCATCGCGAGGGGCTACGCTTCGAGCGGCATCCCTCTGCTCGATCTCGTCGAGGAAGGCAACATCGGGCTCATCAAGTCGGTCGCGCGATTCGATCCGGACAAGGGGTTCCGGTTCAGCACCTACGCGTCGTGGTGGATACGGCAGGGGATCGTCCGGGCGATCGCGAATCAAGCGCGCACGATCAGGATTCCGATCAACGTGTTCCATCTCATGACGCGTTACATCGCCATCGATCAGACTCCCGCCGAGGAACGGCTCTCGCTCGAGGAGAAGGCCGAGCGCCTCGGGATCTCGCTCCGGCGCTATCGAATACTCGAGGAGCTCGTCGGAAACATCCGCGCGCTCGATCTCGCGAGCAGCCTCGACGCGTACGACCAGCTCGCGCGCTCCGAGTCGGTCGAGGACGGCGGACGCGGAAGTCCGGAGGAGATCGTTCTGAGGCAGCTCGAATCGGAGGGGATAGAGGATCTCCTCGAGCGCCTGTCGGACCGCGAGCGGCTCATTCTCAGGATCAGGTACGGACTGAGCGACGGAGAGCCTCATTCGCTCGCGGAAACGGGCGCCGTCGCGCACGTGTCGCGCGAGCGCGTCCGCCAGATCGAGCGGCGCGCGCTCCGCAAACTGAAGCTCTTGCTCATGCCGCTCAAAGGAGCGAAATCGAGGCGGAAGGAGTGACCATGACGGATCCGCTCGGCCGGTTCATTCGAGAAGTGCCGGATTTTCCGAAACCGGGAATCCTGTTCCGCGACATCACGCCGGCGCTGCTCGACCCGTCCGCGTTCCGGAGCATCTGCGACACCCTCTTCGAACGCTTCGGCGGACGCGGGATCGACAAGGTGGCGGCTGTGGAATCACGGGGATTCATATTCGGATCGGTGCTCGCGTACCGGCTGGGCGTCGGATTCGTCCCGATACGGAAGAGCGGCAAGCTTCCCTGGAAAACGGTCGCCGAAAGGTACGCCCTCGAATACGGAGAGGCCGCGATCGAGATGCACGTCGACGCGGTCGCGCGCGGCGAGCGCATACTCATCCTCGACGATCTTCTCGCGACGGGCGGGACCGCGGCCGCGGCCGCGCGCCTCGTCGAACGGCAGGGGGGAATCGTGGAGGAGCTCGCCTTCGTCGTGGAGCTCGCGGATCTCAAGGGCAGGGACAACCTGCCGGGGAGGAACGTTTGGAGCCTGCTGCGGTTCTGAACGCGGCTCCGGCGGATCATGATGGCCACAAGCGTGCCCCCGTAGCTCAGATGGATAGAGCAGCGGTTTCCTAAACCGTTTGTCGGACGTTCGAATCGTCTCGGGGGCACCACAAATAACGAGGGGAATTGATCCGCGATGGATCGCGGAACAATTCCCCTATTTTTTTAACGAGACGCCGAGGTCAGCTACATTGCGTGACGTGTCTCACCCACCCTTCAGAGGCCTGAGCAGCAAGATCGCTTCGCTTCAAAGGTTGGCTTGAGAGCAGACGGATCACGACCGCGTAGTCAGGCTCTTTGTCTCGTCGCGCCCATTATAAAGAAACGTTACGCGCTGTCAAGAAAAAAATACAAATTATGCAAAATATTATCATTTCGTATCTGATAATATGACAATGTACTACGCGATAGTAATACTACATGACATTAAGCATTTGCAGAAACGTGACAAACGGCCTCGCGCCGGATTTTTCGCTCGATCGAGCCCAGCCCGTCGGGCGCCGCGCGTCTGAAATATTAAGAAAAATAAATGTTCCCGCCGACGCTTCCTTACGATCAACGGGAACATTTATTTTTTACGAGCCGGATCGCTCTTTCCCAACCCTCAGCGCAACCACCACAGGAGGTCAATAATCCAGAGCCATGAAATCATCATGACAATCACCCCCTGAACGGGTTTTTACTGCCCGGCGAGCCCTCGAGACGTGCATCCCGGGCCTCGCTGTATATGCATTGAGCATAGCCTGTGCCGCAGCCTCGAGGGCGCGGGGGGCTATGCGCTATCTTGCGCAACGATAAGGGAATATATTCCTTGGATGGGAGGGTGGCTCAGCGAGGATTTCTGCGAAGAAGAACGACCGTCATATCATCTTTCAAATTCCTTTGCCCAAATGCAATGATCGTGGCAAATAACCTTTCGATCATGGTATCGACCGAGAGCGCTGAGGTATGTCTGAAAAATTCAATCAACCGGTCTTCCCCGAACGGTTCCCCTTCGGCGTTCTCCTGGTCGATGCAGCCGTCCGTGTAGATGACCAGCAGATCGCCGTCCTTGAGCTTCACGACGCCTTCGCTGTACGCGCTGCCCGGCTCGATCCCGACGAGCGCCCCGCCGCGGTGCAGGCGCGCCACGCGGCCGTCGGGCGACAGAATGAACGGAGGGAAGGATCCCGCGTTCGAAAAACGAACGACGCCGCTCGCGTCTTCGTACAGAGCGTAGAAGAACGTGGCGAACTTCTCCTCGTCGCTGCGTTCGTAGAGCGACGCGTTGAGCGCCGAAACGATATCCGCGGGCGCGGAGGTTTTCGCCGCCTCGGCGCGGAACGACGCCTGCAGCGTCGTCATGAGAAGGGCCGCCGGTATACCCTTGCCCGACACGTCGGCGACGGCGATCCCGATGACGCCCGGCTCGAACTCTATGAAATCGTAGAAATCGCCGCCGACCTCCCGGCTGTTCGAAAGGCGCGCGGCGATCGCCGCTCTCGAAGGTTGCGGGGCCGAGGCGGGCAGAAGCCGCTTCTGGATCTCGCTCGCGAGCCGCAGCTCCTCCTCGAGACGTTCCTTGACGATCGAGTCGCCGCAGAGCCTGATGTTCATCAGGGCGACCGCGCACCGCTCGGCGAGAAGCTCGAGCACCTCGGCGTCGCGGCCGGTATACGCCTTTCCGGAAGACGCGCGGCCGAGAAGAACGAAACCGAGCAGCTCGTCCTGCTCGATGAGCGGCACCGCCGCGGCGGACTGCGTGAGAGAGACGATCTCCCGGGACATCCGGTCGAGGTTGTTCTTGAGCCACAGACGGTCGAAATACTCGAGCATGAGGGGAACGCGCTCGCTCTTCATGAGGCGGATGAGGGCGGTTTCCGGGGGAAAGGACGTGAGCGGCGTCCGTGCGTCCGCGGGCGCGCTCGCGCGCAGCGCGTAATCCCCGTTCTCCGTCCGCAGGAAGAGGCGCGCGTGCTCCGCCCTCGCGACGGCGGCCATGCTTTCGGCGGCGAACGAAGCGACGTCATCGAGCGAAAGGAGGAACTGGATGCGGCGCGAAAAGGCGACGATCTCGTCCGTCATCAGAGCGCGCCTGCGCGGGAAGAGCGGATCGACGAGCCGCTGAAGACCGCTGCGCGCGGGCGCCGCGGCGACGGCGAGCAGCACGATGGCGGCCGCGGCGACCGCCGAAATCGGCACGCCGAACCGCCTGCCGATCTCTCCGCCGAGAACGTTCACCGTCGCGAAATAGACGGCCAGGGCCAGGGCGAGCAGCAGCGCGTACACGAGCGCGTTGCGGACCGCGACGCGGAGATCGAACGCGTTGTGCTTGAGAATGGCGTACGCGAAGGAGACCGGCATGAAGGAGAGCGAGAGGGGCCAGAGGTTTCGGGCGGGAACGGTCGTTTCCGGCCGAAACTGCTTGAGAAGCATGAGCACGGTGAGCGGCACGATCCCCGCGGCGACGCCGACGATGACGATGCGGAACTTTATCCGCTGAACCCGCTCCGACGCCAGATACGTCCTGACGAAGAGGGCGAGGCTCGCGGCGATGTAACCGAACCACACGAGAACGGTCAGCGTGTTGATCGTGTTTATGAACGCGCCGAGGGCCGGGTCGCCCGGCGCTCCGTGCCGCCGCAGCGCGGCGGCGAACGTGAGGAGCGCCAGGAACGCGGGCGGCGCGTAGAGAAGCCGCGCGAGCGCGCCGCGTCTCGATCCGCGCTCGATCTCCCGTCCGGGGAACACGAGGAAGAAATGGAGAAAGAACGCAGGCAGCAATATGAAAAGAAGATCATACCAGAGCTCGCCGGCGATCTGGAGGAAGGGCGAGGCGGTCACCGGGCGCTCCGTGACGAGATAGGAGAGGATATAGCAGCTCGCCGCGAAGAGGACCCCGAGGATATCGGGGCGTTTTACGACGACGACGAGCCCGATCAGAATGAACGCGAAGGCGACGACCGTATTGGAAAACTTCGCGGACGTGCGGCCCGCCGGCTGGGGCACCCCGCGGACGGCCGCCCCGAAAGCCGAATCCCCCCTCGCGATCCCGAACTCGAAGACGGAGGGAGGGGGGCTCGAAGCGAGAAGGTGCTGGAAATGGTTGACGCTGCGGACGGCGGCGCCGTTCACGCTCACGATGCGGTCGCCGAAGCGAAGGCCGAGACCTCGGTTCGGGCTGTCGCGCTCGATGGCGCTCACGACGAGGTTGTTGTGCTGGATGCCGGTATACGGGGCTCGGGCGAAATCCCGCATGCCGAGGGACTCGAGCACGAGGAACAGCAGGGCCGACGCGAGGGCGGCGGCGCGGAGCATCCGGTTCACGGAAGCCTCCCGATGCGCTGCGAGCGGCTACGGGGGGAGCTTTGCAAAAGCGTTCCGGGCTGTCAAACCTTTTATCGGCCGCGAGCGGGGGCTCCGCGAGGCGGGCGCTTTTCCCTTGATTATCCGGGTTGGGGCGTGTTAATTGAAGTTGAAGCAAGGAGGTTTCCGATTGTCGAGAATAACGAAACGCCAGATGAAGGAAGACACGTTCGTCAGCTCCATGCTGCGCGCTTGGGAATGGGTTCGCGGGCATGAGAGGATGCTTTTTATCGGGCTCATCGGGGTCGCGATCGTCGTCGCCCTCGTCGCGTGGGGCGCCTACGCGCGCAGGCAGTCGCATGAGCGCGCGGCGGCGACGTTCGCGGACGCGGTCATGACGTTCCGCACGGGGGATCTTAAAACGGCCGAGGACCTCTTCGCGATGGTCGTGAAACAGTACGGGGGGACGCCGGAAGGCGCCTACGCGGAGTACTTCACGGGCAAATGCGCCCTCGAGAGCGGACGCAACCTCGACGCCGTGCAGGCGTTCGATCGCTATCTCTCGCGCGCCGGAAAGTACCCGTTCTTCCGCGACGCCGCGATGGAGGGGAAGGCCGTGGCGCTCGGGAACGAGCACCGCTACCGGGAGGCGGCGGATACGTACGTGGAGCTCGCCGCGAAGACGAAAACGAACGACTTCATGAAGACGACGTACCTGCGGCGCGCGGCCGCGAATATGCGCTTCGCGAACGAAACGCAGCGCGCGATAGAGCTCCTGAGCGGACTCCTCGATACGGCGACGGGGACGGACCGGCGGGATATCGAGATCGAGCTCGAGATTCTGAAGGGTTGAACTATGAGCGACGTCGAGCAGAGCGTCCAAACGGCGGGAGCGGGGGAGAGCAAGCCGTCGGAGCGCGCCCGCTGGCTCTCCGCGGTGGGATACCTCTCGTTCATGAGCCTGTTCTCCCTCTGGCGCGCGAAGCGGGACCCCTTCGTGCGATACCACGCCTCTCAGGGCGTGCTCCTCTTCCTGGCCGAGATGGCGTTTCTCGTCGCATCGCTCATCCTCGAGGCGACGGTCGGACGGATACGGATCGCCGGGCTCATCGTCGTGGGGCTCTTCGTGTTTATGACCGGAATCGCCGCGCTCGCCCTTTCGGCGGTCGGCTTCGTGAAGGCGCTCTTCGGCGAATACTGGAGCCTGCCGTTTCTGGGCGCCTGGCGCGACCGGGTGCCGGGGCTCGATTGGCGATGAGCATAAATGTCTTGACAGAATTTTAGGGACGAAATTACTCTACGCTCAGTTATAGGTGGCTAAGAACTTGCTACAAAGGGAATGAAGAGGGAATAGCGGGCAATTCGAAGCAAGGAGGAGGCACAATGAGGACACTGACACTGTCGCTCCTGTTCCTGGCGCTGCTGGCGCCGGCTGTTTACGGGCATAATGGAGCCCTATCGCTTTACACGAGCAACTCGTTGGGCGACTGCGACCGTACGAGCACGATCTTCATGACGGACACGATGCAGTTCTTCTACGTGCGCGGATCGGGTCCCGACATGGGGAACGCCGCGGCGTTCAGCCTGGCGCTTTCTTCGACGAACGTCTTTTTCGCGCCGCCGCCCGTCTGGTCGAACCTCATTACCGTGACGCTCGGCGACATCGAAAGCGGCATTTCGATTACGGGCTCGGGTTGTCTCGGAGTCGGAGAACCGGTCGTCTACCTCGGCATGGTCTTCGTCACGAACGGCTTCGAAACCGGGGAATTCAGAGTAAGGGTCATGAACCATCCCACGGCGGATCCTTTCCCGGGGATCTGGATAACGCTGTGCGAGGCCGGACAGCCGATGTATCAGGTTCTCGGCGGCACGTTCGTTTTCAACGGCACGTGCAACCCGGCCGTCGAGCAATCGAGCTGGGGCGCCATTAAATCGCTGTACCGGTAACGAAAAGGGCGGAGTAGGGATAGAGCCCGGGACCTCGGAGGGCCTCGGGCTCTTTTCATGCCTAGGGATAATATGTCGTATAATATATATTATGTTAACCAATGGAAACGAGCCGGCCTCTAGGCGAGCTTCGCGGCGATATTGACGAGCTTTCCGGGGACAACGATCGTTTTGATCACCGTTCCCCCCGCGAGGATCCTCTTTATCTTCTCGTCCTCGAGAGCGAGCTTCTCGAGCGTCTCCCTCGGCGCGTCCTTTTCGACCTCGACCTTCGAGCGGATTTTTCCGTTCACCTGAAGGACGAGCGTGTAGGTCTCGGCCTTGAGGTATCGCGAGTCCGGTTCCGGCAGCCCCTGCCGGAATATCGATCCGTCGTTCCCGAAAAGCTCCCAGAGCTCCTCGCACAGATGCGGCGCCATCGGCGCGAGCAGCAGGACGAGGCGCCGCACGGCGTTGCGAAAAAGCCTCGCCGCCGCGCCGTCGCCCGCCCGGAAGCGCTCGTTCCGCTCCACGTAGAGATACAGCTCGTTCGTGAGCTCCATGAGCGCGCTGATCGCCGTGTTGAACTGGAATCCGCGCTCGAAGACGTCGTCGCGCACCCGCTTCGATGCCACCTGCACGGCCCGATAGAGCGCCGTGCCGGCCTCGTCGAGCGCCTCGGGGTCGACCCGGTCGTCGGCCGCGGCTCCGGCGTCGAGAAGCTCCCGGTGGTTCGTATAGAGGCGCCAGACCCTGTTCACGAAACGGTGAGCGCCCTCGACCGCGCGGTCGTTCCATTCGGCGTCCTTTTCCGGGGGCCCGATGAACAGCGTGTAGATGCGCACCGTGTCCGCGCCGTAAGCCTCTATGAGGGGCGCCGGGCTCACGACGTTCCCCTTGCTCTTCGACATTTTCGCGCCGTTGCGGTAGATCATCCCCTGCGTGAAGAGGCTTCCGAACGGCTCGTCGAACGCGAGCAGCCCCTCGTCGTGCAGAAATTTGACGATGAACCGCGAGTACATGAGATGGAGGATCGCGTGCTCGATCCCGCCGATGTACTGGTCCACGGGGAGCCACCGGTTCGCGAGCTCCGGATCAAAGGCGCGCCGCTCGTCCCGCGGCGAAAGGTATCTCAGGAAATACCAGCTCGAGTCGACGAACGTGTCCATCGTGTCCGTGTCGCGCTCGGCGGGACCGCCGCACGAGGGACAGACCGTTTTCACGAATTCCGCCACCGTCGCGAGCGGGCTCTTGCCGTCCCCGCGCGGATGGAAGTCGACGTTCTCCGGAAGGAGCACGGGAAGGTCGCTCTCGTTCACCGGCACCGAGCCGCACGACGAACAATGGACCATCGGAATCGGGGCGCCCCAGTAGCGCTGGCGCGAGATGAGCCAGTCGCGGAGCCGGTAATGCACGACGCGCCGGGCGAGCCCGCGGGAAGCGAGGTCGTCCGTGATCCGGTCCATCGCTTCGCGGTTTCCGAGGCCGTCGTAGGGCGCCGAGTTGATCATGATCCCGTCCTCGACGTAGGCCGACTCGAGCCGCGGCGACGCCGACCCGTCGGGGGAGATGACCTGCACGACCGGTATCTCGAGCGGCGCCTCGCGAACGAACTCGAAGTCGCGCTGGTCGTGGGCCGGGACGCCCATCACGACGCCCGTGCCGTATTCCATGACGACGTAGCTCGCGAGAAACACCGGTATCGGCGCGCCGGTCGCCGGGTTCACGGCGCGGCACCCCGTGTAGAACCCCTCCTTCGTGCTCTCGGCCTTTTCCCGCTCCTGGACCTGAAGCTCCCTCACGTGCCGTATGAACGCGCCCCCCTCCTCCTCTCTCCCCCCCCGCCGCAGCAGTTCCGCGGCGAGCGGATGATCGGAGGCGATGACGATGAAGGTCGCTCCGTAGATCGTGTCGACGCGGGTCGTGAAGCACGAGAGCGTCTCGCCCATCCCCTCGAGCGGGAACGACACCTCGACCCCTTCGCTCCTGCCGATCCAGTTCTTCTGCATCGTGCGGACGCGCTCCGGCCACCGCTCGAGCCGGTCGAGGTCGTCGAGAAGCCGCTCCGCGTAGCGGCGGATCCCGAAGAACCACTGCTCGAGCTTTCGCAGGCTCACGACGCTGCCGCAGCGCTCGCAGGCGCCGGAGGCGACCTGCTCGTTCGCGAGCACCGTCTTGCAGGACGGGCACCAGTTGACGGATGCCGCCTCGCGGTAGGCGAGCCCCGCGCGGAAGAGGCGGATGAATATCCACTGCGTCCAGCGGTAGTAGTCGGGACGGCACGCCGCGACCTCGCGGGACCAGTCGTAGACGACCCCCCAGCGGTCGAACTGCAGCTTCATGCTCTCGATGTTCCGCTCGGTCCAGACGGCGGGATGGATGTCGTTCTTGATCGCCGCGTTTTCCGCGGGGAGCCCGAAGGCGTCCCATCCCATCGGCGCGAGCACGTTCGCCCCTTCCATCATCTTGAAGCGGGCCAGCGCGTCGCCGATGATGTAGTTGCGCCCGTGGCCCACGTGGAGGTCTCCCGACGGGTACGGAAACATCATGAGGCAGTAGTACTTCCCGTCGGTCTTCGCGGTGTCGCAGCGAAAGAGCGCCTTCCAGCGCTCCTGCCACTTCCGTTCCGTTTCCCTGAAGGGGAAGGTGTCGGCTGTCATCTATCCACGTCCTTGTAGCGGCTTATATCGGCGACCACGTGATAATCGTCTCCGGCCCGGTCGACCTCCGCGCGCGCCCCCCGCTGCAGGAGAAACGCGACGATCTCGTCGGCCGCGTCCTTGCTCGACACGATGACGCGCAGACGCGCCTTGTTCGTTTCGCGCAGCCGCGTGCGAACGAGCATCAGGGGCCCCGGCGGGCGAAGCCCCCTCGCCGTTATCCGTTCCTCGTCGCCGTTCGAAGCGCTCATAGAGGTCCCGTCCCGGAGATCGCTCAGCCCCCCGCGGCGAGCTGACGGAGCTTTTCCTCGATATCCTCCCGCGAGATGGCGCCGACCGCCTGATCGACGACCTCGCCCCCATCGAAGAACAGCAGCGTCGGAATGCTCCGGACGGCGTACCGGGACGCCGTGCCGGCGCTCTCGTTCACGTCCACCTTGTAAAAGGAGATCTTCCCCTCGTAGGAACGCGCCATTTCCTCAAGAATGCCGTCGAGCTGCCGGCACGGCGCGCACCACGTCGCCCAGAAATCGACGACGCTCGGCCGTCCGCCTCCGAGAACCATGCCGGGAAATTCCGCGTCGGTGACCTTCGGGATTGCGTGCGACATGCCCCCCCCCCTTTGTCCGCGCGCGCGGCGCGGGCCGTTTTCTACGATGTCGTGAATGGATGATTCATGCAACGCCCCCGGAACGCGTGCGCGAACGCTCCCACGAGCAGCGCTTCCTCGGGAAACGAGCCGGTCTTCAGGTGAAGCTCCGCCCGTCGTATGTTCTCGAGCCACGCGACGATGGCCCGCGTGTCGAACGCCCGCGCCCTGCGTCTCTGCCGCTCCGGAACGTACCCTCCCCCCGCCCCCGAGCGGATCTTGAGAAGGGCGAGGAAGTGGCGCCCGAGGTGGTAGAGAAGCGCCGACGGCCGCTCGGCGCCCGTCGCCAGGATCCGTCCGAGCACCGAGAGCGCCGCCGCTTCGCGGCCCGGTTCTATCGCGTCGAGGAGCTCGTACACGGCGTTGAGGCGGTAGCCGCCGATCACCGCGGCGAGATCCCCTTCGCGGACCGTGCCGCCCTCGAAACGGAGCGAGAGCTTCGCGATCTCGTTTCGAAGATCGAAGAGATCCTCGCCGGCGCTCGCGATGAGCGCCTCGACCGCGCCGGCGTCGATCTCGAAGCCGGACTGCTTCGCTTTCTGCCGCACCCACTGACGGATCTCCGGCTCGGTCAGCCGCTCGAACGCGATCACGCGGCCCGAACGGCGGATCGCCTCGACGAGCGCGCCGTACTCGCGCGGATCGCGCGTCTTCCCTCCCCATTCGTCGACGTTCCGGTAGAGGAATATGACGACGCTCGAGGGAACCGGATCGCGACAGTACTCGACGAGCGGTTTCCAGCTTCCCCGCAGCTTCTCGAGCTCCCGCAACACGAGGACGCGGTGGTCCGAGAGGAACGGGAACGACGCCGCCGAGGACACGAACGACTCGAGGTCGAGCTCCCCGCCGTGGGCAATCGTGAGGTTGAAGGCGCGGAGATCGTCCGGCACGAGCGAGGAGACGATCCGCTGGGCCATCTCCTCCATGATGAAGCTCTCGGGGCCGTGGAGCAGGTAGAGGGTCGAAATGTCCCGCTTCTCGACGTCGCTGAAGATCTTCTTGTAATGCGTCGCCCCGGCCTTCACGCCTCACCACTCCTGCACGGTCGCGTTCAGAATCCCTTCGACGAGGTACCGGTAGACTTCTTCGAGCGCCTCATCGTACGACCGCTGCCCCGCCGCTTCAAGATAGTAATCGCCGTGCGCCTCGATTTTTTTATCCTGCCAGATGTAGGTGTTCGTTTTCGGATTGAAGAGCGACGCCCGTATCGCGATCAGGAGACGGTATTGCTGCGCCTGGAGCTTCGTGTCGAAGGTGAACGGGACGTTCTGGTACCGCTCGACGGTGCCCTCGAGAACGGCGTCGGCCTCCTCGCCGGTCACCACCTTGAGGGTGTTGTCCTTGACGAGCCCGTCGATGACGCTGCGCGTTATCTCGATCTCGATCTCCGGTTCGGCCGTTTCGTTCGCCAGGTAGGGAACCGCGATCCGTTTGATGTCTCCGGCGGTCCGTCCCTTCGTGCTGTAGTAGCCGCACGAGACGAGCGCGGCGAGCGCCGCGGCGCAGAGGACGAGCGATGCGTTTCGCCCGATCATCGGCCGTCATTCCTCCGGAGCCGGGGGGTTTTTCAGGCGGTACCGGATCTTGTCCCGATTGAGGCGCAGCAGCCGTGCCGCCCTGCTTTGGTTCCCGTCGGCCTCCCGCATCGCCTTGTCGATGAGCTCGCGCTCGACGAGCCCCAGCAGCTCCTCGAAATCGGTCCCCTCCTCGGCGAACGGCCGCGTCAGGGCCATCTCGAGACGCCGTACCGCCGCGAGCTCCTGCGGCGGCGTCGCTCCCTGCCGGATGCCGAGCGGGATATGGGCGAGGCGAAGCACCGTATCGTTCTCGAGAAGAACGATCCGCTCCACCATGTTCTTGAGCTCGCGGATGTTGCCCGGCCACGCGTAGTTGAGGATGACTTCGTACGCCTCCTCGTCGACGTCCTGAAAGCCCTTGTTGAACAGCTTGTTGAAATGGTTCAGGAAGTGCTTGAGAAGCAGATAGATATCTTCCTTCCGCTCCCGCAGAGGCGGAATGAACACCGGGACGACCTTGAGACGGTAGTAGAGGTCCTCGCGGAAAGTCTTGTTCCTGACGCCGGATTCGAGATCGCTGTTGGTCGCCGAGATGATGCGCACGCTTACCTTGATGTCCTTGGTTCCGCCGACGCGCCGGAACGTCATGCGCTCGAGCACGCGAAGCAGCTTCACCTGGATCGTGAGGCTCATTTCCCCGATCTCGTCGAGGAAAAGCGTTCCCTTGTTCGCGAGCTCGAGAAGACCGATCTTCTGCGATTTCGCGTCCGTGAACGCCCCCTTCTCGTGCCCGAAGAGCTCGCTCTCGAGAAGCTCCTCCGGCAGGGACGCGCAGTTGATCTCGAGGAACGGCTGGTCGCGGCGGCCGCTGTAGCGGTGGACCATCGTCGCGATCATCTCCTTCCCCGTTCCGCTCTCGCCCTGTATGAGCACGGTCGTCGTATCGCTCTCCGCGACCCGTTTCACGATCTCGTAGATGCCCTTCATCTGGGCGCTCTCGCCCGGAATGTAGTCGTCTCCGATGTCGATCCGCACGCGGCGCCGCAGCTCGAAGAGCTCCCGCGTCAGCCTGCGGGACGCGAGCCCCTTCTCGATCGTGAGGAGCAGCTGCTCGAGGTTCACCGGCTTGCTCACGAAATCGAACGCCTGCTGCTTCATCGCGGCGACCGCCGTCTCGATATCGCCGAACGCCGTCAGCATGATGACGCAGACCTCGGGAACCTCCTCCTTGATCTGCTTGAGGACGTCGAGCCCGCTGATGTCGGGAAGCTTCAGATCGAGAAGCACGAGGTCCGGAAGCTCGCTTCGCGTGAGCTCGAGGGCCTCCGCTCCCGTCGCGGCGGTGAGGGCTTCGTACCCCTCGTCCCGCAGCGTTTTTTCGAGAAACAGCCGTATCGTGTCCTCGTCATCGACGAGCAGAATGACCGGCTTCAACCTGTCCTCCTTTTCGCGGACGTGTGATCGGCAGATATACCTTGAAGGTGGAGCCCGTTCCGGGCGTCGAGGCCACGGAAATCCGCCCCTGATGGCGCTGCACGATGCTCTGGCTCACGAAGAGCCCGAGGCCGGTGCCCCCCTTCTTGCGGGAGAAGAACGGCTCCCAGATCTTTTCCCGGTCTTCGCGCTCGATCCCCGGGCCGTCGTCGGAGATCTCGATGCACACGAGCTCCCGGTCCCGCTCCCATACCACCTCGGGATCCCCGCCCCGGTACGGGAAGGCGCGGACGCGTATCTCCCCGCCCTCCGGCGCGGCCTCGCCGGCGTTCTTGAACAGGTTGATGAGCACCTGAATGATCTGGTCGGGATCGATCTCGATCGGCGGCACGCCGTCGTCGATCGACACGGCGACCGATATCTTCTTGCCGGCGAACTGATCGGCGAGGGAGCGGCGGCTGCGGTCGACGAGATCGGCCACCGCCATCGTCTGGCAGAGCAGATCGCGCGGCTTCGCCACCTTGAAGAGATCCGTCACGATGCGGTTGAGACGGTCGACCTCGTTCAGGATGAACGAGATGTTCTCCCGCTGCTCGTCCGAGAGCGTCTGCGAGCGGTTGAGGTACTGGATGCCCGCCGCGATGCCCGTCAAGGGGTTCCGGATCTCGTGGGCGACCGCCGAGGTGAACCGTCCGAGCACGGCGAGCCGGTCGAGATAGCGGATCTCCTCCTCCATGCGCTTCATCTCGCTGAGATCGATGAACTCGATAATGGCGCCCTGCACTTCGCCGTCCTCGCCCGTCATCGGCGCCACGTTCATGCGGATGGGAACGTGCATCCCGTCGCGGCGGCGCAGGTACGCCTCGCGGTACGTGAGCGGCGCCGCGCGATCGAACACGCGGAGAACCGGCGACCCGCCGTTCCCCCCGCCTGACTCGCCCACGATGAGCTCCCCGATGCCGAGCGAGCGCACGTGCCGTTGCTTGTACTGGCTCATGTCCCGCGCCGTCCGGTTCGCCAGCGTCACGTTCCCGGCGCGGTCGATCACGAACACCCCGTTCAGCATCCCCTCGATGACCCGCTCGCGGAAGAGCTCCTCCTGCCGGAGCTCCTGATAGAGGTACCAGTTCTCCATGTTAGAGCTCACGAGGCTCGCGACCGTCTCGAGGGTCACCTGATCGACGTTCGTGAGCGGCGTGCCGCGGTACCCGTCCGTCACGACGAGCGCACCGAGCAGCGGCATGTGGGGGCACCCGAGACATTCCTCGCTGCCGAGATAGATCGGCGCGGCCGCGTCCCTCTCCGCGGCGGCCGCGCGCAGCGCGCAGTCCTCGTTTTCGCCGCATGCGGCCGATTCGACCGATTTCAAGAGGGGAACGCACAGGTAGGAGGTCATCGTGCTCCCCGGAAAGAGCTGCTCTCCGCCGGCGGTGAACAGCGGATGCATCGAGGCGTCCTTGATGAGGAAGGATTTGCCGATGAGGCAGGATTGGGCCTGCGAGCCGGCGAGATCCGCGTAGCTCAGCGTGAGCGAGCGGCGCACGAGCCGCGAGGGCTGCTCGATCGATATGATCGCCTGAAACGCGCGCTTCTTTTTGCGCAGTATGATGAAGGCCGTTTCCTTGTACCCGACCCCGCGTCCGAGGTACTCGAACACCGAATCCATGAGACGCTGCTCGTCCAGCGAGCTGATGATCGTGCGCCCGATCTCCTTGATGCTGAGGAGCTGGATGTTCTTCTCCACGAGCTTGAACAGCGTCCGCTTGAGGTCGGCGAGGAGCGCCATGATCATGCGCTGCATGACGTCCTCTTCGGATCCCCGCGCCTTGTCCTCGATCAGGAGGCCTTCGCTCCGGAGGTTCGCGAGCCGCTGCTGGATCGTCCCCATCTTGCGCCGGTGCGCGCGCCTGCGGCGCTCGATCACGAGGGCGGTCACGCATGCGCCGGCGAGGGCGCAGACCCACCAGGGAACGACGGCCGCGAGCGCGAGAAGGGCGCTGTAGCAGGCCGAAAGGGCGATGAAATCGAGGTAGCGCTTGATGGCGTTCATCGGATCGAAGTGTACGGAGACGCCCGCGGCAGGTCAAGACAAACCGCCCCGCGGGGGGCTTCGACGGTTAACGCACAGGGGGTGCCAAACGGCGTCAGCAGGCGCCTTTGCCGGTGACGACGACGTAGACCGTCTTGAAGAGGATGCGTATCTCCTGCCAGATCGAGAACTCGGCGATGTATTTCAGATCGTAGAAGAGCTTGTGCCCCATCTCGTCGATGCTCGACGTGTAACCGTTTTCGACCTGCGCGAGCCCCGTGATCCCCGGTTTCACGAGCAGACGCATCGTGAACTGCGGCACCTCGACGCGCACCTTGTTGATGAAGAACGAGCGCTCGGGCCGGGGTCCGATGATGCTCATGTCGCCGAGTATCACGTTCAGGAATTGGGGCAGCTCGTCGATCCTGGTCTTGCGCATGATCCTGCCCACGCGCGTGATCCGGGGATCGTGCGCGCACGCGAGCGTCGGGCCGCAGCGTTCGGCGTCCTGCACCATGGTTCGGAACTTGTAGATCCTGAACGGGCGGCCGGGATGGAGGCTCTTGCGGCGGTCGGTTCCCGAACGCGTCTCGCGCCCGACGGCGCCCGAGCGGGAGCGCCTGTCTCCGCGGCGCCGGTTGAGTCCGATGCGCTCCTGAGCGAAGAAGACGGGACCCCGCGAGTCGACCTTGATCGCGATCGCGGCGATGATGAGGACCGGCGCGAGGAGAACGAGGGCGATCGCGGAAACGGCGACGTCGAACACGCGCTTGACGGTCCACGCCGAGCTCCCCCGCACCGATTCGATATGGCGCAGGGAATCCGGCTCGTTGAGGATATCCTCGTAGCGTGACTGACGGGCGGCCTCGTAGGCGCGATACTCCCCCGCCCGCTGCAGCATCGTTCTATTGAAGATCGACATATATTTGTCACCAACCGAGTCTCTTAGGATACACGTATAGCCTTGCCTACCACTCGCATAGGCAAGTTCCATTCCTTAAAATCGGAAGAATTCCAAATCATATAAATCGCTTTCGATAAATATTCTAATCCTTTGTTAATAAATAACATATAAATAAGTTCTATCAATAATAAGTCGCGTACGGCCGATTCGATGACCGGCCGTCACCAAAAAATTGGGGGATATTTCCCTTTATATTTATGCCGCGTGAGGAAAAATGCTCAAACGAGCCTTCGAATCAACGGGAACGTTTGGCCGCCTATTGGCCGGTGTTTACCTCGTTGCTCCGCGAATACTTTCCCCCTAGGTCAACCGCGTAGATACGATAGTAATACGTATTCGAAGCGGTGTCAATCCCCGTATCGTCGTAAAAAGCGATTTCACGATTCGTGATCGTGGCGACGAGGAACGAGGAGTTCGTCACGCCCGGCTGGGTCGCTCGGTAGAGCCGGTATTCCCTGAAATCCGTATCGGCGTTCACGCTCCACGTGAGCGTCGCCCGCGTCGGTCCGACCGAGCTCGGCTCGTCGAGATACGGCGCCGTCGGGTAGCCGTCGTACGTGCGCGCCGCGACCTCGTTGCTTCCGGCCGATTCGCCGAGGTCGTTCACGACGAAGATCCGGTAGTAGTAGCGCTTCCCTTCGACGAGCTGCCCGTCGGGATAGCTCGTCTGCGCGGCGGTGAAGAGCTCGCGGACGAAATTGAGCGGCGTTTCGGCCACTCCGGGCGCCTCGCTCCGGTAGATGCGGTAGCTCGCGAAATGCGGATCGACGGATGCGATCCATTTGATCGTGATGCTCGTCCGCGACGAATCGACCGCCCCGATAAGCGATACGGCTTCGGGAGGATCCGTGATCGAGATCGTGCCCGCCTCGAAGACGGGCGATTCGTTTCCCGCGCGATCGACGAACGAGACCGCGAGCGGCACGTCGACGCCGCGCAGGGCGGCGGGCAGGCGATACTGCGCCTCGTATATCCCGTCGTCCGCCGTCTCGTCCCCCCCGCGCCCGTCGTCGAGAAGAATGACCGGATCGGCGAGGCCCGGGTACGTGAGCGCCCCCCTGCCCCCCGTCTCCCCGCCTTCGACGCGCATGAGGAAATGAATTGATTCTCCGGGCGCGAAGACGCGCGACTCGGGGTGAATCTCGAAGGAGCTCACCCGGGCGTACGTGTCCTTGACGATATCGTCGGAAACGACGGGCGAAAGCGCCCCCCCCGCGTCCCTGAACCTCGCGTGCACGGCGATCGCTCCGTCCGGTCCCTCGATCCTGAACGCGCGGGTACGGCTGTAGGCCTCCCAGGAGGCGCCGTCGAACGCGGACGACTGCGAGATCATCATGTGTTCGGTGGTCGCGGGGGCGGTCAGCGTGAGCATCACGTCGCTCGAGGAGGTGTAGCCGTTGCCGCCGTTTATCAGCAGCGAAAAAACCGCGGGAGACACGAATACGGCCTCGCTCCGCGGGCCCTCGAGTCCGCTCGGCCCGACGGCGGCGATCCGGTATTCGTACACGGCGCCGTTGCGGGCGGTCGCGTCCGTATGGACGGTGTCCGTTGTCTGCGCGAGGCGCGCGAGCGGATCGGACGCGCCCGACGAACGGTAGACGCGGTACGACGACGCGCCGTCGACCGGGCTCCAGCTCAGAGTCACCGAGCCGTTCCCCGCCTCCGCCGCGACGGCCTCCGGCGCTCCGAGATCGCGGTCCGGAATCTCGAGCGGCGCCTCGGTTATATCGTCGAGGCATCCGGCGCACACGACCGCGATCGCGAGCGAAGCTGCGAGAAACGATATCCGTCTCATCGAACGAACCTCCATGACTCAGAATCGAACGGCGACGGCCGCGCCCCGGGGATCGATCGCGACCGAGTAGCGCGAGACCCGGACGTCGCCCTCGTCGAAAAACGTGTCCGCGCAATTCCAGCCCCATATCGCCGCGAGAACCGCGATCGAAATGGCTCGATTGCGCCGCTCGTCGTCCGCGTTCGCGCGCAGGAGCCGGCATGCCGAGGCGAGCGCCTCTTTTTCCGGCACGCTCTCCGCGGCTTCGAAGCGCTCGACGCACAGATCGTACGCGCCGGCCGCCTCGTCGTACCGGTTCCAGTATTCGAGCGCGGCGACGCCGGCGGCGAGAGATCCCGCGGAGAAGAGGAGTCCCCGCGCGCTTTTTCCCTGATATATCTGGCCCCGGCCGGGCCGGAGCAACGAAGAGACGAAGGCCTTCGCCCGGGACCGGGGCGCGCCGGCGAGCGCGAGCGAACCTCTCTCCGGACCCGGCCCCGCTTTCGGAGGCGGATCGGCCCACAGCGGCTCTATCGCCTGCCAGCCGTACAGCGCGCCGCAGAGGACGGCGAGACGCCGCCGGTGCGCGTTCTGCACGTTCGCCATGACGGCGGCTTCGTGCGCGGCTTCGTTCGCGCGCGAGGCCGCTTCGTACGTTTCCGCGTTCGCGGCGAGGGATTCGAGGACATCGAGGCGGTTCCGGATATGATCGTACTCCCTCTGCTCCCCGGCGAAGACGCCGAGGACCGCCGCGAGGGAAGCGACGTCCGCGAACGCCGCGCCGCCCCTTCCCGCGCGCAAGGAGCCCCACCCGGGCGCGATCGCGTTCCGCAAGAGCGTGCCGAAACGGATACCGCCGACGCTCGCCCCGTCCGCGTCGATCCGCAAACTTCCGACCCGCCGCTCGAAACCCGCGCCGCCGAGCTCGAGGCGGTACGTCGCGTTCGGCTCGACGCCGCACAGAGTGACGGGAAGCGCGCCCGCGATGATCCGGCCGCGCGAAAGCATGACGGTCTCTCCCGCCGCCGATCCCTCGAAACGGACGCAGAGGGAATCCGGTCCCGCCAGCGACGGCGCGGGGCCGAGAAGGGCGAAGCCCGCCGCGAACGCGACGCATGCCCGCGCGAAGCTCATCGCGGACCTCCCGCGCCCGAGCCCGCCGGAGCGTTTCCGGCACCGGATGCGCCGCCTTTTTCCCCTTCGTGCTCCCGGTACCCGTAGTACTTGTAGTCGTAGTAATACGGGAGGACCTCGGAGAGGTTGTTGACGACGACCCCGATCACGTTCGCGTTCGCGTCTCTCAGGATGTCGCACGCTCGCTGGGCGACGTTCCGGGGCGTCTTCCCCGCGAGCAGCACGAGGATGACGCCGTCCACCTCGCTCGAGATGAGCATCGGATCGCTCACGGGAATGACCGGCGCGCAATCGACGATCACGATGTCGTAGTAGAAGCGTATCTTCTTGAATATCTCGGAAAGGACGTCCCCCTCGAAGAGGTGCGCGGGGGACTTTATGCGCGCCCCCGCCGGAATCACCTTGAGGTTCTCGACGGGCGTGTCCTTGACGGCCGCGAGCGGATCGATCTTCCCCTCGAGACACTCGAGGAGCCCCGGCTCCCGCGGGACTGCGAAGACGTCGTGCAGCCTCGGACGGCGGAGATCGGCGTCGACGATGAGCGATTTCTTGCCTTTGAACCGCGCGACGGTGAGCGCGAGATGCGACGCGATCGTGCTCTTTCCCTCTCCGCGGTCGGCGCTCGTGACGAGAAAGCTCCTCATATCGGGCCGCCCGTGATGGTGGCGGATATTCGAGTAGAGCCGGCGCATCTCCGTCGCCATGGGGCTTTCCTGATCGAACACGTCGTAGATGTTCTTCCGTTCGGAATCGGTCACCGGTTCACCTCCGCGGGCGGCCGGTCCTCGACGAGCTCGACGCCGAGTCCGCTCGATTTCAGATAGCCTGCGTAGAGGTACAGCGTGCCCGACATGAGCGCGACGAAGAGCACGACGCCGACGAACCACGACACGATGACGACGCCCCGCCGCCGCCGCTCCCACGAGAAGCCGTCCGCCATCTTCGGAATCGTGCCGAGAACCGGCACCTTGAGCTCCCGCTCGACCTCATCGATCGAGCGGAAGGAGTCGTCGAGGTATTCGGTGATGAGGATCGCCCCGATGCCGCAGGCGGCGCCGAACAGCACGGCGAGGAGGATGATCTTGAGCGGGTCGGGCTTCACCGGCTCGATCGGCTTCTCCGCGCGCTCGATGATCGTCATGCTGAGCCCGAGGTTCGTCGACTGGACGGCCTCGGTGACCCGCGCGGAGGTCTTCGATTCGAGAAACGCCTTGTAGATCGCGCGATTCGTCTCGACCTCCTGCGTGAGCCGGCTGGATTCCCGCTCGAGCGCCGGCCGGCGCTCGTAGCTCAGGGAGTACCCGTCGAGGTAGCTCTGGAGCTTCCGGTCGACCGAGACGTAGTACTCGTTGAGCGACCGCTGATAGTAATACTCGATGACGAGCGGATGGAGGTCGGGCGAGGCGGACGAGTACTCCGCCTGAACGAGCTCGGTGATGCGGCTCCTGAGCGCCGCCGTCCCGTCGTCCCACTGCTCCTGAGGCATCTCCGGCTGATTGCCGCCCGTGAGGTTCCGCAGGAGCTTTTCCTCCCCGTATCCGACGAGCTTGTTCTCGAGCGCGCGGATCGATTCGTCGCCGGTGATGCGGTCGGAGGTCGGCACGAGGCTCGTGAGGCCGAGAAGACGCTCGCGCACGCGGCGATACGCGATGCCGCTGCGGTCGGCTTCGGACTTCACCGTCTGCTTGAGCGCCTGGGCGTAATGTATGTTCGATCCGTTCACCGGATTGTTCGCCGTTTCAGCCGAGGCGAGATCCCGCTTCACGCGGGAGAGCTCCTTTTCCGAGGCGTCGAGCTTCTCCTTGGCGATGGCGAGCTGCTCGTCGCTGAACGCCCCCGCCTGCCTCACCCCCTGAATCTGATCCTGCCGCGTGACCTCGATGAACTTCTCGGCGATCTTGCCGGCGAGAATGAACGCCGTCGCCGGATCGGTGTCGTACACGCCGACGGTGAAAAAGCCCCCCGTGGGGTTTTGGACTTCGATCTTTTTCTTGAGCAGCCCGACGAGCCGGCGCATGACGAGCTCGTCCACGGGAACGCCCGGCGTACCCTGCCCGGCCGCCGTCTCGATGTAGCGCTGCGCGCCCGGCGAACGTTCGATTCCGAGATCCTCGACGATGAGCCTGAGGAAATCGTTGCTCTTCACCCTCGTCTCGATCATTGCCCGGTACCGCTGGTTGCGCAGCTGATCGCGGTTGTCCGCGGAGGGCTGCACGTAACGGTCCATGGTCGGCGCGAGGATGTTCTTGTCCTCGATGGCGATCATCGTGTGCGACTCGTAGATCGGGGTCAGGCGGCGCGCGCCGGCGACGGCGATCACGGCCGAGAGAACGAGCGGCACGGCGAGGTAGAACTTTTTCCGCCAGAAGACCTTCCAGTACGCGTGGAGATTGATCCTGCCGGGCTCGGCGTCGGGAACCACTTTTCTGACCTGATCCACTGCTTCACCCTATCTCTGCGTAACGATGACGGCGGTCACGGTGGCCGCCGTCGTGATGATGCCGATGAGGAACGCGGGGGTCGTGAATATCGAAACGATGGAGCTCCTGCGGGGCACGTTCACCGTGTCCCCCGGCAGCACGAGAGGGTTGTGGCGGGCGTCGCCCGTCTCGAGGAATCTTTTGACGTCGTAGCGCGTCGTCTGCGTGCCGCCGCGGCGCAGCGGGCGGATGATCGTGACCTTCCCGAGCGACGCCGCGTCCGTCCACCCTCCCGCCGCGAGCAGCGCGTCCACGAGACGTTTGCCGTCGCTCAGGGTGTACGGAGCGGGGCTGGCGACGGCGCCGACGACGGTGACGGCGCCCACGCTCGTCAGCGCGGCCGCGCCGCGCTCGGGGACGATGACCGTGTCGCCCGGCCGCAGCGGCGGCAGCGTCGAGAGATCGCCGAGATCGAGAGCGCGCTGAACGTTGACGTAGGTCGTCGTCGTGCTGTCCCCCGAGACGCGGATGAGCCGCACGGCCTCGAGCGACGCCGCCGGCGTCGTCCCGCCCGCCTCCCGGACCGCGTCCCAGAGGTTCGCGGCGACCGCGAGATCGTATTTGTCCGGTCTCGCGACCTGGCCCTGCACGTAGACGAAGGTGCGGGACTCGGCGCCGATGAGCGTGATCGAGATCGTCTGCACGCTCGGATAGAGCTCCTGAAGCGCCCGGAGCAGCGTTCCGCGCGCCTCCTCGACGGTGAGACCCTCCACCCTGACCTGTCCGACGATCGGCAGGCTCACGTTTCCGCGCGCGTCGATGTCGAGGAGCCTGCCGAGATCCTCTCGCTGGGGCACCGACAGCTGAATCGCGTCGCCCGGACGGAGCCGAATCTCCTGAGCGACCGTCTCCGCCGGCGCCGAGAGCGCCGCCGCGAGGAGCGCAACGCACAGTACTCTTGAAATATTCACGGAAAATTCCGCCTTTCGCCTGATCCGCGCGTATCGTACCGAGTCCGCGGGGCGCCTGTAAAGGAAAAAGGGCCGCGCCGTCAGGCCCTGCGGTACCACGCGAGCGTCTTCGCGAGCCCCTCGGCGAACGGCACCCTCGCCTCGTAGCCGAGGAGGCCCCGGGCCGCCGATATGTCGGCGTGGGAATGTTTCACGTCCCCCTGCCTTGCCGGCGCGTAGCGGGGCTCGATCGAGCTCCCGAGCTCGTCGCGCATCATTCCGAAAAGCTCGTTCAGGGTGTACCGCGCGCCGCAGGCGATATTGACGACCTGCCCGCGCGCCTCCGCGCACAGCGATGCGCGGATGTTCGCGTCGACGACGTTCTCGATGAACGTGAAATCCCTGCTCTGCTCGCCGTCGCCGTATATCGTCGGCCTCGTGCCCGCGATGAGGTGCGAGGCGAAGATGGGGATGACGGCGGCGTACTGGCTCCGCGGGTCCTGCCGGGGGCCGAAGATGTTGAAGTAGCGCAGCGACACGGTGGGCAGGCCGTAGACGCGGGCGTACACGGAGCAGTAGTGCTCGCCCGCGAGCTTGCTCGCGGCGTACGGCGAGAGCGGCTGCGGCGCCATCGTTTCGATCTTCGGCAGCGTCTCGGAGTCGCCGTACGCGGAGCTCGATGCCGCGTAGACGAGCCGCTTCACGCCCGCCCTGCGCGCCTCCTCGAGAACGACGAGCGTTCCGCGCAGATTGACGTCGGTGACGAGGACCGGGTCCTCGATGCTGCGCGGCACCGACGCGAGCGCCGCCTGATGGAGGACGTAGTCGACGCCGGCCATGGCGCCGCGCACGGCCTTCTCGTCCCGTATGTCCCCGCGGACGAACGTGAGCGCGTCGCGTATATGCGAGATGTTCTTCTCGTAGCCGGTCGAAAGGTCGTCGAACACGACGACCTCCTCGCCGCGGCGTACGAGCGCCTCGGCGATGTTCGACCCGATGAATCCGGCTCCGCCGGTTACCAGATACCGTGCCATGAATACTCCCCGCGTTCCTCTTCGATCCTTGTTCCGAACGCCGCGGAGCACGACTCCCCGACGGCGCGCCCCTCCCGGGCATCCCGGATACTATACCGCGCCGGCTCCCGCGGCACAACGATCACGAGGGCGCCGCGCCGCGGAGCTCGCCGTAGCTGAGCATGCCGTTCTTTCCCTTCGATTTCGCCGCGTAGAGCGCAGCGTCCGCCCGTTCGATGAGCGTCTCGACGGTGCGCGCGTCGTCCGGATAGACCGCGGCGCCGATGCTGCACGTGAGGAGCCCCTCCCGCCGTCCGTCGAACTTGAACTCCCGGACCGCCTCGAGGATCCGTTCGCCGAGGCGCAGCGCCCCGTCGAGCGTCGTCTGCGGCAGGAGCAGCGCGAACTCGTCGCCGCCGTATTTCGCGACGAGATCGATCTCCCGGCAGCTCCGCGTGACGACCCCTGCGATGTCCTTCAGCGCCCGGCTCCCCGAAAGGTGCCCGTAGCGGTCGTTGTACTCCTTGAGATTGTCGACGTCCAGCATGAGATACGAGAACGGATAGCCGAAGCGGCTCGCGCGCTTGATCTCGAGATGTATGGATCGGATCAGAAACCGGTAGTTGTAGATCCCCGTGAGACCGTCCGTGATCGATTCCATCTCGAGCTTCTTGTAGAGAAGGTAGTTCTCGAAGGCGATCGCCGCGTGGTTCGCCATGACGGTGAGCAGGTGGATGTCCTCTTCCGTGAAGCGGCGCCGCAGCGGATCGTTCATCGCGAGGATGATCCCGAAGAGCGCGTTCTTGGCCATGAGCGGCGCGGAGATGACGGTGCTCGAGGCGTCCTCGTCGCGGAGAAACTCGTTCGCGAGGATCGACAGGTCGAGGGAGAACACGTTGTCCGCCGTCTTCGATTCCTCGTACTCTCGCTGCAGCCAATTGACGATGCCCGCCGATTCCGGAAGGTCCTCGACGGTGACCTTCTTTCCGCGCTCCTGCGTCTGGCCGGTGTACTTGACGATCCGATGGTTGTCGAGGAGGATGAGGTACACCTTGCGCGAGGGAAGGATCGTGAGCGCGTTGTCGAGGATCTTCTGGAATATGATCCGGTTGTCCTTCCCCGAGCTGATGAGGCTCGCGACCTCGGTGAAGGTCTTGAACAGCAGGTCTCTTTCGTCGAGCGTTCTGACCATACGGCGCAGTCTCCCTCGAAAGGGCTGAAAAATTGCAAGAGATATGCCATGAAATGCCGCAGCGACCGCCGGTTGCGCGAAATACGGCGCCGCGGATCGGAATATGGCCGGCGCGTCTCAGCGCTTTCCCCTGAGCTCCTTCCCGTACTCGACTATCTCCTTGATATTCTTATAGATATGATAGCCGATGAAGGAGTTCATAACGAGGACGGCGCCGGGAAGCGCGAGCCTCCAGAACGAAGGAACGGACCGAAAACTCGTCCCCATGATGCGGATCGTGGAGGCGAAGAGGATCCAGAGGAAGAGAAAGAGGACGATTTTCACCACCAAAACGGTGAACAGCGAGTAATAATACTCCCTCGTGCGGTCGATCTTCCGCCCGAACGAGGAACGCATCCGTCTCGATCTCGAGGGCGGTTTGATCCCCATGATCACCGTCGCATGCCCCCTCTAGCGCACGGCCGCGAAGCGGCCCGCGAGCTTCGACTGCGAGGAGCCTTCATAGACGACGAGGCGGTACAGGTAGACGCCGGAGACGAGCGTCTCGACGCCGGGGAAGAGGCTTCCGAGCGGGAGACAGTTGAGACCCGTCGCGAGAGGCCTCCCCCATCTCTCGCCGGCGTATGCCGAGCCCACGCGCTCTCCCTCGACGTTCAGAAGCTCGATATAGACGTCCACCGGCCGCGCGAGGTTCATGCAGAACGAGCCCGAAGCGAGCGGCCCGCGAAGGGGATTGGGCTGCACCGCGTGCATGAGAACCGCCTCGCCCTCCGCGCCCTCGACGGCGAAGCGCAGACTCGCCTCGTCGTTCCCGTCCTCGTTATCCATGCCGGTCACGCGGATCGCCGCGCGAACGATATTCTCGCCCGCATGCTCCGGTCCGAGAACGACGGATGCGACGAATCCGACCATGTCGAGCGCGGCGGGCGCGGGTGCGTCGTCCTCGAGAAGCGCGCGCGAACCCCCGCCGGTCCCGAGCGATAGATCCATGCGAACGGACGAACCGGAAGGCGGATCGAACGAGCCGGTGTTTCTCGCGCGCGCCCATACGCCGATCGTGTCTCCGACCGAAAACGCCCTGCGCGTCGTGGGGCGGCCCCGGCGCGTCAAGATGATATCGGACGGAAGCATCGCGATCTCCGCCGGAGCGGCGCCGAGACCGTCGAGGAAGCCGGCGGCCGCGTCCGCGATCCTGGCGGTCTGCTCGACGTCTATCCGGTCCGGCGTATCGAGGAGCGAATGGTAGTACGGATACGCGACGCGCCCCTCGTCGAGCGGCTCCATGACGAGAACGGCCGGGATATCGGCTTCCCAGAACGACTGATGGTCGGAGCGCATGACGCCGGGATTGATGACCTCGATCGCGAGAGCGGGTCCCTCGGCGGCGATATGAGCCGCGATCATGTCGGACAGCCATCCGGAGATGGGGTTCGCGAGCACGGTGATTCCGCGGACGCCTTCCCGGGAATAACCGAGCATGTCGAGATTGATGACGCCGATGATCCGTCCGTCGTACGCCTCGTCGATGCGCCGGACGAAATCCGCGCTCCCGAGAAGATCGAGCTCCTCGGCGGAGAAGAGAACGAAAAGAACGTCGAAGGGCGGCGCCGCGGCGCCCTCTCCGAGAACGCGCGCCGCCTCGAGCAGCGCCGCCACGCCCGTGGCGTTATCGTCCGCGCCCGGGGCGGGCCACGTTCGCCAGTTCTCGCGCCAGCCCGTCGTCCTGACGGCCGTGGCGTCGAAGTGCGCGGACAGGATGAACGCGCCCGAGACGACGCCCGTCCCCTCGATGCGCGCGACGAGGTTCTCGGCCGTAAACGAGCTGTCGGACGCCTCGAGGGAAAAGGCGAGCCGCTGCGTCGGGTTTCCGGTGTACCGCGAAAGACGCGCGGCAAGCGAATCGGCGATCTCCCGAAGCGGCGCCTCGCGGAGGGTATAGCGCGTCCTCTGCTCGTTCGTCTCCGGCTCGATCGCGAGCCACCAGATCGCCGAGGCGATCGAGTCGCGGTCGACCGGCGCCGCGGCCGCCCGCGGGAACGCGCCCGCGCCGCCGCCCCCGGCTCCCCCCGTCCGCGGAAGCGCGAACAGTGAGAGCGCGGCCGCCACAACGAAAAGCACGCGCGTATGTTTCATGGAACGTCCCGCCGCGGCGTATCGATGAATATGGCGCGCCCGAGAGGATTTGAACCTCTGACACCCAGCTCCGGAGGCTGGTGCTCTATCCAGCTGAGCTACGGGCGCACCGTTCCTTTTCCGAGCAGCTCCTCGGCGAGCTCCGTTCGGAGCTTGCCGTCGCCGCCGAGCATGCGCGAGATCTCGGCGACGCGTTCCGGGCCCTCGACCGGCGCGGCCGAGGCGATCGTCCTTCCGCCCCGCACGCGTTTGCTGACCTTGATATGAGTCGCCGCCCGCGCCGCCGCCTGCGGAAGATGCGTGATGCAGATGATCTGATATCTCCCGGCGAGCTCCGCGAGCCGCTCGGCGACGACACCGCCGAGATCGGCCCCGAGGCCCGCGTCGATCTCGTCGAAAATGAGGGTCGGGATCCTCCTGTCCTCGACTTGAAGCTTCTTAAGGACGAGAGATATCCGCGACAACTCCCCGCCCGAAACGACGTCGGCGAGCGGATGCATCTTCTCGCCGACGTTCGTTCGTATCATGAACGCGACGCTGTCCCCGCCCCTCGGAGACAAATGTATTTGAACGCCGGCGTCTTGGAAAGCGTTATTTTCGAGCGGGGCGATGCGCGTTTCGAAGAGCGCCCCCGCCATCCCGAGCCTGGCGAGCTCGGCCGTCACGAGGCCGTCGAGAACCTTCGCGGCCGCCTCGCGCTTGCGGGAGAGCTCGGCGAGCATCGGACGGAGATCTCGTTCGGCGGCTTCGCGGGCGCGGCGCGTCTCGTCGATCTCGGCGGAACCGCCGTCGAGCGACCGGAGGATGCCGGCGATCTCGTCGCGCCGCGCCATGAGCCCGGTCACGGAGAGGCCGTGCTTGCGCATCGCCCGCTGAACGGCGGCGAGACGCTCCTGAAGCGCCTCGAGATCGCCCCCCGCCTCCTCGACGCTTCCCCGCTCGCGCGCGAGGCGCCGGGAAACGTCCTGCACGGACGCCCGCGCGGCGGCTATCTCCGCCGCCGCCGCCTTCCACGCCGGATCGACTGACGCGAGCGAATCGATCGCTCGCGCGGCGCGCGCGAGGCGGTCGATCGCCGAAGCGCCCTCCCCCTCGAGAAGCTCGATCGCCTCTTCCAGCGCTTCGACGAAGCGCTGCCGGTGGGTGATGCGCCCGATGCGCGCCTCGAGATCGTGGTCGAGATCGTTCTCGAGACGGAGCGCCTCGAGCTCGCGGAGCTGGAAGCGCAGGAACTCCTCCTGCGCGCGGTGCTGCTCGGCTTCCGCGGCGAGCGCCGCGAGGCGCCGGGAGAGCTCGACGTACCGCTCGATCGCCCGCATGCACGCCTCGAGCGTGTCCCGGTACCCCCCGCGGGAATCGAGGTAGACGATGTGGGTCGCCGGATCGAGAAACTCCTGCTGGCGGTGCTGGCCATGAAGCTCGATGAGCGCTCCCGCCGCCTCCTGCGCGGCGGCGACCGTCGAGCTCATGCCGTTGATCCAGATCCTGTTCCTGCCGTCGGCCCCGAGCTCGCGCTTGATCGAAACTTCCCGTTCACCCTGCGCCATGCCGAGCGTCCGCCGGAGCGCCATGCCGGGCTCGACGGCGAACACCCCCTCGACTTCGAGGCTCGATGCGCCCGCGCGAACGAGGGATCGCCGCGAACGGGCCCCCGAGAGGAGCTCGACCGCCGAGAGGATGATCGATTTCCCCGCTCCCGTCGAGCCGGTCATCGCGTTGAGCCCCGGACCGAACCGGATGACCGCGTCCTCGACGACGGCGAGATTCCGAATGCGCAGCTCGAGAAGCATCACCACACCTCCCCCGTCAATGGTCCTGCCGAAGGACCCCTCCCCACCTCAGTTTTCGGCGAACGACGTCGTAGAACCGGTACCCCTCCCTCACGACGAGTTTCGTCGGATGCTCGTCGCGGCGGCAGAGCACACGCTCTCCGGCCCGCAGCGGACAGGAAAGCTGCCCGTCTATCGTGAGAAGCGTCTCCTGCCCCGCCTCGACGATTTCGATCGTGAAGCGCTCCGCCGCGCTCACGACGATCGGCCGCACCGACAGCGAGTGCGGACACAGCGGGGTGATGACGAAAGCGTCGAGCGTCGTCGGATTGACAATGGGACCCCCCGCCGCGAGGGAGTAGGCGGTGGACCCCGTCGGCGTCGACACGATGACCCCGTCGGCGAGATACTCGCCGAGAACCGTCCCGTCGATCGTGGTCCGCAGATGGATCACGCGCGAGACTCCCACGCCGTGGATGACGGCGTCGTTGAGGGCGCTCCACCGTTCGGGGGGGCTTCCCTCGCGCTCGATGACGGCCTCGAGACGCATCCGCTCCTGAATCCGGTACCTGCCTGCGAACAGATCGGCCACGGCGCCCGGAGGGTCGTCCTCGGTGAGGAAACCGAGGCTCCTGAGCTTGATGCCGAGGACCGGGATCCCCTCGTCCGCCACGAGCCGCGCCGCGACGAGCAGGGTGCCGTCTCCGCCGAGGGCGCAGACCGCGTCGCATCCGGCGAGCGACGACACGCGCCGCATCCGCCCGGCCGGGGCGAGCTCCGCTGCCTCCTCGAACGCGAGGACCTCGACACCCCGCGGAACGGCGGCGAGCACCGCAGCCACCGCGTCCCGTATGTCGCGCTTTCTCACGTTCGCGACGAGACCGAGCGACGTGACGTTCATGAATCGCCTCCTGCCGCGCGCCCCGCGCGCGGACCGACGAGAGCCTTGACCCGGGCGGCGATCCCGCCGGGCGAAAGACCGAGCTCGACGAGAAGCTCGTCGCGGCGTCCGTGCGGCACGAAACGGTCCGGCAGCCCCGCCGCGGCGACGGCGTTGCGCAGCCCTCGCGAGGCGAGAACATCGAGCACCGCTTCGCCGAATCCTCCCTGTACGGCGCTCTCCTCGACGATGAGCACGGGCGCGCCCCCCGCCGCAGCGGAGGCGATGAGATCCTCGTCAACGGGCTTCACCGACCGGGCGTCGATCACCGCCGCCGACACTCCTTCCTTCGCGAGCGCCTCCGCGGCCTCGAGGGACGGTACGACCATCGAGCCGACGGCGACGATCACCGCGTCGCCGCCGACGCGCAGCAGCTCTCCCTTTCCCACGGCGACGGGCGCGCGCCCGCCGTCGTCGCCCGAAACCGCGACGCCGCGCGGAAAGCGGATCGCCACGGGACCGCTCTCGTGCGCGAGCGCGGCCTCGAGCATGCCGCGCAGGTCCGCGGCGTCGCGCGGCGCCATGACCGCCATGTTCGGCACGCAGCGCAGGTACGACAGATCGAACGCACCGTGATGCGTCGGTCCGTCCTCGCCGACGATCCCCGCCCGGTCGAGCACGAAGCGGACCGGCAGGCGCTGGAGCGCCGTGTCGTGAACGAGCTGATCGAACGCGCGCTGGAGAAACGTCGAGTAGATCGCGACGAACGGTTTGAACCCCTCGCGCGCGAGGCCGGCCGCGAACGTCACGGCGTGCTGCTCGGCGATGCCGACGTCGAAGAAGCGGTTCGGAAACTCCCGCGCGAACGGCGCGAGCCCCGTTCCCTCCGTCATCGCCGCCGTCACGGCGACGACGCGCTCGTCGCGGCGGGCGAGCTCGATGAGCGCGGCGCCGAAGACGTCGCTGTAGGTCGGGCTTCCCGCGGCGGCCCGCGATCCGCCCGTCCCGGCGTGGAAGCTTCCGACGCCGTGGAATTTTTCCGCGTTCTGCTCGGCGAAGCAGTACCCCTTTCCCTTCTTCGTCATGACGTGCAGCAGCACCGGTCCCGGGACGCCGCGGATCTCCGTGAGCGTCTCGACGAGCAGCGGAAGGTCGTGTCCGTCGAGCGGCCCGAAGTAGCGGAATCCGAGCTCCTCGAAGAGGATCGTGGGCACGACGAGGTTCTTGATGCTCTCCTTCATGCGGCGGGCGAGCCGCCGCGCCCTGCCGCCGGCCTTCGGGACTCGCCCGAGGAGCTCCCACACGTCGGCCTCGAATTGCAGATATATCTTCTTCGTCGTTATCTTCGTGAGATAGCGGGCGAGCGCGCCGACGTTTCGCGAGATCGACATCTCGTTGTCGTTGAGGATGATGATGAAGCGGTTCCTCTTGAGATGGCCGGCCTGATTGATCCCCTCGAAGGCGAGGCCGCCCGTGAGCGCGCCGTCCCCGACGACGCTCACGCAGTAATGATCCTCGCCGCGCAGGTCGCGCGAGACGGCCATGCCGAGCGCCGCCGAAATCGCGGTGCTCGCGTGACCGACGCCGAAGGAGTCGCATTCGCTCTCGAAACGGTTCGGAAATCCGCTGATGCCCTTCCGCGTGCGGAGCTCGCGGAACGCCTCGCGCCTTCCCGTGATGATCTTGTGCGCGTAGCTCTGATGGCCGACGTCCCAGACGATCCGGTCCCGGGGCGAATCGAAGACGTAATGAACGGCCAGCGCGATCTCGACGGCGCCGAGGCTCGAGGCGAGGTGGCCCCCGCGCTGCGAGACCACGTCGATGATGTACTGACGCATCTCGCACGCGAGGGGTTCGAGGTCCCCGATCGAGAGCTTCTTGAGATCGGCCGGGGACGATATCCGTTCGAGCAGCGTCATCGGCGGCGCGGCGCGCTAGAGAAGCGCGAACGCGAGAGCGGCGCCGAGAAAAGTGCCGGACAGCACGTCGAACGGCGTGAACCGCAGCACCCGCTGCGGGCCCTCGTCCGCGATGTCCCGGTAGCTCGCGTCGCTCGAAATGATCCTGTTGAGCACGGTGGACTGCTTCCCCTTTTCCCCCTTGAGCCGCATCGTGTCGTGCACGACGATCACGCTCATGACCGCGACGAACGAGAAGAGGATCGAAGAGAATCCGTACTTGATCCCGATGCTCGCCGAAAGCGAGCCGAACACGGCCGAATGGAGGTTGGGCAAGCCGTCCGCCTGAACGAATTTATAAAGCGTAACTCTTTTAAATACAATCGAATAAAGCGCTACCTTGAGACACTGGTTCAAGAACCCGCAGATAACCGGAACCAGCGCGATCTCGCGGAACAGGTATTGCCTCAGCATGTCACGATGTCCGTTCCGCCATCGACGCGAAGAGGAATCCGATATAGCCGGCGTCGCCGAGCGACGCCGCGACACGGCGGGCTTCGGCGGCCAGCCCCGCCGCCTCCGCGCGCGACCGTTCGACGCCGTACACCGCCGGATAGGTTATTTTCCGCCTTTCGGCGTCCTTCCGCAAGCCTTTTCCCGCCTGCTCCTCGGCCCCGAGAACGTCGAGCAGGTCGTCGCTTATCTGGAACGCGAGCCCGGCGAGGCGCCCCGCGTCGCGGATTTCGCGCCGCGCGCTCTCCGGCGCGCCCGCGAGCGCCGCGCCGATCGAGAGCGAGGCCGCGATGAGCTCGGCCGTCTTCCTCGTGTGTATGAACCGCACGAGATCCTCCGTCGGCTTCTCCCCCTCTCCCTCGAGATCGGCGGTCTGCCCGCCGACGAGAAACAGGGACCCCGAGGCGAGGGCCAGCGTCCGGACCGCCTCGGCGACGCGGTCCGGGGGCGCGCCGCAGCGGGAGACGATGCCGAACGCCTCGGCCTGCAGGGCGTCGCCGGCCAGTATCGCGACCGCCTCGCCGAACGCCTTGTGGACCGTCGGCCGCCCCCGGCGCATATCGTCGTCGTCGAGGGCGGGGAGATCGTCGTGGACGAGCGTGTAGGCGTGGAGGCACTCGATCGCGCATCCGGCGTCGAGGGCGGCCTCGGCGCAGGGATTTCCGAAAAGCCGGTGCGCGGCGACGCAGAGAACGGCGCGAAGCCGCTTGCCTCCGCCGAGCGCCGCGTGCCGCATCGCCCCGTGAAGGCTCGCCGGCGGCTCGCTCTCGGGCGGCAGGAGCGCGGCGAGCCGCTCGTTCACGGCGCGGCGGTCGGCGTCGAGGATCCGGGGCCAATCGTTCGCGCTCACCGCTCGTCCGCCTCCGCGGCGTCTCCCGCCTCCGCTTCCCGCGTGAGACGGGCGATCCGTTCCTCGGCGTCGCGCAGGATCGCGCGGCACGAGGCTCCGAGGCGCATCCCCTCTTCGTAGAGCTTGAGGCTCTCCTCGAGGGGCACGTCCCCTTCCTCGAGACGCTGCACGACCTCGTTGAGGCGCCGCATCGCGTCCTCGAAGGTCATTTTTTTCGCCATGGCGTTCCTTTCCGCTTCTCCTCGACTCGGCAGAGCGCCCCGCCGTCGAAGAATTGCACCATCATGTCGTCGCCGCGGGACAGCGTCTCCGCGCGGGACACGACCCGCGTCCCCGACCCGGTCGTGCAGTAGGCGTACCCGCGCTTGAGCACGCTTCTCGGATCGAGGCCGCCGAGCTCCCGGCCGAGGCCGGCGGTCCGCGCGCGTCTCTCCGATACCCCCGAGCGGATACGCGAACGCGCGAGGCGAAGAAGCTGCCGTACGCTCTCCCCCGCCGCGGCGATCCCCGCGCGCGGATTCGATCCCGCGAGGGCCGCCGCGGCCTCCCTGCGCGCGGCGTCGGCGCCCGCGATCCGGCGTTCGAGCGCGATCGCCGTCCCCGCGATCGCCGAGGCGACCTCGTCCCGGCGGTCGGCGATCGTACCGGACCCGCGCTCCTTGATCCGCGCGGCGCGGTCGTCCAGCTCGTCCGCGGCCCGCTCCACGCGGTGCGCGATCGCGGCCAGAGCCGCGCTGCGCATGAGATAGGAGACGAGGTGCCGCAGGTTGCCCACGGCGCCTCTCGTGCGCGCCTCGATCGTTTTCGCCGCCTCCCCGCAGCGCCGCAGAACCTCCTCGACGCGCGGAGTCGCGAGCTCGGCGGCCGCCGTCGGCGTGGCCGCCCGCACGTCCGATACGTAATCGCATATCGTCGTGTCGATCTCGTGGCCGATCCCGGTGACGACCGGATGCCGGGAAGCCGCCACGGCCCGCGCGACCTCCTCGAGGTTGAAGGTCCAGAGATCCTCGACGCTTCCGCCCCCGCGCGCGAGGATGACCGTGTCGACGCCGTCCATTTCGTCGCAGCGCGAGAGCGCGCGGACGACCGACGCCGCGGCGGCGGGTCCCTGCACCTCGGCGGGGACGTGCACGATCTCGGCCACGGGCCACCGGCGCCGCAGCGTGTTCACGATATCCCGAACCACCGCGCCCGTCGGCGACGTGACGACGGCGATCGTTTCCGGATACGGAGGCAGAGGGCGCTTTCGCGCGGGATCGGTGAGCCCCTCGGCGCGAAGGCGCTCGAGGAGCGCGCGAAAGGCCCGCTCCATGTCCCCCCTCCCCGCGGGGACGAGCTCACTCACGATGATCTGCGTTCGTCCGGTGCCCCCGAAATGCGACAGCCGCCCCGAAGCGACGACCGACATGCCGTTCTCGGGCCGGACGGCGACGCGCTCCGCGTTTTTCCGGAAGAGGGCCGCGGCGAGCACGCTGTCGCTGTCGCGCAGGGTGAAGTAGACGTGTCCGGACTGGTGAACCTTGCAGTTCGCCACCTCGCCGATGACGCTGACGCGGGGAAACTCCGATTCGAGATGCTGCCGGATCGCGGCCGCGATCTCGGTGACGGTGTAGCAATCGCCGGCCGCGGGGGCCTCGGCGTCATGCCGCGGGATTTCCTTCATGCCGTTCTCCCCGGGCCCACTCGGCGGCCTGCAGGGTGTTGCGCATGAGCATCGCGACGGTCATGAGGCCCACGCCTCCGGGGACCGGCGTTATGAGCGAGGCCTTCGGCCGGACCGCTTCGAAATCGACGTCGCCCGTGATCCGGTATCCCTTCGGGGACGCGGGATCGGCGATCCGGTTGATGCCGACGTCGACGACGACCGCGCCGTCCTTGACCATCTCCGCGCCGACCGAGCCGGCCCTGCCGACGGCCGCGACGAGGATATCCGCTTCGCGGGCGATCGAGGCGAGATCCGTCGAGCGCGAATGACAGAGCGTCACCGAGGCGTCCCCCGTCTCGTGCTTGCGGGAGAGGAGCAGCGCCATCGGCTTTCCGACGAGAACGCTCCTTCCGATGACGACCGCCCGCGCCCCCGCCGTCCGCACCCGGTAGCGCGCGAGGAGCTCCATGATGCCGAGCGGCGTGCAGGCGACGAACCGGGGCCGGTCGGCGGCGAGGCGGCCGATGTTGTACGGATGGAGCCCGTCGACGTCCTTCGCCGGGGAGATCCCCTCGATCGCGCGCTGCTGATCGATCTGCGCGGGAAGCGGCATCTGAACGAGGATCCCGTCGACGCCGGGATCGGCGTTCAAACGCCCGAGCCGCTCGAGGAGCGCCGCTTCGCGCGTCTCGGCGGGGAGCTCGATGAGGATCGAATCGATGCCGCACCGCTCGGCCGCCTTCACCTTGCTCCTCACGTAGAACTGCGACGCGGGGTTCTCGCCGACGATGATCACCGCCAGATGCGGCCGGCGGTACCCCGCGGCGAAACGCGCCGCGCCCTCGGCGACCACGGCGAGAACCGCGTCGGCGGCCGCCCTGCCGTCCATGAGAACGCCCCGCTCCGCGCTCACGTCTCCTCCTCGTCGAGCTCCACGCGCTCGTGCACCCGCTCCACCGAGCGGGCGAGACCGCTCGCCTCGTCGATCTCGACGAGGCATCCGTCGATGTGCGAAACGCCGGAGGCGACCTCGAAACGGACCGGTATGCCTTTGAGGAACCGGTCGATGACCTGCTCCTTTCGGACGCCGATGATCGAATCGAGCGGCCCGACCATGCCCGCGTCCGTCATGAAGGCGGTGCCCCGCGGCAGGATCCGCTCGTCCGCCGTCTGCACGTGCGTATGCGTGCCGACGACCGCGCTCACGCGGCCGTCGAGGTAGAGCGCGAGGGCCTGCTTCTCGCTCGTCGCCTCGGCGTGAAAATCGACGAGGATGATCCGCACCGCTCCCGGGATCTCCGCGAGCAGCGCGTCCGCCGTCCGGAAGGGGCAGTCGATCGCGTTCATGAACGTGCGTCCCTGAAGGTTCATGACGGCGACCGGCGTGAGCGCGATCTCGCGCAGCAGCAGCCCCTTCCCCGGCACGCCGGGGGGGTAGTTCGCCGGACGGAGGATATCCGTCCGCTGATCGAGGAGCGCGACCCCTTCGCGCTTGTCCCAGACGTGATTCCCGCTCGTCATGACGTCGACGCCCGCCGCGACGATATCGTTCACGACGCGCTCCGTGACGCCGAAGATCCCCGCGGCGTTCTCGACGTTCGCGATGCAGAGATCCGCGCCGAGGCGCCGCCGGAGCGCGGGGAGCCCCGCCTGCAGGGCCCGGCGCCCCGTCTTCGCGATGATATCTCCGAGAAACAGCACCCGCATCGGGACCGCTCACTCCCCGCCGCGCGCGCCCGACGCCGGACGGCGTCAGCGCGCGTAATCGATCGCCCGCGTCTCCCGTATGACGATGACCTTGATCTGGCCCGGATATTCCATGTCGCCCTCGATCTTGCG
>DHHB01000060.1:62337-69756 GCA_002403075.1 bacterium UBP1_UBA4783 | reverse complement strand
GGCGGCGCTCCGCAGGCGGCGGGCGCCGCCTGCCCCGTGCTCTTCTACTCCGGACGGAACGACAACAAGGATATCTATATTCTCGAGCCGGGAGAAAAGGAGCCCCGCAACCTGACGAATCACCCGGCTCAGGACCTCTGCCCGGCTGCTTCTCCCGACGGGAAACGCGTTCTCTTCCTCAGCGACCGCGGCGGCGACATGGATATGTACAGCATGGCCGTCGACGGGAGCGACGTTCGGCGGCTCACCGCTTCGCCGGAGACCGAGGAACACCCCGAATACACCCCCGACGGGAAACGGATACTTTTCGTCCGGGACTTCGAGACGCGGACCGAGATATGGGTCATGAACGCCGACGGTTCCGGTGCCCGCCGGCTGACCGACAACGAGGCCCGCGACGAGCGGCCGTTTCTATCCCCCGACGGCTCGAAAATTCTGTTCATGTCGAACCGCGACGGCAACTACGAGATCTATACCATGGACCCCGACGGCGGCTGCCAAGCCCGGCTCACCCGCACGCCGGAATGGGAGATCTTCCCGGTTTGGTCCCCCGACGGCAAAAAGATCGCTTATTCCCGGAAGTTCCGGGAGGACGGCAGGATGAAGGGCATGATCCGGGTGATGAACGCCGACGGGACCGGCGACCGAGCGGTCACCGAGATCGACACGAAGGACGAGAACGCCATGTGGTCCCCCGACGGGCGCTTCATCGTTTTCCAGAGCGTCCGCGACGGCAATTTCGAGGTTTACCGGATCAACGCGGACGGGAGCCAACCGGTCCGGCTGACCGACCACCCGGCCTGGGACGGTTGGGCCTGCTGTCTCCCTTCCGGGAGCTCGAGGAATTGACGGAGAATCGGTGTCGCCGTAGATAGATCGGCTTTCTCCAGCCTCCGCGCTGCGCGGAGGACCGCACGTCCGCCCGGGGCGACGGCGTCCCCGGAGCGCGTCTTGACGCTGCCCATAATCTCCCATAGAATCGCGCCCGTGCCGCTTTCGGGATCCTCGCGACCCGCGAGCGCGGGCGGATGCTCAGTGCCGCGCAGCCGCCGGATCCGCGGCGGCCGCCTCCGCGCAATCTCCGAGCCGAGGAGCGTATCGTCATGAGATCTCTTTTCAGGTGGTACATCGGAAAATCGATCCTGCTTCGCATCATAGCGGCGGTCCTCATCGGCTCGAGCGTCGGATGCGTCCTCTGGTACGTCTCGAGCGCCACGGGAAATCCCGTCGCCGCGAAGGCCATGCCCTGGATCAGCCCCTTCGGCATGGTGCTCGTGAATATGCTCAAGATGATCGTGATCCCGGTGATCTTCTTTTCCCTGATACTCGGCGCGGCGAGCCTTCCGATAAGCCGTTTCGGCGCGATCGGCCTCAAGGTCATCGGCTGGTACCTTTTCTGCTCGTTCCTCGCGGCGATTGTCGGCGCGCTCCTCGCGCTCGCCATCAATCCCGGGGGAGGCGGCGCCATTCAGGGATGGGAGGAGATCGCGAAGAGCCTCGGCGGAACGGCGGAGGGCATCGTCGAGGAGGCGCGATCAAGCGGCACGTTCGTCGACATGCTCATCGGGATGTTCCAGAATCCGTTCCAGGCGCTCTCGAGCGGAAATTTCCTCGCGATCATCGTGTTTTCGGTGCTCTTCGGCCTCAGCATCAGACTCATACTGGAGAAGACGAACGAGCCCGCACGTCTTGCGCAGATGGAAATGGTCATCGGCTTTCTCTCCGGGGTCCGCGACGCGATATTCAAAATGGTCGACTGGATTCTCGAGTACGCCCCGATCGGCGTGCTGGCGCTTTCGATCGTCAACTTCGGCGTGTACGGCCCGAATATCGTGGGACCCTATGTCAGCGTTACACTCGGCGTCATCCTCGGCGTTCTCTGCATGATGCTCGTGGTCTACCCGATCCTGCTCGTGCTCGCGACCAAGCAGAATCCGTTTCGCGTCATGCGCGGCATGGAGCAGGCGATCCTCACGGCGTTCATTACGAGAAGCAGCGCCGCGACCCTTCCCGTGACCCTTCGAACCGTCGAAGAGCGGTTGAAGGTCAAGAACGAGCTCGCGAGCTTCTCTCTGCCGCTCGGCGCGACCATCAACATGGACGGCGTCTGCGTTCACCTCCCCATGTTCGCCGTGCTCGCGGCGAATATGTTCGGCATAGACCTCGGCGTCGGCGACCTCATCATGCTGGTCATCACGACGGTGCTCGCCTCCATCGGCGCGGGCGGCGTTCCCGGCGGGAGCCTCATGCTGCTCTTCATCATCCTCGGCAACATGGGACTCGACGGCGCCCAGACGGCGGTTATCGTGGCTCTGGCGCTCGGCATCAACCCCATACTCGATATGTTCGAAACGGCCAACAACGTGACGGGGGACATGGTGTGCACCTATGCGGTGGCCAAGCAGGAGGGCCTTATCGAGGAGGCCTGACGCTCCTGAAGAAGATCGCGATCCCTGACATGACGGAGCAAGAGGTGGGAAGATCGCTCTGCGATTCGGATTGCCCGAAGAAGCTCGAAGAGGAGTATACTTCCGGCGGTGATGAAATTGAGAGCCGGAGGCCTCGCGGTATCAGTCATGCTTGTGGCCGCCGTTTGGGCGGGCGCCTGCGCCAAATCGTATCTCATGCCGGTTTCAGAAGATCCCGCCGCAAGAACCACCATCATCGGCCGGGTGTACAGGCACACGGTTCAGCCGGGCGAGACGCTGCTCGATATCGCGAGAAAGTACGACATGGGAATAACGGAGCTTCAGACGTTCTATCCCAATGTGGATCAGTGGCTGCTCGAGGAGGGGAGCGTCTTGCAGATCCCGGCGCTCTGGATCCTTCCCGCCGCGAAGGGGGAAGGCATCGTCATCAATGTGCCCGAGCTGCGCCTCTACTATTTTATCGCGCGGTACGGGGCGGTCTGGACATACCCCGTCACGGTCGGAGAAAAAGAGACTCCGACGCCGATCGGCACGTTCCGCGTCGTGGAGAAAGCGGTCGATCCGACGTGGAATATCCCCGAGAGGTTGCAGCACAAGTACAATGAAAAGAGCATGCCGCCCGGGGGAGACAACCCGATCGGAAAGCACTGGCTGGGGCTGTCACGGGAACGATACGGAATCCACGGGACGGACAACGCCTGGAGCGTGGGACGCGTCATCAGCAACGGATGCATCCGGCTCTACCCGGAGGACATGGAGAAGCTGTTTCCCGAGGCGCCGAGAGAGACGATCGTCGACATCGTCTATCAGCCCGTGAAATTCGGGTTCAGAAGAGGCGAGATCTTCATCGAAGTCCACGAAGACATCTACGGTAGAATAAAGAACCTGGAAAAACACGCGCGATCTCTCGCGAAGAAGATGGGCGTCGAGGATTCGGTGGACTGGGAGGAGGTTCGCATGGCGTTGCACGAGAAGAGCGGAGTTCCCGTCCCGGTGGGCGTCCCGGCGGAAGGAGGCGAAGGCGAACAGTCGGCGCGACACCGGTGAACGGGATGAACGGCTGAGATGTCTCGATGGAAAGGAGGAACGGGTTATGAAGTCACGCTTCATCGTCGTCGCGGCGTTCGTGCTCGTTGCAGCGCTCATGATGAGCTGCGCCACGACGGGAGATCTGAAGAAGCTGCAGGCGGAAGTCGATGCCGCCTCCTTGAAGGCCGATCAGGCCATGGCGAAGGCCGACCAAGCGACTCGCGACGCCGCGGCGGCCACCGCCGCGGTCCAGGGTGCGCAGGCCGAGTGCGCCAGAGCCACGGATGCGGCCGCGCGGGCGGACCAGGCGGCGGCTCGCGCCGAAGCCGCGGCGAAACTCGCCGAGGACAACGCCAAGAAGGCGGAAGCGATCCTCTTGAAGGGGATGAGGAAATAGAGAAAACGATCGATGGGCAGGACACATCGAGTCGGAAGAGAAAGAGGCGGCGCCGCGTGAAATCGGCGCCGCCTCTCTTTGCCGCGCTCTGTGCGGGCACGCTCTCCCGCTCGTGATCGCCGCCCGGCCGGCTACGGTCTAATCTCCACCGGCGTCCACGGAGGAACGAGATCCCAGATTTCTTCGATCTCGCTGTTCGTCAGGGCGATGCAGCCGTTGGTCCAGTCGAAGAGGTACTGGATGTCCCCCATCCACAGCTGCTTCTTGCTCATGCCGTGGATCATGATGTGATTGCCCGGCGGGACGCCGAGAGAATCGGCCCGCGTCAGGTCGTCGAGGTTCGGGTACGTAAGATGGAGGGCCCTGTAGTAGACGCTGTCGCGGACCTTGTAATCGACGAAATAGAGCCCTTCGGGCGTCCTGTTATCTCCCCGCATGACCTTCGGCCCGACGGGGTCGCGGCCGAGGGCGACTCTGTAGACGGCCACTTCCTGCTGTCCCCTGAGAAGCGTCATTCTCCGCTTCGATTTTTCGACGATGATGCGATCCACCGAGCAGTTCGTCGTATCCGATCCTTCGGCAAGCGCCGCCGTCGCGACGGAAGACACGAGGAATCCCGCGGCACACACGAACAGGACCGCGGTTCTTGCCCGAACGACGCCTGAGCGCATGGATAACCCCGATCAGCGGAAGATCCCCGACGCTTCGATCGCCGCGTCGCGTTTGAAGACGACGCCGCGTTCCTCACGTTGAATATCTCGCTACATAGTGGCATGTCTCGATCGAATGTCATAGGCAATTTGAATCCGGATCGCGCCGCGTATGGTTCAGGTGGGAGCTTGACTCCCGGGCATTTCGCCGCTAACCTCGTTATCGAGGAAGATCACTATCAAAATTTCCGGTATTCGATGTATCGCGGGGTTTGAATATGCCTGCCGCCAAGCCGCATGAAAAATCAAAAGCCCGGCGCCGCCGTGCGCCCGCCGCGAAGCTCCTCGGCGAGGTTTTCACCGAAATCGCGGGTATGCAGTACTACGACGCGGGCGTCAGTCCGGGCGACAAGGTCCAGCTCGAGCGGGAGCCGGAGAACAAGTTCGACGCGAACGCCATCCGGATCGATAACAAGAACTTTCATCAGGCCGGACACGTCCCGCGGAGGATTTCCTCCTGGCTCGCCCCGCTCATCGACTCGGGCGAGGTCTGGGCGGAAGGGCGCGTCGCCGAGTCGGCGAAGGCGCAAGAGTCCGACAGAGCCTTCATCCTGATCGAGATCTATCTGCACACGAAGGGTCGACACATACTGCGGCGCGACGCCGATCCGAAGGACGTCCTCGAAGGCTTCCACCAGGCGGTGCTCGCGATCTGGTCCGGGATCGATCGATGGACGGACGGAGATACCGTTTCGGCGTTGGCGACGCGCCTCAAGGCCCTCGACGCCGAGGATCTCCTTCCGAAGACGCACCTGCTCCTCGCGCTTTTCAAGCACCGGGCCTGGGCCCTGAGAACGCGCGCGGCGGAGAAGGCGATCGAGGACGTCCGCGATTGGATGAAAGAGATCAAGACGGGCAAGGCCCTCTTCCATCACAACCTGACCATCTTCCCCCTGCTCTCGAAAAAAGCGCACAAACCGGACTACCTGCTTCTCAAGGAAGCGATCGCGAAGAAGCAGGCGGAGGTCCGCGAGGTGTCGGAGGCGGGAAGCATCCCCGAGCTGCTCGTCGAGAACCGCGCGCCGCTGCCGATACTGATCCCCGAAGGAGAAATTCTGATCGGCGCCAAGCAGAACAGGACCGTCAACATCACGATACTGATCAGGGAGAAGACCCGGCACATCATCCCGGTGAGCTGCGTGGAGCGGGGCAGGTGGAGCCTGACGTCGCGCACGTTCGACGCCTCTCACTACGCCACTCCCGGCCTCAGGGGAAGAAAGATAGCGAGCTCGCAGGCGCACCGGCGAACCACCGGCCGGGCATTCAGCGACCAGGGACAGGTCTGGGCGGATGTCGCTCGCTCATTGGGCGCCGCCGGCGCTCATTCCGCGACCGGCTCGATAACCGACGCCTTCGGCGCGGCGAAAAAACGCACGGAGAAATANNCCGCCGGCGTGCTCGTCACGAGCGGCGATGACATCCTGGGCATGGATCTCTTCGACAGCCCGAAAACCTTGCGCGAGATTTGGCCCCGCCTGTCGGAGAGCTACTTCTTCGAAGCGGCGTTCCGCGAGAAGCGGAAAAAAACCGCGAAGACGGCCGCGGCGGATTTCTTGAAAGCCTTGCCCTCGATCGTCCGGTTCGCCGAAAAGCCCTCGGGCTTCGGGCGGGAGCTGGAATTCTCAAACGCCGCATATGCCGGCTCCGGGCTCTGGTACAACGGGCGCCTCTGCCACCTGTCGGCTTTCAAGGTCGAGCCGGCTTGAGAGCGCCNNACCCCCCGACAACGAAGAACAAAAGAAGCAGGACGATTCAGGCGCTCCAGATCCTGAAAAAGGGCTGGGTCCGGATGAGAAATATTTTGGCACCATTTCAGGAGCACATACGTAAGAAATAATACAGTTCCCAAAGGAGGATGTGCCATGAGCTCTCACGGTCTTTCTCAGGGCCTCGCGACGGTCTGTTTGGTTTTGGTCATCGCCGTCGTCTCCCATGCGCAGCCGGGCAGCCTGCCGCCCATGGATGCGGCAACTCGCGCCGCCGTCGTCGACAGCATCGCCGTCGTCATAGACACGGTATACGTGCTGGGGGAGCCGGCCACGCGCATCGTCGCGGAGATACGAAGGGCCTTGGCCGCCGGCGAATACGATGGGATCACCGATCCGGCCGCGTTCGCCGAGCGACTCCACGAGGATTGCCAGAGGATCAATCATGACGGACATTTCAGGATCTATGCCCTGCCGCCGCTCGATCCCGTGACCGCCGCGGTCCGGCAGGGCGAGAGCCCGGCCGATGTGGAGCGCCGGAACAGATATTTCAAGACGATCAACTACGGATTCAACAAGGCCGAGATCCTGACGGGCGGGATCGGATACCTGCGCTTCGACGGCTTTTCCCATGGCGACGAGGCCTTCATGGCGGCCGCCGCGGCCATGAACTTCATATCGAACAGCAACGCCGTGATTCTCGACCTGAGGCGCAACGGAGGCGGTTCGGCCGCCATGATCCGCTTCATCTGCGGATACCTCTTCGCGGAGGAGACGCACCTGATCAACTGGGATATTCGCGCGAAGAAAAAGACGGTGCAGTCGTATAGCGCGGATTTCGTCCCCGGCCGGAGGATCGTCGAACAGCCGGTCTATGTCCTGACCAGCAAAAGCACCTTTTCGGCCGCCGAGGAGTTCACGTTCGATCTGAGGAACCTCGAACGGGCCATCGTGGTCGGCGATACGACCGGCGGCGGAGGGCACACGGTCGAGGGGCACGTCTTCGATTTCGGCACGTTCCGCATGGGGCTCCGGGTCCCATACGGCCGCGCCTACAATCCCCTGAACAACGAGGGATGGGAGGGCGTCGGCGTTATCCCGCACATAGCTGTGCCGGCCGACCAGGCCCTCGACGCCGCCTACGCCGA
>DHHB01000060.1:0-62206 GCA_002403075.1 bacterium UBP1_UBA4783 | reverse complement strand
ATATCGGCTCGTTCCCATCGGAAAGGATCTCTTCCGGGTCGGGGATCTCGATTACTTCCGTCTTTCCTTCGCGTACGACGAAAAGGGGGATGTCATAAAGGCGATCGGCCTGTACGACGACGGGCGGAGAGACGAGAACATGAAGGACGGGAAATGAGTATTCGGTTCGAGCGACCGGGCCCCGTCGTCACCGATGACAGCCGTCGTGTTTGCGCTTTATTTCGATGTGCCTAGAGGAGGATGGAGAGACAGGTCATGGCGCCGTCGCACTTCGGGAACTCGTCCATTTCGAGCGCGATGACGGCGAAGCCGGCCCGCTCCAAAACCTCCTTCGTCCGGGGAAAGCCCGCCGGCATCACCACGGTGCCGTTCACGGAAAGCACGTTCGCCGCGTACTCCTCGCCATCGGGAACGACGAGCCTGTCCTCGCTCGCGAATGCGGGTTCGCCGGCGAGGACCTTGGTGACGAGGACCGTGCCGTCCCGGATGTAGCTCACGTGGCTCTTAAGATGCATCATGCCCGGGGCGACGACGATGTCCACCCCGACGCCGAGCCAGTCGGCCATCTGTCGCGCGCCCTCTCGGTTCGTGCGCCTGGTCAGCCCGCAGACGAGTCTGTCGCGCACATGGACCACGTCTCCGCCCTCGATGGTCGCGGGCTCGAACGCTCTCTTCGCGGCGAGCATCTCGGACAGGACCGGCTCGATCGCCGTCACTTCGTCCCGCCTGGCCTCCTCGGACGGCCTGCAGAGCAGGACTCTTTCCCCGCGCACGACCGCCGTATCTTCGACGAAGCACGAGTCGGGGAGGCCGTCGGCCTTCTCGAGCCGGATTACCTCGAGACCGAGATCCTCAAGCGTTTTGACGTAGGTCGCGTGTTGGGCCTTCGCGCGCGCCACGTCGACGGTGTGCCTCATGGGGTGTGTCGATATGCACCGGCGGAACCCCTCCCCGGGCTCGCGCACGATCGCCTTTGTGAACGGCATGTGACGAAAACCTCCGCGGCCCCGGCCGCCGATCGACGATGAGGCGTCACGCGCTCTCACTCTCCGGACTCGATCCTCCATTCCGTAAAGATCGCGCCCACGATCTGATTCACCTGCGTCCGGTTGAAGAACCAGAGCGGGAAGCCGAAATGGAAGCTCTTCGCGGCGACGGCTCCCGGAGCGGGGGGGACGACGTTGTCGTGCTTCGTGAGGACGAGCGCCACCGCGGAGTTATTCAAGGGCGACAAGGTGTTCCTCGTTCGCATGCGGAACATCGGATGGAAGCAGGGCTGGGACGCGACGGAGTTCCTATCCATCCAGTATGCCGGATCGTAAGCCTCGACATAGGTGAATCCTCCGGGACGCGGAGCGGGCGCCGCGGGATCGAAATATCTGCCCGGCTTTGTAATTTCTTCCCAGAGATCGAGCCGGTCCGGGAGGCCGGCGAGCGCGCCGGCGACCGGATCGTCGGCCTTGACCGCGTGGATCATGCAGTCGGAGCGTAGGATTCGCGCGGGCATATCCGCATCGACGCGAAACATGCCGATGACCTTGTCGAGCATAGTCACGCAGTAGTCGCGGTACGCGATCGTGTTGACGCCGCTCCGATCTCCGTCGCAGCCGGCCTGATTGCCGGTGATTTCGCACATCAGATTCATGGGGAAACTCTGGGCGGTCGGCAGCAGGCACGCCGCGAGCCCGCCCGAACGGTCGGCACGTCCTTCCGTCAGCAGATGCCCCCCCTTCGCGAGAAACATCGAGAGGTAATTGGTCACCAATGTCGGTCCCGATCCGATCATGCTTTCCGGGGTAAAGCGGATGACGTCGTCCCACGCTCCGTAATCGTTGGTTGAACTGTAGGACCAGATGATATTCCGGTACATCCGGATGCGCGAAAACTCGGGCGGTCTCGAGTTGTGCATGTAGTATGCGTCCCACACGTCCAGCGCCGGGTCGAACCCCTGCGCGCGGCCGCAGATATCGAGCCAAAACGCGTCGTGCTGACTCTCCGTCGGCATGACATAGTCGATCTGCGTGAACTCGCTCGAGGGGAAATCGTCCACCCAGAGGAGATTTCTTTCCATGGTGAACGGAACGATAAAAAGCTGAATCCTGCCGAGGGTGATTTTGCCTATATTATCTATCGCCTCGACGAAGAAGGTATGCGTGCCCGCCGAGAAGGCCATCGGGGGCGCGGATGTGTGCGCGAGCGAGAATCTCACGTCCCAGGCGTTGGGATCGTTTATGTCCGCCACGTCCCACCCGTAGCGATAGCCGGCGATCTCGCCGCCGTAGCTCGAGGCGTCCGCCCGCCACGCGAAGTTGAGCGCGAGATCCGCGGGAAACTCGCATGACCGGGGATTCATGCTCATTCCGAGGAACCTGTTGGCGCCGAGAAGCGGCTCCGCGACGGTCAACAGCGGTCCCGCGACGGCGCTCACAATGAACTGCCGGACGTTCGTTCCGCGGTTGAACTGCGCGGTGGTTTTGCCGCACATATCCATCGCCTGCACCGCGAAAATATGCGCCCGGTTCATCTGCAGCGTTTCATCGTCTCCGAGCGTCGTGCCGCGGCCGCGCGGGCTGCTGTACGGAACCCACTTCGACCACTTGTCTTCGTAACGCTCGGGATGCTCGTTGAGATCCCTGACGATGTCGAATGTGGGGTCGTAGACGCCGTTCGTGTCGACGACGGGGCTCCACATCCAACGAACGGAGCGGGGGTCCCGCTCGTTTCCGCCGCGCCATCCGAAAACGACGACTTCCCCGAGCGCCTGCGTGCCGCCTCCCGCTGGCGGCGGCGGCTTGTCGATGATGACGAACGGATCTTCGCCCGTCGGGCAGAACGGCATACGGCAGCTCCCCAACGCGATGAGGAGCGCCCCCGCGAGAACAGCCGCGCAGAAAGCGAACGTTCTCATACCTTCTCCTTTCCCCTGCGCGCGAACGCGGACGTGCGCCGCGCGTGGAAAGCCCGAGCCTCGCTCGTATCGATTGGATGGTTGTCGGCGTAGTATCCCTTCTATTTTAATATGATGCTGCTGCGATCCTTTCGCAAGCCGAAACGCATCATCCGCCGCGCTGGAAAAAGCGATGGCCGCGCCGCTTATCGTTGACTCCGGCAATAGATTGTCCCTATAGTCCCATCGCTCTTCGGGCGAACGGAAAAAGGAGCGAGGGAACGACAATGAGAAAATACCCCGCGATCGTCTCGGCGCTCGTCGTGCTGCTGCTCTCGTGCGCGGCCGGTCCCGGTGGGGCGTTGGAGGTCGTCGCCAAGGATCCCTACTCGGGCGCAATCGTCGTCGACGCCGCCACGGGCAAGGTGCTTTTCGAAGACGACGCCGACGTCAAGGCGTACCCGGCGAGCGTGACCAAGCTCATGGTGCTGCTCATCGTTCTCGAGGCGGTCGAAGCCGAACGCCTGACGTTGGACGAGCGGGTCACGGTGACCGCGGAAGCCGCCAGGATCGGCGGGTCGCAGGTATACTTGAAGGAAAACGAAGTGTTCCGGCTCGAAGATCTGCTGTACGCGCTCATCGTCGAGTCGGCGAACGACGCCGCGACCGCGCTCGCGATCCATTACGCGGGCGGCAAAGCGGTTTTCGTGGACATGATGAACAAGCGCGCGCAGGAGATCGGAATGAAAGACACGGTCTTTCGCTCGGTGCACGGTCTGCCTCCGGGCAGGGGCCAACTGCCCGACGTTTCGACCGCGCGCGATATCGCGACGCTGTGCCGGGAGCTCCTGAAAAAGCCGGACGCCTTGAAATATACCTCCACGAAACGGCGCCCGTTCCGGGAAGAGGCCGACGAGCCGTTCATAATGGTGAGTCACAATCGGCTGCTCGGAAGGGTCGATGGGTGCGACGGTCTCAAGACGGGGTATTTCCGGGCGGCGGGATATTCCATCGCGGCGACGGCGGCGAGGAACGACAGACGGGCGATCGCGGTCGTGCTCGGTGCGTCGAGCGCCAAAGTCAGAAACGCACAGGCCAAAGAGATGCTTGCCAGAGGGCTCGCGGAGCTCGTTATGAATGGGCCTCCGTCAGCTCAGGCGCCCGCGTCGCATAGCGGTCGTTGAGCGAAGCGCGATTTCCGTCGATCGATCGGCCTCGATCAAGAAGCTTGTATACTGCGCCGAACTGCAATAGAATCCGGTCGGGGCGTATGAAACACCGCTTCATGGCGCTGGACTGGATGCGCGGGATCGTCATGATCCTGATGGCCGTCGATCATGCCTCCACCGCTTTCAACAAGGACAAGCTTTTCACGGACTCGTTCTTTCTCTATCGGGCCGGAATGGAGCTTCCGGCGTCTCAGTTCTTCACGAGATGGATCACTCATATCTGCGCGCCGACGTTTCTGTTTCTCGCCGGAACGGCCCTTGCCCTGAGCGCGCTGCGGCGAGAGAAGGCAGGCGAATCGAGAGCCTCCGTCGACCGCTACGTGCTGACGCGCGGACTCGCTATCGCCGCGCTCGATCTTGTTTTCATTTCTTGGTTTTGGGGCTACGGATCGATCATACTTCAGGTCCTCTACGCCATCGGCATATCGCTCGTATTGATGATCCCGCTGCGCCGTCTGAAAACGGCTTGGCTTCTCGGCCTATCCATCGGATTCCTCCTCGCCGGCGAACTCCTCAACGGAGTCCTGCTCAAAATCGATAACGATCTGTTGAACGTGGTCGGGACCTTCCTGATTCACGGCGGAGTGTTTCCTCGCCTCCTTATCCCGTATCCCGTGTTCCCGTGGCTCGCGATGATGATGCTGGGATTCGCGTTCGGGAGAAAATTGCATCACGACGGAGACTCCGGATCGCCCCGCTGGTCGCCCGAGAAGGCGCTCTTCGCGGGCGGCACGGCGTCGTTGCTCCTCTTCGGCGTCGTGCGCGGATTGAATAATTACGGGAATATGATGCTTCATCGGGAGAACGGCTCTCTCGTCCAATGGCTTCATCTCAGCAAATACCCTCCCAGCGCGTCCTTCGCTGCGCTGGAACTCGGGCTGATGGGCGTCATCCTCGGTTTGTTGTTCAGGTTTCAGGGCAGGGCCGGCGAACGGGCGCGGCTCCGGAATCCGATCCTCGTATTCGGCCAGACGGCTCTCTTCTTCTATATCGTGCACATCGCGGCGCTGGAGCTCGCGGCCCGGGCGTTGAACCTCCATGCGAAAATGGGATTGGGAACCGCGTATATCGCGGCGCTCGCGGTTCTCGTTTTTCTCTATCCGTTCTGCCTTTGGTATCGAGGGTATAAGGCGGCGAATCCAAACGGCTGGCCGCGGTATCTGTAGAGAATCATGGCAAAGGCGTCGAGCGTGTCGGATCGCGCCCGGGCGGCAACGCTTGGAGATGGGTGGGAAATCGGCTCCGGCGCCGCCGAGCCGAGGTTTATCCACGGGAACGGCTTGCGGAGGCGGCGTTCGATGCGCTATGCTGGCGACCGCGGGGCGTTTCTGGGATACACGCCGCCGAAACGAGGGATCACATGAAAAAGCTGGTGTTGGCCGCGGTCGTCGTGGTCGCGGTGATCGTGGTCATCGCGATATTCCTGCTGTCCAACCTCAACGCGCTCGTCGCGAAGGCGATCGAAAAGCAGGGGAGCGAAGTCACCCAAACGAGCGTCCGCGTATCCGGCGTGGACATCTCGCTTCGCGACGGGCGCGGGACGATCAAGGGCCTCCGCGTCGAGAGCCCCGACGGATACCAGGTCCGCACGGCGTTCTCCCTCGACGATATCGTTCTCGACATCGACGTCAAGAGCGTTCGCGAGGACCCCGTCGTCATCGACGAAATCCGCATCCAATCCCCCGTTATCAACGCCGAGATAACGAAAACCGGCGCGTCCAATATAGGCGAGTTGCGCGAGCGGGTGCAGGCGTACGCCGCCCGTGCGGGCGGAGAGAGCGGCGGTTCGAGCGGACGGACCAAGAATATCAGGATCACGAGGTTCGTGTTCGAGAAAGGACGCGTCGAGCTCGATGCCTCCGCTCTCGGACTCGAGAAGCGCGCGATAGAGCTTCCCGAGATCCGGCTCGACGACGTCGGAGGCGAGGGCGGCGCGCCGCCGGACGAGATCGCGCGGATAATCCTCGCGACCGTCGCCGCGAGGGTGACCTCAGAGATCGCGGGCTCCGGGATCGATCGCTTGGTCGAGGAGAAGCTCGGGAGTTCCCTCAAGAACAAGACGAAGGATCTGCTGAATAAGATCGGGAAATGAAGGCTCCCGATGGCCGCGGCGCGTCGTGCCGGTCCCGCTCCGATCGTCGCGCGGCGCCGGAACGCTGAAAGGAAAGGTTCCATGAAGCTCGCGAGGCGAATCCATGCGTTGCTGTCCGTCGTATCGGCTCTTTCGATCTGCGGCTGCGCGGCGCTGCAGGAGAGCGTGCCCGATATCTTCTCGGACGGGTCGGGCGGCGGAGCCCTCGACGAACCCACCGTCATCGCGGGGATCAAGGAGGCGCTGCGCGTCGGAACGCAGAGCACCGTGCTCTCGACCTCTCGGCTGGACGGATTTCTCGGCAACCAGCTGATCCGGATCGTCATTCCCGAAGAGATGCGATCCATGGCCTCGACCCTGCGCCAGGTAGGATTGGGCGCCCAGGTGGACGAGCTCGAGGTCGGCATGAACCGGGCCGCCGAGCTCGCCGCAGCGGAGGCGCGGGACATTTTCTGGAACGCCATCACCGGCATGACCGTCTCCGACGCCTTCGGGATACTCAACGGCGGAAACACGGCGGCGACGGAGTATTTTCGCGGTCGAACGTCGGCCGCCCTGCGCGAGCGATTTCACCCGATCGTCCAGAAAAAGATCGACGAAGTCGGACTCTCGCGCATCTACGGCCGGGTCGCCGACGCGTACAACAACCTGCCGCTTGCGGGGACGCAGCGACTCGTCGATCTCGACGAATACGTAACGGACCGGGCGCTCGCCGGGCTCTTCACCGTTCTCGCGTCGGAAGAGATGAAGATCAGGCGGGACCCCGCGGCCCGCACGACCGATCTCTTGCGGAAGGTGTTCGGAAGATGAGATCCCCGCGGCAGCCGGAAAGAAAGCCCCGCTACAGGGACGACGGCGTTCTGCACGCCACGATCAACGGCCATAGGCTTCATCTGCGGCGGAAGGATCCGACGCGGGACAACTTTCTCTGGATCGACGGCAGGCAGCCGCCGATCGTGCTCGACCGGACGGCGGCGGAGTTCGTCGGGCATCTCATCGACGCCATGTGGCTCTATCAGCGTGGGGACGGAGACGAATCCCGTGCCGTGCGCGACTACGTCGCTGACAGGATGGCCGAGAGGTATTCGTCGAGGTGCGCGCCGTGGCTGAGACCGGTCAAGCGCGAGATGATCCTCGCCGACCTCGACAGGATATTCGGCACGCTGATGAGCGTGGCGGACGGAGCGTGCCCCGCGGAGTCGGGGCTCGATCCGAAGGAGATCCGGTGCGGAGAATGGTCCGCCCCCGCGCGCATGGACGCGGCGATCACCTACCGGTGCAACCTCGAGTGCCCCAAGTGCTACGTGGGCGACCGAAAGGCCGGTCCAGAGCTCGACACGGCGGCGTGGATCAAGATCTACGACGTCCTCTGGAAAGCGGGCGTGCCGCAGATCGTATTCACCGGCGGAGAGCCGACGCTGCGCGACGATCTCGTGGAGCTCGTCGGCGAGGCGGACGAGTTCGTCACGGGGCTCGTCACGAACGGAACCAAGCTCGCCGGTCTCGCGGACGCCCTCCGCGGCGCGAGTCTCGACTACGCGCAGGTCACCGTCGAATCGTTCGATCCGAAGATTCACGACCGGCTGACGTGCACCGAGGGCTCGCACGCCCGGACGACGGCCGGCATCGAAAAGGCGCTTTCGGCCGGGCTGCAGATCGTCACGAACACCACGCTCACGAGAGCCAACGCGGGCACGTTCATCGAGACGTTGAAATGGCTCCACGGTCTCGGCGTGCGGAACGCCGCCTGCAACACCCTGATCTGCAGCGGGCACGGCCCCGCGCACATCAAGGAGAACGGGCTCGACGACGATTCTCTCCGAAAAACGCTCGCCGCATCCTGCGCCGCGGCGGGCGAGATCGGAATGACGCTGCAGTGGTACTCGCCGACGTGCTACAACCGCGGACTGAACCCCGTCGAGCTCGGCCTCGGCGCCAAATCATGCTCGGCAGCCGCTCATAACATGACGATCCAGCCGGACGGCACGGTCATCCCCTGCCAGTCATGGCCCGATTCCGTCGGCGATATTCTCAAGGATGAATGGGCCTCGATCTGGCGCCATCCGACGTGCGTGAAGCTGCGGGAGCGCGGGTTCGCGCCGGACGAGTGTCGCGGCTGCGAGTACGAAACGGTATGCGCCGGGGGGTGTCCGCTGGATCCCGGCGCGCGGACGAAGCGCGCGACGGAAGGGGGGAAGGACCGGTGAAGAAGCTCCTCGCGGCGTTCCTCGCGGCGGCGACGCTGTCGCTCGCCGGCCGGTCCCTCGCGGGGGACACCGGAACGTATAGGATATCGAGCTACGGCGTCGATTTGACCCCTCGTTCCGACGGTTCCGTCGCCGTTCAGTATTATCAGAGATGGCTCGTCACGGGCGGACATATCCCCTGGATCACGGTGGGCACGGCGAACGGCGATTTCCAGATAACGGGCTCGGGCGGCGCCGTCGCGGGGATCAGGTCCGCGAGTCAGGGCGGCTGGAGCGGCGTGCGTCTCGATCTCGACCGGGATTACGGACCGGGTGAGAGCTTCGACGTCGCGTTCTCGATCGTCCAGAAGGGCCTCTTTTACGCGGACAAGGAGAGCTACGGGCTCGATTTCACGCCCGGCTGGTACGATCGCGCCCCCACGGAGACGCTGCGCGTCGGCGTCACCTTCTTCGCGAGGCTCGAGACCGTCGCCGCCGATCCCCCGCCGACGTTCGTCTCGGGGGACGAGATGGTTTGGATCGCGCACGGCCTCGCTCCGGGAGAGCGGTTTACCGTGCGGCTTTCGTTCCCCGTCGCGTCGTTTCCGGCGGGGATCGCCGCGGAGAATCTGCGCGGGGCGTCGGGGCTCGGCGGACCGAAGGCGTTCTTCGTCGTCGCGCTCGTCATCTTCGCGATTATTTTGCTTATCGTCGTCACGGCTCTTCGTTCGAGCGGCAAACGCTATTCCGGCGGGAGAATCTTCTACGGAGGAATTCCCGGCGGCGTTCGCGGCGGGAGGTCCGGGGGAGGGAGATCGGCCGGCGGCGGGGGAGGGTTCGGCGGGGCGTCGATGTCCTGCGCCTGCGCGTGCGTGAGCTGCGCGTGCGCCTGCGCGTGCGCCGGCGGGGGCGGCGCGGGATGCAGCAGAAAGACCGAGCACGTATGTCCGGCCTGCGGGGATGAGGGGCGATCGCGATGAGAACCGCGTCTCTCATACTGTGTTTCGCGGCGTGCCTCGCGGCGTGCACGGGGGGCGGCGACCGCTACGACAAAAACGATTCCGTGCCGAAAGGAGATCCCGATTTCCCGCCGCTCGAAACCTCATGGGTGATCGACAGGGCGGCCGTGCTGTCCGATTCGACGATCGCCTCCGGCGACGCGACATTGGAGCGGCTCAAAGCGGAAGGGATAGCCGAGGTGGTCGTCGTGCTCATCGCCGGCGTCGCGCATCCCGAGGAATGGGCGACTCATTACGGACGCCGGCTCGGTCTCGGCAGGAAGGGGTTCGCCGCCGAGGGCGGCAACCGGGGGCTCGTGTGGCTCGTGCGCCCCGACGCCCGCGACAAGCTGACCGTGTCGGTCGGAAGGGGACTCCCCCGCTTCTCGTCGGCCGATTACGGCCCCATCGTCGACGAGGCGGTCGAGTATTTCAATTTCGGCAACTTCGACAGGGGCGTCTCGGTGTTGATAGCCGGGACGGACGGAGTATTGAGAAAGATCTACGGCGGATCGGAATAGCGGAGAAAGGAGCCGGCATGAAAAGATCGTCGGCGGGCATCCTCGTGCTCGTGGTCGTCCTCGTGATCGTCGCGATAGCTCTCGTGTCGTCGATCGTCGGGGTGTGGAACAAGCTCAACAGCGGCTATCAGGCGGTCGAAGGCGCGAAATCGCATTATTCCGCGGCCCTCAACACCTGCACGGAAAAGATCAAGGGCGTCTGGGAGATCGCGAATCAATACATGGAGCACGAGTCGGAGACGTTCAAGGCCGTGACGGAGGCGCGCAGCGGCTACGACGCGGCGCGGGAGGCGTTCGAAGCGGCGGCGGCCGAGGGCAAGGGAACCGAGGATCTCACGAAAGCGGGGACGGACGTCGTCCGCGCGGCCATGGCGTTCAGGATCCAGGTCGAGGCGTACCCGCAGCTGCGGGCCGCCGAAACGTCGCGGGAGAACATGCGCAATATGGAGGTCTCCGTCAATGAGATCAAGACCGCCCTCGACGATTGGGTGGTCGCGATCAGGGGTTATAACACCTACCGCGGCTCGGCGTGGCCCTCGATGGTCGGAGGCCTCATGAAGAAGTTCCCCGCCGAGATCGATTACTATAAGGGGGAGATCGAGAAACTGGACGTCGACGATCTGAATCCGGCGAAAAAATAGCCGCTTCCGCACGGGCCTCCGTGCCATATCGTTTCTGAGTTCGGGAGCTCGAGATTGCCGATCGGTTCGATTCGTCGCGCGGCGAGGCGCCTCAGCGGTTCGCCGCGCGATCCGGCACGTATCTTGCCCCCGAATTCCTCCGAGCGCGTATCCAGAAAGCGGGTTTTCTGGATGCATATCGACGATTTCCTGAAACAGATGATCGAGTGCGGCGGCAGCGACGCCCACCTCAAGGTCGGGATGCCGCCCGGCGTGCGCGTATCGGGGCAGCTCCGTCCGAAGGGAGACGGTCGTCTCAGGCCGGAGGATACGGAAGCGATCGCGCGATCGCTCCTCGACGAGGAGCAATGGAACGCGTTCGAGGCGAGAGGCGATCTCGACTGCTCCTACTCCATCGCCGGCGTCGCGCGTTTCCGCGTGAACGTCATGCGGCAGCGCGGATCGATATCCCTCGTCCTGCGGTACATCCCCGCGAAGATCCCGACCTTCGACGACCTCGGTCTTCCCGAGGTCTGCAAGACGCTCGCGTCGAGGCCGCGCGGCCTCGTTCTCGTCACGGGGCCGACGGGGAGCGGCAAATCGACGACGCTGGCCGCGATGATCGATCTCATCAACGCGAGCATGCAGGGCCATATCCTCACGATGGAGGACCCGATAGAGTTCCTGCACCGCGACAACAAATGCTACATCAACCAGCGCGAGGTCGGCGCGGATACGCCGAATTTCAACGAAGCCCTGCGCCGCGCCCTGAGGCAGGACCCCGACGTCATCCTCATCGGAGAGCTGCGCGATCTCGAGACGATCGCTCTCGCCGTGACGGCCGCCGAGACCGGCCACCTCGTGCTCGGAACGCTGCATACGACGAGCGCGATGAAAACGATCGACCGCATCGTGAACGTGTTTCCGCCGGAGCAGCAGACCCAGATCAGGATGCAGCTCGCCGGCACGCTTCAGGGGATCGTCGCCCAGACGCTCGTTCCGAAGATCGCGGGCGGGCGTATCGCCGCGCTCGAAATTCTCGTCGCCACGGACGCCGTGCGCGCCATGATTCGCGAGAACAAAATGGCTCAGCTCGCCTCGACGATCCAGACGGGCAAGCGGTACGGCATGCAGATGCTCGAGGATCATCTGAACGAGCTCGTCGCGGCGAAGACGGTCAGCTACGAGCAGGCCGTCGAGAAGGCCAACGCCCCCGAGACGATCCGCCGCCCCGGCGGCGCGCCGAAACCCGCAGCCGTTGGCGTTTGAACCATCAGCCGCTCTCGCGGGCATCGATAAAACAGCTTGCGGCGGCGTCTTGTTCGCCTATAATCGAGCGGATTCGTTCGGTCGCCGAGGGAGGATTTCTCGCAGTGGAAATAATCTCGCGGAGCATGGAGATCGCGGACCTCGAACGCATGGCCGCCGCGACGTTCGGGAACATGGTGAAGGCCGTCGTCGATGTCGACCGGGAGCTGCTTGCCGTCGACGGAGAGCTTCATTCGGATCTGGAGGCCCTGCTCATCGACGACGGGTCGCGGCAGCAGAGCCTCTGGGGGATCAATCTGTATCCGGCGATGACGGGCGACGATTTCGTCGAGTTCGATTCGATGATCAATATGCGCCCGTCGCAGGGGAATATGAGCCGCGGCGTCGAAGACGAGCGCATACGCGGGCGGATTCTCGAGATCGTTGCGAAGAAGGTGCGGCGGTGAGCGCGGAGCATCGGGATCTCGCGGCCGGGCGGTGGAAGGAGATGGCGCTCCTCGAACGCATGGCGCACATCGGCGGCGAGGTCGAGCGTGCTCTCTCGTGGCGGGCGAAGAACAACGCCGAATACAGCCGCCGGGCGTTCGAGCGCGCACTCGAGCTCGTCGATCTCAGTCTCGACCACCCGCTGAAACGCACCCACCTGCGCGAAATCGCCCGGATGCGCGAAGCGCTCGTGGATTACTTCCTCGGGGCGAACGAGTACGGTTCGACCGAAGAGTCGTGGAGAAAGTACTTTTTTCACTTCACCTACGCGGCCCGCCGGAATTTCTAGATACATGACACGCCCTCGCGCGCGGCGCGGTCGCGGTCGGCCTCCTTGCCGCGGGAGCGCGACTCCTGTATCATCCAAGCGATGCGCGCCACTCTCGGGAGCTATGTCGACGGCTTTCTCACCCGCGGCGGCGGAACGGCGTTCGTGCACCGGCGCGGGCTGCGGAGCGTCCGCACGTCGTACGCCGAGGCCGCGCGGAGCGCGTTTCGATTCTCGCGGGAGCTCGAGGAGCGCGGGGTCGGCGCCGGGGACCGCGTCCTCCTCCAAGGGGAAAACGGGGCGGATTGGGCGGCAGTCTTTTGGGGGTGCGTCGTCCGCGGCGCGATCGTCGTGCCGCTCGACGCGCGGAGCGAACCCGGATTCGTCTCGCGGGTCGCCGCGCAGGTCGCGCCCTCGCTCGCCGTCGTCGAGCCCGAAACCGGCGGCGCGCCCGCTCTCCCGTGCCCCGTCGTCCGGCTTGACGAGCTCGCATCGCTGATTTCCGGCCATCCCGCCGAGCCTCGCCCCGCCGGAGACATCTCGCCGGACGGCACCTTCGAGATCGTGTTCACCTCGGGCACGACGGCCGAGCCGAAGGGCGTGCGTGTCACGCATCGCAACCTACTCTCGAACCTCGAGCCGCTCGAGCGGGAGATCAAACGTTTTCTCATCCTCGAGCGGATCGTTCATCCGCTCCGGTTCTTGTGCCTCGTGCCCCTGAGCCACGTCTTCGGCCAGATCATGGGGGTGTTCGTGCCGCCGATGCTCGGGGGAGAGGTGTTTTTCCAAAAGGCGCTCGGCCCTTCCCGCGTCATCGAGACGATCAAGGCGGAGAGGATCTCGGTTCTCGTCGCCGTGCCCCGCATGCTCGACACGCTGCGCGAGCGGATCCTCGGCGATTACGAGACGAGCGGCGGGATCGACGCCTTCCGCAGGACGTTCGAGGCCGGGCGCGGGCGCCATCCGATTCGGCGCTGGTGGATCTTCCGCGCGATCCATTCGCGGTTCGGCTGGAAGTTCTGGGCGTTCATATCGGGCGGCGCCGCGCTCTCTCCCGAGACGGAAGAGTTCTGGGACCGGCTCGGCTTCGCGGTCATTCAGGGCTACGGCATGACGGAGACCGCCTCTCTCGTCAGCGTCAACCATCCCTTCAAATTGGCCCGCGGCTCGATCGGCAGGGCGATGCCCGGCCAGGCGGTGAAGCTCGCCCCCGACGGCGAGATCCTCGTTCGCGGAGACAACGTCTCGCCCGGCTACTGGAAGGACGCGGGCGAATGGGCGAGAACGGAGGACGGGTATTTCCGCACCGGCGACGTGGGGGAGATGGACGAGAAGGGAAACCTCTATTTCAAGGGCCGCACGAAAGAGGTCATCGTCAGCGGCGCGGGGATGAAGATCTATCCCGGGGATATCGAGCAGGCGTTCGATCGCGAGCCCGAGGTAAAGGTCTCATCGGTCGTGGCGGTCGAGACAGCCGGGGGTTCCGAGCCGCTCGCCGCGCTCGTTCTGCGGCGGCGCGAGACGGACGTCTCGGCTCTCGTCGATCGCGTCAACCGAACGCTCGCCCCGCACCAGCGCATCCGGCGCTGGTTCGTCTGGCCGGACGAGGATTTTCCGCGGACATCCACGCGAAAGGTGCTGCGAAGGCTCGTCGCGGAAAGGGCGCTCGCCGCCGAGCGGAGCGGGCTCCGTCATGGGGAGAGCCCGGCGGCCTCCGGCGAGATCGGCGATATCGTCTCGCGCATCGGCGCGTCGGCGGACCGCACGGTCGATCCGTCGGCGAGACTCGGCCTCGATCTCAAGCTCGACTCTCTCGGTCGCGTCGAGCTGCTCGACGCCGTCGAGGACCGCTACGAGATCGAGCTCGACGAGGCGGCGCTCACCGAGACGACGACGCTCGGCGAGCTCGGAAATCTCGTGCGGGCGGGGAGCGCCGGGCGGGCGGCGCCGTATCCCTATCCGCGTTGGCAGCAGCGCGCGCCCGCGAGCTGGCTCCGGCTCGCGATTCTCCATCTTCTCGCCATGCCGGCGGCGCGGCTTCTCGGCCGTCAGAGCACGAGCGGCGCGGAGCGTCTCGGGGACGTCCGCGAGCCGCTCGTTTTGGTCTGCAATCACGTCACGGCCGTCGACCACGCTCTCGTTCTCGCGGCGCTTCCGCGGAGAATGAGAGGGCGCACGGCGATCGCCATGGACGGAGAGATACTTCGCGGGAAGCGCCGTCCGCCGGCCGGAACGGGGCCGCTCGGACGCATGTTCAACGTGCTCCAGTACGTTCTCGTCGTCCTGTGTTTCAACGTGTTTTCGATGCCTCGAAAGAGCGGATTCCGGCGGAGCTTCGAGTTCGCCGGCCGCCTCATGGACCGGGGATACAACATACTCGTGTTCCCGGAAGGAAAGTACACGACGGACGGCGCGATCGGTCCCTTCATGCCCGGCACGGGGCTTCTCGTGTCGCAGCTTCTCGCGCCGGTGATCCCCCTGCGCATCGACGGCCTGTGGGAGCTCAAGCGGGCGAAAAGTCGCCGCGCGCGGCCGGGGGAGATATCGGTGTTCGCCGGAGAACCGGTCCGCTATTCGCCGCACGATTCGCCCGAACGGATCGCCCGCGACCTGCGCGAGCGCGTGGAGGCGCTCTGACACTCATCCGCGCGAAATAATTGCATCGCGAAAACGTCGGCTGTCGGGTGTATAGTATGTGTGTCGTCGCAGGAGCCGATTGGAAACATTTAATAAGGAGGTTCGGATGAAACGGTTCGTATATCCCCTCGTCGCCGGTCTCGCGATCCTCACGATGCCGGTCGTCGGGGCGTGCCAGAAGGCCGACGAGCAGAAGCCGGCCGCGCAGAAAGCCGAGGCGGCTCACGAGTTCACGCAGGCGGAAATAACGGCGTCGGTGCCCGCGCTGCGCGATCTGCACGGCGTCGTCTATCCGCTCTGGCACGACGCGTATCCCGACAAGAACCTCGCGATGATCAAGGAGCTCCTGCCTCGGATGGACACGCTCACGGCGAAGCTCGACGCAGCGGCGCTGCCGGGGATTCTTCGCGAGAAGCAGGCGGCGTGGGACGAGAAGAAGGCGAGCCTGAAATCGACGCTGCAGCAGCTCCACGCCGCGGCCGCGGCCGACGACGGGGACGAGATGCTGAAGCAGGTCGAGGCGTTTCACGCCTATTACGAGCAGCTCGTGCGGACGATCCGCCCCCTCGTCAAGGAGCTCGACGCCTACCATCAGGAGCTCTACAAGCTCTTCCATTACTATGCGCCCGACTACGATCTCGAGAAGATCCGCGCCGTCGCGGCGGCGATGGCCGAAAAGCTCCCGGCCCTCAAGGCGGCGGAGCTTCCGAAACGGCTCGCGGAGCGGCAGGCGGATTTCAAGGCCGCGGTCGAGGCGCTCGATGCTGCGACGCTCGAGCTCGTCGAGACCGCCAAGGGGAACGCCAAGGAGCAGATACTCGCGGCGGTGGACAAGGTTCACACCGCGTATCAGAACACCGAGCACATCTTCGACTAGGGAGCCGAGGTCCGCTCCATGATCCGGTCCGGCACGTCGTACGACGTGATCGTAATAGGCGGCGGCGCATCTGGAATGTTCGCGGCGGGACGCGCGGCCGAGGGCGGCGCGCGCGTCCTGCTGCTCGAACGAAACGACCGGCTCGGCAGGAAGCTCGCCATCACCGGCAAGGGCCGGTGCAACCTGACCAATACCGACGAGACGACCGCGTTCATCGAAAGCTTCGGCAAAAACGGCAAATTTCTCTACCGCGCGTTCACGGAGTTTTCGAACGACGACCTCGTGGCGTTTTTCGACGCCCGCGGGGTCGCCACGACCGAGGAGCGGGGCGGGAGGATTTTCCCGTCGTCCGGCGGCTCCTCGGGCGTCGTGAAGGCGCTCGCCGCGTACATGAAAGAGCACGCGGTGTCGGTGAGGCTCTACGCCCGCGTGCGGGAGATCGCGATCGATCGCGCCTCCGGCGCGGTGGCGGGCGTGCGCATGGCGAACGACGGGAGCCTCATTCCGGCGCCGAAGGTCATACTCGCGACCGGCGGTCTCTCGTATCCCGCGACGGGCTCGACGGGCGACGGATACTCCATGGCCGCGGCGCTCGGCCACACGATCGTTCCCCCGCGCCCGGCGCTCGTTCCCCTCGAAACGATCGAGCGGTTCCCGAAAGAGCTGCAGGGGCTCTCCCTCGAGAACGTCAGGGTGACGGCGTTCGCCGGAGGAAAAAAGATAGCCTCCGAGTTCGGCGACATGCTCTTTACGCATTTCGGCGTGTCGGGCCCCATCATCCTCCGGGTCAGCGGCGCCGTCGTCGAGCAACACGAGCGCAAGGCTCGGATCGAGCTCTCGATCGATCTCAAACCCGCTCTCGACGAAGCGAAGCTCGAGGCGAGACTCGTCCGCGAGTTCGCCGCTTCCGGCGCCAAAGCGCTCCGCACGGTCATGAAGGGGCTTCTCCCGCGGGCGCTTATCCCGGTCTTCGTCGAAACGAGCGGGATACCCGGCGACAGAAAATGCAGCCAGATCACCTCCGTCGAGAGGAAGAAGCTCGCGGACCTTTTCAAGGATTTCCGCCTCACGGTGAAACGGCCGCGGCCGATCGCGGAAGCCGTCGTGACCCGCGGCGGGATCGATCTCAGGGAGATCGATCCGCGGACGATGGAGTCGAAGAAGGTGAAGGGGCTCTTTTTCTGCGGTGAGATAATCGATGTCGACGGAACGACCGGCGGGTACAACCTGCAGGCGGCCTTCTCGACCGCGCACCTCGCGGCCCGGTGACGGATGGAGACTCGCCGGGGACGCCCGTCGCTCCGTGGGCGGCCCTACCGCACGAGCACGAATTTTCGGGATCGAACCCGCCCATCCGCCTCGACGCGGAAGAAATAGACGCCGGACGCGGCGGCCCGCCCGCTGTCGTCCGTGCCGTCCCATTGGAAACGCCTGAACCCCGTCCGCAGCGATCCCGAAAATACGGTTCGGATCCGGTTGCCCGCCGCCCCGCAGACGTCGGCGCCGACGCGCGAATCCCTGTCCAGCCTGAGAACGACGGTCGAGGCGGCGTTGAACGGATTCGGATAGGGAGGGAAGAGGAAACCGGGGAACGGAAGGTCGGCGACCGGTTGAGGCGCTACGCGTTCGGCGATCTCGTCGAGGTTGAGGTGCCCGTCGGGCGAGGCGTCGACGATCTTGAGATACACCTCCCTGCCGTAGAGGGAGTCGGTTCTCCATAGGCGCGGCTCGAGCGCTTCGGAACCTGTCCCCGTTTCTCTCATGATGATCTCGTGGCTGCGCGAATCGCAGAGCGCGAGAAATATCCTCGCGGGATCCTCCGTGCCGCCGATGAGAAACGAAATCTCCGTGCCTGCCATGCGGAAATCCCTGCTTCGAACCCCGCCGACGGCCCCGTCGCCGACGAGCCCGCCCTCCTCCGTGGGCGTGAGCGGTCCCCGGTAACGCTCGCGCGTTCCGATCCATGAGTTCCCGACGACCCCGACGGTCACGGGCTCTCCGCGGAAGGACGGATTCTCGCCGAAGGTCGGCTGGTAGGCGAACGCGGAGTCGGTCGAGAATATCGCGCCGCCCGTTTCCCCGAAGCCCGGGTCCGGGTCGTCGAGGTCCACGGGCGACCATTCCTCGAAAAACGCGGCGTCCTCGCCGATGTGCGGGTCGCCGTCGTCGTCCCAAAAGAGGGAGTCGATCTTCATGACGTTCCGATAGACGCCGCCGGCGAGGTAGCTCTTGTGGCGGGCGATGAGGGTGTTCGGAAGATCGCCGAAGATCTCCTGTGCCTGTCCGAGCGCGACGACCGTCCGCGTCTCCTTGCGCCACGGGCCGTACATCGATTCCGCGCGCACGACGGAGATCCCGAGCACGCCGTGCTCGTTGAAGAAGAGGTACCAGCGTCCCTCCCGCTCGACGAGCTGCACGGATTCGAGCACGGGCCACGAATCGTTCACGAAGAGCGGGCCCCGGTCGATCCACGCGACGCCGTCGGTCGAAACCGCATGGTCCACGGCGCCGAGGCCGTCCCGTGTCGTCGCGGTAAGCAGGACGTGCAGCGTGTCGGAGAAGCGGAAGACGTCGGGGTCCCGGCAGTTGGACCAGCGGCCCTCGCCCCAGTCGAAGAGAGCGGTATCGGGGCGATAGATCGGATTCGATGGATAGGCGATCCATTCGAAGAGATTCGAGCTCTCCGCCATCCCCATGCGCTGGGCGACGCTCGAATCGACACCCGTGTAGTACATGCGGTAGCCGTCCCCCCACGGAACGATATCGGGGGCCCAGATGTTTCTCTCGTCCCACGCTCCGGTGCCGATGCCGAGGACGTCCGGATGCATCGTCCAGTGACGGAAGTCCCTCGTTGAGGCGTGGGCGAACGAGACTTCGTTCCCGGGCACCCGCCAATCCATCGCCGAATCGTTCCCGGCGATCATGAAACAGTGCCATTCGCCTCCGCGCTTCACGAAGCAGCGGTCCTTCGTGTACCGGCCGGGTATGGCGAGGTAGCGCTGATCGAAGGAGAAGCGCGCGAAGGTCTCGGCGCAGTGGGACGCCGCCGCACACAGAAGCGTCGAGGCGGCGAGAATCGCGGACACATTCCGTTTCAAAGCGAATCCTCCCCGGGACGCGGCCGACGCTCGCTCGGCGCGCATGCCGCCCGCCGGGCCGGACGGAACCGATCGAACGCCGGCAGGTCCGGCGCCATCATGATAGCCTCCATCCGCCGTTTACGCCACACGAACTATTCTCGCGATACCCGCGCCCGACGTTGAATCGAGGGCCGGGACAGGCTATATTTCACGGACGCGGAAGGCGGAGTCACGCACAGCGACGGAGCGGGATGATAGTCGTCGACGGCATATCGAAGAGCTACGGCGGGCAGGAGCTTTTCCGGAACGCGAGCTGCACGATCGGCTCGGGCGAGCGAGTGGGTCTCGTCGGCCGAAACGGCTCGGGCAAGACGACCCTGTTCCGCCTCATCGCCGGGGAGGAAGAGCCCGATTCAGGCTCGATCGCTCTTCCGCGGAACTACTCGATCGGCTACGTCACGCAGGAGCCGGACTTCGCCGCGGAGACGGTGCTGCTCGAGGGGTGTCGCGGGCTCCCCGAGGCCGAGCGAGAACATCGCTGGAAGGTGGAGAAGATCCTCGCCGGACTCGGTTTCAGCGAGCGCGATTTCGAAAAGAGCCCGTCGGAGCTCTCGGGCGGTTTTCAGGTGCGGCTCAATCTCGCGAAAACGCTCGTCCGGGAAGTCGACCTCCTTCTGCTCGACGAACCGAACAACTACCTCGACATCACCTCCATTCGATGGCTCGCCCAGCATCTTCGAAGCTGGCGTGGCGAGCTCATGCTCATCACGCACGATCGGGGCTTCATGGACACGGTGGCCACCCACGTGGTCGGGATCCACCGGAAGAGCTTCCGCAAGATAGCGGGGGACACCGGGAAGCTCTACGCGCGGCTCGCGACGGACGAGGAGACCTACGAGCGGACCCGCGTCAGCGACGAGAAAAAGCGGAAGCAGGCGGAGATCTTCATCCGCCGCTTCCGGGCGAAGGCGCCGCTCGCGAGGCGCGTTCAATCGAGGATCAAGGCCCTCGAGCGGCACGAAAAGCTCGAGAAGCTCGAGCAGGAGAAAAACCTCGATTTCTCCTTCCGGTCGAAGCCGTTTAACGGCAAACCCGTCATGCACGCGCGGGGGATTTCGTTCGCGTACGAGCCGGTGAATCCGCTCTTTTCGGACCTCTCGTTCTCGGTCGGGCCCTACGACAGGCTCTGCGTCGTCGGGCCGAACGGCAAGGGAAAGACGACGCTCCTGCGCGCGCTCGCCGGAGAGCTCGCGCCGCTCTCGGGGGAGATCGCCCGCAACGCCACCGCCGCAGTCGGATATTACGCGCAGGCGAACGTCGGGACGCTCGACGAAGAACGGACGGTACTCGACGAGATCTACCACGCGGACCCCGCGATCGATCAGCAGCAGGCGCGCAACATCTGCGGCATGATGATGTTCGAGGGGGACGCCGCCCTGAAGAAGATCAAAGTGCTCTCCGGAGGCGAGAAGAACCGCGTGCTGCTCGGCACGATCATCGCGACGCCCGTGAACCTGCTGCTCCTCGACGAGCCGACGAACCACCTCGACATGGAATCCTGCGACGCGTTGCTCGAGGCGATCGACGCCTTCGAGGGGGCCGTCGTTATGGTGACGCACAGCGAGATGCTGCTGCACGGTCTCGCGGAGCGGCTCGTCGTCTTTCAGAGCGGGGGAGCGAGCGTGTTCGAGGGGAGCTACCAGCGGTTTCTCGAGGACCGGGGATGGGACGAGGAGCGGGATCGCGGCGAAAGCGCGGGCGAGGAAACGCCCGCGCGCCGGCGCGCGGACAGGAAGGAAGCGCGGAGGCTTCGTGCCGGGCTCGTGCGCGAGCGGGCGGAGGCGCTGCGGCCGCTCGAGAAACGGATCGCCGGTCTCGAGGGCCGGATCGCCGCGGCCGAAGCGTCGCTCGAACGTCTCTACGCGGGGCTCGAGGCCGCCTCGCTCGCCTGCGACAGCGCCGCAATAGCGGAAATTTCGATCGAGATCCACCGCGCGCAGGGCGAAATCGAGACGTGCTTCGCGGAGCTCGAAACCGCGAGCGGCGAGCACGCCGAAATGAAGGCCGTGCTCGACCGGCGCTTGAAGGATCTGGACGCGGAAGCCGGCGCCGAGGATTGAGCGGGAGAGCCGCCCCGCCGCGCGCTCAATACGGCAGCACGGTCTTCAGCGAATCCGCCGTCTCGATCCGGAACCGCTCCGGCCGCGCGCGGACGACCTCCCGATACCACGATTCGGGATAGCCGACCTCCTTCTCGCGGCCCTCCGGATCGATCACATAGCCGTCGTTGTACTTCCGGATGAGGTTTTCCCCGAGCTCGCGGTATCGCCTCACGACGGTTTCGGCCCGGCTCGTCGAGTAATCCGTGAGATACTCCGTCATGAGCGCCCGGTCCCGGTCGTGGAGCGCGAGCGCCGTTTTTTCGACCACGGGCTGCAGGGCGTCGAACCCCGCTTCGAGCTCGCTTTGGACCGCTTGGATATCCTCTTTCATGTACGAGTACTTGAGGTTCGCGAAGTTCGCGACGAAGTTGAACACCCACCACGCCGAATCCCACGAGAACTCCCTGAGGTTTCCGCTCGAGTACGATCGCGGCACGGCGCGTATGCCGCAGTAGAGCGGAACGTAGCAGGTGAAATAGGTGTCGTCGACGCCGTACCAGAGCACGCCGCCGATCGGATCGGGGAGCCAGGAGCGGGACTGAGACACGAACGAGAAGCCGGTCTGCTGCGTCGAAATGGGCCGCTCCCACGTGTAATCGTCGCCGTCGACCCGCCACGTCATCGGGCGCCAGCGGTTCGGCGATCCGAACGGCCCGGCGTCGACCCCTTTCGTCATGTCGTAGTCGGTTCCCTCGTAGTGATCCCGCATGAGGCGGAAGACGTCCACGCGGGTGAGTTTGGCGTCGGGCTTGATCCAGAGCGGATACGGCTTCGCGCCCGCGACGCCCCGGTGGTAGTCCGCGGGCCATTCCCGCGACGGCGCGACGCGACGAAAGATGCTCCATACCCTCGTCTCGGTGTAGCGGAGCTTCTGCATGTCGGCGGGGCAGTACGCTTCGCTGAAATCGAACGGCTCGCCCGAGGAGGGGTCGTAGTACCCCTTCTCGATCGCGAAATCGATGACGCGGGGGGAGTAGAGACAGTTCTTCTTGTCGTTCAGTGGGAACGCGCCGATCCGCGCCTTGTTGGCGTGCGCGCACACGCAGCCGTCGGGGATTCTCAGGGCGACCCAGTGGGCCCCCGTGCCGCCCGGCCCGGGGCCTATGATCTCCATGAGCCACGCCTCGTTCGGATCCCCGATCGATATCGACTCTCCCTCGCTCGCGTACCCGTACTCCTCGACGAGGGCCGCTATGACCTCGACCGCCTCGCGGGCCGTTCTCGCGCGCTGGAGCGCGAGCCGCATGAGCCACCAGTAGTGCAGCACCCCATCCGGATTCCTGAGCTCCTCGCGGCCCGTGAAGGTCGTCTCGCCGATGACGAGCTGATGCTCGTTCATGAGATCGACGACGGCGTAGGTGTGCGGCGCCTGCTTGATCGTACCCTTGACCTTGCCGCTCCAATCGCGGATCTCGATCGTTTCGTCGGGCCCGTGATCGGCGGCCGGCTCGTACCGCAGGCGAGGATGAAACTCCCCGTCGCACGTATAGGTGATCATCACGGAGCCGTCCGCCGAGGCCCCCTTCGTCACGATGAGGTTCGTGCAGGATCCGGCCGGGGAGGATCCGGCGAAACACGCGAGGAGCGACAGGATGCCGATCGAGATCGCTTTGCTCATGAATGTCTCCTTGCTTCGAGCACTGCGTTCAGCAGGAGCTTGTACGTTCCCGCCGTCTGGCACCGGTGCTGCGGGTTGAAGCCGAAGAGCACGACCCGGCCCTTCCCGACCGTATACTCGACGAGCGCGGCGTTGCGGTAGAGAAGCTCGCCGCCGAGGAGATACCCGCTCGCGAGGGGTTCTTTGTCGGTGAAGCTCGCGAGCACCGCGCGGTCGTACTTGCCGAACGGCACCGAGGTCGCGAAGACCGGGCTGTTCGAGAAAAACAGATGTCCCTCCTCGGGCATCCCGTAGGTGATGGGGTGGTTCCGCCTGAATGAGATCTTGAGAATCGATCCCGGGCAGTAGAATTTGTCGCTCGACACCTTGTCGAGAACGTTTCGCACCGGGAGCTCGAGCGCCTCGATCGCGAAGCCGCACGAGTTGCCGAAACAGACGAGCGTGCCGCCGCCTTCGACGAACGCCTTGACGTTCTCGACGCCCTGCGTGTCGATGCCGCCCGCGTACTCGGGCGGCAGAGGCCTCTGCCAGCGCGCGCTCTCCGGATCGTCGCTCTTTCCATTCTTGATGACGCCGGGCCGGACGTTCGGAATGACGAGGAGGTCGAAATCCTTGATCGCGTTCTTCTTCACGTCCTCGTTCGTGACGTTGTGGTACGGGACGTCGAACGAATCGAAGAGCAGTCTCGTCCACCCCTCGTCCATGCTCGCCACCCACGGTTTGAAGAGGGCGGTCTTCGCGGCGCGGATCTCGTGCGCCGCGACGGAGGGCTCGCTTTCGAGCGGAATGAATTCGACGTGGAGCCGCGCGGCGATATCGGCCGCGGCCGGGGCGAGCTTCGCGCCGGTGGGCACGACGAATGTTCCGGCGGGGAGCGTCCCGGCCGCCTCGTCGAGACGGCGAACGGCGAATCCCTGCCCGAGGAGCTCGTTCACCGCGCGATACGACGCGTTGATCTCGGGACGGAGCGCCGCGCCCCACGCGCCAGCCGCGGCGCGGCCCGCGGGATAGGGGAACTCCGCGAGGAGCTCGAGCGCCGCCTCGAACGGCTCGGCGATTTCGTCGCAGGAAACCCCCATCTGGAGGGGCATCGTCCATCCGGTGACGTCGTACGGTTTCTCGATGGGCGCGTTCGCGCTCGCGCGCGTGTCGGGGTATTTCTGCACCTCGAGCAGATCCTTCGCGTAGCGGCCGAAGGGCTGGTCGAGCCGCACGACGAACGACCCCGCGCGATACCGCCGGTCCCCGCTCATGAAATCCTCGGTCGCGCGATGGACCTCGACGCCGCCGAGCATGAGCGCTTCCGCGAGACGGGCCGCCGTCACCGGATCGCGCTGCGGCGCCGGCATGACGTACGCGAACGGCTTCTCCGTCGCGCCGAGCTCGACCGCGCGCAGCCCCATTCGGTAGAAGTTCTCGAGGAACCGCTCGCGGTTTCGCGCGCAGCACACGATGAACGCGTCCGCCGCGGCGCGGTCGTAGTCGACGACGTCCCGGAGCCGCCACCATCCGCCCGGCCACGGATTCGGGAAATTGATCATCATCTCGTAGCGCGGGAAGCCCGCCTCGCTTCCGCGGAGCTCGCCCGGCTCGATGTAGATGGGGCTCGCGACGGCGACGCTCGCGGCTTCGCTCAGGATGCCGATTTGGTTGTGCCACCAGACGACCGAGTTCGAGGATCCCTCCCAGTAGGCGTCGAAGTAGGCGTTCGAGATGACGCCGGAGAGGCCGCGCTCCTCGCAGGCGAGCTGCATCGACGAGCCGACGAGGTTCATCGCGCGGTAGAGGATCGGATCGACGTTCTCGTTGGCCGGCGGATAGTAGGGGGGCAGAAAGAGCCGCGCGCCCGAGCTCCACATCTGGTGCATGTCGAGCACGGCCTGCGGCACGGCGCTCTTGAAGAAGAGGTCGAAGCCGGCGCGGGTCTCCGCGAGGTTCAGCATGAACCAATCGCGGTTGTTGTCGTGGCCCGCGTAGTGGTGATAGAGCCACGGCATCGATCCGCCCTCGTACTCGGTGCCGATCCATTTTTCGTACCAGTCGACGACCATCTGCTGGCCGTCGGGGTTCATCGGGACGACGTAGAGGATCGTCTCCTCGAGGGCCTTCGCGAGGCTCTCGCTCCGGCCGGCCGCGACGTCGTAGGCGAGCTCGAGCGCCATCTGCGTGGCGCCGACCTCGGTCGCGTGGAGGCTCGTCGTTATCATCGTGATGATCCTGCCCTCGCCGATGAACGCAGCGGCCTCGGCGGGGGAGAGCGAGCGCGGATCGGCGAGGCGGCGGGAGATCTCCACGTAGCGGTCGAGCCGCTCGAGGTTTTCCGGCGTCGAAAGAACGACCGCGATCATCGGCCGCCCGAGCGTCGTCGTGCCGATCCTCTTCACCTGCACCCACGGCGAGGCCTCGTCGAGAAGCTCGAAGTAGCCTCGTGTCTCCTCGTAATCGGCCAGCGCGCGATCGGCGCCGATCTCGAAGCCGAGGTATTCGGCGGGGGATTTGAGAGCCGGGGCCGGCGCTCCCGAGAAGGCCGAGGCGACCGTCGGAACGGCAAGCGAGACGAGCGCCGAGCATACGGCGACGATCCATCCGCGCATACGAATGTCCTCCCGTGGTGGGGCGTCCCTGAAGACGCCGGTTGTCGCTGGCGACCGGCGCGCCCGAACCCTGGGGTCGAGCGCGGTCGGGGTATTTTACCAGATTGCGGGGGATCGCGGGAGGTGTGATTGCGGGGGCGGGCCCGCGATTATCGAATCTTCGCCTTGATGAGCGCCGCGCGCCCCGCGCAGGCGACGGCCTTTTCCTGCTGGTCGATCTTTTCGTACAGGGCGGCGAGGCTCTCGAGCGCCGCCGCTACCTCGGGATGCTCGGGGCCGTGGATCGTCTCGCTGATCTCGACGAGACGCCTGCACACCGGCTCCGCCGCTTCGTATTTGCCCTGGGACCGGTAGAGCGCGGCGAGGTTGCGGAGCGAATTCGCGACCTCGGGATGGGTCGAGCCGAACGTCTTCTCCCTGATGGAAAGCGAGCGAGCGCAGAGCGGCTCGGCCGCCTCGTACCTCCCCGCCGACGCGTAGAGCACGGCGAGGTTGTTGAGTGCCGTCGCCAGGCCGGGATCGGGCGGTCCGGCGATCTTCTCGTATATCGCGACGGCGCTTTCGTAGAGCGCTTCCGCTTCGGAGCGCCGGTCCAGCGATTTGCAGAGCGCCGCCAGGTTGCAGAGCATTGCCGCCACGTCGGGATGGTCGGATCCGAGCTCCTGTCGGCGGATCTCGAGTGCGCGCCGGAAATGCGGCTCCGCCTCGGCATGCTTGCCCTGCGCGGCGCGGATCTCCGCGAGCCTTTCGAGCGAGGCGGCCACATCGGGATGGCCGGGCGGAAGGGTCTTTTCCCGCATGGCGAGCGAACGCGCGCCGAACGGCTGCGCCTCGTCGTAACGTCCCCGCGCGCAATGGATCTCGGCGAGCCCGTCGAGCGAATTGGCCAGGTCGCGGTGACCGGGCGGGAGGGCTTTTTCCCGGATGGCGACGGAGCGTTCATAGAGCGGTTGCGCCTCGTCGTACCGTCCCTGACCGCGGCGGATCTCAGCGAGAGTGTAGAGCGAGGTCGCGACGTCGCGATGGTTCGGATCGAGCGTCTTTTTCCTGATCGCGAGGGAACGCTCGCAGAGCGGCTCCGCGGCGGCGTACTTCCCCTGCGAACAGTAGACGGCCGCGAGGTTGTTGAGCGCCGTCGCCACGGCCGGGTGTTCCGGATCGCAGCTCCGTTCATATATCGAAAGGGAGCGCTTGCAGAGCGGCTCGGCGTCCGCGTATCGTCCCTGCTCCTCGTAGAGCATGGCGACGCTTTGCAACGAATTCGCGACGTCGGGATGGTTCGGCCCGTGGTCGGTTTCCGCGACGGACAGGGCCCGCTTCGCGACGGTCAGCGCCTCGGCGTATTCGCCCCGCGCCCGCAGCGCCGCAATCCGCTTGTTGAGGGCCGCCCATTCTTCGTTCCCGGCGCGGGCGGCGGCCGCGATCTGCGTGGCGGCGACAACGACGACGAAAAACAACCTGTTCATGAATTATATTATTCGCATAGATCGGGCCAAGATCCGGATGGGGGCGTTCAGGCGATCGAACCGGTCGGACGGGCCGGCGGGCGATCGATTCCGCGTCGCTACTCCGGGCGGAGAGGCGTTTCCCTTCGTTACGTCGAAAGGCGCGCGGCGATCGCCCAGTAGGGATCGATCTTCGGATGCTCGAGAACCGCCGGCGTGCCGCCGCTCGTCACGGTCAGCCCGCGGTCGCGCGGAACGATCTCGCCGCAGACGGCGCCCTCGATACCCGCGTCACCGAGCGCTCGAACGAGACCTTCCGCTTCATGCTCGGCGACGACGGCGATGAGCGTGCCCTCGCTGATGGCGCAGTACGGATCGAATCCGAAAAGCTCCGCGGTCCTTCGAGCGGCGGGCGCCATGGGGATCGAGTCCTTCTCGATGCGCAGTCCGTATCCTCCCGCCGTCGCCATCTCGTGGAGCCCGCCCCAGATGCCGCACTCGGTCGCGTCGTGCATGGCGCGCACGCCCTCGAACCGTCGCGCGATCGCGCAATCGTCGAGGACGCTCATCTGATAAAACATCGCTTCCGCCTCGCGCTGGAAGGCGGGTCCGCCGGCCTCGACGAACCGCTCCTTGAAGAGAACGGCCAGCAGCCCCGTAGCCTCGACCGCCGGCCCCTTGGTGATGACGACCTTGTCGCCGGTCCTCACCAGGTGCGGTCCCCGAAGCTCGCTCTCCGGGCCGACCGCTATCGCCGTCGCCCCTCCCACCATCGGATAGTTGCACCCGGTGTAGCGCGCCGTGTGCCCCGTGACGACGCTCACGCCGTACTTCGACGCCTCGTCGTGCACGGCGATCCACATCTCCTCGATATNNAGCCCCGAGACGGCGACGTCGCAGAAGACGATGTGGAAGGCGAACCACGCCGCCTTGGCGAATCCGAAAGCCGGCACGATGAAGAACGGATCGGTCGAAAGGGCGATCATCGTGTCGCCCGCGCGGAACACTCCGTAATCGACCCCGTGCCGCGGTCCGATCACGATATCCGCGCCGCTTGCGCCGAGGCGGGGATAGATGACGCGGTCGAAGAACTCCGGATGGATCTTGCCGAGCGCGGGAAGCTTGTCGGGATTCATGCGTCCTCCCTCCGCAGGTTCTAACCTGATCAGGTTCGACGGGTCCCCGGATTCTCTCCGGGTTCTCAGCCTCGGGTTCGCGCGCCGAGTCGAGAGGCTCCCCGGTTGATCGCGAAGAGGCGGCCGCGCAATATAGGGCCGCGCACTATGGCCGCGACTTCACGAGGGATCGTATGCTATGCTTGCCGCGCGGTCAAGGGTCGAAGGACGAGCGGGAGAGCCGGCTTCCATGAAGCGAGCGAGGGTGATAGTCGTCGGAGCTGGTCCGGCCGGCGTGGCCGCCGCCGCGCAGTGTCTGCGGCTCGGGATCTCCCCTCTGATTATCGACCGGACCGGCGAGGCGGGCGGCCTCGTCGAGAACGCTTTTTGCGTCGAGAACTACCCGGGGATCGAGAAACCGCTCCGCGGTCCGGAACTCGCCGAAAGGCTGCGCGCCCATCTCTCGCGCTTCGGTCTCGCAGTCGATCGAGCCGAGGTGACGGCTATCGCGAGAGAAGGAGACGATTATATCGTCGACGGCGATGTGGGAACGATGCGCGCACGCGCCGTTATACTGGCGAGCGGCACCGAGCCGGTTCGTCTCGGCATATCGAATGAGAGGGAGTGCGAAGACAGCGCGATTTTCTACGACGTGCGATCCCTTCTCCGCAGGCATCCCAATCCCCGGAGAGTCGTCGTTGTGGGCGGAGGAGAGGCCGCGTGCGATTACGCTCTGTCGCTCTCGGCCGCGGGCTCGAGGGTAACCATGGCCGTTCGATCGAGTCGACTGAAAGCCCGAGGCCGGCTTGCCGACGCGGTGTGCCGCTCCTCCGCCGTTCGCGTGTTGTTCGAGACGGTATGCGAAAGCGTTGGGATTTCACCGACGGCGGTTCGGTTGCGCGGCGCGGCGGAGGGGACGGAGGAATCGAAGATAGACGCCGTTCTCGTCGCGGTGGGACGGCGGAGCACAGCAGCCGCTCTTCTCGGATCGATGGGCGCCGCGCCGGCGGCGGAGGACCATCTGTTTCCCGGTCTCCTAGTCGCCGGCGATGCGCGGCACGGAGCGCTCGGGCAAGCTGGTATGGCCGTCGGCGACGGCATCAGCGCCGCGACCGCCGCCGTTTCGTTCCTCGAGGATGGTCCGTGATGCGCTTCATCGACGCAGGAGGCGACGATGATCTCTCCCGAGTGTTCGTCCTCGAACTCGCCGACGGCCGACTCGTCGAGTGCGCGGAGTCGGTGCAGCCGCCGATGCCGCGCAACGAGAAATGGGTGCTCATCGTTTCAACGCTCAAGGGGTGTCCGGTGCGCTGCCTCATCTGCGACGCGGGGGGCGGCTATCGGGGAAAGCTCTCGACCGGAGAAATCCTCGCGCAGATCGATTTTCTCGTGCGCCGGCGTTTCCCGGACGGGGTCGTTCCCGTGGCGAAATTTAAGATTCAGTTCGCCCGCATAGGCGACCCGGCTTTTAACGATGACGTGCTCGCCGTTTTGCGGCGGCTCCCCTCCCTGTACGACGCCCCGGGGCTCGTGCCTTGCATCTCGACGATAGCTCCGAGGGGAAGGGATCGTTTTTTCGCTGAATTGATCGACATCAAGAACGCGTTGTATCCCGGCGGGCGGTTTCAGATGCAGTTCTCGATCCATACGACATGCGAGTCGGCGCGCCGCCGCTTGATACCCGCGCCCGTCTGGTCTTTCTCCCGGGTAGCGGAATACGGCATTCGTTTCTTCGCGCCGGGCGACCGCAAGGTGATCCTCAATTTCGCCCCGGCGCGAGGATTGCCGCTCGATCCCGCGCGGCTCGCCGATTGTTTTTCCAGCGAGCACTTCGCGGTCAAGCTGACGCCGATCAACCCCACCGCCGCCGCCGCTCGGTCCGGACTCGACGGGCTCATCGATCCCGCCGACCCATTCGCGTCCGAAGAACAGGCGGAGTGTTTCCGCGCAGCCGGGTTCGATACGATTCTCAGTATCGGCGAGCTGGACGAGAATCGCATCGGGTCGAACTGCGGCATGCGAGTGAGAGCTCTCGGGGGAGCGGAACTCGGTCCGGTCGCGGCGCAGCAGGAACGATAAAGCACCTTTATGAATATTCCTCTAACCGTTGAATTTATAATAGAATAGCCGACAGGGTCCCCCGCTCTTGCAGCATGGAGAGGCGTCGGCTATTTCTTGCCCCCATCGTCAGGTTGGGGCGTGCTTAACAAGCAACAGAAGTATAATTAAAATGGAATACAAGTCAAGAATTATTCCGATTAATCTGATTTTCTTCTGCGATAATGCGCCGGGGAATTTTAACGCGGGCCGGCGAATTCTTCATCCCACAATCGCGCGCTCATCCGCCGGTAGCGATCGGCGCAGTCGGACATGCGGGCGCAGTGGACAGGATCGGCGAGCGCCCGCGCGGCGGCGTCGTTCACGGGCCGGGCTTCCGTTTCGACGGCCGTCCGCCGCAGAAAATCGAAATTGTCCCTGATCGGGCACGGGCAGAGCCAGTTTCCGACGTTTTCCGGGGGACGGGCGTAGCCGTATTCGTCCTGCCAGGCCCGCAGCTTTCGGAAGAACGCGGTTTCGAGAAGAGAGTCGAGGTTCCCGCCGCGCTCGTACACCGAATAGATGTTGCCGGCGGCGTATGGGATGAACACGCAGGGCATGACGTCGCCGTTCCAGTCGATGTAGAAATGTCCGCCGGCGCGCCCCGCGCTGATGCAGCCGTAGCTCGCGGCGCCGCTGTTCCAGAAGTCGGCGAAAAACACCTTCTTCTCCTGGACGAGTCTGTTCGTCCGCTCGAGCATCTCGAATCGCTGCTCGGGCGTCACCATGAGGTCGAGATCGGGGTCTCTGCCGATCGGCATGTATTGAAACGACCATCCGTAGACGGCGCCCTGCTCCTCGAAGCAGAAATCGATGAAACGGTCGCTCGTGAGGACGTCCCAATTCCGACTCGTCGGAGTGACGGAGACGCCGAAGGGAACGCCGCGCCGCCGCAGCCGCTCGAAGGCCGCGAGCGCCTTCCCGAACGCGCCCGCTCCGCGGCGCTCGTCGGTCTCCTTCTCGAACCCTTCCAGCGACACGGCCGGCGAGACGTTTCCGAGCTCTCCCATGACGTCCGCGACCTCTTCCGAGATGAGCGTTCCGTTCGTATACACCATGAAAAATTCCGTCGGGTGCCGCCGGGCGAGATCGAAAAGGCCGCGTCCGCCGTCGCGCCACAGGAGCGGCTCCCCGCCCGAAACGACGGTCAGATGCGAATCCCAGAGCGCGCGTTTCTCGGCGACGATGCGATCGAACGTCTCGAACCGCAGATCCGCCACGCCCGCTTCCTCGCCCGCGGCGTAGCATCCCGCGCAGCGGAGATTGCACCGGTTGGTCGGGCTGACGACGAGCATGAGGGGGTGTCCGTTGCCCGAAACGCCCCGTTCCTCCTCCTTCGCGATGATCCGGTCGAGGACGGTGTCGAGCAGACGCTCGGCCACGCGCCTCGAGACGTGCCCGCGCGTCATCGCGCGGTCGAATCCGTGAAGCAGCGCCATCGTGTACGCGTGCTTGAGCTCCTGAACGCCCCTCGGCCGGTTCTCCGCGTTCTCGACGACGAGCTCCCGACGGAGCCGCTTGCCGAGAAGAGAGAAGAGGGCTTTCCGGGAGAGCCGGTTCTCGAGCATGAACCGGTACAGATCCTTGAACGAGGCGCTTTCGAGTATCCTTCCGGGAATCATCCGCCGCTCCCTCCCGATGACGGCCGGATCCAGTATACGAAACGCGCGGGCAAACCGGAATTATTTCTCTTGTCAAAATTCGGGGCATCGCGTACAAGGCTCCTGAAGGAGGTGATCACGCATGAAAAAGCTCTCGGTAATCGATTGGATTGCGTTGATCCTCATCATCGTCGGAGGCCTCAACTGGCTGCTCGTCGGCGCCTTTAACGTCGACCTCGTGGCGAAAATATTCGGAGGCATGTCCGCGATCGCGAGAGTCGTGTATATCCTCGTCGGCCTCTCGGCTCTCTACGTTCTCTTCAGCCTCGGCAAACTCGCGAAGAAGTAGGCGCGCGCGCGGGGGGTTCAGAGCCTCCGCGCGCATTTTCGTTATCAGGATGCCCGATTCCCCGCCGCCGTCATGAGCAGAAAGCGCGCTCGAAAAGCCGCTCCGGACGCATCGCGCCTCGCGCGCCGCTCGCGCGTCGCGCTTCTCGTCTTCGCCGCGGCGCTCGCGGTGCGGCTCGTCTATCTCGCGGAGGCGTCGGCCGATCCGTCCTTCGACGTGCTGATCGTCGATTCGCAGAGCTACGATCAGCATGCGCGTCTTCTCGTCTCGGAGGGGACGTTCTACAGCCGCTTTTTCTGGCAGGGCTTCTTCTATCCGTTCTTCCTCGCCGGGACCTACCTCGTGTCGGGCGGTTCGATCCTCTTCGCGCGCCTCGTTCAGATCGTGCTCGGTTCCTGCATGTGCGCTCTCGTCTGCGCGCTCGGCGAAAAACTCTTCGACCGCCGGATAGGCTGCGCCGCGGGGATGATCGCGGCCCTGTACGGCCCGCTCGTCTACTACGACGCGGAGATCCTCGACGCCGGATTCTCGGCGATCTGGGCGGTCGCGCTCCTGCTGCTGTGCCTGCGGGCGCGCGAGGCGAAGAGCGCCCTGCCCGCGCTTCTCTTCGGCGTCGCCGGCGGGCTCGCCGTCGCGACGCGCGCCACCTTCGCGCCGTTTTTCCTGGCGGCGGCCGTCTGGCTCGTTCTCGCCCCGCGCGAAACCGGCGCGGCGCCGCGCCGCGCGGCGGCGAGGGCGGGTTTCCTCGCCGCGGGCTTCCTCGCGGCGGCGCTTCCCGTCGCGTCGCTCGCGCATCGCGCGACGGGGGAATTCAGCTTTCTCCCCCAGTCCGGTCCCCTCAACCTCTTCATCGGGAACAATCCCGATCGGAACGCGACGATCATGATCCGCCCGGGCTCGGAGTGGCGCGAGCTCACGAGGATGCCGACGGTGCAGGGCTCTCCGAGCGACGCCGAGGACCGGCGCGTCTTCATGCGCCGTTTTATCGACTACGTGAAATCGGAGCCGGGCGGATACGCCGCGGGGCTCGCCGCGAAAGCGGTCGAGTTCGCGAGCTCCCGCGAGCTCCCGCGCAACGAAAGCATGTACGTCGCCCGGGACCGGTCGAGGCTTCTCTCCATCCTCGTCTGGAAAGCGGGGCCGTTCGGATTCCCATTCGGGCTTCTCCTGCCGCTCGCCGTCGCGGGGATCGCGCTGTTCCCGAGGCGTTTTCCCGCGCCCGTATACCTTTTCCTCGCGCTCTATCCGGCCGCCGTCGTCGCCGTCTTCGTGTCGGGAAGATACAGGGCGCCGGTCGTGCCCGTCCTCGCCGTTCCCGCCGCCGCGGGGCTCCTGCGTCTCGTCGATCTCGCGAGGGCGCGGCTGTGGCCGCGCGCCGCGGCTCTCGCCGCTTCGGTCGCGGCCGTGGCCGTCGCCTCGAGCGTCGCGGGACCGTTCGCGGCCGAGAGGCACGATTACCGCGCCGAGATGCATACGATCGTCGGCTTCGAGCTCATGAAGCGGAACCGGACTCGCGAAGCGTACGAGGAGCTCTCGGAGGCGCTTCGCGTTCACCCGGGGTGGGGCGACGCCCACAAGTACATCGGACTCCTCATGAGCGGCGAGCGCCGCCACGAGGAAGCGGCCGCGCATTTCGGCAAGGCCCTCGAGCAGGATCCAGATTCGTACTTCCTCCGCTATTATCTCGGCACGACCCTGCTCAATCTCGGGAAAAGGGCGGAGGGGTTCGCCGAGCTCAGAACGGCCCGCGAGGGAGCGGTCGAGGCGAAGGAAGACGAGCTGATCCGCCAGATCGACAGAATTCTCGGCCCCGGCTCCCCGGGCGACCCCCGGCCCGGCGACGTCGACGCGTCAGGGGGGACGGCGCGATAGGAAGCGCCGAGGTATCGCGGGCCTCCGCCGCCGAAGCCTCTGCACCGCCCGGTGCTTTCGAACGGGTCCCGTGTACCGTATCGTTCAACCGGCGATAGCCGGCCGCGCCGCGCCGATCTTGCAACAAGTTGCCGCTATATCAGATACGACAATATCCCAGCCATGGCCCCCGCATTGCTCTTTACCGTTACCGAAGACCGGGCGAGAGAGAGCACACCATGAGCACAAGGAGGATCGCCATGCGCAAGTTTTTTTCGATACTCGCCGTCATGATCGTCGTATTCGTTCTCGCCGCGCCGTCGGTGATGGCCGGGGGCGACAAGAACCGGCATGAGCACAGCTACGCGTTCAAGTATTTCCATCAGTGGTTCAGGGATGACGACGGCGACGGCGTGCCGAACTGCATAGATCCCGATTACGTTCGCCCCGAGGACGGTACCGGCTACGGCAAGCTCGGTCCGGCGCTCGGCTCGGGTCCGTGCGGCGGCGAGGGCGACGGCGTCCCCGATCGAGACCGTATCCGTATCCGCGACCAGAAGCGCGACGGAACCTGCGAGGGGAACGTCTACCGATACACGAACAGGAATCAGCGCTCGGGCAAGTAGCGGGGCGGCGGGGTCCGCGCGAAGCCCGGGTCGCGCCCCGTGCCCGACGGTAGAAACGCGGCGCCCCCGGAACCGGCGTTCCGGGGGCGCTTCTTTGTTTTCGAGGGATCAGTTTTCGCGGAATTCGCCGAGGAACCGCAGGAAGGCCGCCGCGTCCTCGAAGTTCGAGGCGAGGCCGAGCGAGATGCGCACCGCGCCGGTGCTCTTGCCGTCGATGCACTGCCGGAACTGGTCGAGCGACATGCGCGCGCCCGAACGGTCGAGACACTGCATCATCTCTTCCCTCGATATGCCGAGAGCGAGCTCGCCCGCGCCGGGGTTGCAGAAACACCCCGTGCGGAGCGAAATGTTTCTGCGGTTCGCCCGCTCCTCCACGAAGAGATGGCTTATCGTTTCTCCGGCGCCGTCGTATACGTTGAACGCGATCGTCGCGCCGCGCATCGACGTATCCGCCGGGCCGTACACGCGGACGACCGGGCGGCCGTTCGCGTGCGTCAGCGACGACATCTTCTCGAGTATCCATCCGGCGAGGCTCATGACGCGGGAATGAACCGCGTCGAGGCCGACCGAGTCGAGAAAATCGAGCCCCCGCTCGACCGCCGGTAGGCACGCGTAGTTGAGCGTGCCGTCCTCGAACCCCTGCGCGCCCGCCGCGAGGAAGTGCCGGTCGGCCTGCACCGAGGCGACGGTGATCGTGCCGCCCGCGAACCACGGGCGCTGGAGCTTCTCGAGCGCGTCGCGGCGCGCGATGAGGGCGCCGACGCCGGTCGGATAGCCGAACATCTTGTAGAACGAGACCGCGACGAAATCGGGGCGATGACGTCCGAGATCGAGACGGTTCGTCGGCACGAAGGCCGCGGCGTCGAGGAGCACGTCCCAGCCGGCGTCGTGGGCGCGGTCGATCCATTCGAGGGGATGCTGGACGCCGGAGAAGTTCGACTGCGCCGGATACGCGAAGAGCCTGTTGCAGGTCCGGTGGCTCTCGGCGAGGAGGCGTTCGAGCACGCAGTCGAGTATGCGCATGTCGGGGGGCATCACGGGGACGTACTTCGTCACGGCGCCGTGGACGCGGTCGTACTCGCGGATGCCGTTCACCGAGTTGTGGTTGTCGAAGCTGAGGAGTAGGACGTCCCCGGCGCAGAAGGGATACCCCTCGCCGACGAGCTTCAGGCCGTGCGTGGCGTTCGCGGTCAGAACGGGGACGTATTCCTCCGGCGAGGCGTTGAAAAAGTCGAGTATGCGCCGGCGGCACCGCTCGACGTAATCGGTCGCGACGATCGACGTCGGATTCGTGGAATGGGGGTTGCCGAGGACGGCGTCGAGGAGGAACCCGGCGTGGCCGCGCACCTGCGATTCCCCGTAGAGCCCGCCGCCGGTATAGTCGAGGTAGACGTGCCCGAGGCGGTCGAGCCGGGAGAACTCCCGCGCCCGGAGCGCGTCCGCGTCGTCGGCGGCGTACCCCGGGTACCGCTCAAGAAACTCCTCGTAGTCCGCGCCGGATCGCCCGGCGCGGGATGTCGTTCGCCGCGCGTCCATCGATCGTCCTCCCGCCGAGTTGCCGTCCCCCTACAGTAGCGGACGGCGGCGCCGCTGTCAAGACGGCCGAAATAACGGTTGACGGCAATACATTAAATAAATATAATATTAGCATATTTTAATGTATCGCGTCCCGGCGACCCGCCGAGCGGCGCGGCGCCCCACCGAACGACAAGGAGCCGACGAATGGACGAGAACGAACTGAAATCCCTCGCGACCGCGAAGGTCGTCGACGCGCGGGGCATGGCCTGCCCCGGGCCGCTGCTCGAGGCCAAGAAATCGATGGCGGCGGTGCCGGTGGGAGGCGTCATGGAGGTCCTCTCCTCGGACGAGGGGACGAACAACGACATCCCCGCCTGGACGAAGAAGATGCAGTACGAGTTTCTCGGGGTCATCGAGGACGCGGGGTTCTGGCGCCTGTTCGTACGCAAGACGAAATAGACGCGTCCGCGCCCGGGAGGAGGCGACGCGCGATGAGCTACTACATGACGAAGACGGTATCCGTGCCGTTCGAGAAGGCCCTCGAGAGGACGATCGCCGGGCTCAAAGCGGAGGGGTTCGGGGTCGTCTCGGAGGTGGACGTCTCGGGGATCCTGAAAAAGAAGCTGGACGTTCCATTCCGGAAATACCGGATCCTCGGCGCGTGCAATCCGGGGCTCGCGCACCGGGCCCTGCAGGCCGAGAACAAGATCGGCGTGATGCTCCCCTGCAACCTCGTCGTGCAGGAAACGGACGGCGGGGCGACGGAGGTCTCGACGATCGATCCGGCGGAAAGCATGCAAGCGGTCGGCAACCCCGGGCTCGCGGATCTGGCCGGGACGGTTCGCGCCGCCCTGCGCCGCGTGCTCGACGGAATCGAGAGCCGCGGAGGCGCCGCCGCGGATTGACGGAGATGGCGAAAGGTTCACAGGAGAAGAAGCGCTGCGCGAGGATCGCGGCGATATTCAAGACGCTGTCGCATCCGCAGCGCCTCTTTCTCCTCTGCTGTCTCTGCGAGGGGGAGGCGGCGGTGAGCGATCTCCAGAAGGTATGCGGCGCCCCGCAGCCCGTCATCTCGCAGCATCTCTCGCGCATGCGCCGCGAGGGTCTCGTGAAGGCGCGCCGGACGGGAACGAGCGTCCGTTACCGCATCGCGGATCCCCGGATCCCCGCGATCGTCCGGAGCATGGAGAAGATATTCGGTCCCTGATACGCCGCGCCGCGGACGCGGCGGGGCGCGGAGGATCGGCATGAGCGATTTCACGCCCAAGATACTCGTGTTCTCGACGGACACCGTTTCCGACCCCGGGATCGATCTCGCCGGGCGGAACAAGATGCACTACTCCCCGAACGTGTACGTGATCACGCTCCCGTGCTCGAGCGGCATCAAGCCGCAGTGGATCGTCCACGCCATCGCGCGGGGGTTCGACGGCGTGTTCATCGCGGCGGACGGAAGCGACTGCGCGCTCGTCCCCGATTGCACGGCGAGGACGGCGAAGATCGTGTCGGCGGCGCAGGCGCTCCTGCGGGAGCGGTCCGTCGAGCCGCAGCGCGTCAAGATGGCGGCCCTCTGCTCGGTGTGCGCGGAGGCGTTCCAAAAACACATGAAACAGTTCGGCGAGGCCCTGCGAAAGCTCGGGCCGGCGAGAAAGGCGGCGTAGGAGGCAATGGCCGGTCCGGCGGAGAAGGCGGCGCGCGACGAAGCCCCGGCGGGCGGCCGGTACGACGCCCTCGTCGTCGGCGGCGGCATCGCCGGCATGGAGTCGGCCGTCAGCCTCGGCGACATGGGATACCGGGTGCTCCTCGTCGAAAAGGAGCCGAGCATCGGCGGGAAGATGATCCTTCTCAGCAAGGTCTTTCCGACGCTCGATTGCGCGAGCTGCATCTCGACACCGAAGATGGCCGTCGCGGCGAGCCATCCGAACGTCGACCTTCGCGTGTACGCCGAGGTCCGGGAGATCCGCCGCGGCGCGGACGGCGCCTTCGCCGCCACGGTGATCCGCAAGCCCACCTACGTCGATTTCGAGAAATGCACCGGGTGCCAGGATTGCGAGAAGGTCTGCTCGGTCACCGTGCCCGACGAGTTCAACTTCGAGCTCGTGTCGCGCCGCGCGGCGAATATCGCCTTTCCGCAGGCCGTTCCGAAGAAAGCGGTCATCACGCGGGAGGGGACCTCGCCCTGCACGTACGCGTGCCCCGCGGGGATCAAGGCGAACGGTTACATATCGCTCGCGCGCAGGGGCGATTTCGAGCAGGCCTTCAACCTTATCATGGAGGACGCGCCGCTCGTCGGAAGCCTCGGACGCGCCTGCTACGCGCCGTGCCAACCCGAATGCACCCGCGAACGGATCGGCGACGCCCCCCACATCAGGCTTCTCAAGCGCTTCATCGCCGACTGGTACTACGAGCGGCATCCGGAGCCCGCGTACGGCCCGCCGTCGGAGCGAAGCGGGAAGCGGGTCGCCGTCATCGGCTCCGGGCCCGCCGGCCTTTCCGCCGCGTACTTCCTCGCGAGGAAAGGGCACGGCGTCACGATCTTCGAGGCGGAGGCGAAGCCGGGCGGCATGCTCCGATCGGGGCTGCCGCCGTACCGGCTGCCGAGAGAGATCGTCGACCGCGACATCGAGAACGTGACCGCCCTCGGCGTCGAGATCCGGACCGGCGTCAGGATGGAGTCGCTTTCGAAACTCCGCGGGAGCGGCTACGACGCCGTATTCGTCTCCGTCGGCGCCCCCATTCCGATACGGCTCGACATCGAAGGGGAGGACGCAGCCGGGATCACGAGCGGCATCGCGATGCTGGCCGAAGCGAGCCTCGGCGTGAAGATCGATCTCACGGGCAAGCGCGTCGTGGTGATCGGCGGCGGAAACGCCGCGATCGACGTGGCGAGAACGGCGCGGAGACTCGGCGCGGCGTCGGTCGGGATCGTCTACCGCCGCGCGATGAACGAAATGCCCGCCTCGCGCGAGGAGATAGACGACGCGCTCGCCGAAGGCGTGACGATTCACGAGCGCATGTCGCCGAGACGCTTCGTGCTCGAAGGAGACCGGGTCGCCGGCGTCGAGATCGTGCGCTCGGTTTCCGCCGTCGCGCCCGACGGTTCGCGGACGCTCCGGTACGACGACCGCAAGAGACGAACGATACCCGCGGAGGTCGTCTTCGTCGCCATCGGCCAGAAATCTCCGACGGCCGTCTTCGAGCGCGAGGGGCTCGAGCTCGGAAAGAACGGAGCGATCGCGGCCGATCCGATCACGCTCGAGACGCGCGTGGGCGGCGTTTTCGCCGGGGGTGACGCGGTGACCGGGCCCGCGACGATCGTGGAGGCTATCGGGCACGGGAAGCGGGCCGCGTTCTACATCGACCGGCGGCTTCGAGGAGAACCGCTCGAGGGGGTCGAGTTCGAACCGAAGCTTCCCGCCGCGGACAAAGACGCGGTGCTCGCCCGCCAGACCGGATATACCGCGGCGCACGTCGACATGCGCGAGCTGCCGGCGGATCTCCGGATACGGAATTTCAGCGAGGTGCAGGAGCCGCTCACCGAGGAGGAGGCGCTCGCGAGCGCGTCGAACTGCCTCAACTGCGGTATCTGCAGCGAGTGTCGGCAATGCAGCATCGTCTGCCCCGCCGGCGCCGTCGATTTCGACATGCGCGCGGTCGAGGAGGAGATCGAGGCGGACGCCGTCGTCGTCTCGACGGGCTTCCGGCTCTTCCCGGCGGAGCTCATGGACCGCTACGGCTTCGGCGCGTACGCGAACGTTGTCACGGCGATGCAGATGGACCGGCTCGTCGCCCCGACGCGCCCCTACAACTACGTCCTGAGGCCCTCGGACGGGAAGGTGCCGAACAACATCGCCTACGTATTCTGCGTCGGCTCGCGGGACCGCACCGTCGACCATCCGATCTGCTCGCGCGTCTGCTGCATGTACTCGATCAAACAGGCGCAGCTTCTTCTCGGCGCGCTGCCCGTCGCCGACATCACCATGTACTTCATCGACATCCGCGCCTTCGGCAAGGGGTACGACGAGTTCTACGAGCAGACGAGGGGGATGGGCGTGCGCTTCGTGAAGGGAAAGGTCGCGAAGATCGCGGAGAAGGAAAACGGAAATCTCGTCCTGCGCTACGAGGACATCGACGGGGGCGGCGCCGTGCGCGAGGCGGAGCACGATCTCGTCGTCCTGTCGGTGGGCATGCTTCCGAATCCGGACGCACTGCGGCTCTTCGCCGGCGAGCGGCTCGAAGCGGACGGCACGCTCTTCGTCCGTGAGCCGGAGGAGCACGTGAACCCCGGACGCACGAGCATCGAGGGGGTCTTCGCCGCGGGAACGGCGGCCGGACCGATGGATATCCCCGATTCGATCCTGCACGCGGGCGCCGCGGCCGCGCAGGCCGCTTCCCACATCGAGAGATCGAGAGCGAGGCGCCGGGCGGGCGTTCCCGCGGGGGAGGGGACGGAGCCGCGATGAGCGATCCCGAGCGCAAAATAGGCGTCTATATCTGCCGTTGCGGGGGCAACATCTCCGACTACGTCGACGTCGACAAAGTCCGCGAGGAGGTCGAGCGGCAGACCGGGGTGAAGGTCGCGAAGACGTCGCTCTTCACGTGCTCCGACGCCTCGCAGCAGGAGATCATGAAGGACATCAAGGAGCAGGGGCTCGACGGAATGGTCGTGGCCTCGTGCTCGCCGAAGCTCCACCTCGGAACATTTCGCAACGCCGCGAAGCGCGGAGGGCTCAACCCCTTCCAATACGTTCAGGTGAACATACGCGAGCAATGCTCGTGGGCCCACTCGGACGACAAGGCGGGCGCCACCTGCAAGGCGATCGGCCTCGTCCGCGGCGGCGTCGAGAAGGCGCTCCGTCAGGAGGCGCTCGAACCGATCCGCGTGACCTCCGTCAAACGCGTGCTTGTCGTCGGCGCCGGCGTCGCCGGGATGCGGGCCGCGATCGAGAGCGCCGATCTCGGCGTCGAGGTCTTTCTCGTCGAGCGATCGCCCGAACCCGGCGGCGCGGTCGCCGCGCTCGGCGAGATGTATCCGTCGGGAAAGAACGGCGGCGACGTCGCGGCGTCGCTCCGCGAGGAGATCCGAAGGCGTCCGGGCATCACCCTTTTCACGAACGCCGAGATCGTCGGCAAAAGCGGGCACATCGGCGATTTCGACGTCGCGATCCGCGTTCGCCCGCCGGGCGGCCGGGAGGAGAGCATTCCGGTCAACGTCGGCGCCATCATCGTCGCGACCGGCTTCGAGAGCTACCGTCCTGCGGAGGGCGAATACGGATACGGCCGAGGGGCCGTCGTAACGCTGCCCGAGTTCGAGCGGATGATCCGCGAGGGGAACGGCCCGCTCCGCCGCGGCGGCAGGGAGATCGTGAGCGTCGCTTTCATATATTGCGTCGGGAGCCGGCAGGGCGCCGACGTCGAGAACGCGAACCTCTACTGCTCCCGCTACTGCTGCAACGCGGCGGTTCACGCGTCGCGCCTCGCCCGTCGCCGGATCCCCGGCCTGCGCGCGTTTCATCTGTACCGCGACATCCGCACGTACGGGAAGTTCGAGCTCATCTACGAGGAGGCGGCGAGGGAGGGGGCGGTCTTCGTCCGATTCGATCCCGCCGAGCCGCCGCTGGTCCGCGCGGACGGGGACGGGCTCTCCGTGAACGTGAAGGATCTGCTGACGGGGGGCGCGGAGCTCGAGATCCCCGTCGATCTCGTCGTGCTCGCGACGGGTATGGTCCCGCGTCCGAACGACGCTCTCACGACCATGCTCAAGCTGCCGGTCGGTTCGGACCGTTTCTACAACGAGATACACACGAAGCTCCGGCCGGTGGAGACGGTGATAGACGGCGTCTACATCGCGGGGAGCTGTCAGGGCCCGAAGAACGCGACCGAGAGCGTCGCCGCCGCACTGTCCGCCGTGTCGAAGGCGGCGTCGCTGCTCGTCAAGGGATACGTCGATCTGCAGCCGTTCATCGCCTACGTGATGGAGGATCGCTGCGTCTGGTGCGGCGAGTGCGAACAGGCGTGTCCCTACGGAGCGATCGAAAAGATCCCGCACGGGGACAAGGAGGTCGCGCGCGTCGTGGACGCTCTCTGCAAGGGCTGCGGCGCGTGCGTGCCGGTATGTCCGAAGGACGCCGCGCAGCTTCGGGGTTCGAGCGACGATCAGATGACGGCGATGATCGACGCCTTCGCGCGGGAGACGGCCGGTGTCTAAGACGTTCGAGGAACGGTTCCCCGAGAGCGCGTCCCTCAAGGGGGAGCGGCGGCGGATCGCGCGCGAGGAGCACGGCATGCGGCGCCGCGTTCTCGCGCTCCTTCGCGAAGGTCCCAAGACCGTCCCCGAGATCGCCTCGGCGCTCGGCGTGCCGCCGCGCGAGGCGAACTGGTGGCTCATGGGATACGTGCGGTACGGATTCGTCCGGGCGACCGAGGAGGTCACGGACGAGGGGTATTACCGGTACGCGATCGTGGCAGGAAAGGATTAGATGGAACGGGTCGATCTCGATCTCTCGCGGGAGGTGCGCGCGCTCGGCGCGGGCGATCTCGACGCATGCTACAGCTGCGGCGTCTGCAGCGCCGTCTGCCCGCTCTCGAAGGACGAGATTTCCTTCCCGCGCCGGATGATCCGCTACACGATGCTCGGGCTCGGGGACAGGATCCTCGCCTCGCCGGAGCCGTGGCTCTGCTACTACTGCGGCGAATGCAGCGCGACCTGTCCGCGCGAGGCCGATCCGGGCGGTCTCATGATGGCGCTCCGCCGCTTCGCGATCCGGCGATACTCCGTCGGGCGCGTCGCGGATTTCTTCTACTCGGCGTTCGCGTCGGGGATCGCGTGGGTCGTGCTCACCGCGATCGCGATCGCGCTCATCCTCGTCTTCCGCGAGCCCGACGCGAACCGCGAGCAGGTCGAGTTTCTCTCGTTCATCTCCCTCGAAAACATCCACGTCGCCGGCGTGGCGATCGTGGCCTTCATCGGAGCGGCGTTTCTCGCGAACATTTGGATTATGTACCGCGCGATGAAACGGGGCGGCCGCGGCGCGGCCTTCTCGATCGACAACCTGAGGAAAACGACGCGCGGAGCCGTGCGGGAGATCGTTCTTCAGAAACGCTTCGGGGAATGCGAGGACGACCGGTTCAGGCGCTGGGCGCACATCCTCGTCTCGTGGGGGTTCATGGGGATGTTTCTCGCGACCTGCATCATCGCGGCGGTCGATTTCGAGTGGATTCGGCTCCCGCGCTGGGTTTCGCTCGTGATCGGGTCGGTCTCGGGGGCGGCGACGCTTGTCGGGCTCGGCTACTACGTTCGGCTCCGTTTCGACCGGACGTCCCCATACGCGAAGCGTTCGCACCCGAGCGATTGGGTTTTCCTCGCGCTGCTCGCGCTCTCCGTGACGAGCGGCTACGTCATGCTCGCGTTCCGGTTCCTCGATATGCCGGCGGCGGCGTATGGGGCGTTCGCCGTGCACCTCGTCGCGGTGTTCGACCTGCTCATGTCGGTTCCCTTCACGAAGTTCGCGCACGTGATCTACCGTCCGGCCGCCCTCTGGCTCGCCGGCGTGAAATAGTCCGTCGGTTCGCGCCCTTCGGCCCGGAGCCGCCGGGGGCGCCTGCACGCGTTTCGAGGAGGATTCAATGAGCGACGAAGCCACGGAGAAAGCCAGCATCATCGTCATGAGCGGCGACCTCGACAAGGTCATGGGGGCGTTCATCATCGCGAACGGCGCCGCCGCGTTCGACATGCAGGTCACGATGTTCTTCACCTTCTGGGGTCTCAAGGCGATCCAGAAAGGGAATCTCACCGGAAAGAGCCTCATGGGAAGGATGCTCGGTCTGATGAACCGGGGCGGCGTCGAGGCGATCGGCCCCTCGCGCCTCAACATGGGGGGCATGGGCCGCTGGATGTTCAAGAAGATGATGAAGGAGAAAAAGGTCACGCCCCTCTCCGTGCTCGTCCGCCAGGCGAGGGAGCAGGGGGTGCGCCTCGTCGCATGCGAGATGAGCTGCAACGTCATGGAGATCCGGAAGGAAGACTTCATCGACGGCGTCGAAATGGGCGGCGTCGCGACCTTTATCGCCGAAGCGTCCGAATCGAAATTCTCCCTCTTCATTTAGGGGGTTGCCATCCGCGCGCTTCGCCCGTATATTGATACAGCCATGGCGATTCCAATCTACACATGACATGCCGGGGTCCGGCGCCGCTCGCTTCCCTAGTTTGATCGCTCTGTCGGGCCGTCGTGCGCACGAACTCATGGGCGCCCCGCGCCGTCGTTTCCTCAAACGCGTGGAGTGGACATGAACGAACGAATGGCAACGATCGTCAATTCGCTGGCCGCGTACGCCCTGCCGCTCGGCGTGTTCGCCGCGGTCGTCATCTGCGGCCTCGTCATCCGGGGCGTCATCTTCCGGCGGCTCACGGCGTGGTCGAAGCGTACGACGTCGCGGATCGACGACGCGATCATCTCGTCGATCCGCGGCCCGATCGTCATCTGGTTCGTCATCCTCGGCGTCTTCGCGGCGCTCGAGGTGTCGACCGTTCCGGACAACGTCGTCGACGTCGTCGACAAAGCGCTCTTCGTCCTCGTCGTCCTCTCGATCACGCTCGCCGTCGCCAATCTCGTCGGCCGGATCGTCGGATCGCTCGGGGCCCGGGACGAGCGATCCCGCCCCGTCACCTCGCTCACGCAGAACATCGTGCGGATCGTCCTCTTCATCGTCGGCGTTCTCTTCATTCTCAACGGCCTCGGCGTATCGATCACGCCGCTCCTCGCCACGCTCGGCATCGGCGGCCTCGCCGTCGCGCTCGCCCTGCAGGACACGCTCGCGAACCTCTTCGCCGGTATCCACATCAACCTCGCGCACCAGATCCGTGTGGGCGATTACGTGCGTCTCGAGTCGGGCGAAGAGGGGTACGTCACGGACGTCGGCTGGCGGCTGACGAGGATCCGGATGCTCGCGAACAACGTCGTGCTCATCCCGAACGACAAGCTCGCGAAAACGATCGTGACGAACTACTACTACCCGAGCCGGGATCTCGCCGTGCTCGTCCCCGTCGGCGTTCACTACAAAACCGATCTCGGCCGCGCGGAGGAGGTCGCCGTCGAGGTGGCGCGCGAAGTGATGCGCGAGGTGAAGGGCGGCGTGCCCGAGTTCGAGCCGTTCGTGAGGTTCAACTCGTTCGGCGACTCCAGCGTCGGCTTCAACGTGATCCTGCGCGCCCAGGAGTTCGTCGACCAGTATCTCGTCAAGCACGAGTTCATCAAACGGCTGCACGCGCGCTTCTCGAAGGAAGGGATCGTCATACCGTTTCCGATCCGCGCGATCAACTACGATCAGGAGAAGAGCCCGTGAAGCGAGTGCTTCTCTACATACTGCCGCTGCTCGTGATCGTGACCGCCGGGCTCACCGTGCTCGGCGTGCTGCAGGTGCGATCGGTGCGCGAGCGGCTCATGGACGACCTCGCGCGCAAGGCGCGCACCGTCGCCGAAAGCACGGCGTTCGCGGCTTCCGACCTCATGGCGCGCGGCGATTCAGTCGCCGCGAACCGACTCGTCGAGAGCTTCCAGCGGCGCGAGCAGCTTCAGGGGTGCGTGCTCTTCGACCGGCAGGGCCGGGTCTTCGCGATCACGGAGCGGGTGTCGGCGTGGGGAGACAAGGACAAGCCGTACATCCGCACCGCCCTCGTCACCGGGGTTCCCCGCGGCGGCCTCGAGCGCTACGGCAACCTGTCGCTCTACAGCTACGTGCTCCCCGTCGAGAGCGAGGATGGCGCCGTCGTCGGCGCCGTCGAAGTCGTCTACGACACGGCGTATCTCTTCGACACGCTCGCCGTCCTCTGGCGCCGCATCAGCATCGTTCTCATCTCGCTGCTCTCGATCATCGTGATCATTTCGATCGTCGTCGAGCGGCAGACGTACGTGCTGCCGCTCCGCCGTCTCACGGCGTGGTTCGGCCATTTCCAGCGCGGGGAGCTGGACCGTCTAACCCCGTTTCGGGCGCGCGGGGAGCTCGCGAAGCTCGTGAGCGAGGTCGAGCAGATCGCGCTGAGCCTCCGCGTCGCTCGCCGGGCGGCCTCGAGCGAAGCGCAGGAGCGCATCCGCGGGGAGGACCGATGGACGGAGGCGAAGCTCCACGACCTCGTGCTCGCGCGCCTCGGCGAAAACGCGCTCTTCGTCGTCTCGAACCGGGAGCCGTACATGCACGTGGTCGACGAAGCGAGCGGAGGCGTGCGGTGCGTTCGCCCCGCGAGCGGCGTCGTCACGGCGATCGATCCGATCCTGCGGGCGTGCGGCGGCATGTGGATCGCGCACGGGGGGGCGAGCGCGGACCGGAAGTTCGTCAACTCGCGCAGCAAGCTCGGCGTCCCGCCGGGCGACGACCGGTACATTCTCAAGCGCGTGTGGCTCACGAAGGAGGAAGAGGCGGGATACTACTACGGCTTCTCGAACGAGGGGCTCTGGCCGCTCTGCCACGTGACCCACACGCGGCCCGTCTTCCGCGAGAGCGACTGGCGGATGTACCGGCGGGCGAACGAGAAGTTCGCCGACGCGGTGGTCGAAGAGCTGCCGGCGCGCGCGCCGTTCGTCTTCATTCAGGATTACCATTTCACGCTTCTGCCGCGGCTCATCAAGGAGCGGCGTCCCGACGCGACGGTGGCGCTCTTCTGGCACATCCCGTGGCCGAATCCCGAGGTGTTCGCGATCTGTCCGTACCAGCACGAGATCCTCGACGGCATGCTCGGCTGCGACCTCGTCGGGTTTCACGTGCAGTACCACTGCAACAACTTCCTCGATACGGCGAACCGGCTCATCGAGTGCCGCGTCGACGCGGAGCGGTTCAGCGTCGTGCAGGCGCAGAAGGAGACGTTCGTCCGCGCGTTTCCGATCAGCGTCGACGCCGATCTCCTCGGCGCCGCCTCTCCGGACGTCGAGTCCGAGATCGAGCGGATCCGCCGGGAATTCGCGCTCGAGGGGAAGATCGTCGCCGTCGGCGTGGACCGCATCGATTACACGAAGGGGATCAAGGAGCGGTTTCTCGCCGTCGACCGGTTCCTCGAAAAGAACCCCGAATACCGCGGCCGCTTTGTGTTCGTACAGATCGGCGCGCCGAGCCGGACCCACATCAAGAGCTACCACGACCTCTCGGCCGAGATCGACGAGCTCGTGCAGAAGATCAACTGGAAGCACTCCGAGGACTCGTGGGCCCCGATCATCTACCAGAAGCGGCATTTCACGCCGGAGGAGATCCGTCCGTACTACGGCCTCGCGGATATCTGCGTCGTGAGCTCGCTCCACGACGGCATGAACCTCGTCGCGAAGGAGTTCGTCGCGGCCGCCGGAGACCGGCCGGCGGTCCTTGTGCTGAGCCGGTTCACCGGGGCGGCGCGCGAACTCGCGGACGCCGTGCTCGTCAATCCGTACTCGATCGAGGAGTTTGCCGGGGCGATCCGCGCCGCGATCGAGATGCCGGACGGGGAGAAGCGGAAGCGGCTCGAGAGCATGCGCGCGGCCGTTTCCGACAACAACGTATACCGCTGGGCCGCGAACATCGTCACCGAGCTCACGGCCCTCAAGAAGGAATGAACGCGGGGCGTTCGAACGCCGGAGCCGCCGCGGCGGCCGGAAGGATCGACATGAAGCGCCTCTTCGACGAATGGGAATCGGCGACGGCCCGGATCGCGGGGACGCACGTCTTCCTGTTCCTCGATTTCGACGGTACGCTGGCGCCCATAGCGCCGACGCCCGGCGACGCCGCGCTCCCGCGGGGAACGCGCGCCGTGCTCGAGCGCCTCGCGGGGAGCCCGCGATGCACGGTCGCCGTGGTGAGCGGCCGCGGCGTCGAGGATCTCCGCGGCAAAGTCGGCATCCCCGGCATCGTTTACGTCGGCGGCCACGGTCTCGAGGCCGACGGCACGGAGGCGCTTCCGAACTACGAGCCGCCGCGGCTCGTTCGGGAGCTCCTCGCGTGGATGCGAAGGGAGATCGGGACGCGTCTCGCGGCGGTGCCCGGCCTCTTCTTCGAGGACAAGAACGCTTCGCTCGCCGTTCACTATCGGCTCGTCGCGCCCGGGGACGTCGCGCGCGTGGAGGCGGAGGTGCGCCGCACCGTCGAAGCTCTCGACGTCGGAGGCTTCCTCGAGATCGCCGAGGGCAAGATGGTTCTCGAGATCCGTCCGCGGCTCGATTGGAACAAGGGCACGGCGGTCGACCAGCTCGTCCGCGCCGAGGAGCGGCTGCGCGGCGAGGCGGTCTTTCCCGTCTACGTCGGGGACGACGCCACCGACGAGGACGCGTTCCGCGTCCTCGAAGGGAGGGGACTCGCCGTGCTCGTCGGCGAGCCCCGGGAGTCCCGCGCGACGCACTACGTGGAGAATACGGAGGAGGTGGCGCGGATGCTCCGGACGCTCGCCGAGCGCTGCGGAGAGCCGCTCGCACGATGAGCCCGACGGCCCGCGCGCAGAATCCGTTCCGCTTTCACACCCGGCTCCACCTCTCGGAGCTCACGGGGCTTCGGGCGTCCACGCTCGCGCAGCTCCTCGAGCATCTGCGCTCGGTGCCCGGTTCGAGCATCTATCATCACACGCACCGGTATCTCCAGCAGCATCAGTACCTCTCCCCGGAGCCCCCGAACGATTTCGCGCATTGGGTGACGAACGAGCTCGGGGACGAGGAGCTCGGCGAGAGACTCGCGAGCATCGACACGGTGCGTTTTCCGACGATCAGGCGGCTGCGAAACCGGATCGTCGGCGTGATCGAGGAGCATATCGAGAAGAACCCCTCCGCGAAGCGCCGGTTCGCGGACGAGGGGGAGGAGTTTCATTTCATCAAGTCGATCAGCTTCGTCATCTCCACGAAGCATCTCGCCTGGGACCTCGGCGAATTCGCCGCGGTGCTCGAGAAGATCACGGTCGATTCCATTTACTATCACATGTTCGAGGCGCGGCTGCGCCTCGAGCGCGGGCAGAACGACTTTTCGCTCTGGTTCGAGACCTCTCTCGGCGAAACGGGGATCGCCGAGGAGATATCCCGGCTCGATCCCTACACGCACACGCTCGAGAACCTCCGCAGGACGATCATCCGGATCGTCGAGAAGCGGATCGGACGGTGAGATGCCGAATATCGACGAATACGTTCCCATCGTCGGGCAGTCGATCGTTGACGACCTGAGGCTGCTCGCGGAGCGGCTGCGGGGCAAGGTCGTTCAGCACGTCAACTCGACCGCGGTCGGCGGCGGCGTCGCCGAAATCTTGAACCGCATGGTGCCGCTCCTGCGCGAGCTCGGCGTCGACACTCGCTGGGATCTCATCAAGGGCGGGGAGCAGTTCTTCGCCGTCACGAAGAAGTTCCACAACGCGCTCCACGGCAGCCCCGAGGAGATCGGGCAGCGCGACTTCGACGTCTTTCTCGCGACGAGCGAGCAGAACGTCCGCGAGGTCGACATCCGCGGGGACATCGTCTTCATCCACGATCCGCAGCCGATCGCCCTCGTCAAGCGGCGTGACGACAACAAATGGATCTGGCGGTGCCACGTCGACGTCTCGAATCCGAATCGAAAGGTGTGGAAGTTCCTGCGCGAGTTCATCGTCCGCTACGACTCGGCCGTTTTCTCCGCGCCGAGCTTCTCGCAGACGCTCCCCATCCGGCAGTTTCTCATCACCCCGTCGATCGATCCCCTGAGCGACAAGAACCGCGAGCTTCCCGAGGAGGCGGTCGCCGCCGTGTTCGAGAAGTACGGCGTTCCCCGCGACAAGCCGGTCATCACGCAGATCTCCCGCTTCGATCGGCTCAAGGATCCGCTCGGCGTCATCGCGGCGTACGCGCAGGTCAAGCGCTACAACGATTGTCGGCTCGTCCTCGCCGGCGGCACCGCGGCGGACGATCCCGAGGGCGCGCAGGTCCTGAGGGAGGTGCAGGAGCGCTCGCGCCGCGATCCGGACATCCACGTCCTCCTCCTGCCGCAGAACGACCTCGAGGTGAACGCGCTCCAGCGCGGCTCGACCATCATCGTGCAGAAATCGCTCAAGGAGGGTTTCGGGCTGACCGTATCCGAGGCCCTCTGGAAGGCGAAGCCCGTCGTCGCGTCGAACGTGGGCGGGATCCCGCTGCAGGTCACCCACAGGTACTCGGGGCTCCTCTGCCATTCGGTCGAGGGGGCCGCGTTCGCCCTGAAGCAGCTCCTCACGAGCCCGGACTACGCGCGAAAGCTCGGCGAGAACGGCCGCGAGCACGTCCGCAACAACTTCCTCCTCACGCGCCACCTGCGCGACTACATGCTCGTCTTCCTCTCGCTCTACCACGAGGGGGACATCGTCAACCTGTAAGGGGGGGGCGCTCGATCGCCGCATGGCCAGGAGCGGCGCAGGCGTCTCGATAGGGTATCCCGGGGCACGTCTTTTGCTGTATACTGGCCCGGCCGGGTGAAGCGCGCCCGGCGGGGTTTCCCGTCGCCGGTCCGCCGAACGCCTATGAAGATATTGTTCTGGCTCTCGCTCGTCTACATCCTCTATGCCTACGCGGGGTATCCGCTTGTTCTCTGGATATGGGCCCGGGTGCGTCCCCGCCCCGTCGTCAAAGCCGCTCCCGCCGCGGAGCCGCTCGTCACGGCGGTCGTCGCCGCGCGCAACGAGGAGCGGAACATCGGGAAACGGATCGAGAACCTCCTCTCGCAGACCTACCCGCCGCGCAAGCTCGAGATCGTCGTCGTTTCGGACGGATCGACCGACGGAACGGAACGCGTCGTCGAGGAGTACGCCGCCCGCGAGGCGGCGCATATCGAGCGCGGAGGGGAGCGGTTTCCGAGGCTCCGCCTCGCGAGAATCCCCGAGAGCCGCGGCAAGCCGAACGCTCTCAACACGGGGGTCGGCCTCGCGCACGGAGAGATCGTCGTTTTCGCCGACGCGCGGCAGGATTTCGACCCGGGCGCGGTGCGGGAGCTCGTCGGCAACTTCGCCGATCCGGCGGTCGGCAGCGTGAGCGGCGAGCTCGCGTTCTACGACAGTCCCGGGGCGGGCGTCAAAACGGAGATCGGACTCTACTGGAAGATAGAAAAATGGATCCGCAAGACCGAGGGGCTCGTGCATTCGATCGCCGGGGCTACGGGGGCGATATACGCGATCCGGCGCGATCTCTTCGAGAGGATCCCCGACGAGACGATCCTCGACGACGTCTACGTGCCGATGAAGATCGTGTGCCGCGGCTACCGGAACGTCTTCGACGAGCGCGCGATCGCGCGGGACGAATTCTCGATGAGCCTCCCCGTGGAGCGCCGCCGCAAGGTCCGCACGCTGCTCGGCAACTACCAGCTCCTGCGCCTCATGCCCGAGCTCTCGTCTCCGGCGGGGAATCCGATATTCTTCCAGTTCTTCTCGCACAAGATCGCGAGGCTCTTCGTGCCCTTCTTCTTCATCGCCCTCTTCGTTTCGTCGATCTTCGTTCCCGGTCCGGTCTACCGGCTCGCCCTGTGGGGGATCGCGGCGCTCCTTCTGCTCGCCGTTTTTCGCACGCGGCTCTCGCGGGCGCCCCTCCTCGGCCGGGCGAGCGCCGTAGCGAGCACGTTTTTCCTGCTCAACTACTTCGCCCTGCTCGCGTTCGTCGCTTTGATCAAGCCCGGAAAGGCTAAGGTCTGGTAAGAGGCTCGAGGAAGACGATCGTCGCGCCCCAGCCGCCCTCGTCCTCGGCCGCCTGCGCGAAGGAGCTCACTCCCGGGGTTCTCGAAAGGATCGCGCGCACCGTCTCGCGGAGCGCCCCCGTTCCCTTTCCGTGAACGACGCGCACGCGGAGTATCCCCTTTTCCCGGCAGAGGGAGAGGTAATCCGGCACGAGCTCCTTCGCGTCGCGCGGCTCGAAGGCGTGGAGGTCGAGAACGCCGTCTATCGGCATCTCGACCGGTTCGTTTTCATCCGGCACGGCGTCCCCTTCCGGCCCCGCGGGGCGGGGCCTCCGCTCCGGCGATTATTCATCTGGACTTTCGCCGTTTCCAGTGATAATTTCCCTCGAACGGGGGCGTTCGCATACCGCCCCCGTCCGGACATGATCGCAGCGAGACGCCGGCCGCCGCTCGCGTCTCATTTTTCTTTCCACTCGAATGGAGGGACCCCAGGTATGAGATCGTTTACGCTCGCAGCCGTCTGCGTTCTCGCCGCCGCGATCGCGACGGCGGGCGCCGGTTGCTCGAAGAAGGGCGGCAAGGGAGGAAACGCCGACAGCCTCGCCGCCGCGAAGGCCGCGGCCGAACACATTCTCGTGCGGGTGAACGGCACGGACGTATCGGAGCTCGAAATGCATCGCCAGGCGAACATGCTCCTCGGGCAGCTCCGCCAGTACGCCGATTCGGCGCAGGTGGCCTCGATGATGCCGACCATCCGGCAGCAGGCGCTCGACAACGCCATCAACCGGATCCTGCTCGAGGAAGCGGTCGAGAAGCTCGGCATCACCGCGGACAAGGCGAAGGTCGAGGAGCGGATCGAGACGTACCGCAAGAATTTCGTTTCGGAAGAGGCGTTTCAGGAAAGCCTCGCGAAGCAGGGGCTCGCCCCCGACAAGCTGTTCCGGGAAGTCGAGATAGCGATGCGGGCGGAGGAGCTTTTCAAGCGAAGCACGGCGGGCGTGACCCCGGCGAGCGACGCGGAGATGCGCGAGTACTACGACAAGAATCCGGAGCGGTTCCAGCAGCCCGAGCGCGTCCGCGCGAGCCACATCCTGATCAAGACGGAAAAGACCGACTCAGACGCCGTCAAGGCGGAGAAGCGCGCGAAGATCGAGGGGATTCTCGCCTCCCTCAAGAAGGGGGCCGAGTTCGCCGAGCTCGCCCGCACGAACTCAGAATGCCCGAGCAAGGAGCAGGGCGGGGACCTCGGCTTCTTCGAGCGCGGCAGCATGGTGCCGGAGTTTGAAGCCGCGGCGTTCGCGCTCAAGACGGGCCAGCTGAGCGGCATCGTCGAGACCCAGTTCGGCTACCACATCATCAAGGTCACCGAGCACGCGAAGCAGGCCGCGACGCCGTTCGAGCAGACGAAGCAGCAGCTATCCGCGTATCTCTCGGATCAGAAGAGGAACGCGGCCATCGCCGCGTACTTCGACAGCCTGCGGACCGCCGCGAAGATCGAGTATCTCGATTCGACGCTCGTCAGGTAGGAACGGCGGGCCGAAACGGCCGCCGCGCGCGATTTCGGGCGCCCCCCGCGGGGCGCCTTTTTTATCGAGCGGATATCTACAGGCGGAATTTCTCCGGAGGTCTGCGCTCGGGGACGTAGACGTGCTCGATCGCGCCGTCGTTCCACGCGGGCGACACGTAGAGGTTGCAGTAGCAGCTGCCGTACTCCTTCACGTCGGGCTCCCGGTACACGCAGGGACAAACGATGTCGCGGTCCCACTCGCGATCGCCCGAGGCGAGGCGGCAGGGGCAGGCCATGTAGCCGTACCGCCGTTTGTTCACGATGAGAGCCTCGACGAGCTCGAGGGTGCGCGCGCGATCCTTGTTGAACGGGTACCCCTTGGCCTCCTGCGCCCGTTTCAGCCTCTCGTACAGATCCTCGACTTCGCTCATTCGAGATCCAGCGCCTTCCGTATCTTGTCCTCGCGGTTGCCGACGATGACCGTGTCGCCGATGAGGATCGTCGGGAACGAACAGTTCGGATTGAACTTCCGGACCTCGGCGAGGACGGCGTCGCGCTCCGCCCCCGAAACGAGGTCGACGTCGGTATATTCGTACTCGACGCCGAGATCGGCGAGGAGCTTTTTCGCCGCCTTGCAATGGCTGCAGGTGCTGAGCGTATAGAGTTTCACGTGTTTGTTCTGCAAACGAATCCCTCCTTGCGCCGCATGCGGATCGACGACTCGCTTCGACAGTTTATACCGCCGGCGTGCCGTGCGCAACGTGTTCTTTCGCCGCCCGCGCGCTCCGGACGGCGACAAATCGCTGGAGAAATCGCGGCTGGAACGGTATTTTTCTACGCGTGCGGCCCGCGGGCCGCTCTGGAGGACCGGCCGATGGGGAGAGCATTCGCGTTCGCCGTTCTGTTCCTCTCGACGCTCGCCGACGCGGCGCCGGCGGCGGCGCGGACGTGGCGCGTCGCTCCCGACGGCACGGGGGACGCGCCGACGATTCAGGCGGCCGTCGATTCCGCCCGGACGGGGGATCTCGTGCTCGCCGCTCCCGGGCGATACACGTGGACGAATCAGGGGAGCGGAGACGATTACGCGCTGATACGGTTTTTGCGGGGCGCGACGGGGTTCACCGTTCGCGCCGAAGCGGGCCCCGAGCTCACGATCCTCGACGCGGAGCACCGCGGCCGCGTCATCTATATCCAGGGCGGCGACGACAGCCGCGTGACGATCGAGGGGTTCGCGATCACCGGCGGGCAGGCGCCGCTCTTCGGGGATTTCTGCGGCGGCGGTCTTCTCGCGCACCTCTCGTCGCCGGTCTTCAGGAACTGCGTGTTCGCGGGCAACGCCGCCGAGCGCGGCGGGGGGATCTACTACGCCGGGGTCAGCGGGCCGCGCTTCGAATCGTGCGTCTTCCGGGGGAACAGGGCCGCCCGCGGCGCGGCGATATTTCTCGTAAACAGCAGCCTCACGCCGGTCTTCTCGAAATGCGTCATCCGGGACAACGTCGCCTCCGACAGGGGGGGCGCGATCTACGCCTATCATTTCGGGCTGAGCCTCGAGGGCTGCGCCGTATACGACAACGACGGCGGGACGAAGGGCGGAGCGCTCTACGGCGAGCGGCTCTATCCGTCGACCGTGACAGGCTGCACGATCGCCGGCAACAGGGCGGACGAGGGGAGCGCGCTGCACCTCTTCTCGAGCGAGGCGCAGACCCTCTCGCGGACGATCATCGCCGGAAACGGCGGCGGTCCTCCGCTCGTCGCGGACCAGAGCGTGCTCCGGGCCGGCTGCTGCGATCTCTTCGGGAACGCGGCGAGCGACGAATGGCCCGCCGGCACCGTCGATCTCGGCGACAACATCTCCCTCGATCCGGCGTTTTGCGGCGATCTGTCGCCCGCGAAGCTCACCCTGCGGAGCGATTCCCCCTGCCTGCTCGACAACCAGCCGGACGACATGTCATGCGGGCTCATCGGCGCCTTCGAAGCGGACTGCGGATCGGTGGGGGTCGAGCGGGCGACCTGGGGGAGCATCAAGCGCCTTTACCGCTGAGCCGGTTCGCCGTATAATCACCGCCCATGGAACGACGCTCCGGCATCCTGCTTCATATCACCTCGCTCCCGTCGCCACGTCACACGGGCGATCTCGGGCCGGCGGCCTTCGAGTTCGTCGATTTCCTCTCGCGGGCGAAACAGAGCGTCTGGCAGGTGCTGCCGCAAAACCCCACCGACGGCGCCCACGGCAACTCCCCCTACAGCAGCGTCTCCGCCTTCGCGGGGAACGCGCTCTTCATCAGCCCCGAGCGGCTCGTCGAGGACGGCCTGCTCCGGCCCGGCGACGCGGGATCTCCGGTCGCGCCCGGCCCGAGATGCGATTACGGCGCGGCCGCGGCCGAGAAGCGAAGCCTCCTCGACCGCGCCTACGAGCGATTCCGGGCGACGGGGTGGAGGCGTTCGGAGTACGAGGGCTTCGTCTCGATCAACGCGCACTGGCTCGACGATTACGCCCTGTTCGTCGTGCTGAAACGCCGTTTCGGCGGCGCCCCCTGGAATGGATGGCCCGAAGGGCTGCGGGACCGCCGCGCGGATGCGCTCCGCGAGGCGCGCGCGCGGCACGCCGTCGAGATCGTGCGGGAAACGTTCGCCCAGTTTCTCTTCTTCCGGCAGTGGATGGCGCTCAAGAGCTACTGCCATGAAGCGGGGGTTCGGCTCCTCGGCGACATCCCCATATACGTGAACTACGACAGCGCCGACGTCTGGCGGGAGAGCGGGATCTTCAAGCTCGACTCCGCGAAGGAGCCTCGCGCCGTCGCGGGAGTGCCGCCCGATTACTTCAGCGAGACGGGACAGCTCTGGGGCAATCCGGTGTACGACTGGGACGCCCTGCGGGCGACCGGCTACCGCTGGTGGATGGAGCGCTTCTCCCACAACCTCGGACTCTTCGATACCGTCCGCGTCGATCATTTCCGCGGCTTCGTCGGGTACTGGGAGGTGCCGGCGGGGGAGCGGACGGCGGTCAAGGGCCGCTGGGTAAAGGCGCCGGCGGACGATTTCTTCGCGGCGCTCCGCGACCGGTTTCCGGCGATGCCGATCGTCGCCGAGGACCTCGGCGTCATCACGCCCGACGTGAAGGAGGTCATGGCGCGCTTCGGGATTCCCGGGATGCGCGTGCTTCTGTTCGCGTTCGGCGAGGACGACCCCGCACACCCGTACCTTCCCCACAACTACGTTCCGAATTGCCTCGCCTACACCGGTACGCACGACAACAACACGGCGCGCGGGTGGTTCGAGACGGAGGCCCTCCCCGAGGAACGCGCGAGACTCGCCCGCTATTTCAAGGCGGGCTTCAGCGCCGAGAACGTCCATATCGGGCTGCTGCGGTTCCTCCTGATGTCGATCGCCGGCACGGTCATCGTGCCGATGCAGGACGTCCTCGGGCTCGGCGCCGAGGCGCGCATGAACCGGCCCGCCGTCCCGCACGGCAACTGGGAATGGCGCCTGCTGCCGGGACAGGCGCATCCGCGCGTGGCCGACGCGCTCGCGGCGATGGTCGAAACCTACGGACGGGCCCCCGCCCCCGCCGCGAAGGCGGCGGGCGGGCGATCCGGCCCGTAACCGGCGCGGAGACTCATCCATGCACGCGGACGCCGTCGTCGTCGCCGTTTTCATCTTCGTGTACCTCGGGATGATCCTCGGGAGGATCCCGGGGCTCGCCCTCGACCGGACCGGCGTCGCCCTTCTCGGGGCGATCGCGCTCGTGACGCTCGGCCGCGTCGCGGTGCCGGAGCTTTCGACCGTCATCGATATTCCGACGATCGCCCTGCTCTTCGGGCTCATGGTGGTGTCGGCGCAATTCCGTCTCGGCGGATTCTACTCGCATGTCGCGCGGCGCATCGCCGCGATCGAGACCGGGCCGGCGGCGCTGCTCGCGATCGTCGTCGCCGTCACGGGCGCCCTCTCGGCGCTGCTGGCGAACGACATCGTCTGTCTCGCCGTCGCGCCGGTGCTCGTGGAGGGGTGCGCGAGGCGGGGGCTCGCTCCCCGGCCGTTCCTCCTCGCCCTCGCCGCCGCGGCCAACGTCGGTTCGGCGGCGACGCTCATCGGCAATCCGCAGAACATGCTCATCGGGCAGGTGCTCGGTCTCTCCTTCAGGCGCTATCTCCTCGACGCGGGGATCCCTTCGCTCCTCGGGCTCGCGGCGGTCTGGGGCGTGATCGCGCTCCGCTACCGGGGGGCGTTGCGAGAGACGAGACCGGTGCCCGAGATCGAAACGCAGCCGCTCGACCGGCGGCAGACGCTCAAGGGGGGGATCCTCCTCGGCTTCCTCGTCGTCGCCTTCGTCGCAGGGGGGTGGCCGAGGGAGATACTGGCGCTCGCCGCCGCGGGCGTTCTCCTTTGCTCGCGCAGGATGCGGTCGCGGGACATGCTCGGGCTCGTCGACTGGCAGCTCCTCGTTCTCTTCATGGCGCTGTTCGTCGTGAATCACGCCTTCGAGGTCTCGGGAGGGATGGCCGCCGCCGCGGCCCGTCTCTCCGGCGCCGGCGTCGACCTCACCCGGCCCGCGGCGCTCTTCGGAGCGAGCGTCCTTCTCTCGAACCTCGTGTCGAACGTTCCCGCCGCGATGCTGCTCCTTCCCTTCGCGTCTCATCCCCTCGCGGGGCCGGTGCTCGCCCTCTCGACGACGCTCGCCGGCAACCTCATCGTCGTCGGCTCCATCGCGAACATCATCGTGATCGATCAGGCCGGGCGGCTCGGCGTCGCGATATCGTGGCGCGAGCACGCCCGGGTCGGCGTGCCGATCACGATCACGACGCTCGCGATCGCGGCCGGCTGGCTCGCGCTGCGCTGACGGCCGGAAAAATGGGGCGCCGACGGCACAGGGGGCGAGACTGGTCTCAAAATTGCTCCAACCGCGGCGGGGCGATATGTCCGCCCCGGCGGCGAGGCGGCGACGGGGAGGGAGTCCAAAAAAAATTCGAGCCGGGCACATAAAGTTTGCTTGCATATCGAAGTGTTGTGTATATATTGCAACTTGAAAAATCGGAGACGTGCGCGAAACGTCATGAAGCGGCGCGCGCACACGAGCGGAGAAGGAGGCGATCGCTCCGCAACTCGCGCCGCGGGCACGCTCCGGTTCATCGAGGAGGAGAAACGATGAAGTTCACGATTCCGCACATCGCATTCGGACGTCTCGTGAAGCCGCTATCGGCTGGATTCGGCGTCCGGCGCATGAGAACGGGCTTCGCGCCCCGTATATCGATCGATTCGACATCCGACGTTCCGAGTCGCACGCGGCCCCGGAGCCGCAGCCTGATGGAGGGATTATTCGATGGAGCCGCAAGCTTCAACGCATCGCGGTACCGATGTTACTAGTGTAGAAAAGAGCGAGGATCACCCTCCTCATATAGCTACCTGCCTCGGTCCACTATTCGACGGACAGAGTTTTCCCCAGAAACGAATTCAGCCCTCTCGTCTCTCCGGCCATCGTCCGGGTCCCGGCCGCCGTCCGCACACGAGCTCGCGCGTGCGGCTTTTCCGGCGCGCGTTCTTCCCGGAGGCGAGCGACCGCGAGTGGAACGACTGGCGCTGGCAGGTCCGGCACCGCATCCAGGACCTCGAAACCTTCGAGCGCATCCTGCACCTGTCGCACGACGAGCGGCTCGCCCTCGAGCGCGGAGGCTCGATGCTCCCCGTCGGCGTGACGCCGTACTATATGAGCCTGCTCTCCTACGACGATCCGGGGCAGGCGCTGCGGCGGACCGTCATTCCGAGCACCGCGGAGTTCGTCTGCGGTCCCGGCGAATCGGCCGATCCCCTCGCCGAGGAAGAGATGAGTCCGGTGCCGGGGCTCGTGCACCGGTACCCCGACCGCGTGCTCTTTCTCGTGTCGGACTTCTGCTCCACGTACTGCCGCTACTGCACGCGCTCGCGCGTCGTGGGCCACGGCACGCTCCATCCGACCGTCTCCCGCCTCGAGCGGGCGCTCTCGTACATCCGGAGCAATCCGGAGATCCGGGACGTCCTCATTTCGGGCGGAGAGCCTCTCATGCTCGGCGACGACCGGCTCGACTGGATCCTCACCGAGCTGCGGCGCATCCCCTCGGTCGAAGTCGTGCGCATCGGCACGAAGGCGCCCGTCGTGCTTCCGCAGCGCATCACCCCCCAGCTCGTCCGGATGCTTCGCCGGCACCATCCGCTCTGGATGAGCATCCATTTCACCCATCCCGACGAATGCACCCCCGAGACGAGCCGCGCCTGCGCGATGCTCGCCGACGCCGGGATACCGCTCGGCTCCCAGACGGTGCTTCTGCGGGATATCAACGACGACGTGGAAACGATGAAACGCCTCGTGCGGCGCCTCATGGCCATGCGCGTGCGGCCGTACTACCTCTATCAGTGCGACCAGATCTGCGGCAGCGCGCATTTCCGCACGCCGGTCGAGACCGGCGTCGAGATCATCCGCGGGCTCCGCGGATTCACGAGCGGGTACGCCGTGCCGACCTTCATCGTCGACGCGCCCGGGGGCGGAGGCAAAACGCCCGTCATGCCCGAATACGTCGTCGGACGCGAGGGGGACGACCTCGTGCTCCGCAACTACCAGGGCGATCTCTACCGCTATCGCGACCCGCGGCCGGCCGGCGAGCGCGCGGCCGTCAAGGGAAGGCGGTAGCGTCCCATGAACATAGGCCTCACCTACGATCTGCGGGCCGAGTATCTCGCCATGGGGTACGGCGAGGAGGAAACGGCCGAGTTCGACCGCGAGGAGACGATCGCCGAGCTCGAAACGGCGATCCGCGCCTGCGGGCATTCGACCGACCGCGTCGGCCACGCGCGTTCCCTCGTCGCGAGGCTCGCCCGCGGAGACCGCTGGGATCTCGTCTTCAATATCGCCGAGGGGCTCCGCGGCATCGGGCGCGAGGCTCAGGTGCCCGCCATCCTCGACGTTTTCGAGATACCGTACACCTTCAGCGACCCGGTCGTCATGGGGCTCACGCTGCACAAAGGACTCACGAAGAGCGTGATCCGCGACGCTGGGATCCCGACGCCGGGCTTCGCCGTCGTCGAGCGGGAAAGCGACGCGCGGGCTGTCCCGTTCCCGCCGCCCTACTTCGCGAAACCGGTCGCCGAGGGGACGAGCAAGGGGATCACGCCGCTCTCGATCGTGAGCGACCGCGAGGAGCTCGCGCCGCTCTGCGCGCGGCTTCTCGCCGAGTTCCGCCAGCCCGTGCTCGTCGAGACCTACCTTTCGGGGCGCGAGTTCACCGTCGGCCTTCTCGGCACGGGGGAGCGGGCGGAGGTCGTCGGGACGCTCGAAATGGGGCTTCGGCCCGGCGCCGAGAGCGGCGTCTACTCGTACGTCAACAAGGAACGGTGCGAGGAGCTCGTGGACTACATCCTCGTCCGGCCCGAGGGGGACGCCGCGGTGCGCGAGGCGGAGCGGCTCGCGCTCGAGGTCTGGCGGGTCCTCGGCTGTCGCGACGCGGGAAGGGTCGATTTCCGGTGCGACGCCGCCGGCCGCCCCCAGTTTCTCGAGGTGAATCCTCTCGCGGGGCTCCATCCGACGCATTCGGACCTCCCCATATTGTGCTCGAAGCTCGGCATCCCCTACGTGCGCCTCATCGAGCGGATCATCCGGTCGGCGCTCGAGCGCGTCGAGCGGCCGGTCATGACCATGCACCCGTAGGACATCATGCGCGTCGCGATACTGTTCAATGCGATCGGCGAGAACGCGAAAACCGACGAGCTCGACGTTCTCGAGCAGCTCGAGGCGATCGCGGCCGTTCTCGGCCGGCTCGGAGCGGAGGTCGCGCGCGTGCCGTGTGGGTTCGATCTCGCGGCCGTCGCGGACGCCGCTTCCCGCTTCAAGCCCGACGTCGTGTTCAACCTCGTCGAATGCCTCGAAAGCTACGGGAGGCTCATCCACGTCGTGCCGTCCCTGCTCGACGCGCTCGGGATACACTACACGGGGGCGTCCGCCGAGTCGCTCTACATCACGTCGAACAAGGTGCTCGCCAAGGAACGGATCAGGGCGGGGGGGCTTCTGACGCCCGACTGGACCGGGCCGTGGCCCGCGAGCGGTGGAACCCCGCTCGTCAAGAAACGGAGCTCGCGGCGCCGCTCGCGGCATATCGTCAAGGCCGTCTGGGAGCACGCGTCCTTCGGAATGGACGACGACGTCATCGTGGAGAACGCCGACGACGCGCGGCTTCTCGCCCGCATGGAGGAGCTCGCTCCGCGGCTTCGCGGCGAGTGCTTCGCCGAGGCCTTCGTCGAAGGGCGCGAGTTCAACGTGTCGATCCTGTCGACGGCGGGCGCCCCCCGCGTGCTCCCCGTCGCCGAGATCCTGTTCCTCGATTTTCCCAAGGGCAAGCCGCGCATCGTGAACTACAAGGCGAAATGGGAAGAGGAAGCGATCGAATACCGGGGCACGCCACGGACGTTCGATTTCAACCGGGAGGATCGGGATCTCCTCGCGGAGCTGCCGCGGGTCGCGCTCGCGGCGTGGAACCTCTTCGGGCTGCGGGGGTACGCGCGCGTCGATTTCCGCGTCGACGCGAAGAACAACCCCTATATACTCGAGGTGAACGCGAACCCGTGCATCTCGCCCGATTCGGGCTTCATCGCCGCGGCGCAGCAGGGCGGCCTCGATTACGACGCCGCCATACGGACGATCCTCGACGACGCTCTGCGCCGCGCGGGCCGCGCGCCGGCGCCCGGGCGATGAAAGGCGCCGCACCGATATGACCGAAGACCCGGAAAAGAAACGGTACGTCGGCGAGCCGAGGAAAAAGGCCGACCTGAGGGGCATCTCGTTCCGCTTCGACGTCCGGCAGGAGGATCTGGAAACGGTCCGGGGCATCGTCGAGGCGACGGGATATTTCACGCCCGACGAGGTTCTCGTTGCGCTCGAGCTCGTCCAGGATCATCTCGTGAAGGGCGCCGCGGAGAGCGGATACTACTTCGTTTTCGCCGATCAGGACGGCCGCACGA
>DHHB01000102.1 GCA_002403075.1 bacterium UBP1_UBA4783 | reverse complement strand
GAGGTCTTTCACGACGACGCTCTCGAAGCCGAGCTTTTCTGGAAGCTCCTCGACGAGAGCCCCGAGATCCGCAGGGAAGCGCTCCGGCGACTCGCCGACATGCGGTACCGCAACGGCACGCGGTGGGCGATCGGCTGCCTGCGCGACGGCGACGCCGCCGTGAGGGCGCTCGCCGCCTCGATCCTGCGCGAGGACGAGTACACGGCGGCGATCCCCGACATCGAGGCCGCGGCGAGCGTCGAGAAGGACGCCTCGTGCAGGGAAATCCTCGACGCGTCCTTGCGCTTTCTGCGGCTCATCTGTCGCGAGCGATAGCCCCGCCGCGCCGGGAGATACGACATGAAACCGAAAAACGCAGATTGCATCGCGACGCAGGAGATAGAAACCCCCCTCGGCCCCATGCTCGCCGGGGCGACGCCGGACGGGATCTGCCTTCTCGAGTTCGCGGCGCCCGGGCGGCTCGGACCGCAGCTCGACGCCCTCGCGCGCCTGTTCCGGCTCCCCGTACGGCGCGCGAAACACCGGCACATCGACCGCCTGCGGCGCGAGCTCGACCGATACTTCACTCGCCGCCTCGAGCGCTTCACGGTGCCGCTCGTGTTTCCCGGCACCCCATTTCAGGTCGAGGTCTGGAAAGCGCTCCTCGCCATCCCGTACGGCGAGACGCGAAGCTACGAGGACGTCGCGCGCGCCGTCGGCCGCCCCAGGGCCGTGCGGGCGGTCGGAACGGCGAACGGGCGCAACCGCATCGCCGTCGTCATCCCGTGCCACCGCGTGATCAACAAGAGCGGCGCGCTCGGCGGCTACGGCGGCGGCCTCGGTCGCAAGAAGCGCCTCCTCGATCTCGAGGGGGCGCCGGCCGCCCCGCCGCGCACCGCGCCGCCCAAGCGGCAAAGGGTTGACGGGGGGCGCCCTCGGCATTAGCATTCTCTCGTAACGATCGAGCCCTGAGAGAGGGACCCATCGGGCGGAAAGGAGCGAGTCATGATCGGAACGTGCGCGCGTAGAGGGCCAAGGATCGCCGGAGCCCTCGCTGCGGTTTTCCTGATGCTGGCCGCGTTCGGCAGCGTCGGATGCGCCCCGGCGGGATACGCGACGAGCGTCCATGCGAGAGCCCGCATCAGCGACTACGACTACCTCGACGATTACGGAGACTGGGTGCGCATCCCGCGGTACGGATGGGCGTGGCGCCCGTACGTCGTCGCGGGCTGGTCGCCGTTCTATCACGGCAACTGGGCCTGGACGCACGACGGCTGGGCATGGATCTCCTACGAGCCGTTCGGCTGGATGGTCTATCACTACGGGTTCTGGGATTACCACCCGAGGTTCGGATGGGTCTGGGTGCCCGGCACCATATGGTCGCCGGCCCGCGTCCAGTGGTACACGTTCGGAAACTACTGCGCGTGGGCGCCCATGCCGCCTCCTCACATGTACTGGCCCGACCCGTGGGATCCCTGGGACATCAACGTCTGGATCGTCGTGGACGTCAACCACTTCACGAACGAATACGTCGGCCGCCACAGGCTCGATCAGCCGGTCCGCCGCGAGATGTTCCAACGCGGAAACGTGGTCAGACGGGCGCCGGAGATCCGCACCGTCGAGCAGGTCACGAAGCGCAGGATAGAGCCCGTGAAGATCGAGAGAGAGCCGGCGAACGTGCGCCGGGATGTCATGACGACGCCGCCGACGCCAGGCCGTCCGGGCAAGACCCCGCTCCGTCAGATGGTGCTCCCTGAGCAGGAGCGGGCGCGGGTCAAGGAGTACGCGCCCAAGGTCGAGCGCGAGGTCCTGACACCGAAAAAGACCGATTCCGACCGGAGACGGGACCAGTTCGAGCCGGCGAAGGAACGCAGGGACAGCGATACGAAAAAGGAGACCGAGAGCAAGCAGAAAACCCGCAGGCGATAGTTTCGCGCGCGGGGCCCGGGGATTTCTGGTAGAATGCCGGCATCATGCTCGCTGACATGCCGGAACGGAAGCTCTCCAGAGCCGACCTCGCGCTGCTCGCGGCCTCGCTCGTATGTGGAACGGCGGCGGCGCTCCGGACATGGGGCGCCGCCGCTTTGACGTTCCCGGCCGCGGGGCTGCTCGCGGCGGCGGCGGCCTTCGCGATCCGGCCGCTCCTGCGGCTTTTCGGCGGCGGCCCGCTCGAATCGCGGCGCCGCGCGATCCTCGCCGTCCTCTTCGGAGCCCACTTCGTCGCGACGCTCTTCTTCTTCCCGCCGGAGGACGTTCTGAACCGCCGCCCCGTTCTCACGCTTGACCATTCCCTCCATTTCTATCAGGCGGAGCGCGCGAAGGAAATCTTCTGGAGCACCGGGCGGCTCCACACCTACGATCCCTACTTCATGGCCGGTCATCCGGGCGGAACGATCTTCGACATCGACTCGAAGGGCGTCGAGCTCTGGTGCGCGCTCCTTCGATTCCTCGAGACGGCCGTCGCGTTCAAGCTCTTCGTCCTTCTCGGCCACCTTCTCCTCGTTTTCACCGTGTACGCCGGCTGCCGGCGCCTCGGGTACCGCTTCGAGGAGTCGATCTTCGCGGTTCTCCTGCTGCTCGCCTTCTGGCACTGGGGAAGACCCTACGCGGGGCATTTCCGTTTCGCGGGGATGTTCTCGTATCTCATCGTCTGCCACCTCTCGCTCTATCTCGCGGGTCTCATGCGGTCGTTCCTCGACGAGGAGCCGGTGAAACGTTTCTACGTCCTCGGTCCGCTCGCGTGTTTCATCCACCCGACCGCGGCGATTCTCCTTCCCGTTCCGTTCGTCGCCCTCTTTGTCGCGGCCCGCGCGCGGGTGCCGGCGGGCCCCATGCGCCGAGCATGGTATCGCCGCGTGGCCGCGCGGCTCGCCCTGTGGTGCCTCCTCGTTCTCGCGGCGAACGCCGTCTGGCTCGTGCCGCTCATCAGGTACATCGACATCAAAACCACCTCCGACGCGTTTTTTCAGATCGGCGGAATAGGCGCCCTCGCCCGCGAGCTCGGGAAATCGGGAAATCTCCCCGCCCTCGCCCTCCTCGCTCTCGCAGTCGCCGGCGCGGCGATCCTCGTCCGCGGGAGGCGCCTCGCCGAGGCCTCGGCGCCCGCGGCAAGCGCGGCGTTCCTCCTCGTCATGTGCTCGTTCGGAATCTACATCCCCGTCTTCGATCAAATGGAGCCGGGGCGGTTTCTCGTGCCGGCGTTCGTCTTCGCGGCGCCGCTCGCGGGAGCCGGGGCCGCGGCCGCCGCCGGGGCTCTCGGCAAAGCGGCGCGATCCGCGGGAGCGGCGTCCGCGGCGCGCGCGGGAGCGCTGGCGCTCCTCGTCATCGCCTCGCCCGCGCTCTCCCTCGTCTCCTCGCGCGCGTTCTACAGGCATACCGTCTCGACGACCCTCGCCCCCGCGGCGACAGGTCTCGTCGAAGAGCTCTCGCGGCGCATCGACCGTTCGGGGCGCCTCATGATCGAAGACGGCCCCGCGTGGGCGTACGGCGACGTCTTTCTCCCCGCGCTCCTGCCGCTCTCGACGCGCGTCGAGCAGATCGGCGGACCGTATCCGTTCACCTTCATACGGCACAGCTTCGCGACCTTCCGCACCTGCGAGGCCTTCGGGAAACCGCTTTGGGAAACGGACCCCTCGCGGCTTCACGACTACCTCTCCCTCTACAACGTTCGGTGGGTCCTCGCGGCGACACCCGATTGCACGGCGCGTCTCGACGCCCTCGGCCTGTCGAGGGCGTGGTCTTCAGGTCCCTTCACGCTGTGGGAGACCGATGCTGGGGCGCCCTTCGCCGGCGCCTCGTTTGCCTCGGAGCCGGGCGTCGACGTGCGCTCCTCTTACGGCCGTCTCGACGTGACGATCGAGGCGGGAGGCGCCCCGCCGCCCCTGCGCGTTCTGCTCAAGTATCACTGGGACCGCGGCTTGCGCGTCGCCCCTCCCGCGCGCATATCGCCGATGATGCGACTCGACGATCCGGTGCCGTTCATCCTCCTCGAACCCGGCGGGGAGAGCGAGATCCGCATTTATTACGAATGACGGCGGCATGAGAATCGCTCCGAGCGACGCTCGAAAAGCCGGGCGTGAACGCCCTCGAGTCGCGGACGTTGACACCGGGACCGATATCGGCTATAATGAAGCTCTCTATACAATAGAGCGAAAGGATGTCGCATCAGAGGCTTCTGCTAACGAGACGGCGTATCTCATGCTTAAATCGAAACATGCGGCTCTCGCCGCCGTCATGCTGTTTGCTGTTCTCGCCTTCCACCTGGCCGTCGCGTGGCAGGATTTCGGCGTGCTCGCCCGGAACGGATTCCTCTACGACGACAGCTTCTACGCGTTCAAGATAGCCCAGAATATCGCCGGCGGCCGGGGCGTCACCTTCGACGGCGCGCACCCGACGAGCGGATTCCAGCCCCTCTACGTCTTTCTCCTCGTGCCCGCGTACCTCGTCTCGAGAGGCGATCCGATTCTACCGATTCACATCGCCCTTACGATGCTCGCCGTCTTCACATGCCTCACGGCGGGGCTCATATACCTCGTCGCGCGCCGCTACGTGGGAAGGGCCGCCGCGCTCGCCGCCGCCGTCGTCTGGGCGTTCTCGCCGGTCGTCACGAGGCAGGGAGCGAACGGACTCGAGACCGCCGTCACCGCGTTCATGATCGTTCTCGCGTTGCACTACTATCTCGGCCGCGTGCGATCGGTCGAGCGGCCGCCGGCGCGGAGATTCCTCGCGCTCGGGCTTCTCCTCGGTCTCGCCGTGCTCTCCCGCATCGACTCGCTGCTTCTCGCCCTCGTGATACTGCTCGATTATCTCCTGCTGCTGCGGAGAAGCGGCGCCCCGTCGAAGCGGCTTCTTCCCGTGGGTCTTCTCCCGATCGGCGCGCTGCTGCTCTACGGTCCGTGGCTCGTCTACAACATGATCGGGAGCGGAAGCCCGCTGCAGGACAGCGGCACGGCCACGCGGTATCTGTCGCTCGCCTACGCCAACTATTTCCACTATTCGGCCGAGAACCTCGCGTCGGACGGGCCGGGATATTCGTTCATCTGGACGCAGCTTCAGCATTCGCTCGCGATACTCAAGGTCATCCCGCCGGTTCACGTGTTCTTCCGCTCGCTCGATAGGATCGGAGCGGCCGCGGGCGCCATCGGCGGATTTCGCGTCGCGGCGAACGTCGTCGGGCTCGCCGCCCTCGCGCTCTTCAGCTGGACGGTCGCCCGCTGGCGGAGGAGGGGCGGGCGCGCCCGCCGGAGCGAGATCGATCCGCTTCTGTGGTTCTCGGGGCTGCTCGTCGCGTCGTATTCGCTCTATATCTTCGGATCGTTCTACTTCATACGCTACTACTACCCGCTCTACATCGCGGGCTGTCTGTACTTCGCCTTCATCCTGCAGGACGTCTTCGACTGGTACCGCCGGCGGGGCCCGCGCGCCCGCCGCCTGGTCGCGACGGCCGCCGCGGCGTACGCCGCGCTCTTCGTCTACTTCTCCTACTCGCAGGCGTTCCGCTCGCGGCCGATCTATCCCTTCTACGACATCGCCCACTGGGTGCACGAAAACACGGAGGAGAACGATACGATCGGCGCCTTCCAGTGCGGCACGATCGGATACCTCTCGGGGCGCAAGATCATCAACCTCGACGGCAAGGTGAACCGCGACGCGCTCGCGGCGCTGAAAGACGGCTGCCTCGAGGACTACTGCCGGACCGAGGGGATCAACGTCGTCCTCGATCACGAGCGGATCCTCAATCTGTTTTTCGGGGACGCGCGAGAGGCGTTCGGGGACAGCTGCACGACGGTTCCGCAGGGAGAGATGAAACACCCGACCGGATGGCTGGCGCTGCGCGTGCCACCCCCCGCCGGGGAGAAGCGCGCGCCGGGAGCGGCCGGAGCGAAGTCCGGCGCTTCGCTCATGCCGTAATCCCTACCGATACGAGCAATTCGATTTCTTTGGACGGCCGCGGCCGTCGATTCGTCTTATGGCACTCCATAACACAGAATAATATTCCTTGACATAGAGATAATATCGATTTATCATCGAAATTATGGAGGTAAGAGAGAATGTATGACGAAATCGATGCCGTAATAATGGATACCCTTCAAAGCGACGGCCGCACGGCGAACGCGGATATAGCCCGCCGGCTCGGAATGGCTCCCTCGGCGATTCACGAAAGGATCCGCAAGCTCGAGCAACGGGGATCGATCCGCGGATACGAGGCGAAGCTCGACCCGGTCCAGGCCGGGTTCGGGCTTCTCGTCTTTCTCTTCGTCCGCACGAACGAGAAGGTCGGAGCGATCGAAGCCGCGCGGCTCATCGCGCGGATTCCGGAAGTGCTCGAGGTGCATCACGTCGCCGGCGATGATTGCTATCTCGTGAAGCTCCGCGTGAGGGACACGGCCCGCCTCTCCCGCGTGATGCGCGAGGAGCTCGGCGAGATCGAATCGATCACGTCAACGCGCACGACGATCGTTCTCGAGACTATAAAGGAAAGATCCGCGCTGCCGCTCCGCGCCGAGGAAAAGCCCGCGCCTCGCAAAAAACGCGAAGCTCGAGGTTCGGCTCCGGGAGGCGCGCGGTGAAAACGGCGGTGGATTTCCTTTCGACCGCGCTCGGCGACCGCGGTCTGTCCTTCAGTCTCGCGCCGCTGCGGCGCCTGCGGGAGCTCGGGGACGCGATCGAACGGCTCCTCGAGAGCGGGGGGCTCGACGAAGCCTTCTACCGGGAGCGCCTCGCTCATTTCGAGTTCGCCCCCTCCGCCGATTTCCCCGAAGCGCGATCGATCCTCGCCGTCGCCGTGCCCCAGCCCACGGTCCGGGCCTATTTCGAATGGAAGGGAAGCGAGATCGCGGCCATCGTCCCTCCCACGTATCGATCGAGGATCGACGCGGATATCGAGACTCTCGTGCGCCTGTCGCTCGCCGATTGCGGACATCGTTTCGTGAAGGCGAATCTTCCACTCAAGCAGCTCGCCGTGCGGAGCGGCCTCGGCGCGTACGGCAGGAACAACGTCTGCTACGTGCCCGGAAAGGGCAGCTTCAACAGATTGGCGGCCTTTTTCACCGACATACCCTGCGAGCGCGATCCGTGGCGCGACGAGGCGATGATGGAGCGGTGTATCCGCTGCGCCGCGTGCGCCGCGGCCTGCCCGACGAAATCCATACTGCGCGACCGCTTCCTCATCCGAGCGGAGCGCTGTCTCGCGTATTTCAACGAAAGCGGCGCTCCGGCGTTTCCCGCGTGGCTCGATCCCGCGAGCCATCGCTGCCTCGTCGGATGCATGGCGTGTCAGGAGGTTTGTCCCGAGAATCGCGATTTTCTCGACCGTACCGAGGACGCGGCGCGCTTCTCGGAAGAGGAAACGAACGCCGTCATGAGCGGCGTGCCGCTCGACCGGCTGGCCGCCGCGACCGCGGACAAATTGAAGGCGATCGATCTTTTCGACGATTACGGAATCCTGCACCGGAACCTCGGCGCGCTTTTTGAAGCGCGGGCACATTCGAAGGAGGGAACGAGAACATGATAGCGAGACTGTGGCGCGGCTCCACCCCCGAAGCGCGGAGCGGCGCCTTTCACGAGTACATGATCCGGACGGGCGTGAGGGATTGCCGCAACACGCCGGGAAACCTCGGCGTGCTCATCCTGAAGCGCACCGATGGCGCGCTCGCGCGCTTCTGTTTCTTCTCGCTGTGGGAGTCTTGCGACGCGGTGCGGCGGTTCGCCGGCGCCGACGAATCGAAGCCGGTGCTCCATCCCGAGGACGAGGATTATCTCGTCGAAAGCGACGAGGAGGTCCTCCATTACGAGGTTTCCGCGTATCCGCCCGGCCTCCTCGACTCGCAGCCGCGCGCTAGATGAAGTACGAGTTCACGACGTACTGCTGCACCATGCGGTGCGTGTTGAAGAATGACGCGTTGATGGCGATGCAGCTCCTCATCGTCCGCACCCAGTTGTCTCGATCGTTGTAGAATTTGCAGAGGATGCAGCTCTCGAGCTTCACGTAGAGATCGCGCCGGTCCGTGTCGTCGTCCGATTCGTCGGTTGCGGTCTTTTCCGGGCCGATCGCCCAGCCCGTGATGTTCTCGATGCACCCCTCGAGCCACCAACCGTCGAGCGTGCTGAACTGCGGCACGCCGTTGTGGGCGGCCTTCATCCCCGAGGTCCCCGACGCCTCGAGCGGCCGGCGGGGGGTGTTGAGCCAGAGATCGACTCCGGCAACCATCATCTTGCCGACGGCCATGTCGTAGTTGTTGATGAACGTGATTTTGAGCTTTCCGCCGCTCTTCTTCGAGGCTTCGACGATCCTGCGGATCGCGTCCTTCCCCGGCTCGTCCTTCGGATGGGCCTTTCCCGCGTAAATGATCTGAATCGGGCCCGCGCGCTCGGCGATCGCGCGCAGCAGCGCCATGTCGGAGATGAGAAGGTCCGGCCGCTTGTAGGCGGTCTGCCGTCTCGCGTACCCGATCGTGAAATCGTCGTCCGTCATCCCCGCGTTCATCCGCCCGTTCACGAAATCGACGAGGGCCCGCTTCGCCTCCATGTGAGCCGCCCATATGTCCCGTTTCGCGATGCCGAACGCGGAGCGGAGGATGTACGGGTCGGAGCGCCATCCGGGCATATGCGCGTCGAAGAGCCGTTTGAACGGCTCCGACGTCCACGTCGCCGAGTGCACGCCGTTCGTGATCGAGTCGATCGTGTACCCGGGGAACATGTGCCGCGACACCTCGCTGTGCTTCTTCGCGACCCCGTTCACGTGATGGCTGAAATACAGGGCGAGCCGCGTCATGTTGAGCTTGCCCTCGAACGTGACGTCCCCGAGATGCGCCTCCGGCAGCAGCTCCCCGAGCATCGGCCGGGCAAAGGCGAGATCGAACTGGTCGTGCCCCGCAGCGACGGGAGTGTGCGTCGTAAAGACGCACAGCCGGCGCACGTGGTCTATATTGCCGAGCTGTCTCAGGAGCTCGAGAACGAGCGTCGCCGCGTGCCCCTCGTTCATGTGGTACTTTTCGATCGTGTCGTATCCGAGAGCCTGAAGCGCCCGGACGCCGCCGACGCCGAGCACGATCTCCTGCGCGAGGCGGTACCGTCTGTCTCCGCCGTAGAGATGCTTCGTGAGCGTGCGATCCCACTCGCCGTTCTCCTCGAGGTTCGTGTCGAGGAATATCACCGGCACGACGTGCCCGCCGACCCCTGTCAGCGCGTAGTACCAGACACGGATGTGAACCGCGCGGCCCTCGACCGTCACGCTCGTTTTCGCCGGCGAGAGGGCGAGATGATGCTCGACGTCGAAGTTGATCGGCATCTCCACCTGATTGCCGTCGCGGTCTATCCGCTGATAGAAATATCCGTTTTCCGAGAGAAGGGTCACGCCGACGATGGGAACGCGGAGATCGGCGCAGGATTTCAGGGTATCGCCGGCGAGTATCCCGAGGCCGCCGCTGTAGGCCGGGATGTCCTCGTCGATGCCGATCTCCATCGAGAAGTACGCGATCCGCGGTTTCCCGGCGACGCCGGGGAGAACGCCCGCGCCGGCCGGCTGCTCTTGATATGTCTCCATCGACCACCTTCCGCCGTGTCGCCTTGGTGCCGGACCCCGATGCCCCGAGACCGCCGCGCGGCGGCCCGGAATCAGGGTTGCGATTATACCCTATTCGGCGCACAATGGATGCATTCTTCGGGAGGTAGAACCATGGTGCGAACGATCCTCGTTCTCAGCGCGCTCATCATCCTCGCCGCGATCCTCATGCCCGGCATCCACGGTCTCTTCGGCGTCCTCGGCGGCCTCGCCCTCGCGGTGCTCGGAATCGTCGGCGGGGTGCTCCTCGCCGCGTTCGTCGTCGTTCTCGCCCTGACCGGATCCGGCCTTCTCGTGGCGGGGATCGTCGGGCTCGTCGGCGTCCTGCTGCTCGCGATCGTGCTGCCGGTGCTCGCGCCGCTCCTGATCGTCATCGTGCCGGTCGCGATCCTCATCAGGGTCATCTTCCGGTAGCGCGGCCGGGACGATCCCTCTTGCATGTACCCCGGACAAGGGCTATTATTGAACATATAGGTATTGAAATGCATGAATTGATTCGAATATCGCGTCCCTCGGGCCGCACCCGCCGCTTCGCCGCGAAAGGCGCCGCCGGAGCGGTGCTCGCCGCGTGCGCCGTCGCGACGCTCCTGCTCTCCGCGCGCGCGGCCCGCTCGCAGAGCTCCCTCCTCTATCTCGAGGCCCAGGCCGTCGGCGGCTGGTCGTCGGAGGAGGACGGAGCCGTTTTCTACTCCATGACGCAGGAAGACGCCATGCAGAAGCCGGGCGTCGGCTTCGACTGGCTGCGGCGGCTCTCCGGGGAGCGGGGCGACTTCGGCGCGCTCGCCCTCCAGATGCGCCTCGCGTGGAACCGCGAGCCGGAAAGCTCGCTCGAGCTTCAGGTGTACAACGCCTTCTTCAAGTACAAGGCCGGTTTCGCGGATCTCTGGATCGGGCACGACCGGCCGGCGTTCGGCCTCGCCTCCTATCTCGACAGCCACGCGCTCCTGCTCCAACCGCTCTCGATGCACGGCTACGGCTTCGACCGCGATTGGGGCGCGGGGATCTATCGGGATTTCGAGTGGGGGAACGCCGCCGCTTCGCTCACGACCGGCTCCGGCATGCCGCTCGAGCTCGAGGGGAACCGGCTCGCCGCGGCGCGCGTTTCGAGAGGCGTTCTCGCGCGGGACAACTACAACGTCGGTCTCTCCGGCGCATGGGGAGAGGTTCTCGAAACGATGGGATACGAGATCATGACGCCCGATCCCGTCGTCTTCCGGATGGCGTCGCTCGACTGGACGCATCTGTGGACCCGCTACGAGAGCCGCCTCGAGCTCATGGCGGGCGAGCGCGCGGGCGACGAGACGTATGCGGTCCTCTGGCGCTTCGGCATGAACCTCCTGGAGGAGAGCCGTCTCAAACTGGAGGTTCAACCTATTTTCGAGAAACGGGGAAGCGAATCGCATTCGATAGTCGCGGCGGGGGTTTCCTATCAGCTCAACGCCGACCTCGCGCTCCATTCGATGTACCGGCACGACGAAGCCGCAGGCGACAACATGATCGTCGCTCAGGTGTACTACTACAAAGGGATATAGAGAAAGGGGCATGGAAATGAAGAGGCTCATTCTCGCAACGATGGCGCTTGTCATCTGGGGATCGTCCGCCCTGCTCGCCGCCGTGGGGTGCGATCTCAACGATCCCGACAGAGACGTGAAACGTCTCTTTCCCGAATCGACGGGCTACAAGACGCTCTACGTGTCGATCGGGAAAAAGGGCGGGGAAGCGCTTCTGCGGGAGATCGAGGCGCGTCTCGGCGACCGTTTCAAGGGCCTCTACGAAACGATCGACGTGCCGTACACGATGTACGAGATATACCGGGGAAAAGATCTCGTCGGCTTCATCCACGGCGTGAATCAGAAGGGGCAGTACGGAGGCATACAGGTCTTCTGCGCCCTCGACACCACAGGCGCGATCCGGGCGTTCTATCTCCAGAAGCTCACCTCGAAGGGAGCGAAGCGGTTCCGCGAGGAGTCCTTCGGCAAGCAGTTCGTCGGCATGAGCCTCGCGGATTTCTACCGATACGATCCGGTCTCCGGCGCGGAATCCCCTCCGGGCCGAATGAGCGCCGTCGCGAATCCGGCGCCCGAGGCGGCCGGAGATTTCGCGGCGATGCTCCGCGCGACGAAAAAGAACCTCATCCTCGTCGACGAGTTTCTTCTCGACAACCGGCATCTCCCCCACTTCAGGCCCGCGAAAGGCGGCGAGCGATGATCAACATTTTCCAGATCTCCTACAAGAACCTGCTGCGCAAGAAAACGCGGAGCGTGCTCACCGTGCTCGGCATCGCGCTCGCCGCGTGGGTGCTCACGAGCCTGCTGGGCTTCAACCGCGGCTACCAAAACTCGCTCAACAAGGATATCGACAACCTCGGCTACCAGATGCTCGTCACCGCGAAGGGCTGCCCGTACGAAGCGGCGACGCTCATGCTGAAGGGCGGCACGGGGCTGCGCTACATGAACGCGTCGATCGTCGACTCGATCGCGGCGCAGCCGGAGGTCGACGCGGTGACGCCGATGCTCATGCAGGCGGTCTTCGATCCGAACAAGGGTGAAAGCGGCGGTATATCGGCCTACCTCGGCGTCGATCCGGCGACCTTCCCGCGGATGAAGGGGACACTCGCGATGAAGAGCGGCGCCTGGTTCTCCGACCCCGCGGCCCGCGAGGCGGTGCTCGGGTACGAGGCGGCCGAGCTCGAGCAGCGCGAGGTCGGCGACATGCTCCTTATTCCCGAACTCGACGTGGAGATCACGGTCGTCGGCGTCCTCGACCGCACGGGCACGCAGGACGACGGCACGATATTCATGCCGCTCGAGACGGTGCAGGAGATCTTCGGCCAGCAGGGCGAGCTCACCGGGATCGGCATCAAGGTGAAATCCGAGGCCGACATCGCGGCGTTCGAGGAGCGCATGTACCGGCTCCCCGACGTGCAGGTCGTGAGCCTCTCGCAGGTCAAGAACACGATCATGACGCTCGTCTCGACCGCCAAGGTGATGGTCCTCTCGATCGCGATCATCGCCGTTCTCATCGCGGTCGTCGGCGTCGTCAACACGATCCTCATGTCGGTCATGGAGCGGCGGCAGGAGATCGGCATCCTCAAGGCGATGGGCGCGAAGGCGGGCGACATCTTCAAGCTCATCTGGCTCGAGACGGTGATCCTCTGCGCGGCGGGCGGCGTCGTGGGGAGCGCGCTCGCCGTCGTCACGGCGAAGTTCACGGAGGTCTTCATCCGCGGGGTGCTCCCCTTCACGCCGAGCGGCGGGCTCGTCTCGATCGACTGGCGGCTCGCCCTCCTCACCCTCGGTCTCGTCACGCTCATCGGCATCCTGAGCGGCATCTATCCGTCGTGGAAGGCCGGCAGCGTGCGGCCGCTCGAAACGATCAGAAGCGAGGTGGAATGATGAACGGGAGCGGAGCGAAGAGCGCGGATCGGATCGCCGCGACGGCCCCCGCAGGCGTCTGCCCGTCGATAACGGCCGAGCGTCTCGTGAAGACTTACCGCCGGGGCGCGGAGTCGATCCACGCCGTCGACGGCGTCTCCCTCGCGATCGCGCCGGGGGAGTTCGTGGCGTTCATCGGGCCCTCCGGATCGGGCAAGACGACCCTCATCAACATCCTCGGCTGCCTCGACAACCCCACGTCGGGGCGGCTCGAGCTCTGCGGGCGGCGGATCTTCGACGAGGGGATCGCGCTCGGCGAGGCGAAGCTCACGGACATCCGGCGCGAGATGTTCGGATACGTGTTCCAGAAGTTCTACCTCATCCCGACGCTCACGGTGCGGGAAAACGTGATGCTCCCCTTCGTGTTCTGGAAGAAGCCCGGCGCCGAGCGGGAGGTCGACCGGATCCTCGCGCTCCTCGGCATCGAAAACCGGGGCGGCCATCTGCCGGGCGAGATCTCGGGCGGCGAGATGCAGCGCGTGGCGATCGCGCGCGCGCTCGTCAACAAGCCGCGGATCCTCATGGCCGACGAGCCGACGGGAAACCTCGACGTCGCGCGGAGCGAGGAGATCGCGGAGATTCTCAAGGATCTGAACGCGAGGGAAGGGCTCACGATCGTGCTCGTGACCCACAACATGGCCCTCGCGAAGAAGGCCGGCCGCATCATCGAGCTGCGGGACGGCAAACTTCACACGCCGGCGTAACGCCGCCGGCGATACGTCAGGAGGTCGATGCGCTATGAAGATCGGAACGATCGCGTCAATCGCGGCGCTCTTCGTCGTTGTTTCGTTCGCCGGATTTCCCGGCGGCCCCGGGGCCGCGCTCGCCCAGTCGGAACACTGCATGCGCCACGCCGCGCCGCCGCCCGACACGGCGACGGTCGAGCCCGTCTATACCGAGCTCCCCGGCGCCGGCAAGAAGTGCTGGATCGACAAAGAGGTCTATTTCACGTACAAGTTCGATAAAAAGCCCAAGATGGGCACCGCGATCCTCATCGTGCAGGTCTTCGAGAAGGGCGGCGCGCGCCTCACGAACCTCTCCATCGTCGGCAACTACGACATGCCGTCGATGCGCGGAGCGCACCCCTCGGGGGACGTTCCCTTCAAGCTCAACAAGAAGGGCGACTACCTCCTCCCCGTGAACGTCGTCATGCCGGGCGACTGGGAGGTGCTCCTCGTCTTCTCGAAAGAAGGCGCGGTGGTCTACCGCGGCAGGATCTCGTTCGACGTATAGGGTTGACGAACGCCGCCCTTCGTCGAATAATGCCCGGACAATGAGGAACGAACAGGGCCCGACAACCGTCGCGCGCCTCGAGTGCGGCGAGGAAGCGGTCGTCAGCGAAATCCGCGGCGGCGGCTCGCTCGTCGCCCGTCTCGCCTCCATGGGCATCGCCGCCGGGGCGCCCATCAGGATGCTCCGCACCGGCGGGAGCGGCCCGCTCATCGTGCAGGCCTCGGATTCGCGGATCGTCCTCGGCAGGGGCGAAGCCGAACGGATCGTCGTGGAGCGGACCGCTCCGCCGGAGCCCGTCGCGCGCCCGCGGTATCTCGTCGCGCTCGCGGGCCAACCGAACGTCGGCAAATCCACCGTTTTCAACATTCTGACCGGGCTCTCGCAGCACGTGGGCAACTGGCCCGGCAAGACGGTCGAGAAAAAAACCGGCGTGCACGAGGCCGGCGGCGCCGCCTTCGAGATCGTCGATCTTCCCGGCACGTACAGCCTCACCGCCCTCTCGGAGGAGGAGCGCGTGGCGAGGGATTTCGTCCTGACGGAACGCCCGGACGTCATCGTTCTCATGGCCAACGCGACCGCCCTCGAGCGGAGCCTGTACCTCCTTTCGGAGATGCTTCTCCTCGAGCGCCCCGTGATCCTCGCCGTCAACATGATCGACGTGGCCGAGAGCCAGGGCATCCACGTCGATCCGATCGCGATGCAGGCCTTTCTCGGAGTCCCGGTCGTTCCTATGGTCGCGACGAAGAACCGCGGCGTGCGGGAGCTCCTCTCCGTCATCGCGTCGTTCGCCTCATCCTGCGACCGCTTCCAGCCGCGGATGCCCGCCGTGTCGGCGGACCACGCAGTAGTCTTCCGGGATCTCCGGGCGATCGTGGAACGCCATCCGGCGGGCGACCTCCCTTCCGGCTGGGCCGCGACGAAGCTCATGGAGGGGGACCCCGAGGTCATGGAGACCGTCAGGGCCTCGGCGCCGCCCGACGAGTGGAACGAGATTCAGGCGACGCTTCGGCGCCACGAGGATTCGCTGCACGCGGTCGTCGGGGGCAGGTACGACTGGATCGAGGAGGTCACGAGGGCGGCCGTATCGCGTTTCAAGATGGGCCAGATGGTCGTGACGGACAAGATCGACCACGTTCTCACCCGCCCGCTCTTCGGCATTCCGACGCTCCTCGTCGTCATGGGGATCGTATTTCTCTGCACGTACACCGTGGGCATGCCCCTCCAGACGGCGCTCCAATCGCTCATCGGCTCGCTCGGCTCATGGATCGAGCCCGCGTTCGCCGGCGCGCCCGCGTGGACCCGGGGCATCGTCGTCGACGGCGTCATCGGCGGCGCCGGGTCCGTGCTCAGCTTCGTGCCCGTTCTGTTGATCTTCTTCGCGGCGATGGCCGTTCTCGAAGACGTCGGCTACATGGCGCGGGCGGCGTTCGTCATGGACCGCTTCATGCATCTCATCGGGCTGCATGGCAAGAGCTTCATGCCGATGTGCCTCGGCTTCGGGTGCAACGTTCCGGCGATCCTCGGGGCCCGCATCGTCGAGTCGAAGAGGAAGCGGCTCCTCACGATCTTCCTCTCCCCCTTCGTCCCGTGCGCCGCGCGCCTCAGCGTCCTCGCCCTCGTGAGCGCCGCCGTTTTCGGCGAACGGGCCGCCGCCGTTTCGATCTCGATCCTCGCCTCGAACTTCGTCGTGCTCGCCCTCGCGGGCGTCGTCATCGGCAGGAGCGCGCTACGCGACGAGGAGACCCCCTTCATCATGGAGCTGCCGCTCTACCACCGCCCGAACGCCCGGACGATACTCACGACGATTTGGATGCGGATGCTCGCCTTTCTGAAGAGAGCCGGCACGGTCATCGTCGCGGTCTCGATCGCGCTGTGGCTCCTCGCTCACCTGCCGAACGGAGACGTCGAAACGAGCCTCCTCGCCCGGTTCGGACGCGCGCTCGAGCCTCTCGGCGCGCCGCTCGGCCTCGATTGGCGGACGATCACGGCGCTTCTCACCGGCATTCTCGCGAAGGAAAACAGCGTCGCGGCGCTCGGGGTGCTCTACGGGGCGGGAGACGAGGGGCTCGCCAGCGTTCTCCCGGAGGCGCTCGCGCCCGCCTCCGCCCTCGCCTTCCTCGCGGTGCTCATGCTCTTCATACCCTGCGCGGCGACGGGCGTCGTCATGTTCCGGGAGATGGAGCGCAAACGCTGGTTCGTGGCGTCGCTCGCCTTTATGCTCGCCGTATCGTTTCTCGGGGGGCTCGCCGCGTACCGGATCGGGCTCCTGATCTTCCGCTAGGCGTACTCGTCCCAGGCCTTGATCTCGAGGTCCTCGATGCCGCGCTTCGAGATGGCGGCGACGAAGAGATTGGCGATCTGCACGTTGTTGACGAGCGGTATCGAGTAGTCGATCGCCGCGCGCCTGATGATGTAGCTGTCCCCCGTGCCGATGTCCCCGTAGCTCGCCGGCATGCTGACGATGAGATCGAGCTTCTTCGCCGCGAGGAGCTCCGCCACGTTGGGGCTCCGCGCCTCGTGGATCTTGTGGACGAGGCGCGTCTCGACGCCCTGCCGGGCGTAGAACTCGGCCGTGTGCTCCGTCGCGTAGAGCGTGAAGTCCATCCCGCGGAGCGTCTTTACCGCGTCGAGGAGCCCGTATCGGTTCGCTTCGCCGCTCACGCTCAGCAGCACGTTCGCCTTCGGAAAACGCATCCCCGTCGAGAGGAACGACTTGAGAAAAGCGTCGTACACGTC
>DHHB01000030.1:12191-14638 GCA_002403075.1 bacterium UBP1_UBA4783 | reverse complement strand
TCGGGATGAGCGGCAGCAGCTTCAGCCAGCCTTTGACGCCGGAGCTGCAGAGGCTCGCGGCGACGGCGCACGGACGCGGCGGAAAGCCGATCGAGGGGGAATATTACGTCTATCCGGAGCTCGCCGCGGCGGGATTGTGGACGACGCCGTCCGATCTCGCCGCCTTCGCGATCGAGCACCAGCTTTCGCTGCAGGGGAAATCGAACAAGATCCTCTCGCGGGAGATGGAAGAGATGATGACGACGCCCTATATCGGGCCGGCGTACGGACTGGGCTTCACGATCCAGAATAGAGAGAACGAGATCTACTTCGCCCACGGCGGCGGCAACGTGGGATTCGTCTGCATGCTCATCGCCCACAAGCAGAAAGGCTACGGGGCCGTCATCATGACGAACGGCTCTTCGAACGATCTGCTGGGCGAGCTCGTGAGAGCGATCGCGAAGGAGTATTCGTGGGACGGCTATCTCAACGAGCCGTACGAGCTCTTCGCCGTCCCGCGCGAGACGCTGGAGCGCTATGCCGGGCGGTATCGCATCGACGTCGATCAGGTGGCGCTCGTTGCGGTGAACGAAGACCATCTCGACGTCGACGTCACCGGCGAGAGTCCGATCGCGCTGTATCCGATCGCGGAGAACGAATTCATTCGAAGGGACAAGGAAGGCAGGGTGCATTTCGCCGGCGGGGCCGGCGAGGGTTGGAACGCGCTGATTCTGACGGAGGGCGGCGCATCGATGTCGTTCGCGAGAATGACGGACGATCAAAAGATACCGTACGAGCTGTTGAGCTCGGGCGACATCGACGAGGCGATCGGCCGATACAGGGAGATACGGAAGGACGCCGCGCGGCATCCCTCGATCGACGAACGGCGGATCAACGGTATCGGATACGAATTGATGGGCGCGGGCAAGCTCAGAGAAGCGATAGCGATCCTCGCGTTGAACGTCGAATTCTATCCATCCTCATCAAACGTGTACGACAGCTTGGGCGAGGCGTATCTCAAGAGCGGCGAGAGGGAGCTCGCGATCGAGAGCTACGCCACATCCCTCGAGCTCAATCCGGCGAACGCGAACGCGGCCGAAGCCCTGAAGAAGCTGCGGGAGTGAGGCCGCGGGTCCCCTTCCGGATCCCCGCATTTTCAGCCGAATTCGGCCTGATACTTGCAAATTCGCGGGAACGGAGGATTCCGGCGCCGCGGGCTGGGCCGGAATCTGTTAACTTATTGCAATACAGCGCTTTATGAAACGGGGCGATACGCCCCGTGGCGATCTGCAACCCGAAAGGCAAAGGGCGATGAACATAAAGAAGATCCTCGAGGAAATGATCAACCAGGGCGCTTCCGACCTCCACGTCAAGGCGGGCCTCCCGCCGGTCGTCCGCGTGGACGGCAGGCTGCGGCACCTCTCGGCGGAGCGTCCGTCGCCGAAGGACCTCGAGGAGATCGCGGGCCAGATCCTCACGCCCTCGCAGAAGGAGCGCTTCACGAAGACGCGCGAGGTGGACTTCGCGTTCGGCGTGGCGGGGCTCGCGCGATTCCGCGCCAACTTCTACGTCCAGCGCGGATCGATCGCCATGGTCTTCCGCCACGTTCCGGTGAACATCAAGAACGTCGACGAGCTGCAGCTTCCCGCGATCCTCAAGGATCTGGCGCTCCGCAAGCGCGGCCTCATCTTCGTCACGGGAACGGTCGGGAGCGGCAAGTCCACCACGCTCGCCGCGATGGTGAGCGAGATCAACAAGACCGCCAACAAGAACATCATCACCGTCGAGGATCCGATCGAGTTTCTCCATCACGACGAGAAGAGCATCATCAACCAGCGGGAGATCGGCAGCGACACGACCTCCTTCCACGAGGCGCTCCGGCATATCCTCCGGCAGGATCCCGACGTGATCCTCGTCGGCGAGATCCGCGACGCGCTCACGATGGAGATCGCGCTCATGGCCGCCGACACCGGCCATCTCGTCTTCTCGACCCTCCACACCGTCGACGCGACGCAGACGATCAACCGCGTCATCTCGTTCTTTCCGCCCCACCAGCATCAGGAGATCCGCTACCTCCTCGCCGCCACCCTCCAGTCCGTGATCGCCCAGCGGCTCATCCCGGTCAAGGAAGGGAAGGGGCGCGTCCCCGCCGTGGAAGTTATGATTGTCACCTCCGCGATCCGGGAGTATATTATCGATCCGGAGAAGACGCCTCTCATCCAGCAGGCGATCCGCGAGGGCGTGACATCGCACGGTATGCAGAGCTTCGATCAGTCCCTCATGAAGCTCATGACCGACGGCGTGATCTCGATCGAGGAGGCGCTGAAGAACAGCAGCAATCCCCACGAGTTCAGCCTGCGGATGAAGGGTATCCAGGCCACGAGCGACAAGACGTGGGAGTCGTTCGAGGGCGCCGCGAAGGGGAGCGGGAAGAGCGATCTCTAGGATCGATCCCATCGATGAACCGG
>DHHB01000030.1:11514-12105 GCA_002403075.1 bacterium UBP1_UBA4783 | reverse complement strand
ATCGTCGCCGCCCTCGAAAGCGGCGCCGAGCGGATCATCCCGATCGCCGACGTCGCGACCGCCTGCCGCCTCGCGCGGCCGGGCGAGCGCGTGGCGAAGATCCTCGCCGGCGAGCGCAAGGGCGTCGCGGTCGACGGGTTCGTTCTCGGAAACTCCCCCCTCGAGTTCACGCCGGAGAGCGTCGGCGGCAAGACGATCGTCCTCACGACGACGAACGGAACGCGCGCGATCGCGGCCGCGGCCAAGGCCGAGCGCGTGGTCGTCTGCGCGCTCACGAACGTCGACGCCGTGGCGGAGGCGGTCCGCGGGGCGGAGTCGATCGTCGTGCTCTGCTGCGGCACGGAGGGATCGGTCGCCTCAGAGGACCTTCTCTGCGGCGGGCTGCTCCTCGATCTCCTCGGCGGCGACGTCGACCGCGGCTCCCTCAACGACGCGGCCCGGATCTCGCTCCTCCTCGCGAGACGTTTCGGGGGAGAGGTCGAGGCGTTCCTCCGCGATTCGGATCACGGGCGGACGCTCGCCTCGCTCGGTTTCGGAGACGACATCGCGGCATGCGCCGCCGTCGGAACGAGCCGTCTCGTGCCGACGCTC
>DHHB01000030.1:0-11397 GCA_002403075.1 bacterium UBP1_UBA4783 | reverse complement strand
TTCTCGCTCTGCGACGCCTCGCTCACCTCCCGCCTCAAGAACCTCCGCCACGAGATTCGCGCGGGCGCGGCTTTGGCCTCGCCCGGGGCGGTCGCGCACCGCGACTCCGACGCGGACGTGGGGAGCGGGAGCGCCACGGCCTCCGAGCTCTCCCGCGGATCGATCGGGATCGTGGCGCGGGCGAACTTCTCGCGGGCGCAGGAGGCGCTCCGCGTCCTCGAGGAGTTCGGGAAGCTCGCGGACGAGAGGGCCGCGCGCCTCTTCAAGAGGCTTCGCTTCGAGCTCTACTCGATCGAGCGGGCGTTCTTCGCGGACGGGGCGGCGGCCGCGGCCGCGATGCCGAGGCGTCCGTTCCTCTATCCGATCCTCGATCGCTCGATCGTCGAGGCGCGCGACGTCTCGACGGTCGCCGGGGCGCTCGTCGAGGGGGGATCGGGGATCATCCAGTACCGCGCGAAGGGCGTTCCGCGCGACGAGATGCGGCGCGACGTCGTCGCGATCCTCGCGGCCGCACGCCCCGCGGCGGTGCCGGTTCTCGTGAACGACGACGTCGAGCTCGCCGTCGAGACGGGGGCCGACGGGGCGCACGTCGGAGCCTCCGACATGGCTCCCGCCGAGGCGCGAGCGATCCTCGGACCGGGGGCCATCCTCGGCGTCACGGCGACGGAGACGTCCGAGATCGCCGCGCTCGCCGCGGCCGGGGCGAGCTACGTCGCGGTCGGGCCGGTGTTCGCCTCGCCGACCAAGCCCGAGACGGCGCCGGTCGGCCTCGACGCCGTCAGGCGCGCCCGCCCGCTCGCCTCGATCGCGCTCGTCGCGATCGGCGGGATCACGCCCGCGAACGCCGCCTCAGTCGTCGCCGCCGGAGCGGACGGCATCGCCGTCGTATCGGCCGTTCTCGAGGGCGACATCCGGAAAAACTGCTTTACCTTCCTCCGCGCCGTTGGTACAAGAGGGGAATGCGGATAACGAAGGGCATTCTGCTGCTCATCCTCTGCGCCTTCCTCGGCGTCGCGCTCGCGTCGCACCACGAGGAGGACTGGGGCGCCTTCTGGCGCGTGAAGAACCTCTGCGGCCCCGCGGGGGCCGCGATCGCGGGGGCGCTGCGGATCCTTTTCGGCCCCGTCTTCGCGTGGTTCTGGCCGCTCTTCGTCGGCTTCTTCGCCGTTCTCGTCCTGCGGGACATCGACGCGCGATCGCAGCTTCGACGGATACTCTGCTCCCTCGCGATGCTCGTCGTCGCCCTCGGGTTCGCGGCGCTCTTCGGAGGCGAGGAGGCGGGAGGGCTCGCCGGGGTGAAAACGCTCGCGTTCCTGCGGCTCCTCGTGGGGCGCGTCGGATCGGTCTTCGCCCTCGCGGCGGCGCTCCTCGTCGTCTCGTTCCTGCTCTTCCCCGGAAGCGTCGAGGCGCTCGTCGGGGCGCTGCGGCGCCTGTCGGGGCTCCTCGCGCCGCGGCGGAAGGCCGCGGGAAAGGAGACCCGGCGCCGCAAGAAAGAGCCCGCTTCGAGCGTGCCCGAGATCCCCGTCATCGTCGAGGCTGATCAGCCCAAATCCTCTCGCCGCCGGCAGGAGCCGCGCGACGAGGAGGACGAGGAGGCCGCGAGGCCGCCCAAGATCACGGTCCCCGTCGCTCCGCCGCCCCGCCGCGAGGCGGCGCCGGCCGCGCTCCTCGACGAGCCGCCGCCGCCCATATCCCCCGAGTCGGGGGAGATCCCGCTCCCCGATCTCTCGCTCCTCGAGGACCGCGAGACGCGTGGCGTGTCGTACAGCAACGACGATCTCATCGCCCGGTCCGAGATCATCGAGCACAAGCTCCGCGACTACGGGCTCGACGGCAAGATACAGGAGGTACGTCCCGGCCCGGTCGTCACGACGTTCGAGTTCGTGCCGGCCGCGGCGGTCAAGGTGAGCCAGATCTCGAGCCGCGCCGACGACATCTCGCTCGCGCTCGCCGCTCGCTCGATCCGCATCCAGGCCCCGATACCGGGACGCGGCGCGGTCGGCATCGAGGTGCCGAACCCCGAGCCGAGCATCGTCTCGCTCAAGGAGCTCCTCCGGCATTATCCCGAGGGGAAGGACGGGCTCGTCATCGCGCTCGGCAAGACCGTGACGGGCGAGCCGTACTTCACCGATCTCGCCGAGATGCCGCACCTCCTCATCGCCGGGGCGACGGGGAGCGGGAAGAGCGTGTGCATCAACACGATCATCTGCACGCTGCTCTTCCACCACACGCCCGCGACCTGCAAGTTCATACTCGTCGATCCGAAGCGTCTCGAGCTCATCGCGTACAACGACATCCCGCACCTGCTGCATCCCGTGATCACCGAGGCGAAAACGGTGCTCAAGGTGCTCCAGTGGCTCACGAACGAGATGGACCGCCGCTACAAGCTGCTCGCCTCGATCGCCGTGAAGAACATCCAGGGGTTCAACCGCAAGGTCACGGAAGAGGAGGTCGTCTCGCCGCAGAGCGGGGAGAGGCTCGCGCGGCTTCCGTACTACGTGACGATCATCGACGAGCTCGCCGACATCATGGTGCTCATGGGGAACGAGATCTACCCGCCGATCACGCGCCTCTCGCAGATGGCGCGCGCCGTCGGGATCCACCTCGTCTTCGCGACCCAGCGCCCCTCGGTGGACGTGGTCACGGGTCTCATCAAGGCAAACTTCCCCGCGCGCATCGCGTTTCAGGTGTCGTCCAAGACCGACTCGCGCACGATCCTCGACGCGAACGGGGGAGAGAAGCTCCTCGGCAACGGCGACATGCTCTACCTGCCGAAGAACCTCCCGACGCCGCTCCGTCTGCAGGGCGCGTTCATCTCCGAGGCCGAATCCGAAAAGGTCGCGACCTACTGGCGCACCCGCGCGCACGCCGAAGAGCAGCTCGACCTCACCGACGAGGCGGTCGCCGCCGGCGGCTCCTCCGACGACGACGCTCCGATCGACGACGAGCTCTACCAGAAGGCGCGCGAGCTCGTCATCATCCACCAGCAGGGTTCCATCTCGCTTCTCCAGCGCCGCCTGCGCGTCGGCTACGCGCGCGCGGCGCGTCTCATCGACATGCTCGAGCAGGCGAACGTCGTCGGGCCGTTCGAGGGGAGCAAGGCGCGGCGCGTTCTCGTCGGCCGCGAGGAATACGATGAACGCTGATCCGAGCGCTCCCGGCACCTACCGCTTCGTCAATCTCGGCTGCCCCAAGAACCTCGTCGACGCCGAGCGCGTCGCCGCGCTCCTCGAGAGCGGCGGGTGGCGCGAGGCGCCCTCGAACGACGAGGCGACGCTGCTCGTCGTCACGACCTGCGCCTTCATCGCGAGCGCGCGCGAGGAGTCGTTGGACGAGATCGTGCAGGCCGTCGCCGAGCGGCGCCCCGGCCAGCGGTTCGCCGTGCTCGGCTGCCTCGTCTCGCACGCGGGAGAGGACGTGCTCCGGCGGGCGCTCCCCGAGGTCGACGTCTTCTGCGGCGTCGCCGAGATGACCGAGCTGCCCGCGCGCCTCGCGGCGCCCGTCCCGCCGCGCTCGCGGGACGCACGGCGCGGCGCCGCGGCGCATGTTCATAAAACGACGGGACGGAAGCTCTTCACGCCGCCGCACCTCGCGTACCTCAAGATCGCCGACGGCTGCTCCAACAAATGCGCCTACTGCTCGATCCCCTCGATACGAGGCGATCTCGCGAGCCGCCCCATGGACGAGATACTGGCCGAGGCGCGCGGTCTCGCCGCGATGGGCGTGCGCGAGCTCGTCGTCATCGCGCAGGATACGACGGCGTGGGGGTTCGATCGCGGGGGCGGGGGGCGGGTCTACGATCTTCTCGAGGCGATCGCGGACGCCGGGCTCTTCGACTGGACGCGGCTCCTCTACACGCACCCCGCGCATATCGACGCGGCGCGCCTCGCGCCGCTCCTGCGCGGCGGCGCGATCGTCCCCTATCTCGACGTGCCGATCCAGCACGCCTCGGACCGCGTGCTCGAGCTCATGGGCCGCCCCTACACGCGGCGCGCGCTCGAGGATCTGTTCGACGCGCTGCGCGCGGCCTCGAGCGATCTCGTCCTGCGAACGACGGTCATGGTGGGCTTTCCCGGCGAGCGGGAGAGGGATTTCCGGGAGCTCGCGGCCTTTCTCGAGAGCGCCGCGTTCGACCACGTCGGGGTCTTCGCGTACTCGCGCGAGCGCGACACGGCGGCCGCCTCGCTCGGGGGCCGGGTCCCGGCGCGCGTGGCGCTCCAGAGGAGAGACGAGCTGCTCGAGATCCAGATGGAGATCTCCGAAGAACGGCTCGCCGCCCGCGTGGGCACGGAGCTCGACGTTCTCGTGGACGAGGAGGTGCCGGAGGAAGAGCGCCCGACCCCGGGCGCGCGGCGCGCGGGGCGCTTCTACGGGCAGGCGCACGACATAGACGGCCTGACGTATATCGAGGGCTCCGAGGCCCTGCCGGGGAGCTTCGTCCGGGCGCGCATATCCGGGTCCGCCCCGTACGACCTCTTCGCGGAGGCGCTCCCGGGAGATTTTCGTTGACATTTTGCCGCAATTACCGATGATTATTAGGGTTAAGGGCTATCGTCGAATCTGCCGCGGTCACCGGGCTTTCGACGGGTCGCACGGCGCGGAGGTGTGCTCTTGTTTTTGTTTTCACCCGGGAAACCGTTCGCCAAGATAATCTCGCTCGCGCTGCTCTGCGCGTTCGCCGCGTTCGAGGCGGCTCCGGCCCTCGCGGCCTCGAAACCAAAACCCGTCCCGTCGAACTTCGACGTCCTCGCCGGGGTATCCGAGGAGGCGGCCCGCGGCCTCGTCGCGGCGATCCAAACGGCGCCGTCCGGGAGCGTCGTGCGGCTCGCGAAGGCGAAGGGCGTGGGGGACGCGGATTTTCTCCTCGAGAACGCCTTCATCGAGCAGCTCCGCGCGGCCGGCTTCAGAACGGGCGTCGAGGCGAAGGCGCAGGAATCCCCGGTCGACACGGGGGCGTTCGCCCTCTCATATCAGGTGATCCGTCTTTCGATGGCGTATCCGAGGATCTCCCGGCGGTACTGGTTCGGGACGAAGGAGGTCGTGCGCGAGGCGCGCGCCGACGTCACCGCCCAGCTCGTCGACCGCCGCACGGGAGAAGTGATCTGGATTCGGGAGGGGAGCGGCCGGTACGGCGACGTCATTCCGTACTCGCTCCTCTCGTCGGTCGAGGAGAAGCAGTACGAGTTCACGCGGCCCGTGCGCAACGAGTTCAAGATGTCGCGAGTCGTCGAGCCGGTCATCGTCGCCGGTATCGTCGTGGGGCTCGTGTTCCTCTTCTTCTCGAACCAGAGCGGCAATGACTAGCGAAATCGCCGAACGGCCGGGATCTCGCGCGCGTCGCCGGGGCGCATGTCGCGCCCCGCGCGGAACGGGGCTTCGCGCGGCCGCGGCCCTTTTCCTCGCCCTCGCGATCGCCTCGTGCGGCGGGGATTCCGCGTTCGAGCGGGCCGAGCGCGAGTACGAGGCGGGGAACTACCGGGACGCGGTCGCCGTCATCCGGCTCCACCTCAAGAAGGAGGGGGAGAAGACGCCCGATCTCCTCTTCCTCGCCGGCAAGGCGTGGTTGCGGTCGGGGAGCGAGGCGGACGCGCAGAGCGCCTTCGACGAGTGCGTCGCGGCGGAGCCGTCGCGCGCCGGGGCGGTCGCGGAGTTTCTCAAGGGCGAAGCGATGGAGTCGATCGCGGGAGGCGACCTCGCGCGCGGTAAACGGCTCATGAGCCTCGCCGCCGCGTACCGGCCGGGGATCGATTTCGGGAAGCAGAACTTCACGGCGGGCGAGATCTTTCTCGAGCGCCGGGACTACGCGACGGCGATCACGTACCTCGAGCGGTTCGTGAAGGACGAGCCCAAGGACCCGCGGGCCGCCGAGGCGCTCATCGAGCTCGCCTCCGCGTACCAGCGAAGCGGCGCGAGCGCGCGGGCGATCGCGGTGTACCTCTCGTTTCAGCAGCGCTACCCGCGGAGCCGCCTCGCCTCGGACGCGGTCTGGGAGCTCGAGACCCTGCTCCTGCGCGACGCCGAGGAGCGCGCCGCCTCGGGAGGCGTCGCCGAGGCCGAATCGATGCTCGTCGATCTCGCCGCGTCGGCGGCGAGCCCGATCGTGAAGGATAGAAGCAACATGCTGCTCGGCGAGATCTGCGAGAACCGCGGAGACACGCGGAGCGCCGTGCGATACTACCGCGCCGTCGTGGACGCCGGCACCGGCGGGCGGCTCGTGGACAAGGCAAAGGAGCGAATTGAAAAACTCGACACATCGACGAGACGCCGCTAGGGCGCTCATCGCCGCGAGGACGGCGCTCGCCGCGGCCGTCGTCGCTGCGGCTCTCCTCGCCCCGTCCTGCGGCGGGCCGTACAAGCCGAAGCGGATCAACGTCGCGGGAGAAAAGATCGCGCTCGCGGACAACCTCTACGCGCGCGGCAAATACGGCGACGCCGCCGTCGAGTACAAGGACTTCCTCGCCACCTTCGCCGGGGACGACCGGAGCGACTACGCGCAGTTCCGCCTCGCCGAGTCGTACCGCCTCGACAAGCAGTACCCTCTCGCCGAGGTCGAATACCGCATCCTCATAACCGAGTTCGGCTACAGCCAGTACGTGGACGATTCCTACTACCTCGAGGCGGTGTGCGCGCTCCGGCAGGCCCCGCGCATCCAGCGGGACCAGACGAAGACGTACGAGGCGCTCACGCGCCTGAAACGTTTCCTCGAGATCTTTCCGACGAGCGACCGCGTTCCCGAGGCGCGCACGACCCTTCGCGAGGTCCACGACCGGCTCGCGGAAAAGGAGTTTCTGAACGCCCGTCTCTACTTCTCGCGCAAGGCGTACGACGCGGCGCTCATCTATCTCGACAAGGTGATCGACGCCTACCCCGAGACGGCGTGGGCCGCGCGGTGCCGCTACTACCGCGGGTTCATACGCGAGAAGAACGGGGACGCCGCCGGGGCCGCGGAGGATTACCGGGCGGTCGTCGCGGCGCAGGGCGACGTGCCGGAGCGCGCGCAGGCCCGCTCGCGGCTCGCGCCCGCCGAGGCGCGCGCGGGAGGAGCGAAGGCGGATGGCGGAGGCTCGCGCTGAGAGGATCGGCCTCTACGGCGGCTCGTTCGATCCGATCCACACGGGACACCTCATACTCGCCGAGGCCGCGATCAACACGGCCTGCCTCGAGCGCGTGTATTTCATGCCGACGGCCTCGCCTCCCCACAAGCGCCCCGGCGATCTCGCGGACTTCGACGCGCGCGCCGAGATGGTGCGGCTCGCGATCGCGGGGAACCCGCGCTTCACGCTGAGCCTCGCCGAATCCGCGCCCGAGGTCTCGTTCACCTATCAAACGGTCGCGGCCTTCGCCGGGCGGGGGTACGGCAGAGAGCAGATACACCTTCTCGTCGGAAGCGACAGCCTCGTCGAGATGCAGGGCTGGCGGAACCCCGGGGAGATATTCGCGCGCGCCACGATCCTCGCGCTCATGCGCCCCGGATACGACCGGCTGCCGCCGCTTCCCCCGGAGGCGGCCGTGATCTGCATGACGGCGGGGATGAACTCGATCTCCTCGAGCGCGATCCGGCGGCTCGTCGCCGAGGGGAAATCGATCCGGTACCTCGTTCCCGAAGCGGTCGAGCGGTACGTCGAGTCGCACGGCCTCTACCGCCCGTAAGGCGCCATGAATCCGAAGGACAGCCTCTTCATCGTCGACGGGCACGCGCTCGCCTACCGCGCGCACTTCGCGCTCATCCGCTCCCCGCTCGTGAACTCGCGGGGCGAGAACACGAGCGCGGCGTTCGGGTTCGCCCGGATGCTCCTTCTCCTTCTCAAAAAATATTCCCCGGGCCGCCTCGCCGTCGTCTTCGACAGCGGCGAGGAGACGGATCGCCACCGCGAGTTCGAGGACTACAAGGCGACGCGCGCCGAGATGCCGGACGACATGGTGAGCCAGCTCCCGTGGATCTTCGAGATCGTCGAGGCGCTCGGCGTCGCGAAGATCATGCAGCCCGGCGTCGAGGCGGACGACCTCATCGCCACCCTCGCGCGCCGCGCGGCCGCGGCGGGCGGGGAGGCCGTGATAGTGACGGGCGACAAGGATTTTCTGCAGCTCCTCTCCGACCGCATCAAGATCATCCGCCCCGAGAAGGGAACGGGTCTCGAGGAGGAGGTCGGGCCCGAGTACTGCCGCGAGAGGTGGGGGATAGAGCCGCGGCAGGTCGTCGATCTCCTCGCCCTCATGGGAGACGCCTCCGACAATATCCCCGGCATCAAGGGGATCGGCGAGAAGACGGCCGTGAAGCTCCTCGCCGAGTTCGGCTCGCTCGACGCCGTCCTCGAGCGGATCGATGAGGTGAATCCCGAGAGCCTTCGCGAGAAGATACGCGCGGGGCGCGAGAGCGCCCTTCTCTCTCGCGATCTCGTCACCCTCCGCGACACCCCGGTCGACGTCCCGCTCGGCGGTCTCGCGCCGGGGCCGCGCGACGAGGAGCGGCTCACGGACCTTCTCCTTCGTCTCGAGTTCCACCAGCTCCTCAAGGAGCTCTCCCTCGGGACGACGTCGGGAAAGGAAAAGGAGCGAAGCTACGAGACGGTCGACGCGGACGGTCTCGAGGCGCTGGCGCGGACGCTCGGCGAGGCGCCCGAGATCGTCTTCGACGTCGAGACGACCTCCGTCGATCCGATGGCGGCCGAGCTCGTCGGCATATCGTTCTGCGCGGAGCCCGGGAAGGCGTGGTACGTTCCCATAGCGGCCGGGAAGCCCGCCGCTCCCGCGAGCCTCCTCGAGGAATCGGCCGGCGTCCCCGGCGCGCCGCTCTCGCGCGTTCGCGAGGCGCTCGGCACGGTCTTCGCCGACGGGCGCATAGCGAAGATCGGGCACAACGTCAAATACGACCTCCTCGTCCTCGAGCGGCACGGCTTCACGGTGCGCGGCGTTTCGTTCGACACGATGATCGCCTCCTACGTGCTCGACCCCGAGCGCCGGTCGCACTCGCTCGACAACCTCTCGCTCGAGTTCGCCCGCCACCGCAAGATCGCCTACAACGAGCTCTTCCCGCCGAAGGACCGCGCCAAGGACATCCGCGCCGTGCCGGTCGCGCGTCTCACCGAGTACTCGTGCGAGGACGCCGACTACACGATGCGCCTGCGGCGGATCTTCGGGCCGAACCTCTCGTCCCTCGGCTTCGAGCGGCTCTTCGGAGAGATCGAGATGCCGCTGTGCCTCGTGCTCGCGCGGATGGAGCGCGAGGGGGTCGCGATCGACGCCGCGGCGCTCGGGGCGCTCTCCGGGCGCCTCGCGAAGGATCTCGACGGCCTCACGGCGCGGATATACGAGTCGGCGGGGGAGGAGTTCAACATCAACTCGAGCCGCCAGCTCCAGAAGATCCTCTTCGAGAAGCTGCGGCTCCGCACGCAGCGGCGCACGAAGACCGGCTTCTCGACCGACGAGGACGTCCTGGTCGAGCTCGCGCCGAGCCACCCCATAGCGGGGCTCGTCCTCGAGCACCGGCAGCTCTCGAAGCTCAAGAGCACCTACATCGACGCCCTGCCGCGCCTCGTGAACCCCGCGACGGGCCGCATTCACACCTCCTTCAACCAGACGGTGACGGCGACGGGGAGGCTCTCCTCGAGCGATCCCAACCTGCAGAACATTCCGATCCGCACCGAGCTCGGGCGGATGATCCGCGCGGCGTTCGTGCCGCGCGAGGGGAACATCCTCTTCGACGCCGACTACTCGCAGATAGAGCTCCGCATCATGGCGCACCTCTCGGGGGATGCGGGGTTCGTCGAGACCTTCCGCGAGGGCGGGGACATCCACGCGCGCACGGCGGCGCGCATCCACGACGTCCCCGAAGCGAAGGTGACCCCCGAGATGCGCGCCCGGGCCAAGACGATCAACTTCGGCGTCATCTACGGGATGGGGCCGCGCGGGCTCTCGAAGCAGCTCGGCATTTCGCTCGACGAGGCGAAGCGATTCATCGACGAGTATTTCGAAAAATACCCCGGTGTGAAGTCGTACATCGAGCGCGGGATCGCCGAGGCGCGCAAACGCCGCTACGCGGAAACGCTCCTCGGGCGGCGGCGGCTGCTGCCCGAGATCAAGAGCGAGGACGCCTCGTCGCGGAGCTTCGCCGAGCGGATCGCGATCAACACGCCGATACAGGGCACGGCCGCCGACATGATAAAGATCGCGATGATCGGTATCGACGCCGACGTCTCGTCGCGCTCGCTCGGGAGCCGCATGATACTGCAGGTGCACGACGAGCTCGTCTTCGACGTCGTCCCCGGGGAGCGCGCGGCGGTCGAGGAGATCGTGAGATCGCAAATGGAATCGGCGATCGCCCTCGACGTCCCCGTGCGGGTCGACACGGGCGCGGGGGCGAACTGGCTGGAGGCCCATCCATGAGAAAGCCCGTCATCGGCGTCACGGGGCCCGTCGCCTCGGGAAAGACGACCGTCGCCCGCGCGATCGCGGGGCGCCGCGGGGCGCTCATAGACTGCGACGAGCTCGCGCACGGGGCGCTCGAGGACCCCTCCGTCCGCCGCCGGCTCGCGGCGGCGTTCGGCCCCGGGATCCTCATGCCCTCGGGACGCGTCTCGAGGAAGCGGCTGCGCCGGGCGGCATTCGCCGACGGGCGCTCGCTCGAGCTTCTCAACCGCATCGTGAGCCCGCGCGTCAGGGCGATCATCGAGGCGGCGGTCGCGCGGGAGATGAGGCGGGCGGGGTATATTGTCCTTGATGCGGTGCTCCTTTTCCGGTATAAATTCAAATTCGAAATAGACTTCGCCGTCGCGGCACGCGCCCCCGCAGGAAAACGCCTCGAACGCATCATGAAACGCGACGGCGTATCGCGCGCCGAGGCGCGGCGGATCATGGAGCGCCAGCGCGCTCTCGAGCGCGACTGGAAGCGGGCCGACGCCGTGATCGACACCGGCGCCCCGCTCGCGGACGTCCGGCGCGAGGCGCGGAGGCTGCGTGAAGTGATTCTCGCAACCGGCTGCGGCGCAAGGAGATAAATGTAATGGCCGAAAAGCTCACGAGCCGGGAGATAGAGGAAGCGCTCGACGCGCTGGAGCAGCAGCTTTCGGGGCTGCGTGAATACCTTTGACCCCGACAAAATGGCGGCCGAGGTCTCCCGCATAGAGACCGAGATGGGAAAGACGGGCTTCTGGGACGATCGCGAGCGCGCGGAGGATCTCGTCTCGCGCCTCAAGGAGCAGAAGGCCAAGCTCGATCCCCTGGGCCGACTCGGCAACGACATCCGGCAGCTCCGCGAGCTCGCCGCGATGGAGGGGAGCTCCGGCGACGCGGCGATGCTCGACGAGCTCAACGCCGAGCTCGCGGGCCTTCGCAAGCGCCTCGGGGGGTTCGAGCTCAAGATCCTCCTCTCGGGTGATCACGACCGCGGCAGCGCTCTCA
>DHHB01000044.1 GCA_002403075.1 bacterium UBP1_UBA4783 | reverse complement strand
CGCGGCCTTCGACTTCGGCAGACACATGACGCTCTACCTCGCGGACACGAGGGAACCGGACGACGACGTCTTTTTTTCGTCCCTGCGCATGCGGTCGCTCGCGTTCGGCTACGACATGTTCTTCGCCGACGCGCCGGAATCGCTCCGGATCCACGTTCGAAACGAGCTGGCCGCCTACGTCGACACGGCGATGAACGTCGTGCGCTACAAGCGCTGGCTTCACAGCCCCTACGTGAGCAACTACAGCGCCGTCATCGGCTCCGCGCTCGGTCTCGCCGCTCTCTGCCTCGAGCGCGAGATGCCTTCCCACTGGGTCGAGGCGGTCATCGGCAGGGCGGACGAATACGTCGCGGCGTGGAGCCGCGCCCATCTCGATCCGGGCGGATCATACTCGGAGGGCCCGATGTACGCCGGGTGGAGCGTCAGGAATCTCGCGTACTACTTCTGGGCGCGCTCGCGCCTCTACGATCATCGCGACTACTCGACGCTCGAGGGGCTCCGGGACCTCGAGAAATGGCTCGCGTTCTCGACGCTTCCGATCGGAGGGGCGGCCGTCAACAACGTCAACGATTCGGCGTATCTCAACTACGGCCTTTCCCGCCATCATACGTACCTCGATTGGGCGCAAACCGCGTGGGGCAGCGGAGTCGCGGCCTGGCTGTGGGAGCGGATCGTCGGTCCGGATTACGGACACGAATCGGGGATCCTCGCGGACAAGCCGGCGACGGTTCTCTGGCACCGCGGCGTTCCGCCGGTGAATCCGCGCGACCGCGTGCCGCGCCGGCGGCTCTGGAGCCGCCATGGAATGTATTACTTCAGATCCGGATGGCCCGAAGCCGACGTCTCGGACGACGTCGTCTTCAGTCTGTACTCGGGGAAATTCATGGGCGGGCACGCCCAGGAGGATCAGAACAACTTCACCCTCTGGGGGTACGGAACGGCCTTCGCCGCGGACAACGGCCCCGGCATCCCCGCGAAAGAGACCGAAGGGCACAACCTCGTGCTCATCGACGGCAGGGGGCAGCACAACGCGGGGCAATCGATAGGAACCGACGGGAACATTCGAGAACACATACTGAGCGGCTTCGCCGACTATATATTCGGCGACGCGTCCTCCGCGTACACGACGTACAGCGAATTCAACAAGGCGGGGGTTCCCTTTCCCGACGACAATTGGTCGTGGGGGTTCGACGGCGGAAATCCGGTCGAGCGCGCCCACCGGCGCGTCGCGGCGATCCACGAAGCTGAAACGCCTCCTTACTTCGTCATCGCGGATGAAATCCGCAAGGACGGCGTTCCGCGCCTGTACTCGTGGCGGCTCCATACGGACGAACGGAACGCCCTCGACCTCTCCGCGAATCCCATGTGCATCCGCGGGGGGAGCGGACTCATGAATCTATTCGTCCTGAATCCGGCCTTCGATTCGCTCGTCGTGTCGCGGGAGCCGTTCGACAACGGAAACGAGGATCCCAATACGACGGTCATTACGCTCTCGCGCGTGGCGGAGGAGCTCTCGTTCTGCTCGCTTCTCATTCCCGACAGGGAACCCGTTCGACACGCCGTGCTCGATCACGTTCACTTTCCATGGGGGGCCGCCGCGCTCATCGCGTGGTCCGACGGAGCCTCGGACGTCGTCGTGCTCAACCGGTCGGGAGAAGAGGCGGCCTTTTCGCTGAACGGCTTTTCGCGGGGCCCGATCGTGACCGACGCCCGGTTGGCGGTTCTTCGCATGCGCGGGGACGCCCTCGCGGGTCTTTTCGCGAACGACGCGAGCAGGTTCGATTGCGGAGGGATCCCGTACGCGCGGATCCGGGACGGAAAGCTCAATCTCGTCTTTTCGGCGGACACCGTTCACATCGACCGGCGGGACGCGGATTTCTCATTCTACCTCCCGCGGGGCGGGGAGGTTCGATGCGGGGACGCCGTCGTTCCCGTGTTGAACGACGGCGGGTTCGCCGTCCCGGATCGTTCGCCGCCGCCGGCGGCGGGGGGACCGCTCCGGCTCCGCTTTTTCCCGAACCCTTTCAACGCGACGGCCAACATCGTGATCGATCTCGACGCGGGCGCCGAGGTCGAGGTGGCGGTCTACGACGCCGCCGGGCGCCTCGTGGCGCGTCCGTGGAAGGGGCGCCTTCCTCGGGGCGCGAACCTCCTCAGGTGGAGCGGCGATGGAACGAACGGCAAACGGGCGGCCGCCGGCGTGTATTTCGTACGGGCGGAGACTCCGAACGCCTCGTCCACGATCAAGGCCGTGCTCGTGCGATGAGCCCCGGAGCCGAAATCCCGGGCCGTCGCGTCCGAACGAACCGGCGCCCCGCGGGATCGGAATATTCGCGCGGCATCCCGGCGATGCGCCGGCGGCTCGGAAACGATCCCACGCTCCTATCTCATGAGAACGACCTTGCGCGTCGCCTCGTACGCCCCCGCCCGCATGCGGCAGAAATAGACGCCGCTCGGCGCCGCCGCCCCCCGCGCGTCCTCGCCGCGCCACTCGACGCGGTGCCTCCCCGCTTCACGGCGCCCATCGAGGAGCCTCGCGACGAGGCGGCCCGCGACGTCGAACACCTCGATCGTCACGCGGCCCGGCTCGGCGAGATCGAAGAGGATCGCCGTCGAGGGATTGAACGGATTCGGGAAGTTCTGCGCGAGGGCCGTCGCCCGAGGCAGCGCGACTTCGTCCGTTCCCGTCACGTCGTCGGGCCGGAGCAGCGCGAAGCCGCTCTCGTTGCCGTGCACGTCGACCGCCGACACCTTGTAGTAGCAGCCCGGAGACCACGACCAGCCCGCGTCGAAGAAAATCGTGTCGCAGGACGATGAGATCATGTTTCCCGAGGCCGGGATGAAATCCTCGCTCGCCCCGCGGTAGACCCTGTACGCGGCGAGATCGCCCTCTCCGTTGGGCGCCCAGCTGAGCCGCACGCCCGCCGGGTCGTAACGCTGCTCCCCTGAAAGCGCGAGCGGAACGCACGGGGCGAGGTTGTCGACCGAATAACCGCTGTCGACCGGAGAATCCCAGTAGTTCCAGCGGTCCTCGGTATGCGCCGAGACGAGGAACCGGTGCGTCGCGGGATCCGCCGCGATCGAGTCGTAGTAGGTCTTCGCCTGATACGTGTACTCGTCGAAATAGTGCGCGTCCATATTGGCGAGCCATTCCCAGCCGTAGAGCGTCCCCGCGACGGTCTCGAAGCGGTACGCGGGACCCTTGAAATCCCGCGTGACGGCCGCGGGATCCGCGCCCTCGACGCCCGCCTCGACGAGCGCGGCCGCCGCCGGCGCCTCGAGGCTCCGCCAGATCGAGTAGTGCGTCACGATCTCGTTCGCGAACGCGTCGAGCCGCGAGGCCTCCCACGAGACAGTGACCGAACCGCCTTGATCGTGCGGCACGTCCTCGACGTCCGCGATGTACGGGCACGGATATCCCCAGTAGCCGTTCCGCTCGATGCGCTGGGCGTGGATATCGTATTCGGAACCGCTGGCATGGATCCACGCGGCGAATACGCCGTTCTTGCCGTCCCCCACGGCGCACGGATTATTCTGCGTGCCGCTCGCGGCGCAGATGGCAGTGCCGGTCGCCGGCCAGACGACGGTTCCGGTCCCGTCGATGCGCTGGCAGTAGACGTCTCCGTTGCCGTCTCTCGCTTCGTTCCAGACGACGATGGCGCCCCCCGAGCCGTCCGGAACGGCGATGGGAATCTGCTGATAGTAGTTGGAAGTGCAGAGACGAACGCCGTTCGCCGTCCAGAGCAGGCTTCCGGTCGAGGTCACGCGCTGAGCGTACACGTGTTGCGCAAAGCCCGACCGGCGATCGCCCCAGACCAGAATCGCGCCCTCCGAGCCGTCGAGGGCAAGGTCGATCCAGTCCTGCTCATCAGCCGCGGTGCACACGGCAAGATCCCAGACGTACGCCGTTCCGGTCGTAT
>DHHB01000006.1 GCA_002403075.1 bacterium UBP1_UBA4783 | reverse complement strand
TTCGGCGGCGCGGTCGACGCCGTTCTCATGCGGATCGTCGACGCGCTGCTCGCCATTCCGCGGCTCTTTCTGCTGCTCACCTGCGTGGCGTTCTTCAAGGGGTCGATCGCGCTCGTCGTCATCCTTCTCGGCGCGACGGGCTGGATGGCCGTCGCGCGTCTCGTCCGTGGGCAAGTGCTCGCCATACGCACCCTCGATTACGTGAAGGCCGCCGAAACGCTCGGCGCGCGCGGGGGCGCGATCATCTGGCGGCACGTTCTCCCGAACGCGCTCACGGTGATCATCGTGGCGGCGACGCTTCGCATCGGGGGGATCATCCTCACGGAGGCTTCCCTCAGCTTCCTCGGGCTCGGCGTGCCGCCGCCGACGCCGAGCTGGGGGAACATGGTCTTCGAGGGGCGGGAGGCCCTGCTCGAGGCGTGGTGGCTTTCGACCTTTCCGGGGCTCGCGATTGCTGTTACAGTGATCGGGTTCAACATGCTCGGCGACGCGCTGAAGGAGGCGTTCGACCCGCGGCGGCCGGCGTGACCGCTTCGGCGGCCGCCCGCGTTCGGAACGGAATGGCGATGGATGCGCTGCTGTCCGTCGAAAATCTCGTGACCGTTCTCGACACCGATCGGGGCACGGCCCGCGCCGTCGACGGCGTGAGCTTCCGGATCGGCCGCGGGGAGACGCTCGGCCTCGTGGGGGAATCGGGTTGCGGCAAGACGATGACGGCGCTCTCGATCATGCGGCTCCTGCCCGAGCGGATCGGGCGCGTCGAGTCGGGTTCGATCGTTTTCGAAGGGCGCGATCTCCTCCGCCTGCCGGAGAAGGAGATGCGCGCGGTGCGCGGCAACAAGATCTCGATCGTGTTCCAAGAGCCGCTCACGAGCCTCAATCCCGTCTTCACCTGCGGCGAGCAGGTCCGCGAGGCGATCGCGCTCCACAAGAAGCTCTCCCGCGCGGCGTCGAAGGAGCGCGCGATCGAAATGCTCCGCCTCGTGCGGATCCCGGAGCCCGAGAAACGCTATCACGCCTACCCGCATCAGATGAGCGGAGGCATGCGCCAGAGGGTCATGATCGCGATGGCGCTCTCGTGCGAGCCGCCGCTCGTCATCGCGGACGAGCCGACGAGCGCGCTCGACGTCTCGGTTCAGGGGCAGATCATCGAGCTCCTCCGCGAGCTCCGGGAGCGGCTGCGCATGGCGGTGCTTCTCATCACGCACGATCTCGCCGTCGTCGCCGAGATGGCGGACCGCGTCGTCGTCATGTACGCGGGCGCCGTGTTCGAGGAGGCGCCGGTGGGCGATCTCTTCGCGCGGCCGTCGCATCCCTACACGGAAGGGCTCATCGGGTCGCTCGCGCGGCCCGATCGCCGGGGCGGCCGTCTCGCGGCGATTCCGGGGAACGTGCCGGATCCGATGCGGCTACCGCCGGGCTGCCGTTTCAGCGATCGGTGCGCGAGGCGTTTCGAGCGATGCACCCTCTCCGAGCCGCCGCTCTTCGCGGTAAGTGCGGAGCATCGGGCCCGCTGCTGGCTCCGGGAGACCGGCGAAGGGGGTGATCGCGGTGCCGCGGGAAACGTGTGATCCTTCGACGCCCGCCCTCGAGGCGTCCGGCGTCAAGAAATACTACCGCGGCGCGGCCGCGTCGCTCTTCCGCTCGGGACCGGTCATAAAGGCGGTCGACGGCGTGGATCTCGTCCTTCCGCGCGGGGCGACGGTGGGGCTCGTCGGCGAATCGGGCTGCGGCAAGAGCACGCTCGCGCGGGTCCTCATCCGGCTCGAGGAGCCGACCGAGGGATCGATCGCGCTCGGCGGGGAGGATTTTCTCGCGCTTCGCGGCGAGGCGCTCCGGCGTTCGCGCCGGCGCATCCAGATGATTTTTCAGGACCCCTACTCATCGCTCAATCCCCGGCTCACCGTCGGGAGCACGATCGGCGAGGGCATCCGCATACACCGGCTCGCGCGCGGAGCCGCCGTCGGGGAACGGGTCGCGGCGCTGCTCGAGCGGGTCGGGCTCTCCGCGGCGGCGTCGTCGAAGTATCCGCACGAGTTTTCGGGGGGGCAGCGCCAGCGCATCGGCGTCGCCCGCGCGCTCGCCGTCGAGCCGGAGGTCATCATCGCCGACGAGCCGGTCTCGGCGCTCGACGTGTCGATACGGGCCCAGATCGTCAACCTGCTCGGGGATCTCCAGTCCGATTTCGCCCTCACGTATCTTTTCATCGCGCACGATCTCGGGATCGTCGAGCACGTGAGCGACACGGTCGCCGTGATGTACTGCGGAAAGATCGTCGAGCTCTCGCCGGCCGAGGAGATCTTCCGTGAGCCGCTGCATCCCTACACGGCGGGGCTCATCGCCTCGGCGCCCGCGGCCGACCCGTCCGGGCGCGGCGGACGCGCCGCGATCCCCGGGGACGTGCCGAGCCCCGCGAACGTGCCGCCCGGCTGCGCGTTCCACCCGCGTTGCCCGCGCGTCATGGACGTGTGCCGCGCCGTTCCACCCGAGCTCGTCCGGAGAGGCGCGCACAGGCAGGTCCGGTGCTGGCTGTATCCGGCCGGCGACTGACGGCGCCGCGGCGGAGCGCTCATCCGTTCAGCGCTCCCAAGCCCTCCTCCGTTTTCTATTGTCAGAACCGTCTCCGGGACGTTATAGTACCTTGTTTTTATCTTTCGTCGTTGAGCGAGAACGATTCGTCATAGCACGTCGTCGCGCATAGTCGAAACGGCATACGAACACATCTTTTCCGGGGAGTGCTGCGATGATTGAAAAGCACCTCGACCGTATCCGCGCCCGGGAGGGCGAGGCGCGCTCCTCCGTCGAGAATGCGGGGGTCGCGGCCTCGGAGATCGTCGACCGAGCGCGCCGCGACGGCGAAGCGGGCCTCGACGGCGTGCGCGCCGAGGCGGCCGAGCGGGAACGCTCGAGCCTCGCGGCGGCCAGGCGCGCCGCCGAGGAGAGGATCTCGACGATGCGGGCCGAGAACGCCAAAAGGCTCGCCGCCCTCGCCGTCCTCGCGCGCAGGAACGGGGAGCGCGTCATAGAGACGATCGTGAAGGAGTTCCGCGCGGGGGCGTAGCGTCCCGCGCGCCCGGCGCCGCGCCGCCGGAGCGGAGGCCGATGTCCGTCAGCCGCATGCTCAAGATCCAGATCCTCGCGCACGCCGCGATCAAGGACGCGCTCGCGGCCTTCCTCAGGGAGGCGGGCGTGATCGAGGTGACGGACGCGTCCGTCGACGGATTCGCCGGCTCATCCGCCGCCGACGAGGCGGAGCGCTACGCCCGGCTTCTCGAGCGGGCCGAGACGGCCGCCGCCTATCTCGAGCGGTACGCGCCGAAACCGACCCTCGCGGAAAGGCTTTCCGGCGGTCCCGTCGAAGTGACCTCGGCCGATATCGAGCGGATCCTCGCCGAGACGGACGTGGAGCGGATCGCCGGCCGCTGCCAGGAGCTCGAGGCCGAGATCCGCAGATGCCGCGACGAGAAAGCATGGGCGATCGACCTCGTGCGGGAGCTCCGGCACTGGACGGCGATCGAGCGTCCGCTCGAGTCCCTCTCCACGGAGCGCTGCGAAACGCAGCTGTGGAGCTTCGCGGACGCGGCGGCGGACGCGGCCGCGGCGGTATTCGAACGCCGTCCGCACGCGCACGGCGAGACGGTATCCCGGGCCGGCGGCCGCGCGTACCTCGCGGCGATCGCGCTCCGGGAGGAGGCGAACGCCGTCGCCGAGGAGCTGAAACAGGCCGGGGGAGCCCGGTTCGCCTTCGAGAAGCTGCGCGGCTCGCCCGCCGAGATCATCGAGCGGGAGAGCGGACGCGCCGGAGAGCTCGACGCGGCGGCGGAGCGAGCGGAGGCCGAGGGGAGAGAGACCGCCGCCGTGCGTCCGCGGCTTCTCGCCCTTTCCGATCATTTCCGCGAGCGCCGCTCCCTCGTCGAGGTCGAACGCCACTTCCACCGCACCGAGCGGACCGTGCTCATCGAGGGCTGGATACGAGCCGTCGACCGCCGCCGGCTCGAGAAAGAGATCGCGAAACGCTGGGGCGATCTCGAGATCATGACGCGCGGGCCGCTCGAGGGGGAGGACGCCCCGGTATCCCTCGAAAACGGACCGCGGGTTCGGCCCTTCGAGTTCGTCTTGACGCTGTACGGGCGGCCGCTCTACGGCGAGATCGATCCGACGCCGCTGCTCGCTCCCTTCTTCGTTCTGTTCTTCGCGCTGTGTCTCAGCGACGCGGGGTACGGGGCCGTACTCACGGCGCTCAGCGCCTTTCTGCTCTTCAAGCTGCGCATCCGCGGCGGCGTGCGGAACCTCATGCAGCTCATGCTCGCCGGCGGCGCGCTCACGATCGCGGTCGGCGTATTCACCGGCGGCTATTTCGGCGTCTCGCCGGAGAAGCTACCCCCGTTCATGCAGCGCCTCGTCGTCATCGATCCGCTCGCCGATCCGATGAAGATGCTCAACGTCGCGTTTCTCATCGGCGTCGTCCACATACTTTTCGGCATGGGGATCAAGATGGCGGTCAATCTCCGGGCGGGCCTGTGGATCGACGCCGTCTTCGACGACCTGTGCTGGATGCTTCTCATCGTCGCGCTCGTGCCGCTCGGCTACGCGGGGATCCTCGGCGGCCGCGTGAGCCCTCCGATCCTTTTCTACGCCTCGCGCGGCGCGCTCGCCGTCGCGGCGGTTCTCTTCGTCACCGGCATCCGGAAAGAGCGGAACCGCTTCCTCGGCGCGGTGAAAAGCCTCCTGCGGTTCTACGGCATCACCGGGTACTTCGGAGACGTGCTCTCCTACGCGCGGCTGCTGGCGCTCGGGCTCGCCACGGGCGCCATCGCGATCGCCATCAACGGGATCGCGCAGATGGCGACGGGGCTCCCCGCGATCGCCGGATACGTCGCGGCGGGGCTCATCCTGCTCCTCGGGCACGCCTTCAATCTGGTGGTCAACATACTCGGCGCGTTCGTGCACTCGGCGCGGCTCCAGTATCTCGAGTTTTTCAACAAGTTCTTCACCGGCGGAGGGCGGGAGTTCCGCCCCTTCCGGAGCGAACGGCGATACACGGTTCTGCGGAAAACGGTCGATTCGTAAACGCGTTCAAGGGAAGGAGTGTCGTATGCTCGGTTTCGCACTGCTCGTCATCGGAGCGGCGCTCGCGGCGGGGCTCGCCGGATGCGGCTCCGCGCTCGGCTGCGGCATCGCGGGAATGGCGGCGAGCGGGGTCGTGAGCGAGGACCCGAACAAGTTCGGCCGGCTCCTGCTGCTTCAGGCGCTGCCCGGGACGCAGGGGATCTACGGCCTCGTCGCGCTGTTCATGATCGTCAATAAATTCGCGAGCTGGGGGATCGAGCCGTCGGCGGTTCCGGTCAGAACGGGGCTCGAGTTCCTCGGCGCGGCGCTGCCGATCGGCCTCGCGGGGCTCGTTTCGGGCGTCTATCAGGGCAAGGTCTGCGCCGCCGCGTGCAGCCTCGTCGCGAAGCGTCCCGGCGAAGTCGGCAAGGGGCTCGTGTTCGGCGTCGTCGTCGAGACGTACGCCGTGCTCGGGCTGCTCGCGACGATCCTCCTCCTCCAGCGCATCACGATCGGCTGAGCGAACCGTCGCGAGGGAAGGGCACGATGTCGATCGAGAACATACTGCAACGGATCGACGAGGAGACGCGCTCGCGGGTCGAGGAGATCGTCGGCGCGGCCGAAGCGAAGGCCGCGGCGATCCGCGGCGAGTACGAAGCGAGAGGCGAAGCGCTCCGCGCGGAGCTCGAGGAGCGGATCCGGGCGAAGGCGGGAAACGAGGAACGCAGGCTCGTCGTCGCCGCGGAACTCGATCTGCGCAAGCAACTCCTCGAGCGCAAGCGCGAGCTCCTCGCCGAGGCGTACCGGGAGGCGCGAAACCGCATCGAGGCTCTGCCGCCGGAGCGGTATCTCGAGATACTCCGGGCGCTCATTCTTCGAAACGTGCTTTCGGGTCGCGAGGAGATCGTCGTTCCGGCCGCCCAGCGCGCCCTGTTCACGCCGGCCTTCGTCGAGTCTCTCAACCGGGAGCGGGAGGGAGCCGCGCTCCGCGTCGCCGACGAGCCGGGAGAGTTCGCGTGGGGCGTCGTGCTCCGCGAGGGGCGGCGCCGGGTCGATCTCACGATCGGCGTCATCTTCGAGCAGCTCGCCGCACGCGTCGAATCGCGCGTCGCGGCGGCGCTCTTCAACGAATGAGAGGCGGCGTGGCCGAGGACTACACCTATATCGTCGCGCGGCTGCGGGCGGTCGAGGCCGCCCTGCCCGAAAAGGCGTGGTTCGAGCGCCTCTCGCGGACGGGCGAGGAAAACCTCCTCGGCTCGCTTCGCGAGCACTTCCGCGCCTTCGAGGGCGTCGGCGAGCTGCTCGATTTCGAGCGCGCGCTCGCCGAGGAGCGCTCGGCGGCGCTCGATCTCGTCTCCTCGCTCCTCCCCGGCGAGCGGCCGCGGCTGCTCGTGCGCGCCGGCCACGATTTCGACAACGTGCGGCACGCGTGGAAGGCGTCGAAGCTCGGCCGCGAAGCGACGGCGCTCACCTCCTTCGGCCTCGTGCCCGCCGCGACCGTCGCGGAGACCTTCGCGGGGAAGCTCCGTGGAGCGCTCCCGCCGCATCTCGAGGCCCTCGTCGAGGAGCTCGACGCCTCGTACGAAGCGTCGAGGAGCCTCGCGGCCGCGGAATACGCGGGCGAGGCCGCGAAGTGGCGCTTCCTCTTCTCGGTCGCGCCGGGCGAGCGCGCGGCCGAGTATCTGCGCGTGAAGATCGATCTCGCGAACGTTCAGAGCTTCGTGCGCCTGCGGCTCGAGCCGGTCCGCGGCGAAGCGCTCTCCTCGGTGTGGATCGCGGGGGGCGAGATCGCGCCCGATCGCTACGAGGGGCTCTTCGCGGAGCCGCTCGACGAGTTCTTCGCGTATCTCGCGACGACGTCGTACCGCTCTCTGCCGGCGGCCGGGCTCGCGAAGGACGCCCCGCTCTGGCGCGTGGACGCCCTGCTGCGCGGGGCGGTCCTCGATCTTCTCGGGGCCAGCAGGTACCGGCATTTCGACATCTCGCCGGTCCTCTATCACGTCGAGCTCAGGGAACGAAACGAGGAGGTTCTGCGCCGGATCATCACCGGAAAGCTGAACCGCATGAACGAGGAGATGCTGCTCGAGCGCGTCGAGGCGCTGCTCGCGGCGTAGGGGGAACGGCACGGCAATGGCGAAGAGCATCGCGGTCATAGGGAACTCGGATTCGATAGAATATTTCCGCCTTCTCGGCTGCGAGACGTTCGAGACGCAGGGAGGCGTCCTCACGCAGGACCAGTTCGACGAGGTCGTCAAACGGCGTTTCAAGATCATTCTCGTCACCGAGGAGGTCTTCCATCAATACAAGGACCGCATCCGCCTGCGCACGCTCCGGACGTTCCCCGTCGTGAGCGTCATCCCCGACGTGCGCGGCGCCGTCTGGACGAGGGAAGGGCCGCGCCCCGGCGGCGTCGCGTTCGAGGAGATCCGGATGGCGGTCGTGAAAGCGGTCGGGCAGGATATCGCGCCGAAATGACGCCCGCCCCGCCGGGCGCGAACGGAGGAGTCGGTAACCGTATGAGCACGGGCAGAATCGTCAAGGTGTCGGGACCCCTCATCGTCGCCGAGGGGATGCAGGAAGCGAAGATGTTCGAAGTCGCCCGCGTGAGCGAGAAACGACTCATCGGGGAGATCATCGAGCTGCACGGCAGCGAGGCGTACATCCAGGTCTACGAGGACACGGCGGGGCTCGGTCCGGGAGAGGTCGTCGAATCGACCGGGACGTCGCTCTCGATCGAGCTCGGCCCCGGTCTCCTGCAATCGATCTACGACGGCATCCAGCGTCCCCTCGACGTCGTGTACGAGAAGGCGGGCCACTACATCACGCGCGGCATCAACGTCCCCGGACTCGACCACGCGCGCCGCTGGGAGTTCGTTCCGAAGGCGGATCTGCGGGCGGGGGCCCGCGTCGAGCCCGGCGACATACTCGGCGAGGTGCGCGAGACGGAGCTCATCGTGCACCGCGTGCTCGTGCCGCCGACCGTCGGCGCGGGAACGCTCGCCCGCGTCCCCGAGCGAGGCTCGTACACGATCGAGGAGACGATCGCCGAGATCGAGACGCCGAACGGAACGCGCCCGGTCTCGCTCATGCACCGCTGGCCCGTGCGCACGCCTCGTCCCATCGTGAAGAAGCTCGTTCCGCAGAAACCTCTCGTCACCGGGCAGCGCGTGATCGACGCGCTGTTCCCGATCAGCCAGGGAGGAACGGCGTGCGTGCCGGGGCCTTTCGGAGCGGGAAAGACCGTGATCCAGCACCAGCTCGCCAAGTGGTCGGACGCGCAGATCATCGTCTACATCGGCTGCGGCGAGCGCGGGAACGAGATGACCGACGTGCTCCAGGAGTTCCCCGAGCTCACCGATCCGGCGACCGGGCGTCCGCTCATGGAGCGCACCGTTCTCATCGCGAACACCTCGAATATGCCGGTGGCGGCCCGCGAGGCATCCGTGTACACCGGCATCACGATCGCCGAGTATTTCCGGGACATGGGGTACGACGTCGCGGTCATGGCCGATTCGACCTCCCGCTGGGCGGAGGCGATGCGCGAGATGTCGGGACGCCTCGAGGAGATGCCCGGCGAGGAGGGCTATCCGGCGTACCTGCCGTCGCGCATCGCCGAGTTCTACGAGCGCTCCGGCCGGGCGATCTGCCTCGGCGGCGAGGGCAGAACGGGGACGCTCTCCGTCATCGGCGCCGTTTCGCCTCCCGGCGGAGACCTGTCCGATCCCGTCGTGCAGGCGACGCTCAAGGTCGTGAAGGTCTTCTGGAGCCTCGAGGATCAGCTCGCCTTCGAGCGCCATTTCCCGGCCATCAGTTGGCTCACGAGTTACAGCCTGTACCACGACGCCCTCCGCGACCATTTCCGCGCCGAGGTGGCGGACGATTGGGGACGCGTGCGGACGGAGACGATGGAGCTGCTCCAGAAGGAGTCCGAGCTCAAGGAGCTCGTCCGGCTCGTCGGCGTCGACGCGCTCTCCCCGCAGGACCGCGTCGTTCTCGAGACGACGAAGATGATCCGCGAGGATTTTCTGCACCAGTCGGCGTTCGATCCGGAGGACGCCTACACGCGCCTCGAGAAGCAGTACCGGATGCTCACAGCGATTCTCGATCTTCACCGCGGCAGCATCGAAGCGGTCGAGAAGCGTTGCCCCGTGCGCAAGCTCCTCGATCTTCCGGTGCGGGAGAGGATCTCCCGCATGCGCTACGTCGCGGAGAAGGATCTCGCGCAGTTCGACGATATCGCCCGGGAGATACAAGAGCAGCTTGCGGGCTGTCTCAAGGAAAGCCGCACCGGTGAGGAGTGATGCGTCATGGTGACGGAATATACGACCATTCGTGAAATCGTGGGTCCGCTCGTCCTCCTCGACCGGGTCGAACACGCGACGTACGAGGAGCTCGTCGAGGTGGAGCTTCCGGGAGGCGAGCTGCGCAGGGGCAAGGTGCTCGAGGTCGACCGCGACCGCGTGCTCATCCAACTCTTCGAGGGCACCCGCGGCGTCGATACCGCGAAGACCCGGGTGCGCTTCCTCGGGCGCGGGCTCGAGCTCGCCGTTTCCCCCGACATCCTCGGGCGGATCTTCAACGGTCTCGGGGCCCCGATCGACGACGGGCCGCGGCTCATCGCGGAGCATATGCTCGACATCAACGGAAACCCGATCAACCCGTACGCCCGCGTCTACCCGAAGGAGTTCATCCAGACGGGGATCTCGGCGATCGACGGGTTGAACACCCTCGTGCGCGGGCAGAAGCTCCCGATCTTTTCGGGGTTCGGATTGCCGCACTCGGAGCTCGCCGCGCAGATCGCGCGGCAGGCGACCGTGCTCGGCGCCGGGGAGAGCTTCGCCATCGTCTTCGCCGCCATGGGCATCACGTTCGAGGAAGCGAACTACTTCATACGCGATTTTCAGGAGACGGGCGCGATGGAGCGCGTCGTCCTCTTCATCAACCTCGCGAACGACCCCACGATCGAGCGCATCGCGACGCCCCGCGCGGCGCTCACCGCCGCCGAGTATCTCGCTTTCGAGCGCGGGATGCACGTGCTCGTGATCATGACCGACATGACGAACTACTGCGAGGCCCTCCGGGAGGTCTCCGTCGCCCGCAAGGAGATCCCCGGCCGGCGCGGCTACCCCGGCTACCTCTACACCGATCTCGCGACGATCTACGAGCGCGCCGGGCTCCTCAAGGGCGACAAGGAAGGGGAGGTCCGGAAGGGTTCCATCACGCAGATCCCCGTCCTCTCGATGCCGGACGACGACAAGACGCATCCGATCCCCGACCTCACCGGCTACATCACCGAGGGACAGATCATCCTCGACCGCTCGCTCCACCGCAAGGGTATCTACCCGCCCATCAACGTGCTCCCGAGCCTGTCCCGCCTCCGGGACAAGGGGATCGGCGCCGGCCGCACGCGCGAGGATCACGCGCAGCTCGCGAACCAGCTCTTCAGCTCCTACGCCCGCAGCAAGGAGGTCGAGGAGCTCGCCGTCGTGCTCGGCGAGGCGGCGCTCACCGGCGCCGACAAGGCGTTCATGGCGTTCGGCGAGCAGTTCGAGCGCCGGTTCGTCCGGCAGGACATCCACGAGAACCGCTCGATCGAGCAGACGCTCTCGATCGGGTGGGATCTGATTTCGCGGATCCCGCGCGCGGAGATCAAGCGCATCAAGGACGAGTTCGTCGACAGGTACCTGCCGAAGGAGGCCGCGCCGGCGGCCGCTCGCGGGGAGGCCGGGCGTTGAGGATCAAGGTCAATCCGAACCGCATGATGCTGATCCGCCTGCGGCGGCGGCTCGAGCTCGCCCGCCGTGGGCACCGCCTGCTCAAGAACAAGCAGGAGAAGCTCATGCAGAACTTCTTCAGCCTCGTCCGGGAAACGACCGAGCTGCGCGGGCGGGTCGAGCGGAGTCTCATGGAGACGAGCGTTCATTACCTCGACGCGCGGGCCGCGACCGGCCGCCACGAGCTCGAGGACGCCCTCGAGCTCACGTCGAAAGCGGGGGAGCTTTCGGTCGAACTTCGCCACGAGATGAACGTCACGAGCCCGGAGTTCTCCTTCGCCGTTCCGCCCGGAGATCCCGCCTACCGGCTCTCCGGCGCCACCTCCGCCGAGCTCGACGCGGCCTACCGGATGCTCATGGAATCGTTCCCCGCTCTTCTCGATCTCGTCGGCCGGGAGAACGCTCTTTTCCGGATGGCCGAGGAGCTCGAGAAGACGCGGCGGCGCGTGAACGCCCTCGAGTACGTGCTCCTTCCGGACCTCGCGGCGGCCATCCGCAGCATCGAGGACAAGCTCGGCGAGCAGGAACGCTCCAACCAGATACGCCTCATGAAGATAAAGGACATGGTGAGGGGCCGGAACGAGGCGGTGTAACGGATCCCGCGCGCCCCCGTCCAACCCGTTTTCCCGCAAGCCAATTATGTTGACTTTGAGACACCCTCATTTTATATTTTTCGCGGAGACCGAAAATAGCTCCGGATTCGATATAGAGACCCACACCTTATCTATTTCTCCCGATCGGTTCTCAGGTCGCCGGGGGGGAATAGTATCCAAGGCATTGATGGACCTTTTGGCAAGGAGTGGAACGATGAAGCGTCGCATCGGCATGTCGGCGGGGGCGTTCGCGCTGACGGCGTCGATCGTGATCCTCGCCGCCTTCGGCAGCGCGTTCGCGCAGACCGGTCGTATCGTGGGCAAGGTCACCGACGGAGCGACGGGGGAGCCGCTTCCCTTCGCGAACGTCGTCATTCTGACCGCCGATAAGGCCACGACGAAGATGGGCGCGATGACCCTGAACGACGGCACCTTCTCGGTCACCGGCGTACCCGTCGGCACGTACACGGTGCGGACGATGATGATGGGGTACAAGGTATCGGACAAGACCGGCGTGCGGGTCGACGCCGGCGTGCCGACCGAGGTCAATTTCCAGCTCGAAGAGGCGATCGTCGGCAGCACGCAGGAGATCGTCGTCGAGGCCGAGATCCCGCAGATCGACGTGAAGTCGAGCGACGTGCGCCAGCGCGTCTCCAGCGACCAGCTCAAGGAACTCCCCGTCGACGGCGTCGCCGAGGCGATCGCTCTCAAGAGCGGCATCGTCAAAACGGGAGACGAGCTCCACGTCCGCGGCGGCCGCTCGGGCGAGGTGCAGTTCCAGATCGACGGCGTGCCGGTGGACGATCCGCTCGGCGGCGGACAGATCTCCGTCGGACTCCTCGGCACGAGCGACAGCGAGGTCATCACGGGCGGCATGGACGCCGAGTACGGCAACGCCCAGTCCGCCATCATCAACGTGAGCACCCGCGAGGGCGGCAAGAACTTCGAGGGCCAGGTCCGCTACATGACCGACGATTTCGGCCGCAGGGACAAGACCTATACGAACTACGACCGCATCGGCGTCGGGTTCGGGGGACCGACGCCCGTCCGGAACCTCACGTACTACATGTCGGGCGAGGCGACCTTCTCCGACGGCGAGAATTGGACGATAGCGAGCAGGAACGAGACGCAGCTCCTCGGCGGGCTCGTCAAGTATTCCGACCGGCAGTACCTCGATTACAACGTCCAGGGAAAGGTCGCCTGGCAGGTCAATCCGCGCCTCAAGCTCATCGGCGAGGCGATCTACTCCCACGGCACGAGGGACCGCTACATCAACAACTGGAACATCGAGGGATACGTCCAGAAGGTGTACCGCTTCCTCACGCTGCGCCCGAGCCGCGATTTTCAGGCCGACAACGCCCGCTCGTTCGGCGCGTACACGAGCGTGTACCACGGACCGTGGGTCGGCGGCGACGTGCAGCGCGTCGAGTACTATCCGGGCTCGGCCGACGAACGCCGACGCGTCGTCTATCCGATCGTCGTCTACGCGAAGGTCCGCGATCCGAACAACACGAGCCGGCCGGCCTTCATCGTCCGGTACGACAATTTCTACGCGCGCGTCCTGACCGACGTGTACGGGCAGGAGACCGAGATCATCTGGGACGAGGCGATCATCGACGGGAACGGCGTTCGCGCCGGCTATCAGAGCAAGCAGCTCTTCGAGGGGTTCCAGAATCCGGAGAGCAAGTTCAGCTATTTCCGCGACGATTCGAGCTACGTGTACTTCAACTCGGCCGAGCGCGTCGCGACGAACACCTCAGACGACCTCAACCTCAAGGTCGCCATGAACCACAACATTTCCGACGACGTGCTCTACACGGTGAGCCTGACGCGCCTGCAGTTCAAGTTCCTCTCGACGGTGGGCGGCAAGCTCCCGGCCCAGTTCAGCACGGCGGGTCTTCCGGCGATCCTCCCGAGCGGATCGTGGCGGTACAGCGGCGTGAGCGACCAGAACTTCTACACGGACACGGGCTACCCGTATTTCGTCACGTGCTACGACTATCCGCAGTACACGAACCGTCTCAGCAAGACCTACAACCTCAAGGCGGATCTGACCTCCAAGAAATGGCAGAACCACCAGTTCAAGACGGGCGTTCAGTTCATCTATAACGATCTCGACGAGGAGTTCCGGAACTTCCCCGGCCGGACGCGTCCGCTCGGCGACGGCACGTACATGCAGGGCCTCAGCGAGAACGTCTTCCACAACTTCAACCCCGAGGCCTCGTACTACGTGCAGGACAAGTGGCAGTATCAGGGGATGGTCGTGAACGGCGGCGTGCGCGTCGACTTCTTCTCGCCGGGCAACAACACCGAGATCCGCATCAACAGCTCTCAGATCGACCCGAACGTCGACAAGTACAAGTTCCAGATCAGCCCGCGGCTCGGTTTCGCGTTCCCGATCACCGACCGCGACAAGTTCCATTTCCACTACGGGCGGTTCACCCAGTGGCCGAACCGCAACTTCCTGTTCCAGTCGCAGGACGTTCTCAACGGCGTCGGCGTCATCGGCAACCCCGACCTCGACGAGGAGCTCACCGTATCGTACCAAGCGGGCGTGTCGCACCAGTTCACGGAGAGCGTCGCCACGCACTTCGTCGTGTTCACGAAGGACATCTTCGGCCTCATCTCGACGACCCGCGTGCTCGACGAGGAGCTCGGCGTGCAGTCGTTCCGGTTCATCAACCGCACCTACGCGAGCTCCCGCGGCTTCGAGGTGAGCATTGTCAAGCAGCGCAGCCACTACGTCGGCGGCGAGGTCTCCTATACCTACTCGTACGCCGACGGCGTCGCCTCCGACGCGTTCTTCGGCGTCTCCGCCGAGGGGCTCACCCATCTGCCGACGCAGGAGATGCCGCTCGACTGGGATCAGCGGCACACCCTGAACGTCACGCTCAGTCTGCAGGACCAGAACAAGTGGGGCGCGACGCTCGTGTACAGCTTCGGCAGCGGGCTTCCGTGGACGCCGATCGACCGCTTCGCCCGGCGGCAGGATCCGCTCTGGGAGAACTCGGAGCGCCTGCCGGCGACCCACATCGTCAACGTGCAGGGGCGCAAGATGTTCAACATCTACGGCCAGAACCTGACGCTCTTCTTCGAGGGGCGCAACCTCCTCAACGAGGACGTCATCCTGTCGACGGCGCCGGGCGCCTTCCCCGGCATGGCGAACGCGACGATGGACGGCGGCTCGTACCTCACCGAAACCGGACGGTACGGCGGCGCCTACCTTCAGGATATCGACGAGGACGGCATAGACGATTTCACCCCGGTGAACGATCCCACCGTTTGGGGCGACCGAAAGACGTGGCGCATCGGGTTCGGATTCGAATTCTAAGGGCGCGCGACGCGAGGAGGATGTGCGCATGAATCGCAAAGCGCTGGTGCGGGCGGCGGCGTTCGCTTGTGTGCTGTCGACGGCGGCCGCCGCGCACGGGAGAGACGACAACGAGGCGTGGGCCGGGAAGATGAAGGACGCCGGCAAGCGGATCTGGGTGCTCGACGGTTCGCCCGTGCACAACGTGGGGAATCTCCAGATGCACGTGACGAATTGGGGGGCGATCGGATCGTACCCCTCGTCGCGGTTCCCCACGGCCGAGGCGCCGTCGGCGCAGTGGCCCGCGAACTCGGGGGTCGAATATCTCTTCATCGCGGGCCTCTGGGTCGGCGCCAAGAAGAACGGGATACCCGTCGTCACCACGGCGGCGTACGAGATCGAGTTCCGGCCCCATCCGACCGATCCCCTCGCGAGGATCTACCGCTCTTTCGAGGGAGCGCCGGGCGGCGCGCGCTACCCGAGCCCTCCCGACGACGACAAGGACGGTCTCATCAACGAGGACTGGCTGAACGGCGTCGACGACGACGGCGACGGCCGGATCGACGAGGATTTCGCCGCGATCGGCAAGCAGATGTTCTCGTGCTGGTTCACCGATTTCGATCCGACCTCCATCCAGGCGAACCCGGAGCACACGCCGCTCAACCTCTTCGTCCGCCAGGAGAGCTACCAGTGGGAGGAAGAGAAGTTCTATAACTTCGTCGGTCTCGAGTACAAGATCAAGAACGTCGGAACGGAGGCGATCGAGGATCTCTATATCGGCTTCTTCGCCGACGGGGACGCGGGCCCCCGGACGCGCGAGCAGTACTGGCTCGACGACGGCACCGGCCTCTTCGAGGGGATCGTCTGCGCCCAGCGCGGCGACAACGTCGTGCCGATCCGGATCAGCTCGGCCTACTTCTACGATATCGACGGGGACGAGGGAGCCACCCCCGGTTACTTCGGCGTCCTCTTCCTCGGCCACGACACCGACCCGCTCGGCGAATTGGCCCCGAAGCAGGTCGGGATCAGCTCGTACCAGAACTTCTCGGGCGATCAGCCGTACGAGAACGGCGGCGATCCGGGCAACGACTTCCAGCGCTACGAGCTCATGAGCAAGAACGCGAAGGACCGCAATCAGGAAGTGCCCCGCGATTACCGGATGCTCCTCGCGACGGGACCGTTCCGGGAGCTCGCGCCGGACAGCCAGCTCGTTCTCCAGGTGGCTTTCTGCTGCGGCAACGGTATCGAAGGGATGAAGACGGCCGCGGCGAGCGCGGCGCTCACCTATCAGGGCAACTGGTTCGATATCGACGGGAACCCGCTGTCCGGCGTGGACGGGCGGGAGACCCCCGTGTACGGTCCGGCGATGAGCATCGAGCCCGATTCCTGCGACGCGAACGCCGAGGTGCTGTCCGCGGCGAGAGGCGAGGTGATCTGGATCAACGCGGATTGCCGCAGAGAGCTCGAGCTCTGGAACGACGTGACGTGCTCGAAGGGGAACGCGAGCTTCACCGATTACCAGACGGGGGTGAACGGCAAGGAGACGCAGGTCTTCTGGCTCGTCGGCTCCGCTCCGCCGCCTCCCACCATGAGGCTCCTCACGGGAGACCGCAAGGTGACCCTTCTCTGGGACAACTTCAGCGAGGTCACGCCCGACGTGAGCACGCTCGAGTACGACTTCGAGGGCTATCGCATCTGGCGCGCCGACGGCTGGGACCGGCCGTACGGAACCTCCGTTCTCACCGGACCGCCGCGCGATCTCTGGCAGCTTCTCGAGGAGCGCGATCTCATCAACGGCGTGGCGCCCGACATCGAGTTCAAGAAGCCGTTCTCGGAGGGCGGCTGGGAATACGAGCCGCTCGTCGAGCTCGGAGCCGAAAAGGACCGGATCCTCGCCTATTTCGAGGAGAGCGTCTACTACTATCCGATGGACGACGTTCCCTGTCCGCCGGGCCTCAGCGCCCTCGAATGCGACACCCTCGAGGCGCTCGCCCGGTACAGCCTCGGATTCGAGGGCGGGCTCCAGTACTATAAATATATAGACAGCTCCGTGCACAACGGTATGCACTACTTCTACAGCGTGACGGCGTACGATCACGTCCTCGCGGGCGGCGTGCCGCGGCGCGTCGGGTACTTCGGCGATCCGTCGTCGAACTTCCAGTACATCACGCCGCTTTCGGACGCGCAGAAGTCCGTCGCGTTCGAGGAAAAAGAGGTGTACGTCGTGCCGAACCCGGCGACCACCCGGACGATGGAGCCGTGGCAGCTCTTCCCGAACCAGGACGATCCGACCGGCATCAAGGTCGAGTTCAGGAACCTGCCGCGCTGCCGCTCGACGATCCGCATCTATACGGTCGCGGGCGATCTCGTCGAGGTGATCTACCACGACGGATCGGGCGGCAACGGAACGGCGCCGTGGGATCTCGTGTCGCGCAACGGTCAGGACGTGACGAGCGGGGTGTATCTCTTTGCCGTGGAGCCCGAGGATGGATCGTTCCAGCGGGCGATCGGGAAGTTCGTCGTGATCAGGTAACGAAGGATACATTCGAGCCGGATTCATTCCGAGGAGGTTGCAGGTATGAAACGCAGGTTACTCGCGGCGGCGCTCTTGATCGCGTCGATCCCGGCTGTCGCGGACGCGACGACGAAGCCGTTCGAGAAGGTCGGAACGTACGCGGCCCAGTTCCTCAAGATCGGCCCGTCGGCCCGCGCGGTGGGCATGGGCGGCGCGTTCACCGCAGTCGCGAACGACGCCACGTCGATCTACTGGAATCCGGCCGGCATCGTCGAGCAGACGCGCACGCAGGTGACGCTCAACAGCGTCGTCTATCCGGCCGACATCGACGTCTATTTCGCGGCGGCTATTTTCAACACCCCCTACCTGCCGGGAACCTTCGGGATCAGCGCGCGCGCCCTCACGATGGATCCCCAGGAGGAGCGGACGATCTACATGCCACAGGGCACGCGGCGCTACTTCGACGCCGGCGACATGTCCTTCGGACTCACGTACGCCACGTTTTTCACCGACCGCTTCTCCGCCGGCTTCACGGCCCACTTCCTCCACATGGGCCTCGCGGACAAGAGCGTCGAATCGCTCGCGTTCGATTTCGGCCTGCTTTACCGCATCGGCATCCAGGGGATGCGCCTCGGCATGATCGTGCAGAGCCTCGGCGGCGAGGTCGATTTCGACGACCGCTCCTCGAAGCTCCCGACCCTGTTCAAGGTGGGGCTCAGCGTCGACGCGTACCGCAGCGGCGCCCACGCGCTGCTCGCGACCGGCGAGTTCCAGCATCCCGTGGACAACAAGGAGCGCATGAACGTCGGCATGGAGTACGTCTTCAACCAGTTCTTCATGCTGCGCGGCGGGTATAACATCGGCTACGACACGCAGGGCGTGGCGGGCGGCGCGGGATTCCGTCTCGATACGAGCCAGACCTCCGATATCGGATTCGATTACGCGTGGGAGGATCTCGGTTATCTCGGGACGACGCACCGGTTCAGCCTGAACTTCAGCTACTGACGAAAGGTCGCCGCGCATGCGCGACTGGCGCCGCAAGGAATCGCGAATCCACCTCCTCGGAGCCTTCCTCCCGGCGCTGATCGTGTTCGCGGCCGGCGGCGTCCCGAGCGCCGCCTCGCTCGTCGGAAGCGGCGACTTCGACTTCTACGTGGACGTCGCCTCCCTCCCCACGGGGACCGGAGAGGCGGTGCAGCTTCTCCAGGTCGCCGTGCCCACGAAGGAGCTCCGGTACGAGGAGCACGGCGGTGTTTTCCGCGCCGACGTGCGCATCACCTTCGATCTGCGCGCCGGCGGCGAAAGCATCTTCCGGAAGGCGGTGCAGCTGCGCGACTCGCGCTCCGCTCCGCCGTCGGTGAAGGATCTCTCCTCTTTTCTGTGCCACGTCGATTCGTGTTCGGTCGCTCCGGGGCGCTATACCCTCACCGTGACGGTCGAAGACCTTCAGAAGAGGAAACGGACGCTTCTCGGATGGGTCCGCAAGTCGTACGCGTCGTCGGTGGTGAAGGAAGCGGCGATCGAGGTGGCCGCCCTCGAGACGGGGGCTCTCGCCCTGGGGGATCCTATCCTCGTATGGTCGATCGACGGCGACGGAGGGGTCATCCCGAATCCGATGCAGATATACGGACTGCGCAAGGACACGCTGACCGTACTCGCGAACGCCGTGCTCCCCCCGCCGGCCGGAGCCGACTCAGTGCGTGTCCGGATCGTCGTCACGAAGGCCGCCGGCGACGCGATCGACGAGAAACGCCTGTCGGTGCCGCTTCGCGACGGCAGGGGATCATTCACGGAATCGTTCGATCTCGCCGCCTACGTCGCCGGCGACTACCGCGTTCTCATCGAAGCGGAGGCCGGCGACGGGTTCTTCGCGGCGGCCGGCAAGGATTTCACCGTCGCGTGGGAGCTTCTCAACTGGCAGCGGCCCGTGCGCGACATCCTCGTCGAGGCCGGCTTCGTCTTCGGCGACGACGAGTACGAGCGGTTCAAGCGGATGACCCTCGGGGAGCAGGAGGCGCAGCTTGCCGCCGCGTGGAAAAAGATCGATCCGACGCCGCAGACGACGGTCAACGAGGCGTATGCCGCCTTCATCGCCCGGGTGAGGTACGCCGACGGCCACTTCGGCGTATTTCAGCGGGGCGCCACGTCCGACCGGGGCGTCACATATATCCGGTTCGGCCCGCCCGACGAGATCATCGTTCGTCCGGTCCCGAAAGACCGGGCCGACCTCCTCTCGGGGATGGAGAAGATCGGCGACGAGTACGAGATAGTCCTCGAGGGCTCTCGAAGCGACCAGGATGCGATGATCAGGGACACGAGGCCGAGGATCGTCTCTCCCGAACGGCAGCGAGCCACGCGCGGCAACGTCGGGGGAGACGCCGGATCGTTCGAAATCTGGACGTACAACGTAAAGGGCGATCCGATCTTCCCCGGAGACACGGGGATGACACTCAAATCGGGGCTCCGTTTCCTGTTCCTCGACAGCGACGGCTACGGCGATTACCGCCTCGTCGGCACCTCGGAGGATATGTATTCGGCGTACTGACCGGTCCGTCCCGCGGGGCCGGAACGCCCGTTTCGCCGGCAGGAATTTTTCATTGACAAGGGGGGGGACATCGATTATTTTGCACACAATATAATGACTTGGCAGTACGTGGGTTGGGAGCATTGAGGATCATTCCCGCGCCGTTTCGGCAGCGTCCCGTCTCGTCGGATGCGGGTGATCCCTTCACGCGGATTCAATTACCAAACCGCCACACACAGGAGAAGCAGGAGGAGCGCGTGGTATGGTAGCAAAGAACCTTTCGAAGCTCGCAGTTTTCTTCGCCGTCGCGTTGGTCGCGCTCGGCGGGATCTACCTCGCTGCCGCGTATTCCCAGGAAACGGGATCCGCGCCGGCGACGGAGGCTGCGGCGCAGGGCGGCCAGGACGAGCTCGCGATGTCCAAGGCCGATTCGCTCGCGATCGCGAGGCGCATCGAGAACATGGCCGAGCATAAGCGTCTCGGATGGTTCTACAACATCCGCCACAGCGGTCTCGGCGATTTCTTCATCCGCGGCGGCGCGTTCATGTGGCCGTTGCTCTTGTGCTCCGTCATCGCGCTCGTCTTCATCATCGAACGCCTGTTCACTCTGTCGCGCGCGCGCGTCAACGTGAAGGCGCTCATGACGCAGGTCACCCAAGCGCTTCGCGCCGAGGGCGTCGACGCGGCGCTCAAGGTCTGCGAATCGACGCGCGGACCGATCGCGGCGGTCATCCACTCGGGGCTCCTTCGAGCCGGGCAGGGTCCCGACGCGGTGAAAGAAGCCATTGAAACGGCGGGCTCGATCGAGACGT
>DHHB01000040.1:71875-107919 GCA_002403075.1 bacterium UBP1_UBA4783 | reverse complement strand
TTCTCGAAATAGAAGAACTGCCGCTTGACGAAATCGACGTCTCGGACCTCGATCGTGCTGCTCTGCCCGCCGGCCTGCGCGTAGCTTCCCGAGACCGATTCCCCCTCCTCCTTGCTCGCGATGACGGTGAGATCGAGCGGACCCGCCTGCGCCATCGCCTTGACGCCGAAGAGCCCCTTGGCCGCTCCCGAGTAGCTCACGAGCTGCGCGCCCTGGAGGCTGAGGTCGGTGTCCCCCATTTCGATGAGCTTGATGACGTCGTCGTCGAAGCCCCGGTAGTTGATGCGCACGCGGTTCGTCGCCGCGACGCCCTGCCCGACGCTGCTGTGCTGGATCTCGACGTTGATCTTCTCGCCGATCGTTCCGCGGAGGCTCACGCTGAGCTGCTGATCGAGGTCGAGATCGGGGAACTTCTCCTGCTTCGGCTGCCCCTCGGTGCGGGGGCAGTTCGAGCACCAGTTCGACGTGCCCGATATCGCGATGCGCTCGCTTCCCTGCACGGTGAGGTTCGTCTCCTCGCCCCTCCCGATGATGCGCTCGATGGACTTCGGCAGCGCGATGGGTATGTCGAGCGAGAGGAGCCCGCGGCCCGCCTTCTCGACGCGTTCCCGGCTCAGGCCGTACCGGATCTCCTCCGTCCAGGCAGTCCGCGCGGAGGCGAGACGCGCGCGGGCGATTCTGTCGTCGACGCTCTCGATCGAAACGGCGAGGCCCGGGATGTCGAGATCGCGCGGCTCCAGGAAATAGAAGAGATCGCGCCGCCCTTCCTTGCGGACGAAGCGGTAATCCCCCGGCACGCGAAAACGGAAGACGAGACCCGTCTCGTCGTCGAACTCGACGATCTCGAGCGGCGCCGTCGCCGGCGCGGGAAGAAAGCCGGGACGAAACCCCACGTCTCCGAAGAGGATGTACTCCGGGGGAAGCTCTCCGTGCTCGGCGACGTAGTAGCGCAGCTCGAGCATCCGCGACATGCGCGCGAGATCGATCTCGAGCGTCTGCGCGGGGAGCGCCCGGGCGGCGACGACGCACGAGACGAGGATGGAGGCAAAGAGGATTCGTCCGGGGGAGCGCAGGGAGCGGCGATGCCTGTCGCGTTCGGTGATCCTCACGTAGAACCGCCTGAGAGCCGAAGGGACGCGGTCCCCGTCGACCGCCGGGACGGAGAAAAGGCTGCCATCCCGAAATCGATATATGCTACGGTGGGCATGCTTCACAACCGGTGCGGGGCATGCGCAGGGTGCCGCGGGCCCGCAGCGCTGTCCCGGAAAAAAGACAGAAATGGCCATTTTTGTCCACAAAAAGATACACTGCACCCCTCCCCCCTACCGGCCCCTGAAAAAGGCTTGGAAGGGGGATGGGCGCTCCGTATCTTCTATCTCGAGACTCCGCGGCGGGGGGTCGAGCCGGCGGGGCCGGCGTCCCGGCGCGGGGCATCATTCTTGCACGAGGTCGGTCGGCGAATCGGCCGTAATCGTATGAAAACAAAAATCCTCGACCGATACATACTCGGGAGCCACATCGGCCCCTACTTCTTCGCGCTCTCCGTGATCACCTTCGTCTTCGTCATGGATTTCATCATCCGATGGATCGGCAAGTTCATCGCGAACGGAGTGAAATTGCCCGTCGTTCTGGAGTTTTTCATCCTCAGCCTCGGCCATATGTTCGCATTAATTATACCAATGGCGGTGATGCCGGCGACGTTGATGGCCTTCGGTCAACTCGCGTCCGAAAACGAGGTTATCGCGATGCGGGCGAGCGGCGTTTCCCTGTACCGGATGCTTCGCCCCGTCGTCGCCGCCGCCCTTGTCATGGGGATCGGAATGATCTTCTACAACGACTTGCTCCTCCCCGAGAGCAATCACCGGCTCGCCAACCTCATGATCGACATCGGCCGCATGAAGCCGACGCTCGAGATCAGGGAGAACATCTTCAACGACGCGATCGACGGCTACACGATCCTCGTCCGCGAGAAGAACGACCGGACCGGCGAGGTCGGCGGCGTGCAGATCTACGAGCGCAAGGGCGCCGCGCCGAAAACGATCATCGCCGAGGGCGGGCGCATGAGCTACAGCGAGGAAGACAGGGTGCTCCGTTTCGAGCTCGACGACGGGGAGATCCACGAGATGCCGGATCCCGGCGACATCAAGACCTACCGCCTCACCCGCTTCAAGCATTTCACGCTCAACCTGCAGGATACGGGACGCGATCTCCGGCGCACGGACCGGACCTACCGCAGCGACCGCGAGATGAGCTCCGGCATGATGCGCGAGCGCGCCAGCGAGTACGAGCGGACCGCCGCGGCGACGCGCGCCCAGATGCACCAGCTCGCGCGAGACCACGTCCTGTCCGTTTTCTCGCGGGTCGCCCCGGAAGCGTCCGGGCTCGCGCCGGCCGAGGCGTCCGGCGCGGCGCCGCCCGCCCTCGAGCGGCCGTCCGCGATACCGCGCGCGTCGAGCGAATCGGAGCGGATCCTCCAGATGCTCACCGTGAAGACGTACGAGCTCGACGGGGTCCTCGACCAGATCAGCCGCTACGGCGTCGAGATTCACAAGAAATACGCGATCCCGATGAGCTGCATCATCTTCATTCTGCTCGGCGCCCCGCTCGCGATACGCTCCGGCAGGCGGGGCATGACGATGGCGATCGGCTTCAGCATCTTCTTCTTCCTCATCTACTACGTGTTTCTCATCAGCGGCGAGAAGCTCGCCGACCGCCGACTCGCGGAGCCCTGGATCTCGATGTGGATCGCGAACATCATCCTTCTGGCCGTCTCCGTCGCGCTCATCCGGAGCACGAACCGCGAGTTCGGGGCGATCGACTGGGGGCGGTACCTTCCGCTGAAACGGTGGCGCCGTGCGCATCCATGACCGCTACCTCCTCGGGGATTTTTGGCGCAACCTCGCGATCGGGCTCGCGGCCTTCGTGGCGATCTACATCACCGTCGACGTGAACGAGCAGATCGACGATTACATCGACTTTCACGCGCGCATCGCCGACGTGGTGCTCCTCTACGCGTACATGATCCCCTGGATCATCGTTCTCGTCATGCCGGTGGCCGTGCTGCTCGCGGCCGTGTTTTCGCTCGGCAGGCTTTCGCGTCTCGGGGAGCTTACGGCCTTCATCGCCTCCGGCACGCCCCTCACGCGGGTCGCGGCCCCGATCATCGCGTCGTCCGTCGCCATCAGCGTCGCCGTGCTCGCGTACGGCGAATTCCTCCTCCCGCAGGCGAACCGGCGGAGCGTGGAAATCAAGGAGGTGCGGATCAAGGGCGAGAAACGCGTGCAGGACGCGCGGTACCGCGACAACGTCCACTATCAGGGCGAGGGAGAGCGCACGTATTACGCGCAGCGGTACGACATCGAGCTCAAGTCGCTCGCGAACGTGATCGTGCACGAGTACCGGGACGGCCGGCTCTCGCGGCGCATCGACGCGAAGCGGGCCTACTGGGACGGCGTGCAGTGGGTCTTCATCGACGGCGCGACGCGAACCTTCGCGGAGAACGGCGAGCGGGTGTCGACCTTCGCGAAGTTCGAGCTGCGCGACATCGCCGAGCGCCCGGAGGATTTCACGAGGGAGGAGATCGCCCCGGACGAAATGAACGTGCGGGAGCTCCGCCGCTACATCGGCCGCCTGCGCCGCAGCGGCGGCGCCGTTGACAAGTACCTCGTCGATCTCTATTTTAAATTCAGTTTTCCGTTCACGAACCTCATTTTCGCGGTTATCGGCGCCGCGCTCGCCTCCGCGAAAAGAAAGCCGTCCATGGCGACCGGATTCGGGCTCACGCTCTTCATCAGCTTCACGTACTACGGGATACTCCGGATCGGCCAGGCCCTCGGCCACAGCGGCGCCATCCCGCCGCTGCTGGCCGCGTGGATGGGAAACATCGTCTTTCTCGCGATCGGCGGCGTCCTCCTCTACCGGGCGAACCAGTGATGCGACGAGCGGCCGTCATCATCGTACTCGCGCTCGCGGCGCTCCCGATCCCCGCGCGGGGAGCGAAGGAAGCGTTCAAGGGCGAGCTCGCGCGCATCCGGGTCCTCGGCGCCGAGGAGCGCCTCGCGTACTTCGGGCTCCGGTATTTCATGAACGACCATCAGAAACGGCAGTACCTCCTGCTCGAAACGGCCGGCGAGCGCGAGCGATGGATCGAGAACTATTGGATCGACCGCGATCCGACCCCGGCGACCCCCGAGAACGAGCGCCGGATCGAGCACGAGAAGCGCGTCGCGCTCGCGCGGAGGCTCTTCGGCTTGAAGAAAGCGCCCGGCTGGGACGCGCGCGGCGAGACGCTCATCCGCTGGGGCATGCCGAGCGACCGCGCGGAGACGCACGGCACCGTCGGATTCTACGAATTTACGCCGCCGGGCGAGATCTGGCGCTACCGGGCGTTCGACATGATCGTCCAGTTCTCGAATTTCAACCTCAAGGGGGAGTTCTTTTACGCGAGCGATCCGGTCGGACGCTCGTCGCGCCGCGAGCTCGACCGGTACCGGAACATCAGCGATCTCGCGAAATACGGCGTTCTCCAGGATCTCTACCCCATCGAATACATGAGCCCCGACGAGGTGAAGGATCTCGCGGACTGGAACCCCGACGAGATCGATTACGTCGCGAGCCCGGACACGCGCATGGCGGCGGCGACGTTCAAGGATCTCATCGGCCGGTGGGAGGCGGAGAAACTCAAACGCTCCGTCGACAACTTCTACGTCTACCGGAAAGAGTATCCCGAGGTCTACTCGTTCGAAATAGGCCAAACGCTCCTGCCGCTCTATTTCGACGTGGCGGGCTTCCGCGGCGGCGGCCGGACGGTGAGAACGGAGATCAGCTTCGAGGTGCCCGTGGCAGACCTGCTCTTCGTCCGGCGCGAGGGGTTCCTCGCCGCCGGCGTCCTCTTCAAGGTGCTCGTGCGGGATATCGAGAACCGCGTCGTCGCCGCCGACTCGGATCTCGTGGAGCCGCGGCTTCCCGAGGGGGCCTCCGCCGGGGCGGGGCTCGTTCCCGGCCAGATCGTCCTCCCCCTCGAGCCGGGCTACTATCGGATCGGCGTCGAGGCGCGGGACCGCGCTTCCGGCCGACGGGCCGCGTACCGGACGAACCTCGAGCTCGAATCGTACGATCGCTCGCCGTCGCTGAGCGACATCCAGTTCGCGAGCGGGATCGTCGAAAGCGAGGAGGGCGGGCGCTTCCGGAAGGGGCCGCTGCAGGTCGTGCCGCATCCGGCCCGGATATACCGGACGCCGTTTCCGCTCTCGATCTACTTCGAAATCTACGGGCTCGACCTCTCCGCGGACGGACTGGCGTACTACCGCGTCGAGTACCGGATCGCCGCGCTCGACAGGCGCCGCGCGGGGATGGTGATGGAGAGGACGCCGCCCGCCACGAGCTCCTCCTTCGAGACGAGCGGCTTCGGGGCCTCGCAGCCGCAGCGGCTCACGATCGCGACGGAAAACCTCCCGGAGGGCCGCTACCGCCTCGTCGTGACGGTGACCGACCGGCGCAGCTTCCGCGCGGCGACCCGGTCCGAGGATTTCTCGATACTGAAATGAAACGCGAGGCGGGACGCGGTCCCGCCTCGCGCGTGTCTTCTCCGCCGGCGGCCGGATCCTCCGGTCTCAGGTCCCCTCTTCCCAGCTCGCGAGGTACCGTTTCTGCTTGTCGGTGAGCTCGTCGATGACGACCCCCATCGTCGCGAGCTTGAGCGAGGCGACCATGGCGTCTATCTCCCGCGGCACCGCGTAGACCTTCTTCTCGAGCGTCGCCGCGCCCGCGATGATGTGCTCGACCGAGAGGAGCTGATTCGCGAAGCTCATATCCATGACCATCGCCGGATGGCCCTCCGCGGCGGCGAGATTGATGAGGCGCCCCTCGCCGAGCAGGTTGATCTTCCGGCCGTCGCGAAGCACGTACTGCACGACGCTCTCGCGGACCGGCCGCTTCTCGACGGCCATATGCGCGAGCGCGGGGATGTCGATCTCGACGTTGAAATGTCCGGAGTTCGCGACGATGGCGCCGTCCTTCATCCGCTCGAAGTGCTCCGCGCGGACGATCGACGTGTCGCCGGTGACGGTCACGAAGATGTCGCCCACGGATGCGGCCTCGATGGAGGGCATCACCGTGTAGCCGTCCATCACGGCCTCGAGCGCCTTGAGCGGATCGACCTCGCAGACGATCACGTTCGCCCCCATGCCCTTCGCCCTCGTCGCCGTTCCGCGCCCGCACCAGCCGTAGCCGAAGACGACGACCCGAGATCCCGCGAAGAGCGTGTTGGTCGCGCGCAGGATGCCGTCGATCGTGCTCTGGCCGGTGCCGTAGCGGTTGTCGAAGAGGTGCTTCGTCTCGGCGTCGTTGATGGCGATGACGGGATAAGCGAGAACGCCGCTGCGTTCCATGCTCCGGAGCCTGATGACCCCCGTCGTCGTCTCTTCGGTGCCTCCCTTGATCGCGCTGAGGAGCTCGCGGCGATCCTTGTGGAGCATGCTCACGAGGTCGGCGCCGTCGTCCATCGTGACGACGGGCTTCGTGTCCAGCACGGCCTTGATGTGGCCGTAGTACCGGTCGCTGTCCTCGCCCTTCACGGCGAACGTCGGAATCCCCTCGTGCTTCACGAGCGAGGCGACGACGTCGTCCTGCGTGCTCAGCGGGTTGCTCGCGCACAGCGCCACCTCGGCGCCCCCGGCCTTGAGCGCGGCGGCGAGGTTCGCGGTCTCGGTCGTCACGTGGAGACACGCGGCGATCCGAACGCCCTTGAGCGGCTTCTCCCTCTCGAAGCGCTCCCGGATGCTGGCGCAGACGGGCATGTTTTCCCACGCCCATTCGATCCGCATCTTTCCCGCGTCGGCCAGACTCAGATCTTTGCAGTCGTAGTGCATCGTTCGTCCCCTTCCTGCTCTCCTTCGCGCGGCGCCGCGCCGCTATACCCTCGCCCGGATGGCGTCGACCATGTCGAGCGCCTCCCACGTGAAATCCGGATCGGTGCGGCCGAAATGGCCGTACGCCGACGTCTTCCGGTAGATGCCCCGTCGGAGGTTCAGCCGCTCGATGATGCCGCGGGGGGTGAGATCGAACACGTCGCGGACGATCTTCGTGAGCTTCTCGTCCGACAGCCTCCCCGTGCCGAGCGTGTCGACCATGATGGAGAGCGGCTCCGCGACGCCGATCGCGTACGCGATCTGCACCTGGCACTCCGTCGCGAGCCCCGCGCCGACGATGTTCTTCGCGACGTGGCGGGCCGCGTAGCAGGCGGAGCGGTCGACCTTCGTCGGATCCTTGCCCGAGAAGGCGCCGCCCCCGTGGCTCGCGAAGCCGCCGTAGGTGTCGACGATGATCTTACGGCCCGTGAGCCCCGTATCGGCGGCCGGACCTCCCTTGACGAACCGGCCCGTGGGGTTCACGAGGATCCGGTAATCGGAGGCGTCGATCTTCATCTCCGCGACGACCGGCCGGATGACCTCCCGCTCGAGATCCCCGCGCATCGTGTCGATCGTCACGTCCTCCGCGTGCTGCGCGGATACCAGCACCGTGTGGACCCGCCGCGGCACGTGATCCTCGTATTCGATCGTGACCTGCGACTTGCCGTCCGGCTTGAGGTACGGGAGCAAACCGCTCCGGCGCGCGTCGGCGAGGCGCTTCACGAGTCTGTGGGCGACGATGATCGGCATCGGCATGAGAACGTCGGTCTGCGTGCAGGCGTAGCCGAACATCATGCCCTGATCCCCCGCGCCCCCCGTATCCACGCCCATGGCGATGTCGCCGGACTGCTCGTCGATCGAGCTCAGAACGGCCGCGGTCTCGAAATCGAAGCCGAGATGCGGCTCGGTGTAGCCGATGTCGCGGATGACGCCGCGCACCGTCGACGGGATGTCGACGTACGTGTCCGTGTGGATCTCGCCGGCCACGAGCACGAGCCCCGTCGTCACGAGACATTCGCAGGCGACGCGTCCGAGCGGATCCCGCGAGAGGATCGCGTCGACGACGCTGTCCGATATCTGGTCCGCCACCTTGTCGGGATGTCCCTCGGCGACCGACTCCGACGTGAAGAGGTGCTTTTCCGCCATACATCAACTCCTTGGAACGGATATGGATCCGAACGTAGAAATGTAACCTAGTCAAGCCGGAGGACCGGGTCAAGCGGAAACGCCGGCGTCACCGGTAGTCTATCTGGGAGTAATCGCTTACGTTGACGCTGCCCTTCCGTCCCGTGACCTCGGCGTAGGCGCCGACGACGGAGCCCTCGAGGATCACGTTCTCGATGCTCGATCCCTCATTCAGGATCGAGTTCTCGATGATGGAGCCTCTGATCTCGCAGCCCTTCGCGACGGAGACGAACGGGCCGATGATCGAGCTCGTGATCGTGCTTCCCGGGTCGATGGAGCACGGCGGCATGACGATGCACCCCTCCCGCTTCGTTTCCGTCTTCGAATCGGAAAGAAGGATGCGGTTCGTCTCGAGCAGCGTCTCCACCTTGCCGCAATCGTACCAGCCGTCGATATGGTAGGGACGGAACTCGGTTCCGCGGTCGATCATGAGCTGGAGCGCGTCGGTGATCTGATACTCCCCCTTCGTCACGATGTCCCGCTCGATCACGTCCGCGCACGCGGCGAAGAGCGGCGTCGAATCGGGGAAATAGTAGAGCCCGATGAGGGCGAGGTTGCCGGCCGGCCGCTCGGGCTTCTCGACGATGCGCCTGATGATTCCGCCCTCGACCTCGCAGATGCCGAAACGGCTGGGGTCCTGCACCTCGCGGACGCCGAGCACGCAGCCGCCGACCGCCGGAATGCGCCGGAAGTCGGTCTTGATGATCGTGTCTCCGAGAATGATGATGAGCTCGGCGCCGTCCGCGTGGGCGCGGGCGAGCGAAACCGCGTGGGCGATCCCCTTCTGCTCCGTCTGCTCGACGAACGTCATGGGAACCCGGTACGCGGCGGAAAGGTACTCCCGGATGAGCTCCCCCTTGTAGCCGACGACGGGGATGAGCTCCTTCACGCCCATGGAGAGGAGGCTGTCCACGATGTGCCCGAGGATCGGTTTTCCCGCGACGTTGAGGAGCGCTTTGGGGATATTGAGCGTGTGCGGCCGGAGACGCTTCCCGATGCCCGCGACCGGGATGATCGCCTTCATCATTCCTCCGTTCTCAGCTCGTCCTTCAACCGGTCTATCATTTCGATGGGCGTCGGATCCTTGCCGTACTCGACGGCGAGGAAGACGCTCGTGAAATCGCCGAACAGGATGACGGAGAGAAGCCGCGAGAGCCGCCCGGCGCGTCCCCGCTCCCCCTCGCTCTCGATGAGCACGGCGCCGCTCGCGAGCGGCTCGAGCATGCGATAGGCCGCCTCCATGCCGCGCTGCACCCGCGGATGGTCCTCCGCGTCGCGCAGCAGCACGAGGAAATACTCGCTGCGGAGACGCTCCGGCGTCGACCAACCCATGATCTCGTTGTGACCGAGCTCGGGAAAATTGTTGTCGAAGGCCATGCTTTTCGCGTTCTCGTTGAACTGGCACTTCCAGCGGCGCGAGGCGGACGCGAGCAGCCCGTCGCCGCTGTAGACGAGCGGGGTCTTGCCGTAGAGGCGCTTGGCGAGCTGGAGCGCCCGGCTTCCCCCGGCGTCTCCGGAGATCGAATGCCCCTCGGCGAGCTTGCGGCACTTCCGCGCGGCAGCGTCCACGTCGTCGTCGGACACGGCGTAGAAGCCCCATTTCGACGCGAGCGCCAGCAACGGCACGAAGAGGTAGCCGAGCGCCGCGCGCGGCGGCATCCCCGCCGGGATGCGGATCACGGGAACCCCCGCGAGATCGGCCTCGTCGGCGAGAGCGCCGCCGGAGGTGAGAACGATCGTCGGGCAGGAACGCATGAGCGCGTTATGGAGACAGCTCAGCACCTCTTCCGTGTTGCCGCTGTAGCTCACGCACACGACCGGCGTCGTCTTGCCGGCGAAGGCCGGCAGGGCGTAGGTCGATTCGAGCACGACGGCCACGGGGGATTCCTGCCGGATGAGATCGCGCAGCAGCCTCGCGCCGATCGCCGAGCCTCCCATGCCGCAGACGATCACCGGACCCTTGCCGCGGAGGGCCGGCGCCTTGAAGGATTTCATCATGCGCCAGGACTGCTCGATCTGGTCGGGGAGCTGGATCACCCGGTCGAGCATCCGTCCCGCGTCGACGCGGTAATGCCGCAGAAGATCCTCCTGGCTCATGACGCCGCCTCCGGAAGGAATTCCCCGAGCTCGGGCCGTTTGTCGCGGATGTAGCGCTCGATGTGCTCGCGGACCTCGCGCGCGGTTCCCATCCCGAGCGCCTTGCGGGCGAGGGAGCGCGTCTCGTCGTAGGTCACGGACCGAACGATCTTCTTGATCGTCGGAATGAGGTACGGGGCCGCGCTGAACTCGTCGAGCCCGAGGCCCAGCAGCACGAGCGCCCCCTGTATGCTGCTCGGCATCTCGCCGCAGACGCCGACCCAGATCTTGTTCTTGCGGGCCGCCGCGACGGTGTCCCGCAGGAGCCTCAAAATGCCCGGGTGCAGGGCGTCGTACAGATACGAGACCTTCGTGTTCCCGCGGTCGACGGCGAGGGCGTACTGAACGAGGTCGTTCGTCCCGATGCTGAAGAAATCGACCTCGCGCGCGAGGTGGTCGGCGATGGCGACGGCCGCGGGCGTTTCTATCATGACGCCGATCTCGGCCTTCTCGCCGATCTGGTAGCGGTTCCGCTTGAGATCCTCCTTGACCTCCTCGCATATCTCCCGGGCGAGGCGGACCTCCTCGAGGACGGAGACCATCGGAAACATGATCTTCACGTTGCCGTGCGCCGCGGCCCGGAAGATGGCCCGCAGCTGCGTGCGGAATATGTCCGTGCGCGCGAGCGTGAAGCGGATGCCCCGCCACCCCATGAAGGGGTTCGCCTCCTCGAGATCGCCGACCCAGCGCGCGATCTTGTCGCCCCCGACGTCGAGGGTGCGGATGATGACCGGATCGGAAGGCATGCGCTTGACGACGCTCGCGTAGTAGCGATACTGCTCCTCCTCGCCGGGGAGCGTCGCGCGCGTGATGAAGAAGTATTCCGTGCGGAAGAGCCCGACGCCCCGCGCGCCGTGGCTCAGCGCGTCGTCGACCTCGTCCGGAACCTCGATGTTCGCCGAAAGCTCGATCGTGTGGCCGTCGAGCGTCACGGCGGGGTAATCGCGAAGCGTCAGGAGCTCCCGCTCGAGCTCGCGGTAGCGCGCCTGAACCTCGCGGTACATGTCGATCGACTCGGGGGTCGGGTTGAGGATCACCGTTCCCGTGATCCCGTCGACGATGAGCTGATCGTGAGGCTTCGCGTGGCGCGAGAGGTCGGTCAGGCCGACGACGGCGGGGATGCCGGCCGAGCGCGCGAGGATCGCCGCGTGCGAGGTGCTCCCACCCGAATCGGTTACGAAGGCGAGACAGTACTTCTTGTCGATGCCCGCGGTGTCCGAAGGGGTGAGGTCCCGCGCGACGACGATCGCCTTCTTGCGGAGCGCGGAGAACCCCTCGATCTTCTGCCCGAGGAGGTTGTGCAGAACGCGGCGGCGCACGTCCCGGATGTCGGCGGCCCGCTCGCGCAGAAACTCGTCCTTGATGCCGGCGAAGGTGGTGAGCACCCGGTCGAGAGTGAGGTGAAGCGCGTAGGCCGCCGTGACCTTGCGCTCGCGGATCGCGCGTATCGTGTCGCCGCGCATGATCTCGTCGGCGAGGATCATGCGATGGGTGTCGAGGATCTTCCCGTGCTCCTCGCCCATCTCGTCCTCGAGCGCCCGGTGGAGGTTGCCGAGCTCCGTCTCCGTCGCGGCGAGCGCCGACGTGAACCGGTCGATTTCGGCGTCGACTTCCTCCGCGCCGATGTGCTCCTCGGCGACGGGCTGCTCCTCGACGTTCACCACGAACGCCTCGCCGAAGGCGATGCCCGGGGACGCGGGGATCCCGCTGAAGGTTATTTCCTTCTTTTCGATCTTCGCCTCGTCCACCTAGTTCGTCTCCCGCGCGAATTCGTTCTCGACGAGCGACACGAGATGCGCGACCGCGTCGTTCTCGTCGGACCCCTCGGCCCGGAACTGAAGCTCGGAGCCGAACTCCGCGCCGAGCCCCGCGACGCCGAGGATGCTTTTGGCGTCCACTTCGCGCCCGTCCTTCGAAACGGTCACCCGCGACTGAAACCGCGTGGCGGCCTTGACGAGCTCGCCGGCGAGCCGAAGGTGAATGCCGTTCTTGTTCTTGACCCTGGCGATTCCGGTGACCATACCGTCCTCGTATCGTCTCGGGGCGCGCCCGCCCGAATCTATCCCGCCCCGACGAACGACGTCGCGGCGAGGAACGCCGCGATCGCGGCGCCCGCGACGCACACCGCGGCGGTCGCGGAGATTCTCCGTCCGAGGACCGCGGCGACGGCCGCCGCGGCCGCTCCGGCCGCGATGAACGGGACGCCTCCCGCGTCCGCCGCCCTCACGAAGAGAAGCCCCGCGAAGACCCCCGCCGAGAACGACGCGAGCCCTTCGAGCGCGCGCGCCTCCCGGAACAGCCGGGAGACGAATTCGCCGCCGATACCCTCTCCCGCCTCGACACCCCGGCCATATCCGCCGATCCTCGATTGGAAATGATAGTAATTGTACAACGCGAGGAAGATCACGGGGCCGATGTACGACCCATAGATAGCAAAAACGCCCGCGATTGTCAATCCGAAGGGGATGACGAGCGCGTCGAAGAACCGATTGCCCCGAGCGGCGAGAACGGACGAGAGCGCGGCCTTGATCCGTTCGATCTCCGCAGACGGTATCTCCTCGCCCGCCGCGCGCCGTTTCTCGAGGTTCACGACGACCCCGGCGACGACGGGCGCGAGATACACGCCGCCGTTGAAATACCCGAGGTGGCGGAGCGCCGTCTCGCGCTCGTCCGCGAGGCGGCTCCGGTCCGAGCCGAGCGCCGCCGCGAAGACCGAGAAAAAGCCGAGGCCGTCCATGAGGCGTTCGCCGCGCGAGCTGTGCATGAAGAGGAGCCGCCAGAGCACGGCCGCCGGGCCGCGCGTCCGGTAGCCGCCGCCCGCCGGCCGCCGCATGTCGCCCTCGATCCAGACTCCCTGCTCGCGCTTCTCCGGCATCACGTTCCTCACCTCCGGCCGCGCCGCGGCGCTCCGCGCGTCAGCCCTTGAAAAAAATCACGAGACCCACGCAAGCGAATCCCGCGACAAACCAAAAGATCCTCGCCCGCGCGAGGTTCGCCGCGAGCAGCGTGCCCGCCCCGATGAAGGGAAGAAGCACGTCGAGCGACCGAAGCGGTTCGCTCCAGCCCCCCGCGGCCGCGCGCGCCGCCGCCCCCACGAGCGGCACGAGCGCCGCCGTCGCCGCGCCGGCGGCGGCGAATCCGAACGCGAAATGCAGGACGATCGTCGAGAAATGGACCGCGGACGCCGCCCACCAGCGCCCCCGCTCGACCTGGCGCCGAGGCGATCACGCCCCCGAGAGGCAGATCGGGCAGCGGCGCGCCGCGCACCGGAAACGTGCCGAGAAACATCATCTGGAGGATCGAGCCGGCGAGAAAGCCCGCCCGCCAGTCTCCGAGGACGAGCCCCGTGAGGAGACCGCCGCATATCGGCTGGGAAACGAGGAGTCTCACGTGCGCGCGATGATCGAGGGCGAGCGCGCCGCCGACGACGGATACGGAGAGAACGGTTCCCTCGAATGGCGTCATGTCATACGACCAGCGTGTTGAGCGTCGCCGCCGCGCTCCCCGCGACCGCCCGGCCGTCGAGCGTCACGCCCCGCTTCACGAGCTCCCGGAGAGCGGCCCGCTCCTCCGCGTCGACGTAGACGCCCTCGGCGAGCTTCTCGCGCCCTTCGCGGAAGTGGAGCCCGCCGACGTTCACCGCCGCCACGGACAGCCCGAGATCCATGAGAGCGACGACGTCCCGCGGGTTCCGGACGAGGAGGATGATGCGCTCCTCGTCGAAAACGCCCGCGACGAGCTGCCGGGCCGCCTCGGCGACGGAGACGATCGTGATCCGGACGTCGGGCCAGCCCTGCGCGTAGAGGCCCCGCTCCCATTCGTTCGACGCGACCGCGTCGTCGGCGAGCACGATGCGATCGGGCTTGAGCGCCGTTCCCCAGCCGAGGACGACCTGCCCGTGGATGAGTCTGTCGTCGACGCGCAGGAGCGCGATCACGCGAACCCGCCTTTCCCGCGGCACCGCCCGAACCCCGGCCGGGCGCGCCGCGCCGGCTTACAAATCGATCACCTTCACGCTCTCCCGGCCGCGCCGGACGAGATGGTCGACGAGCTCCTCGAACGGCATCGTCCCCCGCTTGGTCGCGAAGCTGAGCAGCACCGGGAGGTTGACGCCGCTGAGAACCTTGACGCCCTCCTCCCCTTCCACCGCTCGGACGCTGTTGATGCAGCACGAGCCGCCGAAGTAGTCGACGAACACGAGCACGGGAGCGCCCTCGCGCCCCGCGACGATGCCGCGGATGCCGCCGATGACCTCCTCGTCGCAGAGGTCGGATCCCGATACGGCGTGGAGGCCGCTCCCCGGGCCCACGATGAGCTCCGCCGTGCGCACGAGCTCCTCGGCGAGTCTCCCGTGCGTGACGACGATTCCCGTGATGCCGGGGGCCGGTTTCTCTTCCTTCATTCCGTGTCGTACTTGAGATAGCGCCGCGTCTTCCGGTCGCTCTCCATCATGTCGATGAGCTGCGTGTTGAAACGCTTCGCGGCGTCGATGCCGTAGACCTTGAGCATGTGATTGAGCGATATGCTCTCGGCGATCACCGTGATGTTCTTTCCCGGATAGATCGGGATGACGACCTGGCGGATCTTCGTGCCGAGCATCTCGACGTGCTTCTCGTCGAGACCGAGCCGATCCCACTCCTTCTTCGGATCCCATACCTCGAGGCGCACTTCGACCTCGATGCGCTTCTGGATGCGGACGGAACGGATGCCGAAGATATCCATCACGTTGATGATGCCGATGCCGCGGATCTCCATGAAGTGGCGCAGATGCTCGCTCCCGCGCCCGATGAGAACGTCTCCGCGGCGGATGATCTCCACGACGTCGTCGGCGACGAGCCGGTGGCCGCGCTCGACGAGGTCGAGCGCGATCTCGCTCTTGCCGATGCCGCTCTGTCCGGAGAAGAGCAGTCCGACGCCGTAGACGTCGACGAGCGAACCGTGCACCGTCGTCCGCGGGGCGAACACGTCCTCGAGGTGGTCGGCGAGCATGTGGAGGAACGGCGTCGTGAGAAGCGGCGTCCGGAGCACCGGCACGCCGTGCTCGATCGCGAGCGGCACGAGATCGGGCGGCGGCTCGAGCCCCTTCGCGATGATGATGCAGCAGAGCGCCTTCGTGAAGAGCCGCTGCACCGCCTCCCGCTGCCCTGGAGGATCGAGAGAGCGCAGATACACGATCTCCGTCTCGCCGATCACCTGGATCCGCTCGTGGAGGTAGAACTCCATGAAGCCGGAGAGGGCGAACGCGGGCCGGTGCACGTCCGGGACCGTTATCGGAATGGGGCTCGAGAGGCTCGGCGTGAGCGCCTCGAACCGGAACTCTTCCTTGCACTCGTTGAAGAACTGCTCCACCGCGTACACGTAGCGAAGGTTGTCCTCCATACTCACCGCCTCGCGAGCGAGTCCCGCCTAGAACGTTTCGATCAGCCCGTAATCTCCGTCCGCGCGCTTGTAAACGACGTTCAGTTTACCCGATTCGCGGTTGTTGAACAGCAGAAAGTTGCGCCCGCCGTCCTCCATGACGACGATCGCCTCGTCGACGCCGAGATCGCGGATCTCGAGCGGGATCACGTCCGCGATCTCGAGCCCCGCCGCGGCCCCGACGCTCGCCGAGCCGATGATCCTCTCGCTCGCCCGCGATCCGGAAACGCCGCGGCCGCGCTTATGGGCGTTCGTGACGAGCTTTCCCTTGAATTTCTTCATCTGCCGCTCGAGGTCCTTGGCCGTGCGGTCGATCGAGGTCCGCATGTCGTCGGATTCCTCCTTGGCCGCAAAATCGTGGCCGTTCACGTGAACCTTGACCTCGGCGATATGGCGGAATTTCTCGACGGACATGATCACGTCGACGTTCAGAATATGGTCCCAGAAGCGTTTCAGTTTCCGCATCCGGGCGTCGGTATACTCGATGAGATCGGGAGTCGAATCGAAATGCCGGGCCGTCGTCGTCAACTTCATATTCGTGCCTCCTCGTCCGTTATGCCTTCACGGTACACGCGCGCCGGTCGGGCGCCGATGGCGTTTTCCTGGTAGGAGCTCCGTACGAGCGGCCCCGCGGCCGCCTCGCGGAAACCCATATCGAGCGCCTCGAGCCGTATCTCCTCGAAGCGCCCGGGCGGCAGGTACTCCCGGACGGGAACCTGATCGAGACCGGGACGAAGGTACTGGCCGACCGCCAGGAAATCGCAATCGCGGAGCCGCAGATCGCGGAACGTGTCCCGAATTTCCTCCGCCGTTTCGCCCAGACCGAGCATGAGCGCCGACTTCGTCATCACCTCCCCGCGAATCCGTTTCGCATCACCGAGCACTCGCAAAGATCTTTCGTAATCGGCCCCCCTGCGGACCTCGGGATAGAGGCGCCGGACCGTTTCGACGTTGTGGGACAGTATGTCGGGGCCCGCGTCGAGCACCGCGGCGAGCGACTCCCCGCTCCCCGCGAAATCGGGAACGAGCACCTCCACGTCCGGCGCGGACGAAAGCGACTTCAGGGCGCGCACGGCGGCCGCGAACTGGGCCGCCCCGCCGTCCGGCAGGTCGTCGCGCGTGACCGAGGTCACAATCACCCGGCGCAGTCCGAGCTCGGAGGCGGCGCGGGCGAGCCGCTCCGGCTCCGCCGTATCGACGGGCTCCGGCGCGCCCCTCGACACGGAGCAGAACCGGCAGCCGCGCGTGCACGTGTCTCCGAGAATGATGAACGTGGCCTTGCGCCGCGAGTAGCACTCGGCCCTGTTCGGGCAGAGAGCCTCGCGGCAGACCGTGTGGAGACCGTTCCGGCGCACGACGCTTTCGACGGGACCGCATTCCTCAAGAAGCGGGATCCGCCGCTGGAGCCAGCGGGGAAGACTGTTCGACCGACGTGAGCGAGTCGAGACTGTCATGTATCTATGCCCTGCTCCGCGTTCGTCCGAGCCTCGCAGGGAACGATGCCGCCGTTCGTCCGCAGTTGGAGAAACCGCGCGGGTGCCCGGCCGGATCCGGCCGCCGGGCTCAGTACTGCTTCCGGTGCCTCGCCGGAAGGATGCCGAGCTGCTCCCGGTACTTCGCCACCGTTCTCCGCGCGATGATGAGACCATCCTTTTTCAGTATATCCGCGATTTTTTGATCGCTCAAGGGCTTTCGCGCGTCTTCCTTCTCGATGATGCCGCGGATCTTGAGCTTCGCGCTCTTGGCCGACACCTCGTCCCCCTCCTCGGTGGAAAGCGCCGAGCTGAAGAAGTACTTGAGCTCGTACACGCCTCGGGGGGTCTGCACGTATTTGCTCGTCGTCACGCGGCTCACGGTCGATTCGTGCATCCCGATCTTGCTCGCGACCTGCTGGAGGGTCAACGGCCGCAGAAACGCGGCGCCCCGCTCGAAGAAATCCCGCTGTTCCTCGACGATCGCTTCCATGACCTTGATCATCGTCCGGCGGCGCTGCTCGATCGTCTGGATGAGCCATTTCGCGTTCTTGAGACGCCCCTGTATGAAATCGCGCGCCTTTTCGTCGAGCTCGACGTTCTGCGAGAGCTCGTCGCGGTACGACTGGCTGATGCGAAGCCTCGGCACGTTGTGGTCGTTGAGGGCGACGACGTACCGGTCCGCGACGCGGTCGACGACGAGGTCGGGGATCACGTACTTCGGCTCGTCGACGAGGATATCGAGGCCGGGCTTGGGATTGAGGCTGCCGATGATCTGCGCCTGATCCTGGATCTCGCGCAACGGCATCCGGAGCGCCTTGCTGAGATCGAGGTATTTCTTCTGCTTGAACTCCTCGAAGTAGTCTCTCACGATGCGGGCCGCGGCGCTCTCGCCGAGCCCCTTCGCCTCGAGCTGGATCAGGAGACACTCCTTGAGGTTCCGGGCGCCGATGCCGATCGGGTCGAACGTCTGGATGATCATGAGGACGCGCTCGACCTCCTCGATCCGCTTCTTTTTGTCCTCCTCGGTCCCCGGCTCCCCGACGCGGAACGTCTCGGCCACCTCTTCGAGCGTGCAGGTGAGATACCCCGAATCGTCGAGACTGCCGATGAGATACCCCCCGATATCCCTCGTGCGCTCGTCGTCGGTCGCGAGCCGGAGCTGGCTCAACAGGTACTCGGAGAAGCTCTGCTTGGCCACGGGAACCCGTTCGACGAAATCCTCGCGCCCTTCCTCGTTCGCGAAACCGTCTCCGGCGCCGAAGCTCGATTCGAAGTAGTCGTCGAAATCGATCTGCTCCTTCCGGGCCTCCTCCGTCGCGCCCTCGGAATCCACTTCCTTCGTCTTCGCTTCCTGCTCGGCGCTCTGGGCGCTCTCGTCGGCGGCTTGCCGGGGCTCCTCCTCGTCGAGCTCGACGTCCTGCTCCTCGACCTCCTCGAGGAGGGGGTTCTGAAGCATCTCCTGCTTGAGAACCTGCTGGAGCTCGAGGGTCGGCATCTGGAGGAGCTTGAGCGCCTGCTGCAGCTTCGGCGTCATGACGAGCCGCTGCTGAAGCCCTACGTGGAGTCCGATCTTCATGTCCATGGCGGTGCCCCTCTTTCGTATTTAGAGTTTGAACGCTTCTCCGAGGTATATTTCTCGAATATCGGGATCGTTGGCGAGCTCCTCGGCCGTGCCGGACCGGAGGATCTTCCCCTCGTACATGATGTAGGCGCGGTCCGTGATCGAGAGCGTCTCGCGAACGTTGTGATCGGTGATGAGCACGCCGAGCCCGCGTTCCTTGAGCGTGCGCACGATCCCCTGAAGGTCCTGAACGGTGATCGGATCGATCCCCGCGAACGGCTCGTCGAGGAGCATGAACGAAGGCTCCGTGACGAGCGAGCGCGTGATCTCGACGCGGCGGCGCTCGCCGCCGGAGAGCTGATAGCCGAAGCTCCGGCGCAGGTGCTCCGTGCCGAGCTCGGCGAGCAGCGCCTCGAGCCGCGCGCGGCGTTCCTCCTTCGAGAGAGGGACCGTCTCGAGGATCGCCATGATGTTGTCCTCGACGGAGAGCCGCCGGAAGATCGAGGCCTCCTGCGGCAGGTAGCCGATCCCCTTTCGCGCGCGCTTGTACATCGGAAGCTTCGTGATCTCCTCGCCGCCGAGGATCACCCTTCCGCCGTCGGGACGTATCATCCCGACGAGCATATAGAAACAGGTCGTCTTGCCGGCGCCGTTCGGGCCGAGCAGGCCGACGATTTCGCCGCGCTTCACCTCGATGGAAACCTCGTTGACGACGCGGCGCTTCCCGTACTCCTTGACGAGCCGGTCGCAGGAGAGGCCCGAACCCTCGGCGGCCGGAGCGGCCCCGCCCGCCGGTTCGCCTCGAATCGCTTCCATGCTATCGGCCTCCGCTCCGGGCATCACCGTCGATCTCCTGTCTCAGAAGTCCGTCGTCGTCGCGCAGGTACGCCTTCACGTCGCGCTGGATCTCGACGTTCCGCAGCTCCGGATCGCCGCGAAGCCCGTAGCCCGTGAGGACGTCCCTGCCCCTCGTGAAGGTCACGAAATTTTCGGAGTGTATCTCGTTCAGCTGGTTGACCCAGACGAGGCTCTCCGTCTCGAGCACGTACCCGTCCTGCGAGGTGATGACGACGCGCCCGAGGGCAGTGAGATCGTGCGTAACCTGGTTGTACTCTCCCTTGTCCGCCGTGAGCACGGAGGTGAGCATCCCCGCCTGGTCGTAGAACTCGATGTGGGGCTCGTCGGCGGCGAGCAGCTTGCGGGCGTTGTAGAGCCGCGCGACGGGCGCGATGAGACGCCAGCGGACGCGCCCCGAATCGCTCTCGACCGTCGTGAAATCGGAGAACTCCTGATCGGGGACGTCCGCGGTCGCGATGTTGCCCCTCGACCGGTCGCTCCGCTCGCAGGAACCGGAGAGCGCGACGAGCGCCGCGAGCGCGACCGCGGCCGGCATGAAACGAAGGAAAGCCTTCCGGCTGCTATCGGCCACGGCGTTCCCCTCCCCCGGAGCGGTTCTCCCCGCCGGCGGACGCGGAGGCGCCCGATCTGCGCCAGCGGTCGTGAAACCACACCCACTGCTGCGGATACATCCTCACGAAACCCTCGATCGCCGCCGTGCAGCGCGCGGTGAGATCGTCGATCGCCTCGCGCTCCGAGAGCCCTTCGCGCGGCGGATCGAGCGGCGGTCTGATCGTGATCCGGTGGCGGCCGCCCGGCTGCTGGTGGATCGCGAGCGGCACGACCGGGGCGCCCGCGCGAAGGGCGAACGCGGCCGCTCCGCGTGGCGTATGCGCGTTCATCCCGAAGAACGGGACGAAGACGCCGTCGACGTCGATATCCTGATCGATGAGCATGGCGAGGATCTCCCCGCGCCTGAGGGCCTTATACGCCGAGACGGCGCTCGCGCCCCGCGGGATCGAGTTGATCCCGTGGCGGCGGCGCATGCCGACGAGCCGTTCCTCGAGACGTTCGTCGCGAAGCTCCCGGTACACCACGTTCACCCTGTATCCCTTTCCGGCGAAATAGGCCGCGAGAAGCTCCCAGCAACCGATGTGCCCCGTGAGGGCGACGACCCCGTTGCCCCCGCGGCACGCCTCAGAGAGGTGCTCCTCGCCGTCGACGTCGCAGAGCTCGAGCACCCGCTCCCTCGATATGTGCGCGAGGCGAAGCGCGTCGTACGCGTTCCGCGCGACGGCGACGAACGATCCCCTCGCCATCGCCGAGACGACGAGCGGATCGGTCCCCGGAAACGCGAGCGCGATGTTGGCGAGCGCGCGCTCCCGGTCCCGGCGGTACAGTCGAAACACCGCCCCGCCGAGGAACGAGAAGAACGAGAGCCCCGCGCGCCGCGGCAGGAGCCTCGTACTCGATATGAGGGCGTTCACGAGAACATTCGCGCCCCATCTTCGTATCTTCCTCTTCAAGCTGCGACGGCCCGATCCAAATCCCCTCGAATGACGCAACCGGCTGCCGAACAACGCTCTGATGAGTATCCAAAGAGGTATATATCACCGAATTGAAAATCCGTCAAGCAACATTTGTGCCAATGTCGGGAAACAATACGGAACAATGCGGAACGATACGGAACCATTTGCAATTACAAGGGATAACGGGGAAGCGCGGGCCGCGGGGCGGGATCGAGGCCGGCCCGGGTAGGGGACGGCACTCAACTCTTTATCGGTGAACCGCTTGAGCGCCGCGCCGGGGCTATTTCAGGCCTTCCCGGAGGATGTCGTGGATGTGAATGAGGCCGACGGGGCGGCCGGCGTCGTCGGTGACGAAGAGCTGGGTCACCGGTCCGCGGGGGTCCATCTCCATCTGAGACAGTGCGTCGACTGCGAGGGCCTCCGAGTGCGCCGTGCGCGGATTCGCCGTCATCACGGCGGCGGCCTTCGCGTCGAGGGCCGAGGGGTCCCGTATGAGGATCCGTTTGAGGTCCCCGTCGGTGATGATGCCGGAGAGACGCCCCTGCGCGTCGAGGATCCCCGTGCAGCCGAGGCGCTTGTTCGCGATCTCGAAAAGCGCCTCGCGGAGCGTCGTCTCCGTGCCGATGACGGGCATCTCCGCCCCTTTGTGCATGAGCTCCCCCACGGTGAGGCTCAGCCGCTTGCCGAGAACCCCGCTCGGATGCAGCCGCGCGAAATCGTCGCGGCCGAAGTTCCGGCTCCGGAGCGCGGCGACGGCCAGCGCGTCGCCGAGCACCGTCGCCGCCGTCGTGCTCGTCGTCGGCACGATGTCCATCGGGCAGGCTTCCTTCGTCGCGAGCGTCTGGAGCACGATGTCGCTCTCGGCCGCGAGCGGCGAATCCGGAGACGCGGTGACGGCGATCATCTTGACCTTCATCGCCTTGAGATACGGTATGAGTTTGGTGAGCTCGTCGTTCGTGCCGCTCTTGCTCACGGCGATGAAGACGTCGTCCTTCCCGATCATCCCCATGTCGCCGTGCGCGGCGTCGCCCGGATGGAGGTACACGGCGGGGGTGCCGGTGCTGCTCAGCGTCGCCGCGATCTTGCGTGCGGCGATCCCCGACTTGCCGATGCCGCATACGATCGCCTTGCCGCTGCACTCGAGGAGCAGCGCGACGGCGCGCCGGAAATCCGGCCCGATCGAGCGGCGCAGCTCCTGCAAACCGGCGATCTCGGCCGCGATCACCTCGCGCCCCATCTCCTCGACGTCCTGGGGTTTTCGCGGCGCCGCGCTTCCGCCCGGCTCCGCGCCGCCCCGGGTGTGTTTCGTTTCGTTCGTCATGTCGTCGCTCTTTTCGGGAAGCGTCTATCAAACATGGCGGATTCGCTCCGCGCAACGCAAACGATGTATCGATCCCGCGGCCGTCCGCCGCCGCGCGCGGATCAGGCGCCGAACCCCCTCGCGAGCCGGAAGATGCTCCCGAGTTCCCCGAGCAGACGCGCGAGCCGGTCGAGGGGGAGCATCGCCTCGGCGTCGCACCGGCACTCGAGAGGGGCGAAATGGGTCTCGATGAAAATCCCGTCGCATCCGGCGGCGGCAGCCGCCCTGGCGAGCGTCGAGACGTACTCGGGGCGTCCGCCCGACTTCGTCCCGAGGCCGCCGGGGAGCTGCAGCGAATGGGTCGCGTCGAAGATGAGCGGCGCGCCGAAACGGCGCATGCGCGGGAACGAGGTGAAATCGACGACGAGGTTGTTGTATCCGAACGCCGTGCCGCGCTCGGTGATCATGACGCCGCCGGCCCCGGACGCGCGGGCCTTTTCGACCGCGTTCCCCATCTCCTCGGGGGAGAGCATCTGGCTCTTCTTGAGGTTCACGACCTTGCCGGTCCCCGCCGCCGCTGCGACGAGCCGCGTCTGCCTGACGAGAAAGGCGGGGATCTGGATCACGTCGACGACGTCCGCGGCCCGCGGAACCTCCTCGCGGCAGTGAACGTCGGTGAGGAGCGGCGCGCCCGTCTTCGCGCCGATCGCCGCGAGCATCTCGAGCCCCTTCTCGAGGCCGGGTCCCGCGTACGAATCGAGGGACGAGCGGTTGTCCTTGAGATAGCTCGACTTGAAGACGTAGAAAAAGCCTTCCCGCGCGGCCGCCTCGGCGCATTCGCCGGCGACGCGCAGCGCGTCCTCCAGCCGCTCGAGCACGCACGGTCCGGCGATGAGTATGGGCGTCTCCCGCGGTGCGACCGCGCGTCCGCCGATGCGAAGCTCCTCCATCGCGCCTCCCTCAGTCGTCCCCGCTCGCGGCGGCGGGGGCGCTCTCGCAATCGGCGTGCTCGCGTTTGTAGTCCCTCGCGGCCCCGACGAGACCCCTGAAGAGCGGGTGCGCGCGGTTCGGCCTCGACTTGAGCTCGGGGTGGAACTGGCAGCCGATGAAGCAGGGATGGCCGGGAAGCTCGATCATTTCGACGAGCTCGCCGTCCGGAGAGGTGCCCGAGATCGCGAGCCCCGCGTCGGCGAGGGCCTTGCGGTAGGCGTTGTTGACCTCGAAGCGGTGGCGGTGGCGCTCGGAAATGTCGAGCGCTCCGTAGAGACGGTGCGCGAGCGATCCCTCGACGATGCGGCACGGATAGGCGCCGAGGCGCATCGTGCCGCCCATCATGGTGCGGCTTCGCTGCTCGAGCATGAGATCGATCACCGGGTGCGGCGTGTCCCGGTCGAACTCGGAGCTGTTCGCGCCCGCGAGCGCGCAGACGTTGCGGGCGAACTCGACGACGGCGACCTGCAGGCCGAGACATATCCCGAGGAACGGGACGCGGTTCTCCCGCGCGTACCGTATCGCCGCGATCTTCCCCTCGATGCCCCGGTCGCCGAAGCCGCCCGGCACGAGGACGCCGTGCACGCCGGCGAGGTGCGCTTCGGCCCCCTCGGTCTCGATCTTTTCCGTGTCGACCCACTTGATCCTCACCTCGACGCCGTTCGCGACGCCGGCGTGCGTGAAGGACTCGACGATGCTCTTGTAGGCGTCGTGCAGGTGCACGTACTTGCCGCACATCGCGATCTCGACGCTCTCGGTCATCGAGTAGATCCTCTCGACCATCCGCTCCCATTCGCCGATATCGGGAGGCGGGCAGGAGAGCCCGAGCTTTTCGCAGACGATGTCGTCGAGCCCTTCCTTGTGGAAGATGAGCGGCACCTGATAGATCGAGGGCACGTCGCGGGCCTCGATCACCTCGCGTTCGGCGACGTTGCAGAAGAGCGCGATCTTGCCTCTGATGTCGTGCGAGAGCGGCCGCTCGGTGCGGCAGATGAGGATATTCGGCTGGATGCCGATCGACAGGAGCTGCTTCACGCTGTGCTGCGTCGGCTTCGTTTTGAGCTCGCGCGCCGCCTTGATGTAGGGCACGAGCGTGAGGTGCACGTACAGACAGTTCTCGCGGCCCACGTCGAGCCGGAACTGGCGGATCGCCTCGAGGAACGGCAGCCCTTCGATGTCTCCCGTCGTGCCGCCGATCTCGGTGATGACGACGTCGACGTCGTCGCCGTTCTCCGCCGCTTGGCGGATGCGGGCCTTGATCTCGTTCGTGACGTGCGGGACGACCTGCACGGTCCGTCCGAGGTATCCGCCCTCCCGCTCGCGGTTGATGACGGCTTCGTAGATCTGGCCGGTCGTCACGTTCGAGCGCTGGCTCAGGCTCCGGTCGATGAACCGCTCGTAGTGCCCGAGATCGAGATCCGTTTCGGCGCCGTCGTCGGTCACGTAGACTTCGCCGTGCTGGAACGGGCTCATCGTTCCGGGATCGACGTTGAGGTAGGGATCGAACTTCTGGAGGACGACGCGCAGGCCGCGCTGTTTGAGGAGGAGCCCGATCGAGGAGCTGGCGATGCCTTTTCCGAGAGACGACACCACCCCGCCCGTCACGAAGATATATTTCGTCTTCTCGCCCACGCCGACCTCGGGAGTAGTTTCGCGCGACAGCTGCTTGTCCGGAACACCGCGCCACACTCTAGCGGGTCGGGAATCCTTTTTCAACTTTTTTCGAGGAAAAAATCGGGCGCCGCCGGACGCTACCGCGCGCGCCGGGCGGCCGGCCGCGAACGGAGCGCCTGTTCGACCTTTTTCAGGTCCTCGGGCCGGTCGACGCCGATCGCGTCCGTGCGGCACACGACCACCCGGATGCGGTATCCGCTCTCGAGGGCGCGAAGCTGTTCGAGCGATTCGAGCCGCTCGAGGGGGCCTTGCGGCAAACGCCTCCACAGCATGAGGAGCTCCCGCCGGAAGGCGTACACGCCGAGATGCCGCAGGAGGCCCTTTCCGGCGACGGCCGCAACGCCGTCCGCGGCCGAATTCCGCGCATCGGGCGCGCCCGGCGCGAAACCGGGATACGGAATCGGCGAGCGGGAGAAATACAGGGCGTTTCCGTCCCGGTCGCAGACGACCTTCACGACGTCGGGCCGGGCGAACTCCGCGGGATCCTCGAGCGGCGCGGCGAGCGTTCCCATCATGAGGCTCCGGTCCTCGCGCATCGCGTCGATGAGCCTCTCGACCGCGCCCGCCGGCAGAAGCGGCTCGTCCCCCTGAACGTTCACCACGATGCCGTGGGTGAACTTCGCCGCGGCTTCGCGGACGCGGGACGTTCCGGTCGTGTGCTCGGAGGAGGTCATGATCGCGGTGCCGCCCGCGTCGTCGACGATCGCCTTGATGCGCGGGTCGTCGGTCGCCACGATGACGGCGTCGGCGTTGCGTATCTTCGACGCGCGGCGGAAGACGTGCACGATCATCGGCACGCCCCGGATGACGGCCAGCGGCTTGCCGGCGAACCGCGTGGAGCCGTAGCGCGCCGGAATGACCACGAGCGCGCGATCGGCCGTCTGCGGCGGCCGACCCGCCGCGGGCGGTCGGCGCGTTTCCCTGCTCGATTCCCGCCTTCTGCTCATCGTGCGTACTGCTTTTGGCCGTCGCGGTAGATGTTGCCGCCGTACCGGTCCTGCGCGACGATCACGGGGAAGTTCTCGACCCGAAGCCGCGAGATCGACTCCGCGCCGAGCTCGGGGTAGGCGATGACCTCGGCGGCGACGATGCGCTTCGAGAGGAGCGCCGCGGCGCCCCCCGTGGCGGCGAAATACACGCAGCCGTGCTTCTGCATCGCCTCGACGACTCCTGCGGAGCGTTCCCCCTTGCCGATCATGCCGCGAAGCCCCCGCTCGATGAGGATCGGCGCGTAGGGATCCATGCGGCCGCTCGTCGTGGGACCGGCCGAGCCGATCGGCTTTCCCGGCGGGGTCGGCGACGGGCCGACGTAGTAGATGACCTGTCCCTCGAGCGGCATCGGGAGCGTCTTGCCGTCCTTGATGAGATCGACGAGCCGTTTGTGCGCGGCGTCGCGGGCCGTGTAGATGTCGCCCGTGAGCTTCACCGCGTCGCCGGCGCGGAGCCGGTCCACATCCTCGGGCCGGAGCGGCGTCTTCATCGAATATTCCGCCATGGTCTCTCTTCCTCCTAGAGCTCGGCCATCTTGTGGCGAGCGGCGTGGCAGTTCATGTTCACCGCGACGGGGAGCGACGCGATGTGGCACGGCGCCGCCTCGATATGAACGGCGAGCGCGGTGATCCGGCCGCCGAGCCCCTGGGGGCCGATGCCGAGATCGTTCACCTTCCGGTAGAGTTCCCTCTCGAGATCCGCGTAGAAGGGATCGGGATGAACGCTCCCGACCTCGCGCAGCAGCGCGCGCTTCGCGTTCATGGCGCACTGCTCGAAGGAGCCGCCCACGCCGACGCCGACGATAATCGGCGGGCACGGATCGGCCGAGGCGATCTTCACGGCCTCGAGCACGAACTTCTTCACGCCCTCGACGCCGTCGGCGGGCTTGAGCATCGCGATCCTGCTTTTATTTTCGCTTCCGCCCCCCTTCGGAACAACCCAGAGACGGAGCGTGCGCCCCGGCACGACGCGCGCGTGTATGACGGCGGGGGTGTTGTCCTTCGTGTTGACGCGGCGAAGGGGATCGCCGAGGACCGATTTGCGCAGATACCCCTCCGTGTAGCCGCGTCGCACGCCTTCGTTGATCGCCTCCTCGAGGCCGCCGCGGACGTGCACGTCCTGCCCGAGCTCGACGAACACGATCGCGAGCCCCGTGTCCTGACAGATCGGCATGCGCTCCGCGCGGGCGATCGCCGCGTTTTCGAGGATCTGGCCGATGATCTCCTTGCCGACCGGCGATTCCTCGAGGCCGAGCCCGCGCTCGATGGCCTTCTCGACGTCCCCGCAGAGATCGAAGTTGGCCTCCATCGAGAGCATCGCGACGACGTCCGCGATCCTCTTCGCGTCGATGACCTTGAGCGCCGGGGAGACGGCCGCGGGTTTCGCCGCCGGCCGGCGGGGCGCCGCTTTTCGCGCGGTCTTCGCCGCGCCCGCCCGCTTCGCCTCGGCGGAAGAGCGCGCCGCGCGCTTCGGCTTTCGAGCCTTCTTCGCGGGACGCCTCTTCGCCGCGCCTTTCGCCGGCGCCGTTTTCTTCGCGCGGCCGGTCCGAACCTTCTTCCGTTTCGCGTTCGCCATGTTCAACCTCTCTTGCCGCAAAGCCATCGGCGACTAGTTGGCCGGATCGAGAACGACGACCGTCGTTCGTGCCGGCAGTTTCTCCTTCGTCAATACGATCTCGCTCGCGCCCGCCTTCTCGACGGTCTTCATGAGCTTCGTGAACGAATCGACCGGGGCGATCGGGAAATCGACCTTCGACGTCTTGTAATGCATCGGCACGACGATCTTCGGCGCGAACTCTTTCACGATGGCGGCCGCCGCGGCGGCGTCGATCGTGTAATAGCCGCCGACCGGTATCATCATGACGTCGACGCCGACGAGCTTCGGCAGCTCCTTCGCCGTGATCGGATGGCCGAGATCTCCGAGATGCGCCACGCGGAAGCCGTCGGCCTCGACGATCGAGACGAGGTTCGCGCCCCGCTTCTTCCCCTTCGCGTCGTCATGGAAGGTCGCGAACGATTCGACGACGACGACGCCGAAGGTCGCCTTCCCCGCCTTCGACACCTTGTTCTTCGACCGCGCGAGGACCTCCTCGCACGTATGGTCCGCGTGATCGTGGCTCGTTATCGCGACGTCGAAATCGCCCCGGATGGCGTCGCACGCGAGCGTCTCGAATGCGCCGGCGGTATAGGGATCGAAGACGATCTTCGCGCCGGCGGCCGTCGTGAGCTCGAACGCCGCGTGGCCGAGGTATTTCAGCTTCATGGCAGCATCCCCCGCGAATGAGGTTCCCGATACGAATATCGCCGCGGCGAGAACGGCCGCGAAGGTCGATCTCGCGTTCATGAGGGCCTCCCGGCAAAAAAAATGGAGAACTCGCTGGAACAGGCTCTGTTCCCGGTTCTCCATAACGTGGCTCCCGTGTGGAGAAGGATCTATTTGCCGTACACGCTCACGCGCTTCTTCGAGCGGCCGAAGCGCTCGAAGGTGACCACGCCGTCGACGAGCGCGTACAGCGTGTCGTCCTTGCCCTTGCCGACGTTCGTGCCCGGATGGATCCGCGTGCCTCGCTGGCGTATGATGATCGTCCCCGCGTTGATGGTCTGGCCGGAATATCGCTTCACGCCGAGCCGCTGCCCGTTGCTGTCGCGGCCGTTCTTGGAGCTTCCGACTCCCTTTTTATGCGCCATTGAAGCTCAACTCCTCGCAACGCGGCCCTCAGGCCGACACTTCCTTGATCCTGATGCGCGTGTATTCCTGAACGTGTCCCTGCGTCTTCCGGTACCCTTTGCGCCGCCGCATCTTGTACATGAGGATCTTGTCGGCGCGCCGATGCCCGATGACCTCGCCCGTGACCGTGACGCCTTCGAGGCGCGGCCGCCCGACGCGGATCTCCGTGCCGTCGGAATAGGCGAGAACCTCGTCGCAACGGATGAGACTCCCCGCCTCGACGTCGAGACGCGGAACGTCCACGACCTCGTCCGGCCTCGCAATAATCTGTTTTCCCGCAACGCGAACGACCGCGTACATCGATACCCTCCTGGTCAACTCCAAAAGAGATATATTGATAGCAAACGGGGCACCCCAAGTCAAGGGCAAAAACCCTTTTTGCGGCTGAAGACCGACAGGGGGAACGCGCGGGCCCGCTTCGTGTTGAAAGGATATGAGCGTTACCCCGGGAAAATGCGAGGCGTTCCCCCTCGTTCGCGCCGTTTTGCCGGCCCTCCTTCTCGCCTGCTGCCTTGCGCCGGCGGCGCGAGGCGGCGGGACGCGGATGTTCGGAATCCGCTCCGTCGTGCTTCGGGAAACGAGGGTCGCAACGGCTTTTCTGCCCGACGGCTACGAGGATTCCGACGAGCGGCTTCCCGTGCTCTACAAGCTCGACGGAGAATGGGACTCTCCGGCTTTCGCAATCGCGCTCGAGCGGCTCGCCCGCGAGGGGCGCATCCCGCGCATGATTCTTGTCGCCGTCGAAAACACGGACCGGCACCGCGACATGACCCCGACACGCATCGCGGGACACTCGCGGACGGGCGAGGCGGATTATTTTCTCGATTTTCTCCGCCGTGAGCTCATTCCATTCATAGAAGCCCGCCTGCGCACGACACCCGAGCGGTTCCTTTTCGGACATTCGCTCGCGGGGCTATTCACCATCTACGCCTTCCTCTCGGCGCCCGATCTATTCGACGGATGCATAGCGACGAGCCCGAGCCTCCCGTACGATCTCAGGAAGCTCGTCTTTCTCGCGTCCGATTCGTTCGAGCGCGGAGGCTTCGCGGGAAGGGCTCTCTACCTCGCGACGGGAACAGGTGATCTCGACGGGTATCTCGACGCGGCCCGGGCGTTCGCCGGCTATCTCGACGCGAACGCCCCGGAGGGGCTCCGCTGGAGGTTCGACGCTCTCGAGGGCGAGGATCACCGCACGACCCCGTTCGCCGCGCTCGACAGCGCGTTCATCTTCCTCCGCGCAAAAACGGCGGAATAGCGGGGGCGGCCGCCGAGGGCGGCGCGTCGCCGTCTGGCCTCCCCGAAAAGGGAGGTTGCCATTAGGGAAGCCCAATTGTGCGCAGGAGCCGGGGAAAGCGGGGATCGGCGCGGAGCGGAGCGAGCATCGGATCGACGTTCAAGGTCATCACGATCCAGGTCTGACGACTCTCCACTCCGCGTTCTATCCAGTCGAAGGCGCCGTCCGCGTCCCCGAGCTGCGCCGCGAGCCGCGCGACGCTTTCCGAACCCATGCGCTCGCTGACGCCCCGGGCGCGAAGGTCGTCCACGATCTTTTTCGCTTTGTCGGGCTCGCCGGACTTCAGCGCCATCAGACCATCGTAAAACAACCTGTATTCCTCGCTCTCAATCATGGGCATTATCCGCTTGTGCAGCGTTCTCAATTCGGACACGTTCCCCTCCAAGAACGCGACGTTGATGAGCGCCGCGTATCCGAACGAGACCTGCGGGAAAAGTGATACGAGCCGGTTCCCCAGCTCCCGCGCGCGTCCGAGATCGCCGGTGGCGGTGGCTCCGTACGCTCCGAGCACGAGCGTCGCGGCCCCGAGCGGATCGAGCGCGAGCGCCCGGTCGTATTCCCGCATCGCCTCCTCGCGCCTTTTCAGAGAGAGCAGGAGATTGCCGTAATAGCAATGAGCGATCGAGTAGCCCGGATTGCATTCGATGGCACGCTTGAAAGAACGCTCCGCGCCGGCGAAATCCCAGTCATGGAAAAATTGCACGTCAGCCAGCAGCGTATGCGCCTCGGCGAGCGTCGGATCGATCTCGAGCGCGCGCTGCGCCCAGAACCGCACCTTCGGCCACGCCTCCGAACCAGGGAGCCGGCCGAAGGCGAACATGTCGTCGTATATTCCGGCGATACCCGCGCACGCCAGCGCGAAGCGGGGCTCGATCACCAGCGCCTGCTCGAAGAGCTCGATCCCCCGGAGCTGACTCTCGCGGGTTAATAAGCTCCCCTCGAACCGGCCCCTGAGATAGAGATCCTGGACCCGCGCGTCGATCTTTTCCGCGTTCTCGAGCTCGCGCGCTTCCGCCGGCGAGAGAACGACTCTGATTTCGCGAGCGATGGCCTGCGCGACCTCTTTCTGGAGCGCGAGCACGTCCCCCAGATCGCGGTCGTGGCTGTCCGCCCAGAGGTGCCGATCTGTCTTCGCTTCGATGAGCTGCGCCGTGACACGGACGCGTTTTCCCGCGAGCTGCGTCGAGCCTTCGATGACGGCGTCGACGCCGAGCTCGCGGGCGATCTCCGGAAGGGATTTCTTCGTATCCCTGTACCGCTCGACGGAGGTTTTCGATATAACGCGGAGCGCCTTGATCTTCGAAAGCTCGGTAATGATCGCCTCGGTCATTCCGTCGGCGACGTATTCCTGCTCCGGATCCTTCGCGATATTATCGAGCGGAAGAACCGCGATCGACTCGATATGCCCTCCCCCTGGAGGAGCGGCGGCCATCTTCCAGATGACGAACGCCGCCGCGACGGCCGCGCATGAGCCGAGAACCGCCGCGAGACGCCCGCGCCTCCCCATGCCGCGCGGCCTCGCCGCCGGGGCAAGCTCGCGCATGACGGCGTACAGATCGTCGAGCATCTCGGCCGCCGTGTGATAGCGTTCGTCGCGGTCCTTCGCGAGCGCGCGACGCACGACGGCGTCGAGGGAGCGTGGCGCGATTCGGCGCTCGCGCGACGGCGGCTCGGGATCGTCATGCAGGATCGAGTACATCACCGTCTGTTCGTACTCGCCTCCGAAGGGCCGCCGGCCGGTGAGCATCTCGTAGAGTATCACTCCGAGCGACCAGATATCGGCCCGCTGATCGACGTCCTCCCCTCGCACCTGTTCCGGCGACATATAGGCTACGGTGCCGAAGGTCGTTCCCCTCTGTGTGATATCCGCCGCCCGTCGCGATTTCGCGAGACCGAAGTCCGTAATTTTCACCAGGCCCTTGGAGGTGAGCATGACGTTCGCGGATTTGATATCCCGGTGAACGACGCCCTGCTCGTGCGCCTCGCGGAGCCCTTCGGCGATGTGGATGGCGGTCTCGACCGCGGCGGTGACGTCGAGCGGCCGTTCGAGGAGGGCATCCTTGAGGGTGCGTCCCTCGATATATTCCATCACGATGTAGAGACGCCCGTCGGTTTCGTCGATTTCGTGGACCGTGCAGATGCTCGGATGGTTGAGGGCTCCGGCGAATTGAGCTTCGTGCAGAAACCGCGCCTTGTCTTCGTCGTGCCCTATCGCTTCGGGGGAGAGGAACTTGAGGGCCACCGGCCGGACGAGCTTCGTATCGTCGGCGCGGTAGACGACTCCCCTTCCGCCTCGCCCCAGCTCGGCGATGATATGATAATGGGCGATCGTTTTGCCGACGAGCGATTCCATCCGGCGAGCCTCCGCAATTGGAACCCCTATCCCCAGTGCCGATAAATCATTATAGAGGCATTCGCGTATAGAATGCAATCCGGCTCGGCGGCTATTGTGCGCGGCGACTGTCTTTCTGGTTGATGCCTTATCGTATCTTATGCTATAATAAGACATTATAAATATATTTGGAGGCCTTATAAAGAAAGGGAAGTCCTTATGCCGAGAAGACTCCTGCTGCTTGGGTTCGCGCTTTCTGTTCTCGCCTTGTGTGTTCCACATGACGCCGCGGCCGTCTGGTCCGCCTTGGGCACCCAGCTCCCATCGAACATCATGGGCGGCGCTCAAGTGTCTGCGGTGCTCGACGGCTCGGGCGGCGCCATCTACGCCCTCTGGACGTACAACCAACAAACCGGCGAGCAGGACATCGGCGCCCAGCGCATCGACGCCGAGGGAAACGTCCTTTGGGGGGCTTCCGGGGTCGTGGTCTGCGCGGCGGCCGGCAACCAGGCAGCGCCCGTCATCGCGACCGACATGGCGGGCGGCGCGATCATCGCGTGGAACGATCTCCGCAGCGGCAGCACCAGGACCTATGTCCAGCGGATCGATTCGAACGGCAACGTCCTCTGGACGGCGGACGGCGTCGCCATCGAGTGCGATTCGACGTCTCTCTACGATCCGCGGATCGTGTCGGACGGCGCGGGAGGAGCCATCGTCGCGTGCATCGCCTCCCGATCCAGCAGCGATCTCCTCGCTCAGCGCTTCGACGCTTCGGGGAACGCCCTCTGGGCGGCCGGAGGAGTCCCCATCTGCGCCGCGACCAACCAGCAGAATACCCTCAGGGCGGTCTCCGACGGCTCTCACGGCGTCATCGCTGTTTGGCAGGACCGCAGGACCAACGTGTACGACATATACGCCCAGCGGATCGACGCATCGGGAGCGGCCCGCTGGACGACGAACGGCGTCGCTCTCTACGTATCGCCGACTAAGGACGAACTCAATCCCGTCATCGCCGCCGACGGCTTCGGCGGAGCGATCGTTTCATGGGAAGATTACCGCAATGCGCTTGCGTACGACGCGACATGCGACATCTACGCGAGCCGGCTCGACTCCCTCGGCAATATGCTCTGGGGAACGTCCGGTTCGCCCGTCATCGTCGGCGCGTACCGGGACGAGAAAAACGCCGGAATCGCCCCGGATGGGAACGGCGGCGCCCTCTTCAAGTTCGATGCGAGCTCGAGCATCTGGATGCAGTCGCTCGACGCCTCTGGAGCCCAGCGCTGGTCGACAGCGCTGCGGCTTACTCCGTCGAGCAGCAATCAGGCGAATTCCGCCATATGCGGCGACGGTCTTGGCGGCGCGATCGTCTCGTGGCGCGACGATCGTCTCGGCGCCTCGACGAGCTACATCTACGCGCAGCGCGTCGATACCGCGATGACGTGCTATTGGAGGGCCGACGGCACGCCTTTCATAGTCGTGCCGACAGGCGTCGCGTCGAGCCTTCTGGGCGTGGGCGGCGGCAGCGCCTTCATGTCGTGGTCGCGGCAGAGCGACAGCGCGGGGTTCGTGCGGCGCATAGAGGGCGAGCATGGCGCTGGAGGAATCCCCGCGGCTCGGATCACGGGCGTCACCGACGTTCCGGCCGACGAGGGCGGCCTCCTGCGCGTCGCGCTCCGCGCCTCCGATCTCGACAACGCGGCGGAACCGATCTACCCGATTTCGACGTACGCGCTGTGGCAGCGCGTGGACGATCCGACGCTTCTCGCGAAGCTCGCCGGCGCGGCGAGCGTTCGGAGCGAGCTCAACGCCGAGCTCGGCGAGGCACCCGAGGGCTGCTCGCTTCTCGGGCTCAACGGGAAAACGTATCTCGCCGCTTCGGGTCCCTCGGCGACGAGCATGCCGCCCGGCGCGTGGGAACTCGTCGCGAGCGTGCCCGCTCTGCAAGCACCGGAGTACCTCGTCCGTGCGACGACGGTCGTCGATTCCTCGGCCGCCGGGACGCCGTGGGCCGTCTACGTCGCGACCACCCATTCGACGACGACCTCGGTCTGGTGGACGAGCGAGCCCGACAGCGGCTACTCGATAGACAACCTCGCCCCCGCGCCGCCCGTCGGTCTCGCGGGCGAGCAGAGTTTCTCTCCCGAGGGTCTCTCGCTCGCGTGGAGCGCGAATGCGGAGCGCGACCTCAAAGGCTACGCCGTCTACCGGGGAACGAGCGCCGATTTCGAGCCGTCGGCGGAGAACCGCGTCGGCTCGCCCGCGGAACCGTCGTTCTTCGACGCCGAGTGGCGCTGGGACGCGGGATATTACTACAAGGTCTCCGCCGTGGACGTCCACGATAACGAAAGCCCCCGCGCGGTGCTCGGGCCGGACGGCGTGACGGGCGTCGAAACGCCGGGGGTGGTCCGGACCACGTGTCTGCACCAGAACGCCCCGAACCCGTTCAATCCTGCGACATCGATCCGATTCGACCTCAAGGAGAAGGGATTCGTTTCGCTGCGAGTGTACGACGCCTCGGGCAGGATGATCCGCGTGCTCGCGCGCGGCGAGCGGGCGGCGGGACGGTACGTCGAGGCATGGGACGGACGGGACGAGGCGGGGCGGAACGTGGCGAGCGGCGTGTATTTCTGCCGACTCGAGGCGGGAACTTTCACGAGCGCGAAGAAAATGCTGCTCCTGCGGTAGACGCCCCCGCGGCCGCGCGACGCGCTCGCGCGCCGAACACGCGAATCACTCGGGCGCGTCGACGGCCCCGCCCTCGGCGCGCCCCGTCTCTTCCTCGCGGTATTCGAGGATATCCCCCGGCTGGCATCCGAGCTCACGGCATATCGCCTCGAGTGTCGAGAACCTGATCGCGCGCGCTCGACCCTGCTTCAGGATCGAGAGGTTCGCGATCGTGATGCCGACGCGCTCGGCGAGGTCGGTGAGCCTCATCTTGCGTTTGGCGAGCTCCACGTCGAGATTCACTATGATCGGCATATCGACCTCACACCGTGAGATTCTGGTCTTCCTGAAGCCTGTTGCCGGCGCGGAACACCTCGGAGACGGCGAGCACGACGAACCCCCCGAAAACGAGACCGAGGCTCACATCCTGAGCAATGAGAAGCCGCCACGGCAACCGCGCCCCCGGGATGATGACGTCGTCGTAGAAGACGGCGAACGACACGATCGTGTAGAGGATCTTGAAGATCCCGCCGCCGGCCATGCAGAGCCCGACGATCCGCAAACGCCGCGCGTTCTCCGGCGCGAAGGGATTGCCCGCGCCCACGTCCTCGAAGACCTTCGCGAGCTCCCGCACGCCGATGAAAAAGAGCAGCCACAGAATGAAGAGATGGAAGTACACGGCGAAGACGATCTCCCGCGGCATGTTGAGCCACGTGAAGACCCCGTAGACCTCGTGCAGCCGGAACCGCACCGCGCCGGTCCGCGATTCGTGGATCGATTCGGCGATCCGCTCCTCGAACGAGGGCATGACGTAGACGTTCGAGGCGATGTTCGCGCCGAGGTCGTCCGTGTGCGTCAGGGCGTACACGAACGATCCCGCGAGATAGAGCAGCACGACGATGCCCGCGGCGAAGGCGAGATAGATGCCCGCCCTCACGATCCCCGTGACGGGGCGAAGATCGGCGAATCTCATGGCGGCCTCCTTGCGCCTCCCGGCTCATCGCCGGCCGGGAAGGTCCGAACG
>DHHB01000040.1:16521-71852 GCA_002403075.1 bacterium UBP1_UBA4783 | reverse complement strand
TTTCTTCCTCGTACCGCTTGAACGTGCGGCCGATGAGGTCCCTGTTGAGCTCGGTCGTCAAGGGAACGAAGCGTCCCGCGACATCCCCCTCGATCTCCGTTTCGAGATCGAGCACGAGGGCGGGCGAATCGCACGAGAAATCGCACCGCTCGAGCCTCAGGATCCGGATATCCGGCCTGCCGACGGTCCTGAAACGCACGACGCGTCTCTTCATGTCGTACACGATGCTCCATACCGTGCGGTCCCCCTGCGAGACGGTCTCGAGAGCGTCGAACGCGTAGGGCACGAGCCTCTTCGCGCGCACCGTTCTCGCGTCGCGAACGATGCGGGCGCAGGTCACGAAGCGATCGAGCGACTCCCATCCGCCGGCGGCCCGCTCCCTCCCGCCGAACCCCTCGTGCCGCGAGATGAAGGAGAGGGATTCGTCGTACGTGTGATTCGTGAGCGCCGGCACGGGGAGCGACCCGCCGCGCCGGTGGACGAGGGCGCCGTCGAGAAACTCGAACGTCGCGGCGTCCCCGCCGCGGTCTGCGACGAAGAAATGGACCGGCTTTCCGGTCGGCTCGATTCGGATGACGCTATCGGTCGCGAGCACGTCGGCGACGGTGGCGCAGTTGTCGAGCTGGTACTGTATCCACTGGAGCTCGGAAATCACGGCCCGATCGTCCGGGACCGGGTAACGCGTCCCCTCGAGCCACATGATCTCGACGACGAGCCCCGCCTCGTTCATCCCGCCGTTCGGATACTCGCGCGCCACCTGGTTGAAGCTCACGCTCCCGTATCGCGAGACCCATTTCGCGGGCTTTTGCGCCCCGAGCGCGAGCGCGAACTTGGCGACGCCGCGCTTGTTGACCACGAGGCGGCCCTCGCTTACCATGAAGTCGTAGTTCTTTCCGAAAACGATCTCTCTGCCCTGTCTCATAAGAAAGGTCGAGCACGGGAGCGCGCCGGCGGGCAGGAGCGTTGAGGCGAGCAAGAGTGCGATCGCGGAACATAGAGCGGCGCTTCGTGAAATCATGGCCATCTGCCTCCCTTAATGGTTCGTCAAGGGAAGTGTATGGCCAAAACTATCGATTGTCAATTATTATTTATTGATTAGCGATAAATTATTATTGAAAACACGCAATCGCGCTTTCCCGCTGCATTATATCGCAAGAGCCGATCATTGAATGCGCCGCTGCGCGCCGAACCTCGTCACCCTTCCTCCGCTCCCGCGGAAACATCCGGACTCCCCCCGTTCGCGCTCCCGTGAACCTCGATCGTCTCGTGAACGATGCCGAGATCCCGCGGCAGAAGACCCCGGTAGTGCTCGGGCGACTTCGGTTCGTCCGCGACGATCGATATGGCGGCGGAGCAGATGCCCGGACCGATGCACCAGACGTGCAGATCCGAAACCTTGGTGCCGGGCTCCCGTTCGATCGCGCTCCGGATCGCTTCGGGAGCGTGGTCGGGCGCCTGTACGTCGAGCAGCACCCCGCCGGCGTCGCGAAGCAGTCCCGTCGACCAGCGCGCGATGAGGGCGGCGCCGGCGATCCCCATGAGCGGGTCCATCCATGCGAGGCCGATGTACTTTCCCGCGAGCAGGGCGGCGATCGCGAGGATCGATGTCGCCGCGTCCGCGAGCACGTGGAGGTAGGCGGCGCGCAGGTTGTGGTCTTCGCCGGCCGCCGCGGGACGCGAGTCCCGCCCCGAATCCGTCCCGCCGCGCGTCTTCCCGCCCTCGTGATGCCCCCCGAGGATGAACACGCTCGCCCCGTTCACGGCGAGGCCCAGAAACGCCACGAGGATCGCCTGATCGTAGACGATCGCGACCGGCGCGAAAAAGCGCCTCGCGCTCTCCCCCGCCATGAAGAGCGCGAAGAGAAGGAGCACGACGCCGCTCGCGAACCCGCCGAGCGCGTTCATCTTTCCCGTGCCGAAGCTGTAGCGGGGATCCCGCGCCCGGCGCCGGACGAACCGGTACGCGGCGGCGGAGATGCCGAGGGCGGCGGCGTGGGAGGCCATGTGGAGGCCGTCCGCGAGCAGGGCCATCGAACCGAACGCGAGCCCCGCCGCGATCTCGACGATCGTCATGGCGGCGGTGATCGCGATGACGAGCAGGGTGCGCTGCTCCCCGGCGCGAACGACGTCCTGCCCGAAGCTGTGATCGTGGCGGGAATGGTCGTTCATGAGCCGTTCACCGGTTCTCCGGCGAATCCCGTTACCGGGCGCCGGCCTGGCCGGCCGCCCGGCCGGACGCCTACTCGAACTGCGCCTTGAGGTTCCGGTCTCCCTCGAGGGAGTAGATCTCGTACTCCTCGCGCTGCAGGCGCGGATCGTCGACGATCTCGATGCGCAGGCGGTAGGTGTCGGCGAGCTCGGTGAGGTTGTCGGCGCGCTCCTCGCGCAGGTAGAGCCCGATGACGGGGTTGAGCTTGAAGAGTATCCCGCGTTCTTTCTTCCTGGCGCCGATGCGGCGGATCCACTGCTCGATCTTCATCGCCATCGACTCGAGGCTCAGCACCTTGCCCCTCCCCGAACAGTAGGGGCATTCCTCGCTGAAGTAGTGGAGCAGGCTCGGCCGCACGCGTTTGCGGCTCACCTCGATGATGCCGAGATCGCTCATCGGATAGACGCGCACGCGGGAGCGGTCCTTGCGCAACAGGTTGCGGAACTCGTTGTAGACCTTGCGGCGGTTCTCCTCCGTCTCCATGTCGATGAAATCGACGACGATGATGCCGCCGATGTCCCGCAGCCGGAGCTGCCGCGCGATTTCTTTGGCGGCGAGGAGGTTCGTCTCGAGGATCGTCTCCTCCTGATCGCGCTTGCCGACGAAGCGGCCGGTGTTGACGTCGATCGTGACGAGCGCCTCGGTGTGCTCGATCACGATGTAGCCGCCCTTCTTGAGCCAGATCTTGCTCTCGAGGATCTTCTCGATGTCGCTCTCGATGTCGTAGAAATCGAATATCGGCGTCTTCTCCTCGTAGAGCCGCATGCGGTTCGCCACGTCGGGGGCGAAGGTCCGCAGGTACTCGCGCAGGCGCTCGAACTCCACGCGGTTGTCGACGATGATCGATTCGACCTCTTCGGTGAGGATGTCGCGAAGCGCGAATATCGTGAGATCGACGTCCTCGTGGATGATAGCGGGCGGCGAGGCGCGCTCCCTCTTTTCCTTGAGCTCGGCCGCGAGCTTTTCGAGGTACTTGATGTCGTCCCGCAGCTGCTCCTCGCTCACGCCCTCCCCCGCCGTGCGGACGATGATGGCCGCCCCCTCGGGGCGGTACTTCTTCACGATCTGCTTCAGGCGCGACCGCTCGCGCCGGTCGTCGATGCGCTTGCTCACGCCGATGTGATCGAGACCGGGCATGAGGACGGCGTACCGGCCGGGGAGCGAGATCTCGCTCGAGATGCGCGGCCCCTTCGTGCCGATCGCCTCCTTGCGGACCTGAACGAGGATGTCCTGTCCCTTCTTGAGGAGATTCTCGATCGGCGGGAGCTCGCCTCTCTTCTGCGTGTCGCGGTCGTCCTCGTCGATGAGCTCGGGATCGATCGCCCCCGTCGCGACGTCGCTCACGTGGAGGAACGCCGCCTTCTCCTGGCCGATATCGACGAAGGCGGCCTGGATGCCGGGGATGACCGCCGTGACGCGGCCGAGGTACACGTCCCCCACCGTCCGCCTGCTGTCCTCGCGCTCGATGAGGAACTCGACGAGCTCGCGGTCCTCCATGATCGCGATCCTGACCTCGCGGGGGGTGAAATTGATGAGGATCTGGGTTTTCGCTGCGCGCCGGGCTTCCTTGCCGGCGGATGACGAATCGGCCGCTTCCCGCGGCCTCCTATGGCGTCTCGTTCTCGGTCTCATGCGTTTCCAACCAACTCCAGCGGGCCCATCCAGCCCGTATCCGATCGGTATTGTATCTCCAGCCTGCGAATCAGCGCGAGCAACGCGAGATTCTTCGGCAACAGCACCATGAGCAGATCCTGCGGGCGGACGCCGCCGTCCCCGCCCGGGAGCACGAGCTCGAGCTCGCCCGGGCCGGCGGCCCGCACCGAGCAACCGCGGCACCGGCGCTCCGTCCCCTTTTCCGTCCGGAACGCCGCCTCCTCCTCGAACATGCGCCCCCACACGGTCTCGAAGGCGCGCGCGAGGTCGACCGGCGCCCCGCTCTCGAAGAGCCCCGGGACGTCCGCGGCGGCGAGCTCGCCGGCGAGACGATACCACATGAGCTTATCGCCGTACAGCGTTTCCATTTCGTCCGATGAAGGGGTCGCCGGGGGCGGTCCCGCGGCGTCCGCGAGAAGCCTCCCGAGGGAGTCGAAAGCGACGAGAAATCGAAACCTCGCCGCCGCCGGGAGCTTGCCCGCCCCCCTCGTGAACGGGCCGGCGCACGCGACGATTCGCATGCCGGCGGGGAGCCCCTTTTCGATCGCCTCGCTTTCACAGCGCGAGGGGCTCGCGAGCTCGACGTCGAGAAACTCCCCGAGCCCCTCCATGCCGACGGCGAGCGACGGCCCGGCCGAAATTCTCGGATGGGGATGAAACCCCTCCGTGAACGCGAGCGGAAGCCCCGAGCGCCGCAGCGCCCGCTGGAGCACGTTGAGCGTCTCGATGTGCGAGAGGAACCGCACGCGCCCTGTCTTCTCGTACAGAAAGCGATACCGGAAGCGCGGCCCCGCCGGGGGCGCGGGAACGGGCATCCGGATCTCGAACCGCTCCCCCGCTCCATTCGCCCGCGGAGGCGGAGGACCGGAAGCGCCGTCGCCGCCCGACGCGGCGGGGACTTCGCTCTCCGCGCCGGACGCGCCCGCGCCGTCCGCGCCCGCCGGAAAACCCGCGGCGAGCGCGAGATCGCGCTCTCTCACGAGATGCGGCTTCGTCGCGTGGAGCGAGAGGAAATCCCACGGCAGCGGCCCTTCCGCCGGACGGGCCGCGTTGAGCTCCTCGAGCGAGAGCCCCGTCTCGCGGAGCGCGCGCTCCCAGAGGTCGAACCGCAGCCGGTCGACCCACCCGTCGAACCGGCAGCCGAGCTCGAACGCGCGGCGGAGCGCCGCCCAGACCCTGCGGTCGCCTCGCGCGAGCGCCCCCTCGAGCGCGCTCACCTCGGGAGCGCGCTGCGAGAGGCTCACGAACCTGCTCCGCACGCGCCCGGCGAGATACCGCTGCTTCGCGCGCAGTTCCTCGATCCCGCACTGGCGCTCCCACTGGAAGGGCGTATGCGGCTTCGGCACGAAGGGAGAGATCGACACGTTCAGGTTGAAGCGGCCGCGGCTTCGCGGCAGCTCCAGTATCCGCTCAACGAGACCGGCGATGCCGTCGAGATCCTCGTCCGTTTCCGTCGGGAGCCCGATCATGAAGTAGAGCTTGAGGCTCTGCCAACCCGCGCCGAGGATCTTCCGCGCCCCGTCGAGTATCTCCTCGTCGGTGAAATCCTTCCGGACGACGCGGCGAAGCCGTTCGGTTCCCGCCTCGGGCGCGATGGTGAATCCGGACCTCGTCACCGCTCCCGAGGCCGAGACGATCTCGTTCGTGATCGTCTCGGGGCGCAGGCTCGGCAGGGAGAGCGAAACCCTCCGCCGCTCGAGCTCCGGCGCGAGACGCGAGAGCAGCTCCCCGAGCCGCGAATAATCGGACGTCGAGAGCGAGAGGAGCGACACCTCGTCCCACCCGGTCGCGTCGAGACCGTCGCGCACGGCGTCGGCGATCTCGTCGACCGACCGCTCGCGGCACGGACGGTAGAACATCCCCGCGTGGCAGAACCGGCAGCCGCGCGAGCAGCCGCGCATGATCTCGATCGAGAGCCGCTGGTGCACGATCTCGGAAACCGGAACGACGGGACGCCGCGGGAGGTCGCCTGAAGCGAACCGGTGGACGCGCGCCTTCGCCGAGGCCGACGCGCCGTCGACGTACACCCCCTCGATCCCCGCGAGCGCCTCGATCTTCGCGCGCCTGCCGGCGCCGGCGGCGGCGAGCCTCGCGAGCGCCTCGACGGCCTCGCGGAGCGAATCCTCCGCGTCCCCGAGAAACACCGCGTCGACGGCGGGAAGGAACGGAAGCGGGTTCGTGCAGCAGGGCCCTCCGGCGGCGACGAGCGGATCCTCCTCGCGGCGGCCGCCGGCTTCGAGCGAGAGGCCGGCGAGATCGAGCATCGCGAGGATGTTCGTGTAATGGAGCTCGTACATGACGGAGAAGCCGATGAGATCGAACCGCCGCGCGGGCGTCATCGTCGCGAGCGACCGGAGCGGCTCGCCCGTCGCCCGCATGAGCCGCTCGGCGTCGGGCCACGGCGCGAAGGCGAACTCGACGCCGATCCCCGGCGTCGCGGCGAGCTTGTGGTAGAGGAGACGTATCCCTTGGTGGGAGGCGCCGATCTCGTAGGAGTCCGGAAACACGAGGAGCACGTTGAAGCGCCCCTCGCCGTATCCCGCCCCCTCGAGGTTGAGCTCGCAGTCCGCGTACCGCGACGGGCGCTCGACGAGCGGATGCAGCGCGCGCATCGCGAACGATTCGCCGAGGTGTCCGGTGCTGTGTCCCTCGTTCGCCATCCCCGACCCCGGGATCTCCCTCTTATTCGTTTTCGAACCCGTCTCCGCACCCGGTCCGGCTCTCGAACACCGTCTTGTTCGTGCCGTCCGAGGGATCGACGGGGTACGCGCCGGTGAAGCAGGCGACGCAGTAGTTGTCCGGCTCCTCGACGCAGGAGAGCAGCCCCTCGGTGGAGAGATAGTGGAGGCTCTCGACGCCGAGGTACTCGCGGATCGCCTCGACCGAGTGGCTCGAGGCGATGAGCTCGCCGCGCGTCGGCGTGTCGATGCCGTAGAAGCACGAGTGCGTGATGGGCGGCGAGCCGATGCGCAGGTGGATCTCCGCCGCGCCGCCCTGACGGATGATGGAGACGAGCTTGCGCATCGTCGAGCCGCGGACGATCGAGTCGTCCACGACGACGACCCGCTTGCCCTTCAGCACGCCCCGGACCGGATTGAACTTGATGCGCACGTCCCAGTCCCGCATCGCCTGCCGCGGCTGGATGAAGGTGCGCCCGACGTAATGGTTGCGGATGAGACCGAGCTCGAACGGCAGCTTCGATTCCTCCGCGTAGCCCAGCGCGATCGTGTTGCTCGAATCGGGCACGGCGATCACGATGTCCGCGTCCACCGCCGACTCGACGGCGAGACGGCGCCCGAGCTTGCGGCGGACCTTGTCGACGTTCTCCCCGAAGACGCGGCTGTCGGGTCGCGAAAAATAGATGAACTCGAAGATGCACCGGTTCTGCTTCGCGGCGGGCTCGCTCCAGCGCAGGTACCGCGGGCCGCCCTCCCCGAGGACGCAGAGCTCTCCCGGCGCGACCTCGCGCTGGTACGTCGCGCCGATGATGTCGAAGGCGCAGCTCTCGGAGGCGACGACGTGCGCCTCGCCGAGGCGGCCGAGGCAGAGCGGCCGGAAGCCGTGCGGATCGCGCGCCGCGATCACCCGGTCCTTCGTGAGAAACACGAGGGAGAAGGCGCCTCGCGCCTTCGAAAGCGCCTCCATGATCATCTCCTCGAGCGTGCCGGCGCGGCTGCGGGCGATGAGGTGGAGGAGGACCTCGCTGTCGGTGGTGCTGCGGAAGATCGACCCGTCGAGCTCCATCGCCCGCCGGAGGTCGACCGCGTTCACGAGGTTGCCGTTGTGCGCGACGGCGATCTTGCCGATCTTGCAGTCGACGAGCATCGGCTGGATGTTCGCCGTGCTCGTGAGGCCCGTCGTCGAGTAGCGGTTATGCCCGATGCACATGCGCCCCCGCAGCCGGTCGAGCGTCTCCCGGTCGTAGACCTTCGAGACGAGTCCGAGATCGCGGTGCTCGTACACGCGGGAGCCGTCGGAGGTGACGATGCCCGAGCTCTCCTGCCCCCGGTGCTGCAGCGCGTAGAGACCGAGATACGCGATCCCGGCGGCGTCGTCGGCCCCTTGGCATCCGAATACCGCGCATTCTTCCTTGAGCTTCACCGAGCTGTCGTCCTTTCCGCCGCCGCGGTCCGCGCCGGCGGGATGCCCCCGCCGCGGCGTCCGCCCGTCACAGCCGTTTCGTCCCGAGGATCTCGTGCCGCTGGTAGTGCGGATTGAGGAGCAGCCCTTCGCGCCGCGAGCGGCTCACGAGCATCCGCTCCGCCTCCGCGATCGCGGCGCTCTCCGAGGGCGCTCCGACCGTGATGCGCCAGATTTCGCCGCATTTCATGCGCGAGACCTTCACGCCGCGAAGCCGTCCGCCGAGACGCGACGCGAACCCGGCCTCGCGGTCCGGGCGCAGCTCGCGAACGAGGCAATCGACGGCGAATGCCGTCTCGTCCGGCGCGCCGCCCGCGGGGTAGTCCTTCTCGAGCGCGAGGTCGCCCCTCGGCGGTTCGCCGCCGCCCGAGAGCCGGTAGAGGTGCTTGTTCTGATTCGTGAAGGCGCCGTCGAGACGGATCGCGCGGTCGATCTCCTCGAGAATCCCGGGCGCCGTCTCTCCCTCGGCGTCCATCGCCCAGTACGAATAGCGCGTCAGGCCGCGCAGCCGTTCGCCGAAATCCAGCTTGTCGACGAGCGTGATGCGCGCGGTCTGCGCCACGAGATCGATGACCTTGAGCCTGACCCAGAGCTCCACGGCGAGCTTCATCGCGAGCCTCCCTTCGCGCCGCCGAGCGCCGCGAAGAACCGGCGGCCGGGGCCTTCGCCCTCGAGCGCCGCCTGATCTCCCGCAGCGGCGCGCCGGCGCCTCGCCCAGCGGTCGCCGAGATCCTCGGGCACCTGCCGCAGCCACGCCGCCCGCTCCGGGTGCGGCATGAGGGCGAGCACGTTCCCCTCGCGGTTGCAGACCCCCGCGATGTTCTCGACGGAGCCGTTCGGATTCACGGGGAACGACGGGACGACGGCCCCCGAGGCGTCGCAGTACCGCAGCGCCACCTGCCCCCCGCGTTTCATCTCCTCGAGAACGCCCGCGTCCTCGGTCGTGAAGCGTCCCTCCGCGTGCGCGACGGGAACGGGAACGACCTCGCCGTCGCCGTAGAGCTTCGTCCAGAGACAGTTCGTCGGCTCGCGCCGCAGGTAGATCCAATTGCAGTAGTACCCCTCGCGGTCGGCCATGACGTTCGGGGCGAGCGCGAGATCGACCTTCTCCCAGTGAATGCCCGGAATGAGGCCCGCCTCGACGAGCACCTGCGCGCCGTTGCAGATCCCGAGCACCGGCGTGCCCGCGCGCGCGAGCGCGCTCACCGCGTCCATGACGCGGTCCTTTGCCGCGACGACGCCCGCGCGGATGCGGTCCTGATAGGAGAAGCCGCCGGGGAGAACGATCCCGAGACAGCCGTCGAGCGCGGCGGGATCCTCGTTCCACCGGAAGATCGCGGCGCTCACGCCGACCGCGCGCGCGGCGGCGGCGGTCTCGTATTCGCAGTTCACCCCGGGGAATTGAACGACCGCGACAGCGCCCGTGAAGGAGTTCGCCACCTATGCTCCTTTCCCTGTGTTCTCGACCCCGAATATGGGGCGGCACGCGTCGAGATACGCGCCGCGAAGCTCGGCGAGATCCCAGCGCGCGAGGCTCGCGCCCCGCGAGACCACCTCGAGGCGGCTCGCCCGCCGCACCTCGCCGAGCCGCCAGAGCTTGACCCGGTTCCTCGCGCAGAGGGCGAGCATCTCGCGCTCGATGCCGGGCGCCGTCTCCACGAGAAACGCGCCCGTCTCCGAAAAGAGGAGCTTCTCGGGCGGCAGCCCGAGCGGCGCGAGCTCGTCGAGGTCGAGCGTGAACCCGAGCTCGCCGTCTCCGCGGCCGCCGATCGCCATCTCGGCGAGCGCGGTGAGGAGCCCGCCCTGCCCCGTGTCGTGGCACGCGCGCACGATCCCGAGCCGGTGCATCTCGATGACGGCGCGGACGAGGCCGCGTTCGCGCACGAAATCGGACCGCGGCACGTTCGCGCCGAGCGCGCCGTAGATCGCGCGGTAGTATTCGCTCCCGCCGAGCTCGTCGAGGATCTCGCCGACGAGGTAGAGCGCGCTCCCCTCGTCCTTGAACCGGATCGACCGGCAGCGCGAGTAGTCCTCGACGATCCCCGCGCAGCACACGACGGGCGAGGGAGGGATCGGTTTTCCCGCCTCGTTCTGGTTGTAGAAGCTCACGTTCCCCGAGACGATCGGCAGGGGCGCGCCCTCGTGCGAAAGATGTCCGATGCCGCGGCACGCGTCGCCGATCCCGCGGACCCCCTCGGTGAACTCCCAGAAGACCTCCTCGACTTCCGGGTTGCCGTAGTTGAGGCAATCGGTGATCGTCGCGGGCACGGCGCCGACGGAGGCGACGTTGCGGACGCTCTCGCAGACGGCGAGCGCGCCGCCCTCGTACGGATCGATGAGACCGTAGAACGGATTGCCGTCGACGGCGAAGGCGAGGCCGACGCTCCGCCCCGGCAGCGGCGCGATGACGGCGGCGTCGGCCTCGCCGGGCCTGAGCACCGCCCGCCCCTGCACTTCGGAATCGTATCGGCGGAAGACGTGGTTCTTCGACGCGACGTTCGGCGACGCGAGGAGCGCGAGGAAATCGTCCCGCAGCGAGCGCCGCGGATCGAGCGCGGGCTCCTCGAAGCGCCGGCGCCGCGGCGCTCCCTTCCTGTCGTAGGCGATCCCCGTGGTGATCACCTCGACGGGCGCGCTGCACACGAGGCCTCCCGCCGTCTCGATCGAGTAGTACGGCTCGAGCGTGATGTCGCCGATCACGGATGCGCCGGCGCCGTGATAGATGCGCGGAAGCTCGAAATCCTCGTTGTAGATCCTGAGCACCTCCGCGGCGAATTCCCGCGGCACGGCCATGGCGTAGCGCTCCTGCGTCTCGCTGCACGAGACGACGGCGGGCGGAAAATGACCGAGCGCCTTTCTCACGGCGTCGAGATCGAGCTTCACGCCGAAGCCGCCCGCGTGCGCCATCTCGGACGTGGCGCAGGCGATGCCGCCGGCGCCGAGATCCTTGAAGCCGATCGCGACGCCGCGCGCCCGCGCGGCCTCCATGACCTTCTTCGTCGCCTCGGCGAGCACGCGCTTGAGGAACGGATCGGGGACCTGCACGGCGCCCCTGTTCGCCTTCTCCTCGCCGGCGAGATCCTCCGAGGCGAACGCCGCGCCGCCGAACCCGGAGTCGTCCGTGGGCTTGCCGATGAGGATCATGACGTACGGCTCGCGGCGCGCCTCGACGGGAACGCGGCTGCGGACGATGCGCGACTCGAGCACGATCCCGGCCGCGACGACGTTCACGAGGCAGTTGTCCTCGTAGCCGCGGTCGAAGACGACGTCGCCCCCGAGGTTCGGGACGCCGAGGGCGTTGCCGTACTGCGCGATCCCCTCGACGACGCCGCGCGCGATCGCGATCGACTGCCTCCCCTTCGGCCCGGAGGGATCCCCGAACCGGAGCGGATCGAGAACCCCGACGACGTCGGCGCCCATGCAATAGACGTCGCGCACGATCCCGCCGATGCCGGTCGAGGCCCCTTCGACGGGAAGCACCTGCGAGGGGTGGTTGTGGCTCTCGTGCCCGATGACGAGACACCACCAGTCGCCGTCCCCCCCGGGAGCGAAGCGCACGATCCCCGCGTCCTCGCCGGGCCCGAGGACGACGTTCGGGGCGTCGACGGGGAGATGCTCCTTGAGGACGCGGCGGCTGCTCTTGTAGCTGCAGTGCTCGCTCCACATCGTGTTGAAGATCGTGAGCTCGACGACGGTCGGATCGCGGCCGAGGAGCTCGGCGACGCGACGCGCCTCGGCCGTCGTGATGTTGAATCCGTGCCGCGCGAGGGTCTCCGCGATCCGTTCGTCCGGGAGATCCCGTATCGCGACGACGCCGGTGAGAGGAGCGCCCATTCGTGCCATCCTGTCTCGTTGCGTGTGACGTGCCGAACGCCGGCGGGAACGGACCGGGCCGTTCCTCACCGCCCGAGCGTCCGCTTGAAAATGGAATCGATCTTCGCGAAATGCGCGTCGAGGTCGAAGAGCCCCTCGATCTCCCGCGGGTCGAGACGGCGCCGAAGCCGGCGATCCCCGGCGAGGAGCTCGCGGAAGCTCCGCCCCGTCCGCATGCTCTCCATCGCGGCCTCCTGCACGACCGCGTACGCCGCCTCCCGAGAGAATCCGCTCTCGACGAGGCGGAGAAGCACGTGCCCGGAAAAGACGAGCCCTCCCGTGCGCTCGAGGTTCTCGCGCATCCGCTTCGCGTTCACCCGGAGGTTCGACACGATCCAGGTGAACTTCTCGATCATGTACGCGAGCAGCATCGTCGAATCGGGCAGGATGATCCGCTCGACGGACGAATGGCTGATGTCGCGCTCGTGCCAGAGGGCGACGTTTTCCTGCGCGGCGAGGGCGTTCGCCCGGACGATCCGCGCCATGCCGCAGATCCGCTCGCAGAGGATCGGGTTGCGCTTGTGCGGCATCGCGCTCGAGCCCTTCTGCCCGCGCGTAAAGGGCTCCTCCGCCTCGCCGACGTCCGACCGCTGGAGTCCGCGGATCTCGAGCGCCATCTTCTCGAGGGAAGCGGCGGCGAGCGCGAGAGAGGCGAGGAACGCGGCGTGGCGGTCGCGCTGTATGATCTGCGTCGTCGCCTTCGCCGTTTCGAGGCCGAGGCGTTTCATGACGAACCGCTCGACGCGCCGGTCGATGTGCGTCTGGGTGCCGACGGCGCCCGTCATCTTGCCGACGCGCACCTCCTCGATCGCCGCTTCGACGCGGTCGACGGCGCGGCCGATCTCCTCGTGCCAGACGAGGAGCTTGAGGCCGAAGGTGACGGGCTCGGCGTGCATGCCGTGCGTGCGCCCGATCATCGGGGTGCGGCGGTGCCGGACCGCTTGGCGGCGGATCGCGGTCCGAAGGGTCTTCAGGCGCGCGGCGACGCCCCGCCCGGCGGCCGTCATCTGGCAGGCGAGCGCGGTGTCGAGCAGATCGGAGCTCGTCATGCCGAGGTGCAGGTAGCGACCCGAGGGCCCGACCCGTCTCGACACGTCGGTGAGAAAGGCGATCACGTCGTGCCGGACGCGCTCCTCGATCTTCTCGATCCGCCTGACGTCGAATGCGGCCCGCGAACGGATCTCGCGCGCGGCACGTTTCGGGATGAGGCCGTACTCGGCCATGCCCTCGCAGTAGAGCACCTCGATCTCGCGCCAGAGGTCGAAGCGGTACTCGTCGGACCAGATACGCGTCATCTCGGGAACCGAATACCGTGGAATCAACCGTATCCTCCTCTCGCGAGCGGGCGGTTCACGCGCCCGCCGGCCGCTCGCCGAGTCTCAGCCTGAGCGTCAGCTCTTTTCCGTCGCGCCGGACGACGACGTCGGTTTCGTCCCCCACCTTGAGCCCGAAGATCGCCCGCGCGGATTGCTGCTGCGTGCGGACCGTCATCCCGTTCACCGTGAGGATGACGTCTCCGCGCCTGATGCCGGCGCGCTCGCCCGGCTGTCCCGGGTCGACGCGGTCCACGTAGAGGCCGTGGTCGACGTCGAGTCCGCGGCGCCGCGCCTCCTCCGGGGAAAGCTCGATCACCGCGATGCCCGTCCACGTGCCGCGCACGCGCCCGAAATGAGTGATCTCGTCGATCACCATTTTGGCGGTGTTGATCGGGATGGCGAAGCTCATGCCCGGGATCGAGCCCTCCTGCGTGGAGAATATGAAGGTGTTGACGCCGACGACCTCGCCCGCGCCCGACACGAGGGGTCCGCCGCTGTTGCCCGGATTGATCGCCGCGTCCGTTTGAATCATGTTGTTGAAGACCGTGTTCGGGGCGCGCACGTCGCGGTGAAGGGCGCTCACGACGCCGACCGTCACGCTCGGCTGCGGATCGTCGAGCAGGTAGCCGAACGGATTTCCGATGGCGATCACCCATTCGCCGATCGCGAGCCGATCGGAATCGCCGAGCCGGGCGTAGGGGAGATTCTTCCCGTCGATCTTCAGCAGCGCGAGGTCGTATGACGGGGCCGCGCCGATGAGCGACGCTTCGGTCTGCGTTCCGTCGTTCATCGTGACGTATATCCGCTCCGCGTCCCGGATGACGTGCTCGTTCGTGAGGACGTACCCCTGCGGCGCGAGCACGACGCCCGAGCCGAAGCTCGTATACTCAACGACGGGGCGGCCGTCGCGCAGGCGCGCCTGGAACGAGGGGTTGAAATAGTACTGCTGGAGAAACTGGTAATAGAGATACGGATTCGAGGTCACGTCCTTCGTGAGGATCGCCGTGACGGAAACGACCGCCGGACTCGCGAGCCTCGTCGCCTCGACGATCGCCTGCGACCGCTCCTCGCCGGGCGACGAACGCGGGGCGTCGTCGCGGCCGAACGCCTGCCCCCGCCCCCGCTCCTCCGCCCGCCGGAACATGACGATCGAAACGGCGAGCATCGCCGCGCACAGCCCGAACAGCGCCCCGACGACGAAGGGGGCGAGCCGGTCCCATCTCGAGTTGAAGGGTTTCATGGCCGATGCGCCGCGCCCGGCGGTCCGCCGGCGCCGGCGCGCCGGGACGGCGCCCGCGCGCGCCTACGCCGCGAGACGGGCCGCGGCTATTTCTTCTGCACCTTCTCCCAGTCGGCGAGAAAGCTCTTCATGCCGGCGTCGGTGAGCGGGTGTTTGATGAGCTGCTCGAGCACCTTGAACGGGATCGTCGCCACGTCGGCGCCGCTGAGCGCCGACTCGTACACGTGCTGCGGATGGCGCACGCTCGAAACGATGACCTGCGTCGGATACGCGTAGTTGTGGTAGATCTGCACGATCTCGCGGACGAGATCCATGCCCGGATTGCCGACGTCGTCGATCCTCCCGACGAACGGGCTCACGTACGTGGCGCCCGCCTTCGCGACGACGAGACCCTGATTCGCCGAGAAGCAGAGCGTCGCGTTCGTCTGTATACCCTCCCGCTTGAACATCCCGAGCGCCTTGATCCCCTCGCGGATGCACGGCACCTTGATGATGATGTTGTCGGCGATCTTGCAGAGCTCCTTCCCCTCCTTCAGCATCCCCTCGGCCTCGAGCGAAACGACCTCGGCGCTCACCGGTCCCTCGATGATCGAGCATATCTCCGCGAGTATCTCCTTGTACGAGCCCTTCTCCTTCGAGAGGAGGGTCGGATTCGTCGTGCAGCCGTCGATGATGCCGAGCGTCGCGGCTTCCCGTATTTCCGAGAGGTTCGCCGTGTCGATGAAGAATTTCATAACGCCTCCGTTTCTCGAGGTGATTCTCTGCAACATCATTGCGGGTCGTCGGGAAAGGGAATTATACATGCTGGGCGCCGGGCGGACAACCCCTTTCCCCGGAAAAGGGGCCGCCGAGGGGACGGAGCTCCGCATTTCGTTGCCGCGAAAGAGGTTGCCGTTCGCGCCCGGGGCGCGGAACGCGCCGCGGGGCGCGCCCCAGCGGCTTCAGTAGGACACCTTCCAGAGATAGAGCGCGTGGGGCGGGAGCGCCGGCCCGGCGCGCGAGGGATCGCGCGAATCGACGATCTCCGCCATATTCCAGGGCTTGCCGTACCCGATCTCGAGGGCGGTTCCGGCGATGAGGCGCATCATCTTGTGGAGGAAATGGTCGGCGGTGACGGCGACCGCGAGAAGCGGCGGCGACTCGAGGAGCTCGGCGGATATGACGCGGCACCGCGTGTTGCCGCCGCTCCCCTCGGCGGTCGTGAAGCCCGCGAAGTCCCGTTCGCCGGCGAGCTCGCCGAGCGAGCGGCGCATCGCCGCGACGTTCAGATCCCCCTCGACCGGGTGGTAGTAGCCGCGCCACAGGGCCGTCCGGCGGCGGATGAAGATGTAGCGGTAGCTGCGGCTGCGCGCGTGGAATCGCGCGTTGAAATCCCGGGGAGCCTCCTCGACGGAGACGACGCGGATATCCGCGGGGAGACGCGCGTTCAGGGCCCGGCGGATCGTCTCCGGGGCCAGCCTGGTCGCGGAGAGAAAGCTCCCGACCTGCGCGACGGCATGCACGCCGGCGTCGGTGCGGCCCGCGCCCGTCACCGCGCTCCGCTCTCCGGTCGACTCTTCGACGGCGCGCACGAGCTCGCCCTGCACGGTGCGAAGCGCCGGCTGTATCTGCCATCCGTGGAAGCCGCTTCCGTCGTATTCGACGACGATCTTAAAATTGCGCATAGACACCGGCGAGAAAGATACAGATGGAAACGGCGGCCGCCGCCCAGTCGGCCGCTTCGAACCCCGCGCGCCGCAGGGTGCTCCGCGGCGCGCCGAGACGGAACGCCCGCGCGCGGAGCGCGAGATCTATTTCGTCCGCGCGCCGTATCACCCCGGCGAACAGCGGCGCGAGCAGCGGCGCGGCCCAGCGCACGGCGGCGGGGCCGCGGCGCGGAAATCCGCACCGGGCGGCCTGCGCGAGCTCGAGGCGCCGCGCCTCCTCGATCATGAGCGGCGCGAAGCTCGCGACGAGCATCGTCATGAGCGCGAGCTCCCCCGCGCGCGCTCTCCCGCGCTCGAGCGGCCGGAGCGCCCGGGAGAGGGCGTCCGCGAGATCGACCGGATCGGTGGACGCGAGGAACAGGCTCGCGGCGAGCATCATGGCGAGAACGCGCAGGCTCTGAACGAGCCCCGCGGCGGCGCCGTGCCACCACGGGCCCGGATGTCCCGCGAGAAACGCGCTCGCGAGCACGATGATCGCGGCGAACGGCGGGAAGGTCCTGAGCAGGGTTCCGAGACGCGCGCGGCCATCGCCGACGCCGCGATGCAGGATCGCGGCGAGCGCGGCGAGCGCCGCCGGCACGACCCACGGCCGGAAGAGGAACGCGGCGACGCAGACGAGCGCCGTCACGAGGAGTTTCGCGAGCGGATGGAGCCGTTCGAGGTTCGTACCTTCCTCCTCGCCGGAATGATTCGCGCCGATCCTTCCCGCCGGCGCGAGCCGCCGGCCGGGGGCCGCCGCCCCGAGAAGAAAAGCGCTCGGGAGCGCGGCGGATTTCATAGTATAGTATAGACCGGCTTTTCCAGGGAGGAAATCATGAGGCGCGCACTCTTTGCCGCCGCGGCGATCGTGATCGCCGCGGCCGCCCACGCTCAAACCGCCCCCGCGGCGGGAAGCCGCTACGAATCGCTGCTCTCCCGGCCCGAGGGCCGCCGCGCGCTCACGACGCTCGCGGCGATGGAGGAGGCCGCGGCGATCGACCGCGCCGCGATCGAGAAACTCATGACCGACAAGCGCGCGCTCGTGCGGGTTCGATGCGCCGAGGCTCTCGGCCGGATCGGCGATCCGGCCGGCGTGCCCCTCCTCGAGAAGCTCGCCGCGGACAAGGATCTTCGCGTCGCCGAGACCGCCGTGTACGCCCTCGGCCTCGTCCGCGACACGTCGGCCGTCGCTCCGCTCGCGCGGAGCCTCGCCGCGGGGGACGAGAATATCAAGCTCCGCGCGCTCGAGGCGCTCGGCGTCACGGGGAAAAAAGAGGCGGCGCCGGTCATCGCGCCGTATCTCCGGCACTTCAAGGGCGCCGTTCGGGCGCAGGCCGCGCTCGCGCTCACGTTCGCGGGGGACTCGGCCTCCGCGTCGGCATGCGAGGCGCTCGTTCAGGATCCGGATCCCCGGGTCGCCGCGTGCGCGGCGTACGCCATGGGTCGCCTCGGATACGCGGCGGGCGGAGAACGGATCGCCGAGCTTCTCACGAGCCGAAGCGCCGAAACGAGGCTCCGCGCGGTCGAGGCGCTCGGGCGTCTCAAGGCCAAGGGGGCCGCGTCGATGATCGCGACGCTCACCGCCGATTCCGATCGCTGGGTCGCCCTCAAGGCCGCCGAAGCGCTCGCGCGCATCGGAGGAGGAGGCGGCGCCGACGCCCTCGCCGCCATGCTTTCGGAGGACGACGCGTACATCGTGACGGCGGCGCTCGGCGGCCTCGCCGTCTCGGCCGCACAGCGGCACGCCGCGGCGATCGAGCCGCATCTCTCGAGCGGATCCGCGATGGTGCGCCGCGCGGCGCTCGGCGCGGCGGTCGCGGCCGCCGGCGGCGACGCCAGGCCGCACCTCCTCGCGGCGATCGAGAAGGGCACCCCGCGCGAACGAACGACGGCGCTCGAACTCCTCGGCGCGCTCGGCGCGAAGGAAGATCTCGCGCTGCTGTGCGGCACGCTGCTGCGGGAGGACGACCATCACGCCGCCGAGGGCGCGGCCGCGGGGCTCGGACGATGGGAACGGACGAAGGATCTCGCCGCGCCGTGCGGCGTGAAGGACGCTGCGGGAAACGACGTCACCGCCGTCGGCGCGCTGCTCTCCGCGGCGAACGGGGACGACTGGGTCGTTGCGAGCGTCGCCGTCGAATCGCTCGGCAAGGTCGGCTCGGTCGAGATCGTTCCCGCTCTCGCCGCCGTCTACGGCGCGCATCCGTCGCGAATCGACGGCGACCGGCGGCTCGCCGTCGTCGAGGCGATCAAGGCGCTCTCGGCGAAGCTCGACGCCGCGGCGATCGCCTCGCGCGGCATCCCCGCGTTTCTCGCGACCGCGTACGGGGATCCCGACCGGCGGGTTTCCGCGGCCGCCGCTTCCGCCGCCGCCTCCCTCGCGAAACGCGTCGAGATCCGGCTTCCCCCCCGCTCCGGCGCGGCGGGCGACCGGGGAACCTACCCGTGGACCGGCGGCCCGTCGCTCCCGTTCGGCAACCGCAGGATCGTCGTCTCGACGAAGCGCGGGGAGATCGAAATCCTCCTCTACGGCGACGACGCGCCGAACGCCGTGCGCGGCATCCTCGCGCTCGCCGGCCGCGGATTCTACGACGGCCTCGCGTTTCACCGGGTCGTGCCGGGTTTCGTCGTGCAGGGAGGCTGCCCCCGCGGAGACGGATGGGGCGACGCGGGATACTTTCTGCGCAACGAGGTCAACCTCTTCCATTACCGCCGCGGAGTCGTGGGTCTCGCCGATTCGGGGAAGGACACGGCGGGAAGCCAGTTCTTCATCATGCACGCCGAGCATCCGCATCTCGACGGACGCTACACGATCGTCGGCAGGGTCACGAGGGGGATGAGCGTCGTGGACCGGATCGAGGAAGGGGACGTCTTCACCGTGAGGGCGATCGACTAGAGGCGTTTCGAAGCGTTCGCGGCGAGCTTCCCGAGCGCCGTGCGGTGAGCCTCGAACGCGATCGGCGGAAGCGATTCGAGCGGAAAGAACCGCGCCTCCTCGGCGTCGTCGCCCGCCGCGAGCGTTCCGCCGGTCCGCCTGCCGAGATAGAGAACGAGAAGCGCGTTCCCCCGCGGATCGTCGAAGCAGGATTCCACGTCGAGAAGACCGGCGAGCGAAACGTCGAGCCCCGTCTCCTCGCGCGTCTCGCGCACGGCGGTCTCGCGGACGTCCTCGTCGAGCTCGACGAACCCCGACGGTATGACCCAGAGCCCCCGGTACGGATCGTGACGCCGCTTGACGAGAAGCACCGACCCGTCCTCGACGACGACGACCCCCGCGGCGGATGCGGGGTTGCCGTAGTGGACGAAACCGCACGCGGGGCATTTCATCCGCGGACGATCCCCCTCGAGGACCTCCTCGAGTCGGGTCGCGCAACGGGGGCAGAAACGGAACGCCTCGCTCATATCTTCGGCTGGTACCGGAGCACCCAGAGCCGCCACTCCCGGTCCATCTCGTCGAAATCCTTGCCGTAGACGTTCTTGAATCGGGCGTTGAACGGCCCCGGCTCTTCGATTTCGTTCGAGTCGGCGTACAGCTTCATGAATTTGTCGACGCCGTGGCGTTCGACGAGCCACATGCTGAACGACGCCCACCCGGGCACCGTGATCGACATGCCCGCGTCGTCCATCGCCTTCTGCGTCATGACGCGGAAGAGCGCCGGCAGGCGCTTCTCGATGAGGAGATCCTTCGCCATCATGTGAATGTTGACGCCGCCCTCCCACGATCCGAGGACGTAGAAAACGGCGCCTTCGGCGAGGCCGAACGGCGGATACCCGAGCGGTTCGAGAAGCAGATGGATCATCTGGTGATCCTCGTACGCCTTCGTCGTGTGGATCTCGTGCGCGCCGGGATTCACGCGCGAGTGGTCCGGACCGATCCTGAAGCCCCGGATCTCCTGGAACTTCTCGTCGGACGGATAGAAATAATAGCTGACCTTGTCGTCGTCCTTCGGATCGAGCTTCAGCTTCCGCACGGTCGCCTCGACGAACTTCGTCTGCCGGTCGATCGCGCCGGCGGGGAACGGATCGCCTTCGAGATAATAGTAATCGACGTGCTTCGTCTCGATCTTCCGCCAGGGAACCGGCTCCTCGAGCCAGAGCTCGACGTCATCGAAGTAGAGCCACCCCGTGATCTGGCAGATGAGGCCGATCTCGACCGTCCGCGCCTCCTTCGGCACGTCGACCCGCTTCCCCATCTTGCGCCAATCGAGCGTGCCGAACAGAACGCGGGTCCAGCCGTCGGCCCAGTAGCGCTCGTTCACGCGTGTGCCGTTTTTGTCGTAGAAGCGCACGTATATGTTCGCGCGGTCGGCTTGTCCGCGGTTCCTCTTGAGGTCCTTCGATTTCATCTCGGCCGCGAACCACAGCCGGTGTCCCGGGATGACGGGTTGGCGCTGCGCGAGGACCATCCACCTGTCCGAGTCGAACGCGCCGCGCAGATAGAACGAAAAGGAGCCGCTCCGCTTCTCGGTGCCCGAACGGCCGAAGAGGTTGGACTTGCTGCCGTCCCCCTCGAAATGCTCGAGCGTCCAGCCTTTCGGCACGGCGCCGTCCCACGTCTCGAAGGACGGATTCTCCACGAGATTGACGTTGAGGGGAACCGCCGGGACGGGCTTCCGTTCCTCTTCCTTCTTTCCTCCGCAGCCCGCGGAATACGCCGCGATCGCCGTCGCCGCCGCCAACGCTAGCATCCGTTTCATCATTCGAATCTCCTCATTGACCGGCTCGCCGCGGCCGCCGGGCCCCCGCGGCCCCGCGGCGCGTGCGCCCTTTCGCGGAGCCGCCGCCCGCAGTGGGCTTGGCGTCCTTTTTCGCGTTTCGATCCTTGCCGAACTCGTGCCACACCAGGGCCATCTCGAGGAGACGGTCCTGAACGACGCGATGCACCGTGCCCTTCGGGTACGTTCCCCGCGTCGACGGCTTGCCGGCCGGAATACCGGCGAGGATCGCGATCCCCTCGTTGACGGTGCGCACGGGATATACGTGGAATTTCCCCCGCGAAACCGCTTCCACGACCTCCTCGTCGAGCATGAGATCGCCGACGTTCCGCTCGGGGATTATCACGCCCTCGGATCCGGCGAGGCCCCGCGCCTTGCACACGCGGTAGAACCCCTCGATCTTCTCGTTCACGCCGCCGATCGGCTGTATCTCGCCTTTCTGATTGATCGATCCCGTCACCGCGATATCCTGGCGCAGCGGCAGATCGCCGATGCTCGAGAGGATCGCATACAGCTCCGCGGAGGAGGCGCTGTCTCCGTCGACCCCGCCGTAGCTCTGCTCGAAACAGAGGCTCGCGCTCATCGCCAGCGGGTGCGTCTCGCCGTACGTTCCGCGGAAATAGCCCGCGAGGATAAGCACGCCCTTGTTGTGCGTGCGCCCGCTGAGATCCGATTCGCGCTCGATGTTGATGACGCCCGCGTTTCCGATCGCGGTGCGCGCCGTGATGCGCGACGGCCTGCCGAACAGGTAGTCGCCGAGATCGTACACGGAGAGGCCGTTGACCTGCCCGACGACTCGTCCCGCGGTGTCGATGATGAGCGTACCCTCGTCGATGTGCTCTTGAATCTTGTCCTCGATCAGGTTCACCCGCTCGTTGCGCAGGCGAATCGCCGCGCGGACGTCCTCGTCGCGGACGCCGGCGTTTCCGTTCCCCCGGGCGATGTATTCCGCCTCGCGGATGACGTCCGCGATCTCGCTGAAGCGCGTCGAGAGCTTGTTCTGGCGTCCGGCGAGCCGCACGCCGTACTCGACGAGGGCGCACACGCCGCTGCGGTCGAAGGGTTTGAGACGCTCCTTGTCGGCGAGCGCCCGCACGAAACCCGCGTACTGCTTGATCACCGAAGCGCTGCTTTTCACTTCGTGGTCGAACTCCGCCTTGATCTTGAAGATCTTCCGGAAATCCTCGTCGAGCTGATAGAGAAGGTAGTAGAGGTAGTCGTCGCCGATGAGGACGATTTTCACCTTGAGCTTCATCGGTTCCGGTTTCAGCGTCGACGATCCCATGAAGCTCCACGGATCGTAGCTCTGGATGACGGCCTCGCTGCTTTTGAGCGTCCGCTTGAGGCTCTGCCATACGCCGGGCTCGATGAGCACGTCGAGCGCGTTGAGGACGAGATGGCCGCCGTTCGCCCGGTGGAACGATCCCGCCCTGATGTTCATGTGGTCCGTCCGCGAGACGCCGCCGAGGACGAGGTCGCGCTCGATCGCGCCGAAGAGGTTCCGGAAGTTCGGAAAGTTCTCGATGACGACGGGCGGCGCCTTCGTCTCGGAGTTGTCGACGACGACGTTTACGCGGAACTCGCGGAACGGATCCTCGCGCTCTCCCGGCTCCGCGGCCTGCGCCTGCTGTCCCTGCTGTCCCTCCTCCTCGGACGAGCGGAACAGATCGAGCTTGTGCATGAGGGCCGCCTCGACGTCCTCGAGCTCGCGCGAGAGCTCGTCGTTCCGGTACTTCCGGTCGATCTCCTGAATGAGATCGCGGATGACCGGCTCCACCGTCTCCCGGTCGAGCTTCTCGAGAAGGCGGTTCGCCTCGCGCTCGAGGTCCTTCACCTTCGCGTACACCTGCTGCATGCGTTCGGCCAGCTTCTCGGCGGATTCCTCGTACGTCTTGATCTTTTCCTTCGGCAGCTTGCCCTCCTCCGCGAGCTTCTCGAGCTGGGGAAGCTGCACGGGGGCGCCGTCGACGACGGGCACGATCTCGGGCTTGACGATGGGGCCGATCTGCATCCGCACCATCGCGAAGCCCTCCCCCGCGATCTCTTTCTCGAATCCGCCGATGATGTCCTTCTGCTTCGCTTGAACTTCCTCGACGAGTTTTTTGCGGCGCTCCTTGTAGTATTCGCTCTGGAAGACGGAGGGGATCTTCGTCATGAGCTCCGTGATGAGCCTGTTCATATCGGCGTGGAGCTCGTTCCCCTGTCCCGCCGCGAGCTCGATGCACCGCGGCATCATGGCGTTGCGGAAATTGTTCATGTAGCAGACGTCCGGCGGGATCGGCCCCTTCTTCTCGAGCCGCTCGAGGAGATGCTTGATCGTCGTCGTCCGGCCGGTCCCGGCGAGCCCCGTGATGAAGATGTTGTATCCGCGGTGCTCGAGCTTGAGTCCCATCTTGATCGCGGCGAGCGCGCGGTCCTGGCCGATGATGTCCTGACACGGCTTGATGTCGGCGGTCGTCCGGAAATCGAAGGTTTTCGCCGCGCACCGCCAGCGAAGCTTCGCCGGCGGGAGCTCGCGCGCACGCACCGTTTTCTTCATGTCGCATCCTCCGCCGTTCGATGAGACCCGGCACAACTTCTTGTCGTTCGAACCGTTACAGGGGCAGAGAACATGAGGCCGGCATGCGCCGGACCAATGCTAAGGATAGCCGTTTTGCGGTCATGCGTCAAGGAGGCACTGGCGCCGCGCCGCCGTGGACAGGGCGTTTCGACGATGCTATAGTGGCGCGCGACGCCGCGCCGCGAGTCCCATCCGCATGGAGGTGTTCGCATGACGACGAAACGATCCGTTCTCTTCATCTGCACCGGCAACGTCGCGCGCAGCCAGATGGCCGAGGCCCTGCTCCGCGCCTCAGCCGGAGACCGATTCGAGGTCCGGAGCGCCGGCTCGCGTCCCGGCGCCGCCGTCAATCCGCTCGTCGTCTCGGCGATGCGCGAGATCGGCGTCGACCTCTCCGGAGTCGTCCCGAAGGGGTTCGACGCGGTCGCGGGGATGCGCTTCGATTTCGTCGTCACCCTCTGCGACAGCGCCCGCGACGAGTGTCCGTTCTTTCCCGGGCATCCCGTCGCCGAGCATTGGAGCATCGAGGATCCGTCCCGGCTCGCCGGGACGGACGACGAGCGCCTCGCCGGCGTGCGCCGGATCAGGGACGACATTCGGCGGAGGATCGGGGAGTTCGCGGAGCGCATCCGCTAGAGCCGCTTCACGACGACGGCGGTCGCGTCGTCGCGCCATTTCTCGTTCGCGCCGTAATGGTACGCGCGGATGAATATCTCGTCGACGATGCCGAGCGCCGGCCGGTCCCGGTATTCCCGCACCGTCTCGATGAGCCGCTTCGTGTCGAACGGCTCGCCGCCCGGATCTTCCCGCTCGACGAGGCCGTCCGTGTACATGACCATGATGTCGCCCCGCTCGATGAAAGCGAACCCCCGCCTGAAAACGGCGTCGGGAACCGGCCCGAGAATGGTGCCGCCGGTCGAAAGCTCCTCGATGCCGCGCTCCTTGAAGAGGAGCGGCGGGTTGTGGCCGGCGTTGACGTACACGAAGGTGCCGTTCCGCTCGAGCTCGCCGAACACGAGCGAGATGAAACGCGTCGACAGGGTGCTCGCGTTGATGACGCGGTTGAGCTTGGCGAGCAGCCCCGAGATCTTGAACTCGCGCTCCGCCCCCATGCGGAGCCCGGTCAGAACGTCGCGGGCGAGCAACGCGGCGGGCAAGCCGTGCCCGGAGGCGTCCCCGATCGCGAGCCCGATCACCTCCGGATCGTAGGCGATATAATCGTACAGATCGCCGCCGACGATATCGGCCGGGAGAGAACGGCCCGCGATGTCGTACCCCTCGAAGACCGGATCGCTCTTCGGCAGGAGGCTCTTCTGGATCTCCTGCGCTTCCTGAAACACCGCGCCGACGCGGCGGGAAGTGCGGATGTAGTTGAGCGTGTTCCGGATCGCGTTGAGCGAGAGCTCGAGGATCTCGCGCTCCCAGCCGCTTTCGAGCCGGAAGGCCATGAGGAACTGGTTCTCCTCGCCGATGACGACGCCGACGCTGCTCGCGCCCCACGGCGGCGTCGTTCCGTCGGCGAAGATGTAGCTCTTGTGATGTACGACGAGCTGCACCGCATCGTCGGCGCGGAGGAAGGCATCGGGCCAGCTGTCGTCGAGATCGCCGACGGGGCCCTTCACCTTGTGGTACGTGCCGCCCTTCATCCGGTAGAGCGAGCCGCTCTTGATCCGGAGATCGGGCGCGAACCGGTTCATGATCTCGTCGAGCACGAGCACGTTGAGATCCTTCGCGCTCGTCCTGCCGATCTCGGAGAGGAGCGCGTCGAACTTCCGGTAGAACGCTTTCGGCTGGAATTCTTTCGCATCCACGGCGCACACCCTTGTACAACATCCGGTACGGATGGGAAGATACGCGAAGCTCCGGGCGCTGTCCACCGGTGATTTCCTCCGGCCCGGCGCCCGCCGCGGCGAAGCGCGGGACCGCGCCGGAGCCCCGGACGTCCCGGCGAGAATCTCCTTTTCCCGCTCCGGCCGGCCCGGTATAATGGCCCCCGGGGCGGGGACGCGCTCGAACGCTCCTCACCCGAGAAAGGGCGGTGCCGCGCATGATCGACAGACGCCGTTTCATACTCACGCTCGCGGCGGGCGCCGCGGGGATGCTCGTTTCGAAGGGCCGCGGCCGAGCGTCGGCGGCTCCGAGAACGGACAAGCCCTCGATCGCCACGCCTCCCCCGAAGCACGAATTGGCCGTCGTTCACGGCACGAACCCCGATCTCGCCGTCCGCAAGGCCGTCGAGCTCGTCGGCGGCATGCCGTCGTTCGTGTCGCGGGGGGACGTCGTCCTCGTGAAACCGAACATCGGCTGGGACCGCACGCCCGAGCAGGCGGCGACGACGAACCCCGCCGTCGTCGCGGCTCTCGTCGCGATGGCGCTGGAGGCGGGCGCCAAGAAGGTGATCGTCGCCGACAACACCTGCAACGACGCGAGACGCTCCTACGTGCGCAGCGGCATCGGCGAGGCCGCGAAAGCGGCCGGCGCCGACGTCGTGCACATGGAGGACCGCCATTTCGTCAAAACGAACCTCAAGGGCGAGGTGCTCAAGGACTGGCTCTGCTACCGCGGCGCGCTCGACGCCGACAAAATCATCAACGTCCCGATCGCGAAGCATCACGGTCTCTCCCGCGTCACCCTCTCCATGAAGAACCTCATGGGGGTCGTCGGCGGCTCGCGGAACCTCCTCCACCAGCGGCTCGCGGAGAGCGTCGTCGATCTCGCGGCCTACTTCAGGCCGCAGCTCACCGTGCTCGACGCGGTGCGCATTCTCAAGGCGAACGGGCCGCAGGGGGGCAGCATGAAGGACGTGGAGCGGCTCGACACGGTGGCCGCGAGCGCCGATCCGGTGCGCATCGACGCTTTCGGCGTCACGCTTTTCGGCATCGAGCCGGCGGATTTCCGCCCGATCTCCCTCGGCGAGAAACGCGGTCTCGGCACGGGCGAGTTCAGGGGCGCGGGATTCGTCGAGGTCAACGTCGGGTAGCGCGCGATGAAGAACCTCCGCAGAGCGTCGCAGATCCTGTTTTTCCTCCTCTTCATCTACCTCTTCGTCCAAACGGAGTACAAGGGGCGAAACGAGCTCGGACTCCCCGTGCGCCTCTTCCTCGATTTCGATCCGCTCGTGGCGCTCAGTTCGCTCCTCGCCTCGCACGCCGTCCGCGCGATCTTCCTCCTCTCGCTCGTCACGGTCGCGCTCACGGCCGTGCTCGGACGTTTCTTCTGCGGATGGGTCTGTCCGCTCGGAACGATCCACACGCTCGTCGGCCGGTTCCGGATGCGCGCGCTGAAACCCGGGCGCAACGAGGGCCGTTTCCCGCGCCTTCGGCCCGTGAAGTACTTCGTCCTCGTCTTCGTTCTCGTCGCCGCGGTCTTCGGCTGGAACGCGGCGGGCTACCTCGATCCGATATCGCTCACGATCCGCTCGCTCGCGATCGGATACAACCCGGCGATCAACAAAATGGTCCGCTCGTTCTTCGAGTTCGCGTACGCGCTCGACATCCCGCGCGTGAGCCCCGCCGTGGACGGTCTCTACTCGGCGATGGTCGGCACGGTGCTCGCCTTCGAGCAGCCGATCTTCCGTCAAACGCTGCTCATCGCGTCCCTCTTCACGGTCATCCTCGGTTTGAACCTCCTCGCGCCGCGGTTCTGGTGCCGCTACCTGTGCCCGCTCGGCGCGCTGCTCGGGCTCGTCGGCGCGCGGCAGATCGGCGCGCGCGTCGCAAACGACGCGTCGAAATGCATCTCATGCCGCAAGTGCATCGTCGCGTGCCAGGGCGACGCGACCCCGTTCCCATCGGGAAGATGGGCGAGCCGCGAATGCCTCGTCTGCTGGAACTGCCGGGACGTGTGTCCGGCGGACGCGATATCGATCCGGCCGACGACGGCGCGCACGGGCGACGGCAACGTCGATCTCGAACGCAGGTGGCTTCTGGCGAGCGGGGCCGGGGCGATCCTCGCGGTGCCGGTGCTCGCCTCCGGCGTCCAGCGGAAGCGAACGGATCCGCTCCTCATCCGGCCACCCGGCGCCCTCCCCGAGCGCGATTTCCTCAGGCGATGCGTCAAGTGCGGCGAGTGCATGAAGGTGTGCCTCACGAACGGGCTGCACCCGACCTTCCTCGAGGCGGGGCTCGAGGGGCTCTGGACCCCCGTGCTCGTTCCGCGGCTCGGCTACTGCGAATACAACTGCAACCTCTGCTCGCAGGTCTGCCCGACCGGCGCCATCCGCCCCGTGTCCGTCGAGGAAAAGCACGAGATCCGCATCGGCCTCGCCTTCTTCGACACGAACCGGTGCATCCCCTACGCCTTCGGACGGAACTGCATCGTCTGCGAGGAGCACTGCCCGACGCCGGAAAAGGCGATCGTCTTCGTCGAGGAAGAGGCGCTCGACGGGGACGGAAACGCGTTCATCCTCAAGAAACCCGTCGTGAACCCCGATCTCTGCATCGGCTGCGGGGTGTGCGAGGCGAAGTGCCCCGTTCTCGACATGCCGGCGGTCCGCGTGTCGGCGATCAACGAGAGCCGCTCCGAGCGGAGCCGGTTGTTCCTGAACATCTGACGGAAGCGCCGGGGACCGGCCGCCGTGAGCCGCGCCGCGTCAGTCGAGAAGCGCTTTGACGTGCTCCTCGGCCGAATCGGCGAGCGCGACGAGATCGTAGCCGCCCTCGAGCATCGAAACGATCCTCCCGCCGCAGTGGCGTCCGGCGAGTTCGCGGAGCAGGGCGGTCATCCGTCCGTAGGCGGAGGTCGTGAGAAGGGTGCCGGAGAGCGGATCCTCGGCGTGGCCGTCGAAACCGGCCGAGACGAGGATGAACGCGGGCTTGAACTCGTCGATCGCGGGGACGACGCGGTCGCGGAATGCGAGGAGATACGCGCGGTCGCCGGCGCCGGCGCCCATGGGAAGGTTGATCGTGAATCCCTCTCCGCGGCCCGACCCGACGGTGCCGGCGTCGCCGGTGCCCGGGTAGTGCGGATACTGGTGGAGACTCACGTAGAGCACGCGGTCGTCCTCGAGAAACATCCGCTCCGTGCCGTTTCCGTGGTGCACGTCCCAGTCGACGACGGCGACGCGCGGCAGGTTCTCCTTCTCGACGAGGTACGCCGCGGCGACGGCGATATTGTTGAAAATGCAGAATCCCATCGCCCGGTCGCGCTCAGCGTGATGCCCGGGCGGTCTGACGCAGCAGAACGCGGAGCGGATCGTCCCGTCGAGCACGAGCCGCGCGGCCTGAACGCCCGCCCCCGCGGCGAGATTCGCCGCGCGCGGGGAGGCCTTCGTCGCGACCGTATCCCCCCAGTCGAGAACGACGGCCTCCTCGATCTCGAGCGAGAGGATGCCCCGCACGTACGCGGGGTCGTGCACGAGGGCGAGCAGCTCCTCGCCCGCCGGCTCCGCCTCGATGAAGGAGAGCCGCGGCGCCGCGGCGCTCCGGCGCAGTCGCCGCATGATCGCCTCGTACCGCCCGGGGCTCTCCGGATGCGTGTATCCGGCGAGGTGCTCGGCGAAGAGATCGTGATGAACGATGCCGACGGTCATGGCTCCTCCCTGATACGGCCGGTCATCGGCACGAACCGCACGCCGATGAGCTCCCGTCTCTCGATCCGTTCCCCCCGCTTCGTCGCGAGGAGCAGGTGCTGGTCGTACGCGCCGACGGGCGCGATCATCCGGCCGCCGTCCGCGAGCTGGGCGACGAGCCCGTCGGGCGTCCGCTCGGGCGCCGCGGTGACCATGATCGCGTCGAAGGGGGCCGCCTCGAGCCAGCCGAGCGATCCGTCGCCGGTCCGGAATCGCACGTTCGCGTACCCTTGCTCGCGGAGACGCGTCTCGGCCGTCCGCGCGAGCTCCTCGACGATTTCGATCGTGAACACCTCGGCCGCGAGCTCGGCGAGCACGGCCGTCTGGTAACCGCTCCCCGTGCCGATCTCGAGCACGCGATCCCTCGGCTTGATCGCGAGCATCTCCGTCATGTAGGCGACGATGTACGGCTGGGATATCGTTTGACCGCAGCCGATCGGAAGCGGTCCGTCGTGGAAGGCGTTTTCGATGTCGTCGGCGCCCACGTAGACTTCGCGCGGCACCCTGCGCATCGCCTCGAGCACGCGCTCGTCGCGGACGCCGCGGCGCTCGATCTGCGTCCTCACCATCTCCTCGCGCCGCTTCCGGCCGCCCTCGGGCGAACGCCAGGCCATCCCGATCTCCCCCTCCCTCTTCCGCCGTGACGCCCGCGGACGTTTCCCGCGGGACGAGCGCGGCGATTACGAGCCGAGCGCCTCGCGGACGAGCCGCTCCGCGTGATCGAGGGCCTCGGCGACGCGCGCGCCGTCGCCGCCGCCGCCCTGCGCGAAATCCCGGGTGCCCCCGCCGCGCGCGCCGATACGGGCGGCGGACGATTTCATAAGCTCCCCCATGTCGAGAGGAACGCCGGGGGAGCATCCGAACACGAGCGCCGGGTTCGGTCCCGCGAGCGCGAGCAGCACGATCGTCCGTTCCGATTCGCGGATCGTCGACGCCGTCTCGCGGAGCGACCGCGCGTCGCCGCTCTCGAGGATTCGTTTCACGACGGCGAACCCACCCGCCGAACCGGTCGGCGCGGCGATCTCGGCGGCCCGGTATCGCGCGAGCTCGCGGCCGAGATCTTCGTATTTCTTGCGGAGATCCCGCGCCTCTTCGCCGAGCTTCGCCGCGACTCGCGGCAACTCCCGCCAATCGGTCGTGAACGAGCCGGCGAGCGCGGCGAGCAGCCGGTGCTTCGCCGCGTAATCGCGCGCTGCCCGGCCGCCGCAGACGAACTCGACGCGGGCGAGCCCCTTCATGCGCTCCATGCCGAGGATCTTGACGACGCCGATCTCCCCCGTCGAGCGGACGTGCGTGCCGCAGCAGGTGGAGCGGTCGCGCCCTTCGATCTCGACGATCCGCACCCGCTCGACCCCCTCGGGGAGCCGCGATCGAAGGACGGCGCCGGAAACGGCGGCCGCGCCGGCGCGCTCCTCGTCCCGGGCCCCGCCGCCGTTCGCCGCGAGCGCCTCGAGCTCGACGGCGCCGACGACGCGATGACGGATCGGCGCGTTCGCGAAGACGATTCCGTTCGCCCGCTCCTCGACGGCGTCGAGCGTCTCGGGCGAGGGCGCCGGCCCGTCGAGATCGATCGTGCAGGTCTCGGCGCCGAGATGGAACGAAACGGTTCGAAGCCTTCCCGTCTCGAGAAACACGCGCGAGAGCAGGTGCTGCCCCGAATGCTGCTGCATGTGATCGAAGCGGCGTCCCCAGTCGATCGCGCCCTCGACCTCCTCGCCCGGGCTGAGCGTTCCCTCGACAAGGTGGCGCACGCCGCCCGAGTCCTCGCTCACCGACACGACCCGCTTTCCGTCGAGCGTGCCGCGGTCGTCGGGCTGGCCGCCGGATTCCGGATAGAAATAGGTGCGCTCGAGGTACACCGCGTCGAGCCCCTCTCCCGCGGGCTCGACGGACCTCACCCGCGACGTGAACTCCGCGCGGTAGGGATCGTCGAGGTACGCTTGCTCGTCGAATCTCATCGTGAAACCCCGCTGCCGAAGCCGATTTCGGAGCGAGCATAGGGGAAGGGAGAACCACGCGCAACCGCAATTATGCGCTCGGTGCGCCTCGTCCTTCGCGGCGCGACAGCGCGCCGGCGAGGACGATCGAGGCGAGCGCCATGACGAAGAACGCCGCGTCGCCGTGCCGCGTGTAGAACGACCGGCCCGCGGCTCGCCGGGGAGTGCCGAGTATCATCCCCTCGGTGAAGAGTCCGATCCGCTCGTGTATCCTTCCGGCCGGATCGACGATCATCGACACCCCCGTGTAGGCGGCCCGGGCGAGCGTCATCCGGTTTTCGACCGCCCGCAGGATCGCCATCTCGGCGTGCTGCCGGGGGCCGGGCCCCGGCCCGAACCATCCGTCGTTCGTGATGTTCACGAGGAAGTCAACGCCGTCGAGGGCGTACCGGCGCGTGTATCCCGCGAAGGCCGCCTCGTAGCAGATGAGGACGCCGAAGCTCCCCGCGTCCGACTCGAATATCGTCCGCCGCGAGCCGGCGATGAAGTTCGCCTGTCCGAACTCGAGCTTGGCGAGCGCGGGAATATACTGGCTCCACGGCATTTTTTCCCCGAACGGGAGCAGATTGACCTTGTGGTAGTTGCCGGCCGGCAGACCGCTGCGCGCGATGAGCATCGCCGCGTTGTGGGAGCGCCACTCGTCCGCCGCGCGCGAGTGATCGACGTAGCCCGTGAGAACGTCGATGCCGTTTTCGCGCGCCGCGTGCTGGAGCCGCCCGAGGTATTCGGGGGACGCCTTGAAGGACACGGGGGCCGCCGTCTCCGGAAACACGACGAGGCGCGCTCCCTCGCCCGCCGCGAGCGCGACGTAGCGCTCCATCTGGCGGAAGATCGAATCGCGGTAGGCCTCCTCCCATTTGAGGGCGAGGTCGACGTTCGGCTGCACGACGGCGACCGCGCGCTCTCCGCCGAGAACCGTATCCGAGCGATCGAGGCGGTCGATCTCCGCCTCGCCCCAGAGGAGGTGGCCCCCGGCGACGACCGCGAACGCCGCGGCCGCGGCGACGCGCGAGCGCCGCGAACGCGAGCAGAGCGCGATCACGGCGAGGACGTTGAGAAGCACGAGAACGAGCGAGAGGCCGAAGGCGCCGTACACGGCGAGCCCTTGAATGGCCGCGGGGTGCGCGGCGAGGGCGTTGGCGAGCACGCCCCACGAGAAGGCGAGCTCCCCGTGGGAACGGGCGTATTCGACGAGCGACCAGATCGCGGGGGCGGCCCACAGGGCGGCGCTTCCGAGACGGCGGCCGAACCAGGCGAGGCCGAGGCCGGCGAGCGCCGTGTAGCACGAGAGGTATCCGACGAGCAGCACGAGGGCGGGAAACAGTATCCACCTCGTGACGACCCCCGACGCGGGGATGAGATTGAGGATCCAATAGAGAAGGGTCGCGAAGAACGCGACCCCGAGCGCGAACCCCGCGCCGAGACCGCGCTCGAGCGTGACGCGCCGAAGCGATTTTCCGCGTCCGTTCGCCGTGTGCGCGGCGGCGAACTCCGCGGCGCGGACGGGCAGGCGGGCGTAGAAATACCGGAGAAACGGCACGAGCGCCACCGCGGCGAGATAGCGCGTCGGAAAGGGCGGAAAGCACAGCGCGAGCAGCAGTCCGCTCGCGCCGCCCGCGATCAGTTCCTCGCTCCAGCTTCTCGCGAATCGCATCGGTCCCGCCACGCGTTCCTCCTCGGCAGCGGGAGGCAGTATAGTCGACCGGCGCGGCGCGGCGCAAACGGAAAGAGCGGATTCGCGGGCTATTCGTACCGCAGGGCTTCGACGGGGTTGAGCGAGGCGGCCTTTCGCGCGGGATACCAGCCGAAGAAGACGCCGACGCCGACGCAGACGAAGCAGACGAGCACCACCGTCCCCGGGTTGATGATCATCTCGAGCGAGCTCAGCCTGTTCACGAAGAAGGCCGCGGCGAACGAGAGGGCGATGCCGATCGCGCCGCCGATGAGGCTCAGCACGACGGCCTCCGTGACGAACTGCGTGAGCACGTCGACGCTGCGCGCGCCGATCGAGAGCCTGATGCCTATCTCGCGCGTCCGCTCGGTCACGGAAACGAGCATGATGTTCATGATGCCGATGCCGCCCACGACGAGAGACACGCCGGCGATCGAAGCGAGCAAGAGCGTCAGCATCCGCGCGGTCTCAGCGGCCGTTTCGACGAGGTCCGCCTGCGTGCGGATGTTGAAATTGTCGGCGTCCTCGTCCTGCAGCTTGCGCATCTCCCGCAGGATGTTCCGGAGCTGCTCCTGCGCGGCGTCGACCTCGGCTGAAGACCGGGCGCTCGCGATCAGAAAATCGATCCGCGGATGCCCCTGCAGACGGTACATCACGGTGTTCGTGGGCGCGATGATGATGTCGTCCTGGTCCTGACCCATCGAGCTCTGCCCCTTCGGCTTGAGCACGCCGATCACGACGAAGGGGACGTTCCGGATGCGGATGCGCTCCCCGATCGGATTGCCGCTCGGATAGAGCTCGTCCGCGACCGTCTTGCCGAGGATCGCGACCTTCTTGCGGTTGATGACGTCCCGCGTGCTGAAGATTTCGCCGAGCGCCACGTCCCAGTTCCGCGCGACGAAGTACTCGGGATCGACGCCGTAGGTCGACGTGCTCCAGTTCTTCCCTCCCCCGATCACCTGGCCGCCGGCCCGGACGACGGGGGAAAGAGCCCGCAGAGCCGTCGCCTTCTCGCGGATCTTCTCGACCTCGCTCAGCGTGAAGGGGCTCCAGCTGCCTGCGCCGCGGCTCACGCCGCCGAACCGGCTCGCGCCCGGAAAAACCATCATGACGTCGGTGCCGAGAGAGGCGAGCTCGTCCTGTATCTGCTTCTGGGCTCCCTCGCCGATGCCGACCATGACGATCACCGCGGCGACGCCGATGATGATGCCGAGCGAGGTGAGGAAGCTCCGCATCCGGTTCTTCAGGATGCTCCTGAACGCGGTTTTCATGAGGTTCTTGAACTGAAAGGATCCGATCACGGCCGCGCCGCCTTTCCCTCGCCGCCGGAGCGCCTGAGCGCCGCGACGTCGATCGCCGCGTCCCGGCGATCCCGCACGGGCGCGTCGCCGACGATGACCCCGTCGCGCATCTCGATGATGCGCCCGGCGTAGTGCGCGATGTCGTGCTCGTGGGTCACGAGGATGATCGTGATCCCGCGGCCGTTGAGCTCCTGAAATATCTCCATGATCTCGATGGACGTTCTGCTGTCGAGGTTGCCCGTTGGCTCGTCGGCGAGCACGATCGACGGCTGGTTCACGAGCGCCCGCGCGATGGCCACTCGCTGCTGCTCCCCGCCGGAGAGCTGGTTCGGCTCGTGATCGAACCGGTCGCCGAGTCCGACCCGCTCGAGCGCATCCCGCGCCGCGCGCAGAGGATCGTCGATACGGCGCGCGCGGTCATAGAGGAGCGGCAGCTCGACGTTCTCGAGCGCGGAGGTTCGCGCGAGCAGATTGAATCCCTGAAACACGAACCCGATCTTCTGGTTCCGGATATCGGCGTATTCGTCGCGATCGAGCGCCGCGACGTCCAATCCATCGAGCCGGTATTCGCCGGAGGTCGGTTCGTCGAGGCACCCGAGGAGGTTCATGAGCGTGGATTTGCCCGAGCCCGAGGCGCCCATGACGGCCACGAACTCTCCCGGCTCGATGACGAGATCGACCCCCCGGAGCGCGGCGAGCTCGATGTCGCCCATCCGGTAGATCTTGGTCAGCCGTTTCGTTTCTATGATACCCGGCATGATCAGAACATCCGCGGCCTGAACGCCTGGGCGGCCTGCGCCTTCTTCTTGTCGGGATTGGTCACCGCATAGCCGAGGATCACCTTGACCCCTTCCTTGAGATCGCGGCTGCGGAGAACCTCCGTGTACTTTCCGTCGGTCGCGCCCTTGCGGAAGAAGGCCATCGCCGGCTTGCCTTGATCGTCGACGTACCATATCCGGGCCATATCCGCCTGCATGCCGCCGCCCTGCGTCTGTTCCGCGCCCGGCGAACCCGCCCCCGCTCCGGCGGCGCTTCCGCCCGGCGTCGCAGCCGTGCCGCCGCCGCGCCGCCCTCCGCCGTTTCCTCCCATCCGCTCCCCTCGCGCGGCGAAGCGCGCTTTCACCGAATCGGGCGCGGATTCGAGGCGTTTCTGCATCTGTTTGCGCGCCTCCTCCTGCATCGCCGGCGTCGCCTGAAACTGCATCGCCGCGTTCGGCACGAGCAGCACGTCCTCCCGCTGTTCGACGAGGAAATCCACCGTCGCCGTCATGCCCGGCAACAGGAGCCCGTCGTCGTTCGCGGCGTCGACGATCACCGTATAATTCACCACGTTCTGTATCACGGTCGGCACCAGACGTATCTGCTTCACCGTTCCGTCGAAAAGCCTGTCGGGATACGCGGGCACCTCGAACCGGACGGACAGATCGCTCTTGATCTGGCCGATGTCGCTCTCGTCGACCTGCGCGTGAATCTCGACGCGGGAGAGGTCCTCCGCGATGAGAAAGAGCTTCGGCGTGTTGAAGCTCGCGGCGACGGTCTGCCCTTGCTCAACGTTGCGCTCGATCACCGTGCCGCTGATCGGCGAGCGGATGAAGGCGTTCGCGAAGTTGAATTTCGCGCGCTCGAGAGCGGCCTTCGCCGACTGCACCGAGGCCTCCTGCGACGGCACGTTCGTCTTGATCGTCACGAATTCCGATTCCGAGACGAGCCCCTTCTCGAAAAGCGGCAGGTTCTGCCGGTATTCGTATTCCGCCTTCTCGAGCTGCGCTTCGGCCCTCCTGAGACTCGCCTGCGCGTCGAGCACCGACGCCCGGAGCGGAACGGTGTCGAGGACGGCGAGGAGTTGTCTCGCGCGGACGCGATCGTTGAAATCGACGTAGAGGTTCGCGATCGTGCCCGACACCTGCGTGCCGATCTCGATGGTGCCGACCGCCTCGATCGTGCCGGTGCTCGAGACGACGTTTTCGAGCGCTCCGCGCGCGATCTCCTCGGTCTGGAACTGCGTCCGCGCGGCGTCGCCCCGCTTTTTCAAGACCGCCGCGGCCGCGACCGCCGCGGCGACTGCGACGATCACGATAAACGCGGCGAGCCTCCTGCCGCTCATCCTCTTTCGATTGACCGCTTGTGCCATGACATCTCCCTGTGTGCCGCTATCCGTGGGTGCCGACGCGCACTAGTATAACGCCGGGCCGGGCGAAAACCTGCATGAGATCGCGCGACGGGCGCCGCGGCGGATCGGCCCCGCCCCGCTCACGGCAACATACCATATCGCTTGAGCTTTTTCAAAAGACCTTGCCGGGTGATGCCGAGCGCCTCCGCGGCTCTCGTGCGGTTTCCCCCGGCGCGGTCGAGCGCGTCGCGGATCATCCCCCTCTCGAGACGTTCGACCGTCTCCGGTATAGTCGTTCCGGCGGCGGCGGCGGTTACAGCCTCGCCGCGGGAACCGTCGAGATGCGGCGAGAGCGCGGCCGAGCCGATGGCGCGCTCTGCCCCGTGCAGGGCGAACGCGCGCTCCATCTCGTTCTTGAGCTCTCGCACATTGCCCGGCCAGTCGTATTCGACGAGGCGCCGGACAGCCGACGCGGCGAGGGCGGGCGTTTCGACTCCGGCCTGCGCGGCGCAGCATCCGAGAACATGAGCGGCCAGCGGCACGACGTCTTCGCGCCGCGCCCGGAGCGGCGGCACTCGAAGCCGCATGACGGCGATCCTGAAGTAGAGATCCCTCCGGAACCTCCCCTTCCGGACGAGCTCCTCGAGATCGCGGTTCGTCGCGAACACGAATCGCGCGTCGACCCGGCGGCGCCTGCTCTCGCCGATGCGCCGCACCTCCCGCTCCTGAAGCACGCGCAGGAGCGCCGCCTGGAGCGCGAGCGGCAGCTCGCCGATCTCGTCGAGAAAGAACGTTCCGCCGTTCGCGCTCTCGATGAGCCCGATACGGTCGCGGCTCGCCCCGGTGAACGCGCCCTCGACGTGCCCGAACAGCTCGCTCTGCAGCAACGAATGGGGCACCTCGAGAGCGCTCGTGACGACGAGAGGACGGACGCGCCGGGGGCTCAGCCTGTGGAGATTCTTGGCGACGACCTCCTTGCCGGTTCCGCTCTCCCCCTCGATGAGAACGGAAAGGCCGCTCGGAGCCACCGAGCGGATATCGCGTCTGAGCTCGGCCATGGCCGCCGAGCGCCCGACGAACGGAGGATCGAAATCGACGAGGCGAGGCGCGGGACGGGGCGGGGGCCCCGCGGTGAAACCGCGTCCCTCGAGAACCGACTCGAAGAGATCGAGGAGCGAGGCCGCGCGGACCATCCGCTCGTTCGCGAACGGGGCGCCGCCGTCGTCGAGCGAGAGATCGAACTCGAAATCGAGACCGCCCGCGTTCCGGCGCAGGCTCCACTCGCCGCGGTTCGCGGGGCTCCCCGCGAAACCCCGGTCGATCGACGTCTCGCCGAACACGCAGGGCGCGCGGCCGCGGGCGCTTTCGAAACCGGTCCCTTCCCCGGGCCCCGGCTCGAGAAGCTCGAGTTGGTGTCCCGCGGGCGCGAGCCGCGCCTCCGCGCTTCGCGAGAACCGTTCGTCGAGAAGGCAGACGGTCCGCTCGTTCCCGCCGGCGAGGATCCGGATGCGGGAGCGCTCGGCGCCGCACAGGTCGCACGCGAGATGGAGAAAGGCTTTCGCGATCCGTCTCATGCCGCATCGCCATGGCAAGCGGCGTACCGCCGCGCGAGTAGCCGGTCGATCTCTCGATTCGACGAAGGATTGCGGCCGGGAGACACGGCGCGGCCCGCGCGCGGGTGTCGAGATTGCGACGGTATCATTTTCTTGACTTGCCTTCCGGGCCGGGGCTACCATGCCGCATACTATTTGCGGGGCGTCGGTTTCTCGACGCCCGTCGGATAGAAATCCGGTGTGCGAATGAAGGAGGTCTCGAATGGCCGACAAGCCGTTCCAGCCTTACGTCCCCGCGGCGACCAGCATGAAGGAGTTCACGCTGCCGGCCCTCATCGTCGGCGCCGTCCTCGCCATCGTGCTGGGGGCGGCTAACGCGTATCTCGGCCTCGTCGCCGGCATGACGGTCGCGGCAACCTTCCCCGCGGCGGTCATGGCGATGGCGGCGTTGCGCGGGCTCAAGGGCACCATCCTCGAGGAGAACACCTGCCGAACCACGGCCGCGGTCGGCGAAGCCCTCGTCGCTGGCGCCATCTTCACGATCCCCGCGTTCCTCATCGCGAAGGATCCGAGCTCGGGAGCCGCGATCTGGAGCAACATCAACTACTGGCAGAGCACCGCGCTCATGCTCGTGGGCGGCATCCTCGGAGTCCTCTTCGTGATCTTCCTCCGCCGCGTTCTCATCGAGGACACGAGCCTTCCGTTCCCCGAGAGCGTCGCCTGCGCGGAGATCGTCAAGGCGGGACAGGGCGGGGCCACGGGCGCCAAGTTCGTGTTCGGCGCGATCGGCCTCTCCGCCCTCATCGAGCTCTTCCGGAACGACTTCGGCCTGAAGCTCGTCACCGATTACGTGCAGAAGTTCTGGCCAATTCCCATGAGCAACTTCCCGCTGCGGACGACGCGTCTCGTGGATATCGGCGCGACGACGAATCCGACGGGCGCTATCTTCACCGAGACGCCCGCCGCCTCCCCCGCCATGCTCGGCGTCGGCTACATCATCGGACCGAAGCTCGCCGCGTTCGTGTTCGCCGGCGGCGTCATCGGCCACATGATGCTCGCGCCGCTCTTCATCTTCGTGAACGGCGGATTCGAGCAGTTCCTCTCGGATTCGACGAGCTGGCTCAACATCGAGAACGCGGTGTGGAACTCGTACGTGCGCCCGTTCGCCGTGGGGACGATGATCGTCTCGGCGATCTTCACGCTCTTCCGGATGCGCAAGTCGCTCTCGGCGGGCGTCGCGCGGGCCTTCAAGGATCTGAGCAAGATCGGCAAGGGCGGCTCGGGTGAAGTGGTGAGCCGCGTCGACAAGGACATCCCCTACTCGATCACGATCATCGGGATCGTCGCGCTCATCATTCCGATCGCGGTCCTCTATTACTACTTCAGCCACAGCCTCGTCGGCGCGATCGTCGCGGCGATCGTGATGACGATCGCGGGGTTTCTCTTCGCCGCCGTCGCCGGATTCCTCGTCGGGACGATCGGCTCGAGCAACAACCCGATCTCGGGGCTCACGCTCTCGACGCTCATCATCGCGGCGCTCCTCATGGTCGCCGTCGGCGTCAAGGGCGCCTTCGGCATCGCCGCGGTGCTCGGCGTCGCCGCCGTCGTCTGCTGTTCGAGCGGCGTCGCCGGAGACATCATGCAGGATCTCAAGGTGGGACATCTCCTCGGCGGCACGCCGCGCGCGATGGAGATGGGCTGCATGATCGGCGTCATCGCCGCAGCGTTCGTCATGGCCCTCGTGCTGCAGCTCCTCCACGTCGGCTACGCGGCGACGGGCGGCATCGGCGGGGAGTCGCTTCCCGCGCCGCAGGCGGGGCTCATGGCCATGATGAGCCAGGGCATCATCACGGGCAGCATGGCGTGGGCGCTCGTCATCATGGGCGCGCTCTTCGCGATCGGCCTCATCCTCATCGGCATCAAATCGCCGATGCTCGTCGCGGTGGGCATGTACCTGCCGTTCCACACGACCTTCGCGATCTTCGTCGGCGGCATCATCAAGTGGATCGTCGACGTGATCACGTCGAAACGGAGTCTCAACAAGGAAAAGCTCGAAAACACGGGCATCCTGCTCGCTTCCGGCCTCATCGCCGGAGAGGCGCTCATGGGCATCATCATCGCGGCCACCGTGGTCGCGGCCGGCGGCAAGGCGCTCCTGCCGACGATCATCGAGGGCGGCAGCCCGATCCTCTCGGTGGTCGTCTTCGCCGTCCTCGCGTACGTGCTCATCAGGATCCCGATCCAGAACGCCAGGACGAAGGCGTAACGTGTCGAACGGATCCCCGGGCGCCGCGGGGCGCCCGGGGATTTTTCTTTCGCGGAGCCGCTCATGGGGAAACCATCGAAAAAACGGCCCGAGGCGAACCTGCTCGATCTCGTTCCGGAGCGCATCGGCGAATACGAGGCGGGCGAGGACGGACTCGTCACGCTGCTCATGCCGCGCTTTCGGAACCGCCTCATGAGACGCCTCGTCGAACCGCGTCTCGCGCCCGGGCGGCGCCGGTTCAAGCTCAAGCTCGACGATATCGGAACCGCGGTCTGGCTCCTCATCGACGGCAAGCGCAGCGTCCGGGCGATCGCCGGAAGTCTCAGGGAGAAGTTCGGGGAGCGGATCGAGAATCAGTGCTACGAGCGTCTCGGCGTGTTCTTCCAGCAGCTCGAGCGGGGACGCTTCATATCCTACGCGAATCTCGACGAATGCCTCAAGGCGCGCGATTGAGGGAGCGCGGCGGCAGCAGGACGCCGTAGCTCGCGACGGCGAGCGTCCGTTCGCGCGCGCCCTCCTCGCCGGCGGGACGCTCCTCCCCCGCCACCCATACCTTGAACCCGGATAACGGCTCGAGCGCCCCGGCGAGCGGCCCGCCGAGACGGTATTCGAACGCGTTCCGCTCTACGACGAGATACGGAACGCCGTTTCGCGATTCGATCACGCCGACGACGGGCTCGCGGCCGTCGACCGGCAGCAGCTCCCACCGGTCGATGAGAAACTCGGGGATATCGTTCGTCCTGCCCGCGAGGCGCCCGGTGACGCGGACGCCGAGTCCGGCGAGGTTCCGGAGCTCGAGCTCGGCGCTACCGCCCGTGAGCCGGCAGATCGGACCTCCCTCGTCGTAGAGGACGACGTCGCGGTCGAACGTTCCCAGGCCGGCGATCGCGATCACCCCCTCGAGGACAACGGCCGGGTCGGTCGCCGGCGCCGGCGGGACGCGCCGGGCGGAGCAGGCCGCGAGAAAAAGAAAAGGGACGAGAAGAGCTCCCCTAGCGGAGCCGAATGACGACCGCATTGAACCTCCCCGTCGGATCTCCCCCGATCGAGAAATCGATCGCGCCCGACGCGGGCACGGCGTACAGGATGTATTCGGGCGCCATCGCTTTGACGAACCCGTCGATGCCGGCGGGCGACACGCTCCCGGGCGCCGCGTAGGGCGACCTGAAGTCCGCGAGAATGTCGAGCGACGTGTAGTTGAAGCGAGGATCGTCCGTGATGCCGCGGCCGCTCAGGTAGAGGGCGGCGACCCAGTCGGCGAAGAGCTCCTTGAAGACCGCCCCCGACGCCGCCGCGACGTTTGCGGTCCCGATCCGCTTCGTCTGGACGAGGGATCGGAAGATCGCGTCGCCGTACCGGTCCCCGAGAAGGCGAAGAAAAAGGAAGGAGGCGCCCCGCTCCTCGAGATCGTCGCCGCCGTAAATGAGCGTCACGTTTCCCGGGTCCGCGAGAAAGAGGTTCGCGCGCGCGACGTTGCTCCCGTCGTACCCGTTCACGTCCTCCGCGATGTGGGCAAGACCCTCGTCGAGCCACAGATCTTCGATGTAGTCGCCGCTCACGCCGCGCCCGTAGATGAGCACGCGGTAGTTGAAGATGATCATGTGGAAGAACTCGTGCGCGAGCACCCCCTCGATGATGGGGAGCACCTTGTCCTTCGGAAACACGTTGCCCCACTGTCCCGCCGGATCGGGCACGATGGAGTAGAAGATCTCCATGGCGTTCGTCGCCCCCGCGGGAACGAGGGCCGGCAGCAGGTCGTTCGGCAGGAAATACCCCGCGATGAACCCCCGAGTCGACGCCGATCCGGGATCGGTCAGGCCGTTCACGACGGGGCTCATGAGGACGGCGACCTTGCCGTCGCCGTTGATGTCCGACTCGTTCCCGAACGCGAGTCTGTTCGCGTCGTAGATCCCATCGTCGAACGCGAGTCCGAGGGCCTCGGCCTCGGCCTGCGTGAGATCAGCCGCCGGCGTGTTCACGTCGACGTAGAGGAGGGTGTGCGCGCCCTCGAACTTGAGATCGGCCGTCACGATCACGTAGCTCGCCGGATCGACGAGGCTCGCTGAAACGTCCCTTAGGACCTTGAACTGCGCCGTCGCTGCCGGCGTTCCGGCCGCGACGCTCGGGCGGGGCGCCGTCCGGGGCCCTCGGGACGATCCGCCCGGCCGTCCGAGCAGCTCGCGAAGCTGCTCATCGATGCGCCTGTCGAGCTCGCGCTTGCGCGGGCCGTCCGGGATGAGCGGCGCGGGCGCGGCGTCCGTGTTCCTCGAAGGCGCCTCGCCGGCGGCGGCGTATCCTCGATCCGGAGCGGCCGTCTCGCCGGCCATGAGCACCCCGCTCCCGACCGCCGCGATATGGTAGGTATACGTCCATGAAGCGGCGGGCGGCGCCGCGTCGCTGAAGAGCACGACGAGATAGTCCGCCCCCGACGGCCCGGCGACGGCCGAAAATTCGTAGCCCGTTCCGGAGAAGAACGCCTTCCCGACCTCGCCCGTCGAGAGCCGGACGCCGAGCGGCATCGCGTTCGACGGCAACTGCGGCTGAGGAACGGCGAGAGGAAGCCCCGACAGCGGCTCCGTGTCCTCGATCCGCGCGTTTCCCGTGAACGCGCCGTCAGGGACGACGCCCCGAAGCTCCGTCCGCGAGCCCGCGAAGGGAACGACCACGCGGCGCGAGGCGGGATCGTCGAATCTCCCCGACGAAAGAACGATGCGGTTCGCGGCCGCTTCGGCGTTGAATCCGGAGCCCGTGATCGTCAACGTGTCTCCGAATCCCACCGTCAGCGGAGAGAGCTCGTCGATATCGGGCGGATCCTTCGTCAGGGTCGCCGTATCGTTTCCGCAGCCCGCAGAGGCCAGGAGGACGACTCCGAGCCAGAGCACCGCGCGCCGCATGCGTATCGTCACGTTTTTTCTCCCCTTTCGAGAACGGCCGAGGGCATAAACGATTGCCGTGTAAAACATAGCAAATCGCGGGATTTCTTTCAAATACTCACCACTCCGAGGGCACGCATCTTGCTCGTTTATTGAGGATTACCCTTTTCGGCGCAGCGAAGGAACGGATGAGCGCGTTATGTCGAGCCTCCATCTTTCCATTATAGAGGCCGAGGACGAGAGCCGCGAGCGTCTCGCGAAGATCAGCGAGGAGCGCGGATGGCGGGCGGAGCGCTGCGATTCGACCGCATCCTTCGTCGCCGCCGAGAGGGAGAGCGCGCCGGACTTGCTCCTTCTCTCCGTGCCCGACGGCTTCGGCACGGGAGACGCGAATGACGGCGTGCCGGCGCTTCGCGACTGGCGGGAGCGGAACGCCCAGACGCAGATCGTTCTCCTTCTTCCGCCGAATCACCCTGCCGGCGACCGTCTCGCCCTCATCCTCGGCGCCCGGCATATTCTCCACGCCCCGTACCGCGCCGAGGACCTCTCGCAGATCCTCGCGATGGCGGCGCAGGGCATCGGGAAACGCACGCGGCGCAGCGCCGTCGAGAAGCGCACGCGCGAAAGAGGCGGCTTCGAGGAGATCATCGGGGTGAGCGATCGGATGCTCGAAGTGCTCGCGCTCGCGCGCAAAGTGGCGGAGAGCGACACGACCTCGATCATGATCACCGGCGAATGCGGAACCGGAAAGGGCGCGCTCGCCCGCGCGATGCATCTCGCGAGCCCGCGCCGCGAGGGTCCGTTTATCGACGTCAACTGCGCGGCGATACCGCGCAACCTGCTCGAAAGCGAGTTCTTCGGCTACGAGCCGGGCGCGTTCACCGACGCGCGGACCGAGAAGATGGGGCTTTTCGAATGCGCCAACAACGGCACGATCTTTCTCGACGAGGTCGGCGAAATCGATTACGCGCTTCAGGCGAAGCTGCTGAAATTCCTCGATTCGCGCGTCATACGGCGCTTGAGCGGCACTCGGTTTCTGCCCGTGGACGTGCGCGTCGTCTCGGCGACCAATCGCGACCTGCGGCAATCGGTGGCGGAGCGGCGATTCCGCGAGGACCTCTATTACCGGCTGAACGTCGTCGAAATCAATATTCCGCCCCTTCGGGAGCGCCGGGCGGATATCCGCCCCATCGCGGCCGAGTACGCCCGCCGTTTCGCCGCCCGCATGAGCAAGGGAGCCGTTAAACTGACCGAGGAGACGTTCGAGACCCTCGAGCGTTACCGGTGGCCCGGCAACATTCGCGAGCTCATCAACGCGATCGAGCGGGCCGTGCTTCTCAACGCCACGGGCACGATCGAACCGTCTGATTTCCCCTTCTCGAGGGACGCGTCGGAAACTCCGCTCCCCATCCGGAAAGAAGCCGATCGAATCGTCATCGATATGCCACCCTGCGGCATATCCCTCGAGGCCGCCGAGCGCGCTCTCGTCGAAGCCGCCATGGCCCGTGCACGGGGCAACGTCACCCGCGCGGCGGGGCTTCTTCGGGTAGGAAGAGGAACTCTGAGATACAAGCTGAAAAAATTCGGAATCGATCCCTTCTCCGCCAAGGAAAATCTCCGAAATGGCTCGTTTGAGCCGTCCGACGCAATCGACGAATTGATAAGCAAATAGCTTCGAATCTCCTCCCGATCCCTCCGTTCGCTCCCCATTCATCATGAAAAATACCCAGACGCGAGCCCGGTCGGCCCGTCCGTGCCGCAGGAAAGTACGCCGATTCGAAGGAAAAGCGACTTTCTCCCGGCCGCGGCTGAACCGGATGCAATCGTTTTAATGGCAACGAGATGAAGCCGCGCGCGACGCCTGTCGATCGTGCGGCTGGCCCTCTCCGGGGTGTTTCGGGTCCTTGCCGTCGGGGCTGCGGGCGGCCCGTGGCACCTCGGTTGCCTTTATACCGGGCAGTTGAACAAGAGGCTGTGATACCCCGAGGAGGTGGGTAGAATGCGTGGTGGAAAGAAAAGAGCCCTCAGAATCCTGATGGCGATCTCCTCCCTCAGTGTACTGGCTGCCCTAGGGTGTGGGACCTACTCTCCTGTCGCCCCCTCGAACGATTCCCTCCTCATGCCCGGTGTTGAAGACCCCTCTTTCGCCACGCTTCTATCCGCCTCCAAGGAGTCCGATGCCATCATGCGCAGCTCCGTTGCCTCCGGCATGATCTCCGCCGAAAAGGGCGGCGTCGTGAGCAACGGGTATTTCAGTCTCTCTTTCGCGCCCGGCGCGGTCGAGAAAGACACCGAAATCACGATCGAGATGCCCGAGTTCCCGAAGGCGATGGTTCGCCTCGGGCCGCACGGCATCCAGTTCAAGGCCGAGGTTATCCTGTCGCTGCCGATGGAGGTCGTGGCGACGGTCGATGGCGATCACAACATCCTGTGGCACAACGAAGTGACCGGCCTCTGGGAAAGCATCGGAAGCTACATGGACAGCGAGGGCGTGAAGGCGAGGCTGGAGCACTTCAGCGAATTCGGAGATGACCATAATAATAAGGTGGATCCATTCAAGCCATAGGCAAGGCGTATCAATTCGAGTGCCGAAAAACCCTCTCTTGGTTGAGAGGGTTTTTTATTGGCTTCCGCCCGCCGCGCCGTTACCATGGGCACCATGTCAGAGATCGTGGGGTTGCCGTCGAGATACAGAATCGAATCGATCATCGGCGAGGGCGGTTTCGGAAAGGTCTATCGCGTCTTCGATTCGAAGCTCGATCGCGTCCTCGCTCTTAAAACAATCTCCCAGGATTCTTCAACAATCCGCGCGTCCTTGATGAAAGAATTCAAGGTCCTCTCGAAGCTCCAGCATCCGAACCTCGTTCGCGTATACGATTTCGGAACTCTCGAATCGAGGCTCTTCTACTTCACCATGGAATACCTCGAAGGCGCGGATTTGAGGTCGTTCCTGGGCGGTGCCGGCAATCTCAACGCGGTACCCGCTCTTATCGATCAGCTTCTTGCCGCTCTCGAATTCCTTAATGAGAACGGCGTCGTTCACGGAGACATCAAGCCCGAAAACGTAATGATAGCAGCCACCGGGACTTCGCTTAGTGCCAAGCTGCTCGATTTCGGATTGACGTCGAGCGGCGCAGGTCGAAGCAGAGGGGTAAGCGGCACGCCGCGCTTCCTCGCGCCGGAAATTCTGCAGTCGGGAGCGCGCAAGAGCCCCTCAACCGATCTATATGCCCTCGGCGCCAGCCTCTGCGAATCGATCGAAAATCTCGATTTTCCCGCAGCCATTGATCTTGCAGATGAGTTGCTCAAGCATCGCTACGATGGAATGAGCAAGAAATTATCCGGAGCAAGCGTCAAGAATCCATCATCCATCGCATCATTCATACTCGATCTCTGCGACGCTGATCCGCTGCAGCGTCCCTCAAGCGCAAAGGCCGCACGAGACTCGTTCAGAACCAAAGTGCTCTCTCTTGATGCAGAAAGCGCACCAACCATTCATCCCGTTTTCGTCGATAGAGAGAGGGAGCTCGATGAGATAGCCCAGTTTCTCCGTCAGCGACAGAAAGAAAAGAAAGTGCTCGTTTTGAGGGGCCCGCGAGGTGTGGGGAAAAAGTCCATCATTCGCAAGGTGGCTCAGGCGGAGCAACTTAAACAACGGTTCATCATCGATCTCTCGTCGATTCCCTACAACTATTTCTCTATGAAAGAGCTTGTTCGAATCGTCTCGGACCAGCTTCCAGGTCCTGAGCAACGGATATTGCTCGATAAAACCTCGACAATCTTTTCGAGCGCGCAATCTTTCAAGGATGTGGTCGATTCCGGCGACATGGAACAGCGATCCCTCGTCCTTATGAACTATATCGTCGACGTTCTTCACGAGATTGCATCCCGTCGCCCCACTGTATTGATCCTTCCGGATATCGACAGGCTCGGCCCGGATCACGTGCGATTTGTGAATCAGATTCTTACTCATCTGGATCTCGCTGATTCAAATATCAAGATCGTGCTGAGTCTCAATGAGGATGTCCATCCAACCGAAGAAGTATCGAGGCTCGTTGCGAGGCTCGGAGCTTCACCGGATGCGGCGTTTCTCGATGTCGAGGGTTTTTCGGATAATGTATTGAAGGATTATTTCCTCGGGACATTCGGCGAAGAGCTCTTTTCGGACAGCGAGCGTGGGCATCTTCTGACCAGAACCCATGGACTCCCTCTCGTAATCGAAACTGCGCTCAGACATCTCCTTTCCCAGGGGATAATTCGACGCGAGGACGGCAAATGGACTTTCAATAGGATACTCTTCGCTCAAAGCGACATCCCCATCGAAAGCAAGGGGGGCCTCGAGCTAATACTTGGTGACCTCAAGGAAGACGAGAGGAACTTGCTCGAGCTTCTCGCGATCCTCAACCACGAAATATCGTCTGATCGCTTGGCCGATCTTGCGGGAAGCACGATTCCATCTTGGGAGAGCGCTAAGCACGCCCTCATAGCCAAAGCAATTATTCTCGCTCGGCCGAATGGCTTTATCTCCTTTGCCCATCCGAGCTACAGAGAAGCCATTATCCAGAATTGTCACGCTGATCGGCTCAAGGAACGGAACCTTCGAGTCGCAGCTTTTCTCTCGGCTGCGGAGCCAAACGAATTTATAAGGATTGCTCGTCATTACATTGATGGCAATGATATTGACAAAGCTATGATGCATGGGCAGGAAATAGCAAATAATCTCTACTCATACTACATGCCATATGATTGCCTGCATTTTTTTATCCATCTCAAGAATTTCGCACTTCGCATGGGCATTCCGGCACATTGTTCACAAGTATATGCCTGGCTTGCACCGCTTCAGCACCAGGCCGGATTGCTCCATGAAGCTGTTGAATCCTACACTTTGCTTATTCGGAATGAGCAGCATCCTATTATCAAGGCTAGTTACATGATGAAACTGTCATACATCTTTGAGAGCCTTGGAGATTCAAGGGCTGCACTGGTCTCCGCAAGAAAGGCAAGGCATATCCTTCGTAACAAACAAATGGAGCATCTAACGGCAGAGATCTATTTGATTCTCGGAGACTTATCCAAAAGAAGAAAAACGTATTATCTCGAAATGGCACAAGCCCTATTCAAGCGAGTTGACCTGAATATGTATCTCATCGCCCTAGCGAAGCTTTGTCATAGATACAAAAGAGGGGGCGATATGAAGAAGCTGCGTTCTAACCTTCATTTGCTTGAACGATATCTGCCCAGAGCAAACGACAACGCGCGAAAAGCAATACATCATTGTCTCGGTTCAGTCAGTTTTTTATCAGGTGAGTACGAAGATCAGCTACTTCATCTTGAAGAGAAATTATCAATAGAGAAAAGACATGATGACATGCAGGGAATGATTCAGAGTTTAAACAGCATTTGCGGCAATTACTATGCAAGAGGGAATTACCCCTTGTTGCTTGCAAACATTAAGAATGCTTATTCCCTTGCAATCCGTTACAACCAATTATCGGAGGCCGTAAATGCAGGCTATAATATTGTTCTAGCCTATCGAGCATTGGGCGACTACGGACAAGCAATGGCATCAATAAACCACACAGAAAGGCTCGCGCGAGAGCGCAGCATAACTCAGATCGGTTCAACGTCCAACATCAAACCGGCGCAACTATATGCTCTCTTGGGCAAATCGTTCGAGAAGAGGTTTATTTCAAAAATGCATATGTTGCGTCTAAGCGCAGCTAATTTCAATAGCGCAATCGGTCTCGGCCACTACAACATGTGCTATTCGACCTATCACCACATCAATCTGCGGCACAAGAAAGCCCTCACCTTTGCGGACAAGGCCCTTGCCTTCTTCAAGAAGGCCGAGGATCGGGACGACGTCGTTCTCGCGCTTGTCCAGAAGAGCATTCTGCTCGCCACGCTCGGGGAGATCAAGGAAGCGGCGCGGAGCATCAAGCAAGCAGTGAAAATCTACGACGAAATCCACTGCGAGTATCTCAAGCCGTTTCTCATGCTCGGCAGAGGAATGATCGCCCGATGCGCAGGCGACGACGACGCCCGGGCGCTTCTCGCCGAGGGATTGCGCGCGAGCAAAAAGATGGGGACGAGGGAGAACACCTGGCAGATACAGCGGGAGCTCGCGCTCTATCACCGCGATCGGAGCGAGTACGGGAAAGCGATCGATTATTTTCAGGACGCGATCGAGACGCTGAAACAGATCACCGAAACCCTCGACGAGGAAGAGCTCAAAATCTCCTACCTCGAGGTGCCGAGCCGCAAGAGGATCTTCGACGAGATCAAGGATCTGAAGAAACGGACCAAGTAGATCGGCCGTCGGCCCTCTTCGTTTCCCGCAATAAAAAGAACCATCCTGACTACGGCACGGTTGCGCGATGGGGGGGACAAAGAGCGGACCGTAGCTCCGAATGGTTCTTTTTCAGTAGTGCCGCCACGCCGTTCAGGGTCACCCGAATCGGCCTGGCTTTCTGCTCGCACCCATTCCCTATAACATCATTCGTGCCACTGCCGCGCGCATGCCGGAGACAATCTCGGGAGGCGAAAGCGTCACGGTAACGCTTTCTTGGCAAAGGAGTTGTGCCGCGCGACGGACGCGCCCCAACCGAGGTTCCCGATCGCATCGCCGGACCTCCTCCCTCTCCCGTTGTTCACAGTGTTTACGGGTGGACTCCACCCCACGAACGCAAGCCGATGTCGCTTCGCGGGCTGCGCCGAATCGTCGACTTGTTCAATGTGTTCACGAAGGAGACAGGAGAGATCAACCCGAGGCGCAGGCGCGCCCGTTCGCGAGATCCCGAAGGCCGCAGCGGCGAAGCTCCTTGTACAGCGTTCCGCGGGAGATGCCGAGCCAGCGGGCGGCCGCGCTCTTGTTGCCGCCGCAGGCCTCGAGTGCGCGGCGCAGCCGTTCCACCGGGTCCGCGACACGCTCGCGTCGCTCGTTCGCCGCGGGCTCTCCCGCGCAGGATGCCGCCTTGATCCGCTCGGGCAGCATATCGACGGCGATGACGCCGCCGGAGGCGATATGCCGGGCTCGCTCGAGCACCGCCATGAGCTCCCGAACGTTGCCCGGCCACGCGTAGCGCTGCAGACTACGAAGCGCCGCGAGCTCGACCTTTGCGACGGGCTTCGCGCCGGAGCATCCCGACGCGAGAAAATGCGCCGCGAGCGGGACGATGTCCTCCCGCCGATCCCTGAGGGGAGGCACGTGGATGTGCTCCGCGTTGATGCGGTAGAAAAAGTCCTTTCGAAACGATTGATTCGAGAGTTTCTCCTCGAGATCCTGATTCGTCGCCGAGATGATGCGAACGTTCACCGGCCGCTCGACGTTCTCGCCGAGACGCCGGATCTTCTCCTCCTGCAGAACGCGAAGGAGTTTCACCTGCTGCAGCGGCGTGAGCTCGCCAACCTCGTCGAGGAAGAGGGTGCCGCCGCATGCGCTTTCGAATAGCCCGACGCGATCGAGGAGCGCGCCCGTAAAGCTGCCGCGGCGGTGTCCGAAGAACTCGCTCTCGAAGAGATGATCGGGAACCGCCGCGCAATTGAGCGCCACGAACGGCCGCTCTCCCCGCTCGCTCAAATCGTGAATCAGCCGCGCGACGAGTTCCTTGCCGGTTCCGGTTTCTCCCGTCACGAGTACGGGGCGGTCGAACGCGGCCGCGAAACGTATCTGCTTCCACGTCTCGAGCATCGAAACGGATATCGCGACGAAGCCGTCGCAGAGATACATGCCGGGCGACGGTCTGATCTCGATGACGCGCGAGGCGATCGGAACGGCCGGCGCCGCGGCGGCGCGCCGCTCACGTCCCGCGGCGGCATTCATCGCGAGCCGTTCCGCGGCGACTTTCCATGACTCGGCATCCATGCCGCCGAAAAGGTGCGCGGCCTCGACGGCGTTCCGCCAGGCCTCATCGAGAGCGGGGCCGTCGCTCTCCTCTTCCCCGCGCGCCTCGGGCCGCCCGTCGGCCGCGCCGAGCAGGATCTCGGCGAAGGCGGCGTGCGTCCGCGCGAGCTCAAAATCGCATCCGGCGGATCGAAGCGTATCGATCGCGCGGACGAAAAGGTTCCTCCCCCGCTCCGGGGCGCCGAGAAGGAAAGACGCCTTCGCGAGACCGCGCAGCACGGCCCCTTCCTCGAGCCTGTCGCCGAGTCTCTGGGAGAATCGCAGCGCCCTACGAAAGAACGGAAGCGCCGCGTCCACCCTCCCGAGCGAGACGAGAAGCTCTCCGAGACGGCGGTTGATCTCGACGACGACGTCCCCTTCGGGAGCGGTCGCCTCGGCGAGTCGGAGGGCCTCGCCGTAGCATCGCTCGGCCGCCACGTGCCGGCCGCGCGAGGCCAGCACATCCCCCGTGAACTCGAGCGCGAGCGCGCTCTCGCGCGCGAAGCCGAGCCGGCCGGCGATCCGGCGCGCCTCCCGGTATCGCCGCAGCGCCCGAATGTCCTCGCCACGGTACTTCGCGACGTTGCCGAGCGAGAGCGTGGCGCGGCACGCTCCGAGACTCCACCCGATGTTCTCGAAGATGGCCCGCGCCCGCTCCGCGCTCTCCGCCGCCCGCGTGAAATAGCCCCGCCGATAGAGCGCTATGCTCGCGTTGAGCGCGGCGGCCGCCTCGCCGTAGTAGTCGGCGATCCCGCGGCAGATCTCTCCGGCCCGTTCGAAATACTCGTGAGCCGCCTCATGGTGTCCCTTGATCTGCGCGACGAGCCCGAGCATGACGAGAACGCGCGATTTCATCCGGGCGTCGTTGTAATGTATCGAGAGCCCGAGGGCCGCCTCGAGCCGGTCCTCGGCGCGCGGAAGGTCGTTGAGATAGAAGCGGCAGGCACCCTCGATGAGAAGCCGTTCGACGAGCGCGGCGGGGTCGGCGCCGTCGTCGGGGACCACCGCGAGCGTATCGAGCGCGTCGGCGAATCTGCCCTGCCGGCGCAGCACGTTCGCTCGCACGACGGCGGCCTCGCCCGCGAGGACGGCGCCGCGCTCCGACGAAAGCTCCCCGATAAGAGAGCGTGCAGCGTCGAGATGCGCGAGGCTCTCTTCGAACGCTCCGGCGCAGTAGGCGCCTTTCGCGGACAGAACGAGCGCGCGGCATTGGAGCTCCCGCGGGACGTCCGCTCCTGCGCAGAGATCGAGCGCGAGTCTCGCACAATCGCGCGCGTCGCGATACGCGCCGCGGCGGTACGACGACTCGGCGTGAGCCAGATGCTTTTCGATCGTCTCGTTTCTGTCCTGCATCGCGCTCGTTCCCAGTGAATTACCGCTGCAGAGTCCAGAGCCACATCTGGAGTATCAATCGCCACGAGCGATTCACCCGAGAACCAGGTCCGCTCTCTTCCTCCCATGCACCCAAGAAGAAATACCTGCTGTCCCCGGCACCCCCCTGCGGTGTCGCACCGAGCGGTCCGCTGTCCTTCACCGGCTCGATCGGCGTTACCCGAAGGTGCGGATCCTCCCCCGGCTCGCCCCCGACGACGGCCTCGACGCCGGCGTCATACACGCCCGCGTATGGATCGCGCGCGAGCGCCGTCTCGGGAAGGGCGAATGCCGTCATGAGGAGGATAAGGAAGGCGATATTAAAGGCGGCCCGCTTATGAAAATTTTCCATAGTGCCTCGACCGGAAAAAGGCCCAAAGCGCATTGGAAAATCTGCCGTGACCCTGAAATGTGCGAGCCGCCTACCGAACTATTATAAAGTCTATCATAGACGCATCCGTAATGTCAAGCGTGTAAACAAAATATGACACTTGTCAATTTTTGTTTACAGCTATATAATTCCTTTAATGATAGCTTGTTCGAAGACATATGGTTACGTTGTGTAAACAATCATTTACACTTCGATGCCTTCTCGATCGGGGAATCCGTGCCGTTAGATATGCTTAACGCATTTATTATCAATATATTATATGACTCTAGCATGCGCAATCGGGCATGGCACGGCGGTTGCGCCGGGGAATCATTGGATACAGTCGGGAGCGATAGGAAATCGAAGGCTATCGCAGGGGGTTGCCAGCAGTCGAAGAATCGATGCAGGGGCCGTCAATCCCGAGAGTGTGCCCGGGAGAGAGTTAGATTCTCAGTGGTCCTTCTCAGGTCGAACCGATCAGGCGCTGCAGGTTCGGTCACAGGCCGGACTCTGGAGTTCGGGAGGCCTAGATGGCACTGAGGTGCCCGGAAGAACTCATTGGGAAGCTCGACACGTCCCTCCTCCCGGAGGGATCTCTCTCCGGGAATCCGCACTGGTGTCGCAAACCCGCGGTTCTGCACTGTTCCGGCGTGTGCGGGATGACGGCCCCTCGCTCTTCGCCCCTCGCTCACCGCAGGAACGGGTCGTCGGGATCACCGGGCCGTTTCGTCTCCATCGTGAATCACCTCCGTCGCGCCGAAGTACAAGAAGCGTACCCGGCGGATCCTTTCTCGCCGCGAAACCACGCAACCGCTTGTCATATCGATCGGGCCGTTCGAAAAACCGGCCCGCCGCGCGCGCACACGGCGCGCCGCCGCATGTTCGGACGAACATCTTTCGAAACACGCGAAACGTTCAGGGAGAACAGGAGCGCACACGCATGAACAACAAGGACACGGATAACGACCGGAGCGGGCGAAAGGCGGCGCGGGCGGCCGATTTCTTCGACGAGGCGCGGGGAGATCTCGAGGAAATCGGCCGTTCAGGGGCCGTGAAATCCGGGGAGAACCTCGCCCGGACGCTCGCCCAGATGGAGCACAAGGTCTCGAAACTCGAAACGCTCTCCGACGCCACAAAGGCGCTCAGCTCCACGCTCGATCTCGACGAGGTGCTCGAGAAGATCGTCGATTCGACGATCCATCTCGCCGACACCGACCGGGGTTTTCTCATGCTCTCCGCCGAATCGGGCGCGCTCGAGTTCCGGATCGCGCGCGATCGCGAAAAACGCTCGCTCGCCGAAGACGAGTTCACCGTGAGCCGCAGCATCGTGAACGACGTCGCCCGGAGCGCGGAGCCGCTCTTCATCTCGAATATTCTCGATTACGAGCGCTTCAAGGATCAGAAGAGCGTCATCGATCTCAACCTGCAGCGCGCGGTCTGCGTGCCCCTCACGATCGGCGATTCGGTCATCGGCGTCATCTACACCGACTCGAACCGCGTCTCGTCGGTTTTCGCGCCGGAGGATATGTCCGTCATAGAGGCCTTCGCCTCCCAGGCCGCGATCGCGATCGAGAACGCGAAGCTCCACGGCAAGCTCGTCGTCTCGCGGGAGAACCTCGCGCAAGAGAACCTGCAGCTGCGCGAAGAGCTCTCGGGGCGCTACCAGTTCTCAGGCATCATCGGCCACAGCAAGACGATGCAGGAGATTTTCATCACGATTCAGAAAGTGGCACCGCTCACGACGACGGTGCTCATACAGGGAGAGACCGGCACCGGCAAGGAGCTCATCGCCCGGGCGATCCATTTCAACGGCCCCCGGAAAAACGGCCAGCTCGTCGCGATAAACTGCGGCGCCATGCCCCCGAATCTGCTCGAAAGCGAGCTGTTCGGGCACAAGAAAGGGGCCTTCACAGGCGCCACGAGCGACAAGGCGGGGCTCTTCGAAGCGGCGAGCGGCGGCACGATCTTCCTCGACGAGGTCGGCGAGATGCCGGCGGAGCTCCAGGTGAAGCTGCTGCGCGCCCTGCAAGAGGGCGAGATCAGGCGCGTCGGGGAGAACGCCGACCGCAAGGTCAACGTCCGCGTCATCGCGGCGACGAACCGCGATCTCAAGGATGACGTGGCGAAGGGCCTCTTCCGAAGCGATCTCTACTACCGCCTCAACGTGGTGCCGATCACGATCCCGCCGCTGCGCGACCGGCGCGACGACATCATGCCGCTCGCCGAGCACTTTCTCAAGAAGTACGCGGCGAAGATGGGCAAAAGCGGCGTCGCGATCTCGTCCGACGCGATGAAGCTCCTTCTTCTCAGCGCGTGGCCCGGCAACGTGCGCGAGCTCGAGAACACGATCGAGCGCGGCCTCGCCCTCTGCGGCGACTCGAAGGTGCTGAAGGCCCCGCACTTTCCGCAGATCGGGGAGGGGGTCTCCGCACTCGGGAACATCGAGTCGGGACTCTCGCTCAAGGAGAGGCTCAAGACGCTCGAGCGGCAGATCATCGTCGAAACGCTCGGGAGAACCGGCTGGCGGGTCAGCAAGGCCGCGGAACTCCTTGATGTTTCGCGGCAGCATCTCCATAATAAGATCCGCGAGTACAATATCACGCTTCCGTAGGGCCGCGAGCCGGGCTTCGTGCCGGAGCGCGGCCCTCCGCGGAGCGTTCCACCCGGACACGAGGCCCGTATGCGCGTACCTTTTTACTATCATCACGAGTTCTCTTCGTACGACTTCGGACCGAGCCATCCGTTTCAGGGGATCCGTTTCGCGCGCTTTCTCGACGAGCTCGGCCGCCGCTTTCCCGCGGTCCGCGGGCGGCTCGACATCCGGGAGGCCGAAGCGGCCTCCGACGAAACACTCGCCCTCGTCCACGATCTCTCCTACATCGAGCGGGTCGTCGCGCTCGAAAAGCGCCGCGGCTATCTCTCGCCCGACACGCAGCTCCTGCCGGGATCCGTGAAGGCCGCGCGTCTCATCGTCGG
>DHHB01000040.1:7960-16433 GCA_002403075.1 bacterium UBP1_UBA4783 | reverse complement strand
CGGGATGGAGCGCGTCGCCGTGCTCGACACCGACGCCCATCAGGGGAACGGGACGATGGACATATTCTACGGGGACCCGCGCGTGCTCTTCATCTCGATCCACCAGGATCCCCACACCCTGTACCCCGGGGTCGGCTTCGTCTCCGAGACGGGAAGCGGCGCGGGCGAAGGCTTCACCGTCAACATTCCGATGCCGATGCTCGCCGACGGCCCGCTCTACGAACGCGCGATGAGCGAGATCGTCCACCCGCTCATCGACGAGTTCCGGCCGGGAGCGATCATTCGAAACGGCGGGAGCGACCCGCTCTACACGGACACGCTCACGAACCTCGGCCTCGACATCGACCAGCTGAGCGGCCTCATCCGGAGCGTCGCGGAGCACGCGCGGCGGAACGGCGTTCCGCTCGTCGATCTCTTTCTCAGCGGGTACGGGCCGTACGTGAGCGAGGGATGGCTCGCAATCGTGAGGGGCGCGCTCGGCGAGACGATGCGCCTCGAGATTCCGGAGCGGCGCAGGTACGTCAGCCCCGAGCAGTACGCGAACATCGAGCAGTCCACGCGCATCATGCTCGACGAGCTCAAGCGTCGCCTCGCGCCGCGCTGGAGGATATTCTAGGCGCCGTCCGGCGGCGCGGGATCGGAATCCTGCAGGAGGGAGGCACGGCATGGAGCTCAAAACGGTCGCCGTCGAGAAGCCGGCGGACGTGAACTTCATCCTCGGCCAGTCGCATTTCATCAAGACGGTGGAGGATCTGCATGAAACCGCCGTCGCGTCCGTACCGGGGATCAAATTCGGCGTCGCGTTCTGCGAGGCGTCGGGGCACTGTCTCGTCCGCTGGTCCGGAAACGACGACGAGATGATCGCGCTCGCGAGATCGAACGCCGAGGCGATCGCGGCCGGCCACACGTTCGTCATCTGCATGCGCGACGCGTATCCGATCAATCTGCTCAACGCCGTGAAAGCGGTGCCCGAGGTCTGCGGCATCTTCTGCGCCACGGCGAACCCCGTCGAGGTCGTGATCGCCGAGAGCGCACAGGGTCGCGGCATACTCGGCGTCATCGACGGCGAGCGCCCGAAAGGCGTCGAGGACGAGAGCGGACGAGCCTGGCGGCACGATCTTTTGCGCAGGTTCGGCTACAAGCTGTAGGGGAAAACGTCCGAGCCGAGATGCGCCCGGGCGGCTGATCGCCGGATAACGCTCCCCGCGTCGCCGGGGAGCGTTTTTATCCCCAGCCCCAGCCGCGCGGCTCGCTCCGCACGAGGGACCGGTGAAAAAGGAGCGCCGTCTCGGGCGGCACCTCGCCGCCGACGCGGGCGGTCAGCATGTTCTCGCCGCTGTACGCGATCTCATTGTCGTCGGTTTCGCAGTACCGGAACCCGACCCGCTCGAAGAAGCGCAGCAGCATCGTCCGGTACCCGTACGCGTCGAGCCCGGCGGCCTTGAGATCCCAATGCCACGAGAGCTCGCGCGAAATGACGATCTTCCGCTCGAAATGCGGGTCCTCGAACGCGAACCGGAGGATCCCCCCGCCGACTCCCGACGAGCGCCACGGCCGCGCGACCTCGACCGAGCCGAGCTCGAGAAGAACGGGATGTTCGAGATCGCTTCCGCTTCGGATGAGCGCCTCGTTGATCTCGAACCACCGCGTGCCGGGCTCGGCCGGAACGATCATGACGTACCCGATCACGGCGTGATCGTGAACGGCGCAGACGAGACGGTTGTCCTCGCCCTTCGTCGCGGCGGAGAGCAACTCGCGGGTCATGCGCGCGTCCCGGTCACGGTAGTGGAAGAACACACCGAGCCCCTCGCCCATGGCGAGCGGGAAGATGTATTCGAACGGCGGATCGCGGACGAGGAGAACGTCTCCCCGCGGCGTCCGCAGCGTCCTTTCCGCCGCGATCTTCGAGCTCACGCGCAATCACCGAGCCTTCCGATGCGCCCGATCCGTCCGCCGGATCCGGGCGTGATCATAGTACCACGGAGGGCGGACCTTTGCCTAGACTCGGGCGATTCCGAGCCGCTTCATGATGCCGAGGAGCGTCGTGCGTTTGAGCCCGAGCGACGCGGCCGCGCGTGTGCGGTTTCCGCCGCACTCGCGAAGCGCCGCTTCGATCCGCTCCCGGCGGAGCGCCCGCTCGTGCGAGCGGAGGTCCCCCGGAGCGGGCTCGGCGGGACGGGCGAGGGCGAGGATCGACGGGGGGAGATCGCCCGCGCGGATGAGGTTGCCGCGCGCGTGGAGCGCCGCGTCGAGCAGCGCGCTCTCGAGCTCCCGCGCGTTGCCCCGCCAGTCGAACGACTCGAGCGCCGCCATCGCGCCCGGATCTATCCGCACCGCGCCGAACCCGTGGCGCCGGGTCGCGCGCTCGAGGAGATGGGCGGCGAGGATCGGGATGTCGCGTCGCCGCTCCCGGAGGGGGGGCACGGTGAACGACAGCGCCGCGAGCCGGTGGTAGAGATCCCTCCTGAACGAGCCGGATTCGCACGCCGCCTCGAGATCGCGGTTCGTGGCGCAGACGATGCGCGCCGCGCTCCGACGCGGCGCCGTCTCGCCGAGCGCGAGAAACTCGCCGCCGTCGATGAATCGCAGGAGCTTCGGTTGCAGCGCCGCGGGAAGCTCGCCGATTTCGTCGAGGAAGAGCGTGCCGTCCGCCGCCGCCGCGACGAGGCCCGGACGAGGACCGACGGCGCCCGTGAACGCCCCGCGCGCGTGCCCGAAGAGCACGCTCTCGAATAGATCGGCCGGGATCGAGGCGGCGTTCACCGGCATGAACGGCTTGCCCTCTCTCCCGCTCCAGCGATGGACGAGACGGGCGACGAGCTCCTTTCCGACGCCCGATTCTCCGCGGATGCAGAGCGGCGCCCCGAGACGCGACGCGCGGCGGATCCGGCCGAGGAGATCGATCGTCCGCGGATCGCGCGTCACGAAGAGCCCCCGGCCGGCGAGCCCGGCGGCGCCGTCCGCGTCCTCGAAACGAGGATCAGCCGGCTCCTCCGCGGTTTCGCGAGCCCCGCAGCCGTAGACGCCGCCGGCGCCGCCGATTCGATCGATGTCCCGGCGAAGTTGCAGAAGCCTCGCCCGCTGCGGGGCGAACCTCCCGAGCGCGCCCTCCATCGCCGATGCGCCTTCGAGCGACTCCTCGGCGCGATCGCGATCGCGCCGCGCGATATACGCCTCGGCGACGAGCAGGAGCGCTATAAGCCGCTCCCGCTCCCGTTCCTTCCCGGCGCACTCGCCGAGCGTGCGCGCGAGCCGGTCGAGAGCGTCCTCGCAGCGGCCGCGTTCGAGGTCGACGACCGCACGCACGAGCGCCGCTCGCGCGAGCCCTTCGCGGTTTCCGGCCGATTCGTAGAGCCGTTCGGCGAGGCCGGCGTACGAGCACGCCTCCTCCGGCCGGCCGAGCCTCGCGAGCGAGAGCGCGCCGTTCGAGGCGGCCTTCGCCGCGACGATCATCTCCCGCGCGCGCAGGGCCCGGTCCACGACGGCGCGTAGCAGATCCGCCGCCGCGGCCGCGCGTCCCCGCGCCCTGCAGACGATCGCGCGATTGACGAGGATGCCGAGACGAAGCGTCTCCGGCGCGCCGCCCGAGCGGGACGACGCCACGCGCAGATACGACGACGCGAGGTCGATCGCGCCGCGCAGAAGATATATTCTCGAGAGGATGAGGGCCGCCCAGGCTTCCGTGCCGGCGCGCGAACGACGGCCGCCCCGTAGAAAACGCAAAAGGGGAACGACGTCGTCCCCCCTTCCGTCAAGAAACCGGCGGTACCGCTCTTCCAGCTCGGGAGGTCCCGGCATCCTCGCCCTCCCTTGTCCGGACGACGGCGGCACCGATTCGCCGTTTCAACAATTGTACACTATCGCGCGGACCCGGTCAATCCCCCCGGTTCGAGCGGTTCGAGCGGCGCCACAGATGAAACGCCGCGAAGATGACGGCGAAGCACAGGTAGCCGAACGCGTACCGCCAGCCCGCGGCCCAGCCGTATACGGGGAGCGTTTCGTTCCCCTGGAACCGGAACGAGTGGATGACGCCGAAGAACGAGAGCGTGGCCGCGGCGCACGACCAGAGGCACGCCTTGAGGAATCGCCGCTCGATGAGGAAGACGCTGATCGCGGCGAGGATCATCGACGTGAAGATGAAGCCGCTGTCGAGGGCCGGAATGCCGGCGAAGCCGTTAATGGGGATCCCCCGCGCCGCCTGCTCGCCGAGGGTCGTGCCCGCGCCGAGATAGCCCTGTTTGAGGAGGTTCAGTCCCCACGCCGCGAACGCCGGAAAGAGCCCCACGACCACCGCGGGCGCGTGCTCGCGCGGCGTCGCCTGATAGGCCTGCGCCGCGATGACGATCCCGATCCAGAGGACGATCGCGATCCCGGCCTCCATCGGCACGATCGCGTTGATGAGGTTCACGCATCCGAAGAGCGCGATGACGCCGAAGAAAACGCCGTTCATGATCGAGTAGCCGGTTCGCGCGCCGATCCCCTTCCATCCGGGATGGCCGATGTAGATCGTCGTCGGGAAGCAGGAACCGAAGAAGGCGGCGAGCATGCTCCCGACGCCGTTCACCGCGAGCGGCGCGACCGTTTCGTAGCGGTCCCCCGCCGCCTCCGCGCTTTCGAGGTTCTGCAGCGAGCCGATCACGTTGAAGAGGCCCATCGGGATGATGATGGGAAGAAACCGGTAGACGTACTCGCTCTTTATCATGCCGAAAAGCTCCCCGCCGGCGAAACGCGGCGCCTGAAAGCCGACCTCCGCGGCCGCCGCGGCGACGGCGCCCGTGTCCATCACGCCGAGCGCCCAGGCGAGCGCCGCGCCCGAGGCGACGGCGACGAGCCCGCCCGGCAGTCCGAACGGGAACCGAACGCGCGAGAAGTACTGCACGAGGATGATCGCGAGCGGCAGCATCGCGAGCAGGGGCCGTTCGAACGTCTTGAACGCGAAGTCCATCGAGATGAAGGTGATCGCGATGCCGGCGAGCGTCGCGAGCAGCGCGGCGCGCGGCGTGTTGCGGCGCAGCCAGTCGGTCACGAAGGCGCCGCCGAACTCGATGATCCCGCTTCCGAGGCAGGCGAGGAGCCCCGCCTTCCAGGCGAGATCGTAGCTCCCCGTCTCGCGGTAGACGGGCCCCATGATGAAGATGAGGTAGGCGAAGAGGCTCACCGTGTTGATCCCGTACGGGAGCGCCGTCACGTCGCGGCGCTTTTCGCGCAGCGCGAGCCGATGGGCCTGCCACGCGTAGAAGAGGTTCCCGACGACGATCGAGACCGCCGCTCCCGGCAGGATGCGGGCGAACACGAACCCGGCGGGAATGCCCGCGACGATCGGACAAAGCGCCGCGATGAGCAGGAACTGGATGAGGTTGTCGATGGCGAGCCCGAAGAAGCCGTCGATGTCGCCCCGCACGAACCACGGCGACTTGAAGGAATCGTTCAACGCGCGACCTCCCGTCGATGAGTGCCCAGGAGATTCATGACGGTATGTCGAAGGATACCCCCGCATTATAGTTGCGCGAAAACGCGTTCTTCAACTAGATTGTGGCCGAGGAACGGAGCGGCTGCTTCGCTCCTCCCACCCGCGATCTCTGGAGGCGGCCATGAAAACCCTTCGAATCGCTTTTTTCACCGCGGCGGCGCTCGCGGCGGCGCTCTCCCTCGGATGCGACGAGAATCCGGAGGACCAAACCTTCGGCGATCCGTACGTCGTGATCTACTCCGGCGATTACCAACACGAGAGGCCCGGCGCTTCGCTCCCCGATCCGCTCGTCGTCCGCGTCCGGGACATTCTCAACGACTCGAAGAGCGGCGTACCGGTCTCGTTCGCGACGCCGGTGCCCGGCGCCGTCGTCACGCCGGCGATCACGGTGACCGACGACGACGGCCTCGCCTCGTGCTCCTTCACGCTCGGCCCGGGAGAGGGTACGCAGTCGGTCCGAGCGGCAATCGCGGGAGATACCGCGACCTTCACGATCTACGCGGACGCGATCGCCTGTCCCGAGGAGAACCCGCAGCGTCTGTGCCGCTGGCCCGCGGCGCACATCTTCATCGCGACGACCGGCTCGGCTCTCCGGAGCAGCCCGGGCTCGGTGATCATCGATTACGATCCGGCCGCCCGGACCATCACGAAGGTGCTCGAAACGGAGGATATGCTCGAGGGGATTTCGTTCAGCTCGCGAGGGGAGCTGTTCGTATCGTCTCTCTACAAGATACGAAAGGTCGACCACACGGCCTTCACGCTCGACGCCTACATCACGCACACCGAGCCGTCCCCGCTCTCGCTCGATCCGAACCCCGGCGGCGTGCTGGCGGGGCTCTGGGAAAGCGGCCCGATGATGATCAACTGCGCCCCCTCCGAGATGTCGCTCATCGTCGCGCCGCACACCTTCTCGACGATCCAGTGGAAAACCGCGGCCGTCGATCCGGTCACGCGCGACTTTCACGTCGTCACGAAAAACAGCCCCATCACGTACACCCTCTGGCGGCTTTCGTGGGACGGACGCTCTCTCGCGGAGGCCCAGACGGCGCTCGCGACACTCCAGGTCGGCGCGTCGGAACCGGCGGGCATGTGCATCGACTCAACCGGCGCGGTCTACGTCGTCTTCGACGGCAACGACAACTACCGCCGAATCGTCAAGGTGACGGCGGCCGGGGCGATCGACTACGACTTCTTCGATTTCTACGCGCGCGCCGGCGGGAACGCGCAGGGGGCGGGCCGCTGGGGGGACATCGCGTATCTCGGCGGCAGGCTCTACCTCATCGACCGGCGGAACGACCGCCTCGTCGTGATCTCGCGCAACGGCGTCTGGCTCGACGAGCACAAGGACACGGCGTTCTCCCGCGCGCTCGACGAGACCGACCATTACATGATCGCCGCCTCGCCCGCGTGGCTCTGCGTCACGGAGTTCAAATAAATCGAACCGAGGCGATAAGCCCCTCGCCGCCGGCGGATACTCTTGTCGTGCGGCCGGACGCCGGAGCGCCGCTTACTTCTTGAAGCTCGCGAGCGCCTCCGCTTCGGTGGGAAACACGTCGAAGATCATGTTGAGCCGGGTGACCTGCAGGATGCCGAGCACCCGGTCGTTCGGATGGCAGAGCTTCATGGTCCCGCCCTCTTTGGCGAACCGCGATCTCGCCGAGACGAGGATGCCGAGACCGGTGCTCGAGATCCATTTCACGCTCGAGAGGTTGATCAGCAGATCGAGCTTCTTTTCCTTGGCGAGCTCGGAGACGACGTTGACGAGCTCCATGTTTTCCGGGCCGCCGTACATTTCGCCCGAAACGTCGAGCACCGTGATTCCGTTGACGTCTTTCGTTTTGATCTTCATCGCTTTGTCCTTCTCCTCGCGATAACCCCGCGCGCTCCGCGAGTCCTTAGAAGCTCTTGAGCGCGCCGTCTTCGTCGGCGAACACTTCGAACACTTCCGGAATGAGACCGCAGGTCTTGAGCACGGTTTCGACGCGGTCGCTCACGCCGAAGACTTTGAGCACGGCGTTCTCCCGTTTCGCCGACACGTACGCCGCGATGAGAATGCCCGCCCCGAGGGAGTTGAGCCATTTAACCTTCGCGAGATTGAGCACGAACTGCTTCTTGCCCTGTGCGAGATTCTGCTTGATGAGCTCGTGAACCTTCGCGGACAGCGGCCCGCCGTCGATCTGACCGTCGAGATCGATTATCGTCACGCCAGCTTTCTCGCGGGTTGCGATGTTCAGCATCGCATGCTCCTCTCTCCAGCGATCGAATTCGAATAGGTAAACCGTTTATCAACAATAATGATAAACGGTATCCGCGTCCGGAACAAATGGAAAATGTCCGGATGCGGGGAACATGCTAGCATTCCCCCGCGTGCGGTGTCAAGACCTTGAACGCGGCGACGGGCTTCGGCGCCGTGCCGCGCGCGAGTGCGCGCAACGGGTTTGCCCGCAACCGGTTATATATCACGGCGCGCCGTCCCGAGCTTCTCGATCCTGCTCGCGTAGGCGTCCGCGTCGAACTTCCTTCGCAGGCCCGCCGCGTTCATGTAGCGTATCATACCTACGATCGGCCGCCTTTTCCACGGCCGGTCGTGCTTTCCGAAACACCAGGCGACGCCCGCGAAGCCTTCGGCGCCGCGGCCGTCGAGCTCCCAGCGGTTGTTGAGGCGCAGCGCCGTCGCGAACGCCTCCTCCGGCGTCCGCATCCACTCGAGGATCTTCTTCCCCCAGTACATGCGCATGTAGTTGTGCATCTTTCCCGTGATGCGCATCTCGTTCTGAGCGGCGTTCCAGTAGGGATCGTGCGTGCGGGCGTTTTCGAGATCCTCGGCGCGATAGAGATACTCCCTGCGGTCGTGCGCGCGCTCGCGGAGCGTCCGCCGCGCCCAATCCGGAAGAGCCGCGTAGTCGTCGTAGCGCTCGTTGAAATAGACGAAGTTCACGCCGAGCTCGCGGCGAACGACGAGCTCCTCGAGGTAATCCCCGGCGGCGGGGCTTCCGCTCTTCG
>DHHB01000040.1:0-7833 GCA_002403075.1 bacterium UBP1_UBA4783 | reverse complement strand
CTCGCGTCGACGCGCAGCCGCCGGAGAAGGGCGTCGATATCCGAGAGATCGAGCGAGCGGAAATCCATGCCGGACGACGCGACACGAGGCTCGCGCTCGCGCAGCGGCGCGAGAAACCGCCCGAGCGCCCGCGCGATCTTAGGGCGGATCGTCGCCGCGGAGTACTCCTCCTTCTCGGACGCCTCCTCGATCGGCACGACGACGTTCGTCTCGACCTGAACGAGCGGACATTCGAGCTTCCCCGCCGCTCTGAAACGCCACGCTCGCGGAAGGCGCAGGTACTCGCGATCGACGACGACGAGCGAGGCGTCCTTCGCGATCGCGGCGGCGAGCGAATCGGGCGATCCCCGCCGGACGACGAGCCGAACGCCGCGATCGGCAAGCGCGCGCTCCGTCTCCCTGAGCCCCTCGAGCATGAACCGGTAATGCCGCGCGTTCGCCTCCGGATAGTCCGGCGCGAGACCGAAGAAGACGACGACGGGCTGCCGCATCTCGTTCGCGCGATCGATCGCGTACTCGAGGGCGTGATTGCATTCCGCGCGCTGGGCCCCCTGCATCCAGTAGAGGACGAAGCGGCGGGCTCGAACGCTCCGAGCGTTGAGCAGCATGACGCGTTCGCGCTGGATCGGTTTCTTCATGGTGTCCGCTGCGGGCGCCGGCCGGAACCGGCGCGTCAGAAATACCGTCGAAGCGCCGCTTCGAGCTCCGGGTTGCCGAAGCGGAATCCGGCGTCGAGCAGCCTCCGCGGAACGACCCGCTCACCGGCGAGAATGAGCCCGTCCGCGACCTCGCCGAGCAGCGCGCGCAGCGCGAACGCCGGGATGCGAAGCGCCGCGGGACGCCGAAGCACGCGCGCGAGCGTCCGGTAGAAATCGCGGCTCCGCGCGGGGTTCGGCGACGAGAGGTTGAACGCGCCGGCAAGATCCTCGCGCTCCATGAGGAACACGATCGCCGCCGCCTCGTCCTCGAGATCTATCCACGGCATCCACGCCGAGCCGCCGCCGACGACCCCGCCGAGGTAGCGGCGGAACATCGGCACGACGCGATCGAGAAATCCCCCGCGCGCCCCGAGAACGGGGGCCGTGCGGATGACGACGCGGCGCGCTCCGAGCCCCTCGACGCCGGCCGTCGATCGCTCCCATGACGAGCAGACGTCCGAGAGAAACCCCTCGCCCTTCGCGCTCAGCTCGTCGAGGAGCTCTTCTCCACGGCTTCCGTAATAGCCGACCGCCGACCCCTGCACGACGACGGCCGGCCGCGAGGCCGCGCCCGTCACGGCCTCGAGCACCGCGGCTCCCGCCTCCAGCCTGCTTCGGAGGATCCGCTCCTTCTTCGCCGCGCTCCAGCGGCCCTCGGCGATGTTGTCGCCGGCGAGGTTGACGACGGCGTAGGCGCCGTCAGCGTACGAAAGCCAGCGCCCGGCGGACGCGCCGTCCCACGGCCCGCCTCGGGCTTTGCCGCCGAAGATCTCCGGCACGCGGGCGGGGTTTCGGGAAAGGACGACGACGTCGTAGCCGCGCTCGGCGAGCCGCCCGACGAGCGCCCGTCCGATGAATCCGGTGCCCCCCGTGACGACGACGCGCCGCGCCATCTAGAGATCCCTTCCCTTGCCCGAGTCCGTTATCTCGACGAGCTCCTCGGGATAGGGCTCGAAGAAGGTCTGCTGCGCGAGGTAGGGCACGTCGAACCGGGCGAGCCACGCCGTCACGACGGCGATCGCCGCGCTCAGCGGAATCTTTTCCGCGCGGTAGCGCTCGAGCGTGCCGAGAAAATGCCTGCGCTCCGACGGCGAGATCTCGTCCGAAAAATACCCCAGCGCGTGCATGAGAACGTTGATATTCGAGGTGAATCGAGAGGGTTTCGCGAGCGCGCCGCGGAGCTCCGCCTCGTACGCGGCGAACGCTTCGGCGGCGCCTGCATGCTCGTGGTTCGCGACGACGCGCCCGAGCGAGCGCATCGCGGTTTGGTTGTACGCCATGAGGAGCAGCTTGTTCCTCGAGTGGTAGTCGACGAGATCGCGCATCCCTCCCGCCTCGCGCGCCGCGCGGAACCGCGCGAGCGCCCAAAGAGCCGTGAGGTAATGCTCGCGGATGCGGAAGTTCGTGAGGCGAGCCTCGTCCTCGACCGGCCGGCCGGCGAACCGCTCGAGAACCGCCGCACCGAAGAACCCCGCGCCCCGGGCGACCGCGGCCTGTTTCGCGAGCCCGGGGAACACCTTCACGTCCTTGATGCCGCACGAGGGGGAACGGCTTTTGAGGAGGAATCCGTCCACGACGCCGACGGAGGCGAGGTACGAGGCGGCGAAGCTCTTCATCCTGTCCGTGACGTCGAGCTCCGTCGAGGGCTGCACGAGACGCAGTTCCCCGTCGAAGGTCACGACGCGGATCGGATCCCGCGGCACGCCGAGGCCGATCTCGACCTCGGCGCACACGGGCACGAAGTCGACGTGCTTCTTGAGAGCCCGGACGACGTCGCTCGATATCATGTCGCCGTTGTACCGGCAGCGGTCGAACTCGATGCACCGGCTCACGACGACGCGCGGCCGCAACTCTCCGCTCATGGAACACCTCACCCTTCTACCGCCCGCGTGCGCGGGCCGCCGGGCGTGCGCCCGAAACGGCGCCCTCAGCGGGCGGGAACGTTTTTCAGATGAACGACCCGATCCCCAGGGACGACCGTCCCGATCGGAAAAGGCTTCCAGCGGAACTTCCCGGAACGCATCGCCTCGCCGCTCTCGGATCCGACGATGACGACCATGCCGACGCCCGTGTTGAACACCCGGTACATCTCTTCCCACTCGACGCGGCCGCGCTCCTTGAGATACCGGAACAGCGGCGGCACCTCCCACGAGGAGACGTCGATCTCGACGGCCGTCCCCGGCGGCAGCACGCGGGGAACGTTCTCGAGAAGGCCGCCTCCCGTGATGTGCGCGAGACCCTTGACCTCCGCGCGGGAGCGAAGATCCCGGATCTCAGGGAGGTAGCTCCGGTGCACGGCGAGCAGCGCCTCGCCGGCCGTCGCGCCGGTGCCGGGAATTTCGTCGTCGATCGAAAGCTTCTGCTCGTCGAAGACGATCTTCCGCGCGAGGCTGTAGCCGTTCGTATGGAGGCCGCTCGAGGGAAACGCCCAGATCGCATCGCCCGGCGCGATCGAGCGCCCGTCGATGAGCCGCGGCAGATCGACGACGCCGACGATGCAGCCGGCGAGATCGTATTCGCCCGTCTCGTAGAATCCGGGCATCTCGGCGGTTTCGCCGCCGATGAGCGCGCAGCCGTTCTCCCGGCAGCCGCGGGCGAGCCCCTTGATCACGTCGGCGACGACGGCCGGCTCGAGGACGCCCGAGGCCACGTAATCGAGGAAAAAGAGCGGCTCGGCGCCCTGCACGAGGATGTCGTTCACGCAATGGTTGACGAGGTCCTCGCCGATCGTGTCGTGCCTGCCCGCGAGAAACGCGACCTTGAGCTTCGTCCCGACGCCGTCGACGCTCGAGACGAGCACCGGTTTCGCCATGCCGCCCGGCATCGCGAAAAGCCCGCCGAAGTTGCCGATCTCGGAGAGAACCTCCGGTCCCCACGTCTCGCGCGCGAGCGCGGCGATGCGTTTTTTCGCCCTGTTCGCGGCGTCGATATCGACGCCCGATTCACGATACCTCGATCCCACCTGTTCCTCCTCGATAGCGACCGGGAAACGACGATTGCCGGGACACGGGCATTATACCCGAATCGGCCGCCCGGTGAGAGCGAAATCTGCCGGTGAATCCGCCGGTGAACGCGGCCGCGGGCGGCTGCGCCCGCGCGGCGCCGCGCCCCGCGGACCTGCGGTGAAGATCGGGGATCAGACCTGAACGTGTTCGACGAGCGAGTCGTAGATCTCGGTCGTCGCGTCCGTCTCGACGATGATCCGGAACTCGCCCTTCCTGTGGAGATCGAGGATGATGTCGGTGACTTCCGCGTCGAACTGCATCCCCCGGTAGGTCTCGAGCTCCTCGATCACGCGCTCGACGGGGAGCGCCTTGCGGTACGGCCGGTCCGAGGTCATGGCGTCGAAGGCGTCGACGACGTTCAGGATGCGCGCCGCGAGCGGGATCTCCTCGCCCCGCATGCCGCGCGGATAGCCCGTGCCGTCGGGGCGCTCGTGGTGGCTCCGGATCACCTCCGCCGCCTCGCGAAGGAACTTGAGCTGTTCGACGATGTCGGCGCCGATGTTCGGGTGCGCCTTGAGCGAACGCCACTCCTCCTCGGTGAGCGGACCCACCTTGAGGAGGATGTCGTTCTGGATCGCGATCTTGCCGATGTCGTGCAGGAGCCCCGCGTACTCCAGCATCTCCATGTCGCGCGACGAGAGGCCCATCTCCCGTCCGACGCGCAGCGCGTAGCGCGACACGCGGAAGGAGTGTCCGTGCGTAAAGGGATCCGAGGCGTCGATCGCGCTCGTGAGCGCGGCGACCGTGTTGATGTGGGCCTCGCGCATGTCGAGATAGAGCTGGAACGAATAGCGCGCGAGGAAGAGCGGAATGATGAGAAGCGCGATCGTCCAGACGCCCGAGTTCTGGTAGAGGAGCGCGATGATCGCGCCGACGGGGATGAACGCGAGGATGTGGAAGAAGTTCCACATGTAGTTCTGCCGCCAGACGTGCAGCGGATTCCTGCCGTCCGAGAGCGATATAACGAGGCTCACGGCCCACGTGTTGAAGAGGTAGTAGACGATCCCGGCCGCCATGAGCGGCACGAGAAACATCGGCGAGCGGATGTCGGCGAGCGGACCGAAGGCGCGATACACGATGCCCGATATGCCGACCGTCATGACGAGAAGCGGAACGTTGAAGGCGAGCTTCCTGATCGATCGCCGCTGGAGAATCCCCTCGGTGACGACCGTCGCGATCCCCTCGATCACCGCCATGACCGCGGGACCGAAGAGCACGATGCCGGCGAGATCGATCGGCGAGGACGCGTATATCGAAGCGCCGCCCCGCGGGAGCGAGATCTGCACGGAATCGGCGATGATGATGAGACAGACGAAGAGGAGTATGTCGCGCCAGCGGCCGGACGGAAATCCGCCCAGGAGATAGGCGAAAAAGAGAACTCCCGCCGCGATGAAGAGAACATAGTAGAGCCTGAAGCTCCACCGCGCCCTATTGACGTCTTGTATCAAGCCTCACCCGGGTCGTTGCTGAATGACGCAGCACAGCACTTCCTTGGCCCTCCGGTGTGCTACTGGCGTAAACACGCTATTGGCAGCAGGTTCCATGCCAAAAGCACGGCCGCGCGGAATCCTCGAGCCATAGTGTATCGGTTTCAAGTTCAAGGGAAAAGGGAAATTATCGCGCGAACGCGCTTTTTTCTTCAGGTAATGCGGTAATGGATCTCGCGGCGGAGCTTCCATCGGCCGAGGGGACGGTTGAGCGCGTCGAGCACGGCGAGCGCGGCCGATTCGCTCCGGTCGTCCCCCGCGAGGGCGCAGCCGGCGAAGCGCGCGGCCTCTCTTCCTCGCACGACGCTCACGACGACGCACACGGTCGGACGGCCCGCAACCGCCGTCTCCGCGACGCCGTCGAGACAGAGGTGCACGCTTTCGTCGACGAGCTCTCCGACCGCGGCGAGCGCGGCCGCGGCGGCAGCGGCGGCGTGGCTCCCGCCCCTGCGAACGTCGCTGCCGACCCCCGTAACGACGAGACCGCTCTTCTCGAGCTTCACCTCGACCTCGACCCGCTCCCCCTCGATCGTGACGCCGATCGACCGGAACCGGACGCGCGCGTCCTCCTCGAGAAACTCGAGCGCGGAGCCCTCTTCGGCCGAGCCGGCGCGAGCCGGCTCGAGCGACGGGGCCTCCCCCGCCTCCGCGAGCAGCTCCCGCAGATCGACCGGTTCCTCGGCCGTTTGATCCGCCGAGGCCGGCGCCGGCTCGGGCGGGGCGGGATCGCGGGCTGCTCCTTCGCCGCCGGATGTTTCCTTGCGGGGCTCCATGACGACGACTCCGATCTTGCGGTAATCGACCGAGATGCCGAGTGCGGCCTTGAGACAGGTCTCTACGTCTCGCGCGATGAGCTTCGGGGCGCGTTCCGTCTCGGCGACGACGTGGATCTCGGTGATCCGGCCCTCCTCGTCGGTGTAGATACGGGCCGAGCGCACCTCGCGCAGACGCAGGATCAGGTCCTCCGCCCGCACGATAAGGTCTCTATTCGGAGCGTCATCGTGCATGCTTTTCATCCTCATGAGGCGGGATCGTCTCCCGCCTCATAATTCATTATACCATAGATTATTATGGCTGCTCAAGGGGGTATATCGCGGTTCCGCGCGCGGGCCGCGCGGCTCGGAGCCCATCACGCCGGACCGAGCTCTCTCTCGTGCTCGAAGATCGCGGGAATTCCTCCCGTGTGCCAGAAGACGACCGGGTCGCTTCGCGACAGCTCGCCGCTCCTGATCATGTCGATGAGCGCCCCCATGGCGCGCCCCGAGTACACGGGATCGAGGAGGATGCCCTCCGTCGAGGCGACGAGCCGGATCGCCTCGCGCTCGAGCTCCCCGACGACCGCGTAGCCGCCCCCGAGATAGCCGTAGCGCATATGAAAATCGGCCGGGGAGTAACGCGCTTCCGTTCCGAGCAGCGCGGCGACGGCGTTCGCGGCGCCGGCGAGCTCCTCTTCGTAGGGCGGCTCGCCGGGAGAGTCGCGGTCGATCCCGATACCGATCACCTCGACCGGCATGTCGTGGAGGTCCACGCCGACGGCCATGCCGGCGTGCGTACCGCCCGAGCTCGAGGGGATCACGATGCGCCGCGCCGGCACGTTCATGTCGAGGAACTGCCGTTCGATCTCCGCGATCGCCGCGACGAACCCGAGGGCGCCCACGGCGTTCGATCCTCCGAAGGGAATGACGTACGGCCGGCGCCCTATCGCCCGCAGCTCCCCGGCGATCGAAGGGATACGCTCCCCCTTGGTCTCGCCGCCGCACCAGTGGACGTGCGCGCCGAAGAGATAATCGAGAAGCAGCGTGCCGGACGGCGCGGGCGGCCGCTCTCCCCCGAGCGCGAGATGACACTCAAGCCCCGAGGCGGCGCACGCCGCGGCCGTCTGGCGGCAGTGGTTCGACTGCATGGCGCCCCCCGTGACGACGCAGTCGCAGCTCCGCGCGAGCGCGTCGCCGAGGAGGAATTCGAGCTTTCTCGTTTTGTTGCCGCCGAGACCGAGCCCCGTGAGATCGTCGCGTTTCATGAAGATCCTCGGACCGCCGAGGGCCGAGCCGAGACGGGCGAGTTCGACGAGAGGCGTGGGAAGAAAATTGAGCCGCAGCCTCGGAACGGAATCGAGATCGATCACCATGGCTATCCTCCCGGCGGAGCCCGCTTCCCCGGCGACGCACGAACCGTAACCGGCCTTATGCCTCGCGCTCTTTGCCGTCCTCGTTGTAGATCACGCGGTAGAGGTCGCGCTTTCTGTCGCCGTACGTCTGAACGGTCCCGAACTCCTTCTGCCAGCGCAGGAGATTGAGATCGAGATCCTGAAAGATGATCGTCTCCGTGTTGAGGGAAGCCTCGGTGGCGATCCCCTCGCGATGGAAGGGAAAATCGCACGGAGTGAATATCGCCGACTGCGCGAAGTGGATATCGAGGTTCTCGACCTTGGGGAGATTGCCGACGCATCCGCTCATGACGACGTAGAGCTGGTTCTCTATGGCGCGCGCCTGCGCGCAGTACCGGACCCTCAGGTAGGCGCGGCGCTCGTCGGCGTTGAACGGAACGAAAATGATCTGCGCCCCCTTGCTCCTCGCGATGCGGACGAGCTCGGGAAACTCGACGTCGTAGCAGATGACGATCGCGATCCTGCCCCGGTCGGTG
>DHHB01000056.1 GCA_002403075.1 bacterium UBP1_UBA4783 | reverse complement strand
AGACTTCTCGCCCGGTACGTTCCGCGCGGGCTGCCGTTCGTGCTCGGCGTGAGCGCGCGTTCGCTCGATCAGAGCGGATGGGCGAAACGTCCGCGTTTCGAGGACGTCCTCCTCTACGAGAATCCGATGCATCTGCGCTCGGTCGGCGCCGGGGCGAGTTACGCGTACGAGCCCCTGCATCTCGTCGTGTCGGCCGAGTACGTCATGAACAGTTGGGACATCACGGCGAACGACTACGGCGCGCACAGCTTCCGCAACCGAACCTTCACGCAGAACGTCGGCCGGCTCGGCGTCGAGTACGACGCCTATCAGGTCTTCGCCGTCCGCGGCGGCGTCGAGGTCACCGATTACCTCGCCGACCGCTGGCTCAAGCTTCCCGTCAACACCGATCGCTATCGCTTCACCGCCGGAGCTTCGTACCAGTGGCACTGGTGGCAGATCGAGGCCGAGATGCTCTACGCCCGCAACGTCACCGACGACGCCGGGTACGAGGACCTTCAGAGAAGGGATCTCGGCGGCGTTCTCTGGTTCACACGGCTCGAACGATAGAGAAGGAGGTGGTGCCGCGCATCGATCAGTAACGTCTAAATCCCGTGACCCTGCGTCCTCGAACGCTCGATGGGGGGACAACGCGCACACTCGTTCGGGGACCAGCCTTCCTGATACAGCGCCAGGGGAGGTTACAACATGATGAGGTTCAAAATCGCTGGCCTGTGTATCGCGCTGCTGCTGCTTCTCACCGGCTCGGCCTTCGCGCAGTGGCAGTATCAGTATTCGCCGACGTTGAGCTATGCCTTCAACGCCGTGCACTTTCCCACCGCCTCCGTCGGGTACATCGTCGGATCCGGCGGCGTCATCTACAAGAGCATCGACGGCGGCTCCACGTGGAGCCAGCAGACGTCGCCGACGACCAACTCCCTGAACGACGTCTTCTTCCGCGACGCCAACAACGGCTTCGCGGTCGGCGCCTCGGGCACGATCATCTACACGTCGGACGGAACGAACTGGTCCGTCCATCCCCAGAGCGGCGCTCTCACGACGACCACTATCAACGCCGTCTGGTTCGTCGGCCTGAACGGATGGATCGGTGCCGGAGCCGCCAGCGCTGCGTGCCAGATCTACTCCACATCCGACGGCGGCGCGACGTGGGCCAACAACGTCGTTACGAATCCGTCGCTCGATCTGTGCACCGACATCTCGTTCGCGAGCGCGACCGTCGGCTACGCTTCGGTCGACCGCAACGGCATCATGTACACGACCGACGGCGGCGTGAACTGGACCAAGTCCACATTGAACCTCGGCCCCTATCCGTATACGCGGACGGATATCGAGGCGATATACGCGATCAGCACGACGCATGCGGTCGCCTGCGGCTGGGGATCGAACGTCGGTGGCCAGCCGACGATCATCCTCGTTTCGACCGACGGCGGCGCCACGTTCAATACGCCCGACGCGACCTACCCGTGGGCGACATACACCTACGCGTACAACTTCGCGAAGTTCGACAACGGCGAAGTCATGCTCGTGGGCGGCGGCTCGCAGTCGGCCGGCATTTCGGTTCACGCCATGGGACCGAACTACACGACGTGGACGCGGTATCCCGCGTTCTACGGCGAGTCGATCGGAGACGCCTGTGTCGTGCCCGGCACGAACAGGGTCGTCGCCGTCGGCGACGCCGGGCTCGTCGCCCTCTCGACCGACCGCGGCATGACGTGGACACATCTGTACGACGGCGGCATGCCGTTCCAGGGCGTCGGCGCCTTCGCGGACGCCGGCAAGAACAAGATCTGGGGATTCGGCGCGGGCGGCTCCCTCCTGTACTGGGATCTCGCGGCCGGCACGTACAAATACGGCATGTGCTCCCCCAAGAACTGGGGCCCGACCACGATCGGCGACCTCGACTACGTGCTCAATCCCCTCGATCCGCCGTCGGGCTCGTACGATTCGTCCTATGCCGACGTCATGTACGCGGCGGCTGGCACGGGATACCTCTGCAAGTCGTACGATCAGGGCAAGACGTGGATAGAGCTCAACCATACGCTCGCTTTGTATGACGGATTCCTCGGCATGCACTGGATCGATCCGCTGACCGGATTTCTCGTCGGGCACAAGGCGATCGGCAACAGCCGCGACGAGGTCATCTGGAAGACAACGGACGGCGGCTACACCCTCGTCGAGATCCAGGGGCCGGATCCGGCAATCACGACGTCCATGCAGTGGAACGGAATATCGTTCGCTCCAGGCAATCCCAATGTCGGGGCCGTCGTCGGCGACGACAACCGCATCCGCTACACGGCGGACGGCGGCGTCACCTGGCCGTACGCCACGGAGAACATCGCGACGAGCACCCTCGACCTCGAAGAGGTGGTCATGATCAACTCGACCACCGGCTTCGCGGTCGGCGACGGCGGCACGCTCGTCAAGACGACGGATGGGGGAGCGAGCTGGCTCGTGCAGGCCCCGGGGTGGGGCACGGTGAACCTCACCCACATCGCGTTCAGCACGCCGAACCGTCTCTGGGTCTCCGGCGCCGACCAGTTCCTCTGGTACAGCGTCGACGGCGGCGCGACGTGGACGAACGCCAACGTGACGCCGATCGTCTCGACGTACGATGTCATGACGGTGCACTATCAGGGCGCCGCCGGCATCCTCTGGGTCGGCTGCCACTACGCGAACGTCCTCAGCCGCACCGACGCGGTGGCGGGCGTCGAGACCCCGAAGAGCCTGCCCTTCGTCCTGAACCAGAACTTCCCGAACCCGTTCAACCCGTCGACGACGATCGCCTTTACGCTCGCGTCCGACGATCACGTGACCCTCAACGTGTACAACGTGGCCGGGAAACTCGTGGCGACCGTGATGGATCGGGATCTCAAGGCCGGCGACTACAGCGTGGCCTTCCGCGCCGACGGCCTCGCCACCGGCGTCTACTTCTACAAGCTCTCGACGAGCAGGGGAGAGGAGACGCGGAAGATGGTGCTGCTGCGGTAGCTTCGGCCCGCGCAGCGGTATGAAAGGAACGGGAGAGGCGGCGGCGACCCACCGGCGCCGCCTCTCCCTCGACAATCGGCCGGATACCCCCGCACCCGGGCCGCACAAGGCACTTGCCGATCCGGACGCCGCGCCGTAGATTCTCTAGTGTATTCGCGCATATGCATGAAAGCGACGTTTTCATGTCCCGGACAGAAAGGAACCCGATGAAACGGACCCTCCTCTTCGCGCTCGCGATGACGTTCGTGTTCCTCGCGGCCTCGGTCCGCGATGTCGTCTCGAGCGCCGGCACCGAGCCGATTCGGCTCATGCGCCGTCCGGATATCAACAACGGACGGATCGTCTTCACGTGGGCGGGCGACCTCTGGCTCGTGCCCGAGGAGGGCGGACAGGCGAGGCGCTTGACGGTTCGCGAAGGCGTCGAGGATTATCCGAAGTTCTCGCCCGACGGCTCGCGGATCGCTTTCTCGGGGGATTACAACGCGCGGCCGAACAGCATCTGCGTCGTTCGCGCGGACGGCGGCGCCGAGCCCGCGCAGCTCACCTGGCACGCCGCCGGCGGCTCGCCGATCTGCTGGACGAGGGACGGCACGCAGATAATCTATTCCTCGACGCAGGAATCGTTCGTGCGCTTCTTCAAGACCCTCTTCCGCGTGCCCGCCGAGGGCGGACTTCCCGTCGAGCTTCCGATCGGCAAGGCGACATTCGCCTCCTACTCGCCCGACGGCTCGAAGATCGCTTTCAACCGCAGCTCGGATTCGTTCTGGTGGTGGAAGCGCTACAAGGGGAGCGCCAATCAGGACGTCTGGATCTATGATTTCAAGACCGACACCTTCACGAAGATCACGAACTGGGAGGGCACCGACGCCTGGCCGATGTGGACGGGAAACCGCATCTACTTCGCCTCCGACCGCGTCGGCGGCGTGAACAACATCTTCTACTACGATCTCGGGACGAAAGAAACAACGCAGGTGACGCGCTTCGAGAAACGCGGGGTTACGTGGCCTTCGATGAGCGCCGACGGCGGGAAAATCGTCTTCGAGCGCGAGGCGCGTCTCCACGTGCTCGACACCGCCACGGGCGCGCATCGCGAGGTCGTCGTGTACGCGCCGATCGATCCCCGCCAGGACATGATCGCCTACGTGAGCCCGCTCCAGTATCTCAACAGCTTCGACGTGTCCCCCTCCGCGAAGCGCGTTATCTTCGAAGCGCGCGGCGATCTCTATACGATCCCCGCGGAGCACGGCGACACGCGGAACCTCACGCAGTCGTCGGGAGCGCGCGACGTGAGCCCCGCCTGGTCGCCTGACGGCAAGTGGATCGCCTACGTGAGCGATAAAACGGGCGACGACGAGGTCTATCTCGTCGATCAGATGGGCAAGGAGCCCGAGAAGAAGCTCACGTCGAGCGGGCATTTCAAGACGGGACTCATGTGGTCCCCGAACAGCGACAAGCTCCTCTTCACGACCGAGGACAACTCGCTCTCCCTCCTCGACGCGAAGAGCGGCGACGCGAAGCGCGTCGCGAAGAACGAGCACCGCGAAATCACGAGCTACTCGTGGTCTCCGGACGGGCTCTGGATCGCGTACGATTTCGCCGCGCGCAACCGGGCCCGCGATATCTTCTTCTACAACGTGAAATCGGGCGAAAACCGCCAGATCACCCATGATCTCGGGGACGATTGGCACCCGGTGTTCACGCCCGACGGCAAGTATCTCCTTCTCATCACGGCGCGCATCAGCAACTCCCCGGCGCTCGCGCGGCTCTCCCTCCTGCCCGAGGACAAGGCGCCTTTCGAGTTCAAGGACGACGAGGAGACGGGCCCGGTAAAGGACGAGGATTCGGCGGACGAGGAGAACGGCGACGCCGAGGATGACGAGAACGGCGCCGACGTGAAGAAAGGCAAGAAAGCAAAGGCCGAAGCCGCGAAGGCCAAGAAGAAGGACCAGAAGAAGGTCGAGACCAAGATCGACTTCAACGGCATCGAGGGCCGCATCCGGCGCCTCCCGAAGGTGGCCGGTCTCGCCCTGCACAACGTTCAGGCGGCCGAGAAATACTACTACTACCTCGTGCAGGGACAGCGGATGTTCCTCTTCCGGCCCTCGTACGACCTCTACATGTTCAACGTCGACAAGATAAAGAGCGAAAAAGTCGCCTCGTCCATCGTCACCTACGGCATGGCCGCGAGCAGGGAAAAGCTCGTCATTTGGGACGGGAGCGTATTCAGCTTCGTCAAAGTCGGCGGCAAGATGGCCGCCGCCAAGAAACCGGACGACGCCGCCGACGAGCAGACCAAGTACGACTTCGCCAAGCGCACGCGGATGAAGCTCGACCGCCGGGCCGAATGGTCGCAGATATTCAACGAGTCATGGCGCATGGTGAAGTATCACTTCTACGATCCGAACCTCCACGGCGTCGACTGGGACGGCGTCAAAAAATACTACGAGGGCCTCCTCCCGCACGTGCAGACGCGCGCCGAGCTCAATATCCTGCTCAACGAGATGGTGGGCGAGCTGAACGCTTCGCATCAGGGCGCGAGCGGCGGGGACGAGCCCTCGACGCCGACCGCCTCGATGGCCCACCTCGGCGCAAAGCTTGAGCTCGACGAGAGGACCGGCTACGCGCGCTTCGCGAGGATCTACCGCGGGGAGAAGGCCTCGACGTCGAGCATGGAGCAGTCGCCGCTCGACAACGACTACGTCAAGGTCAAGGAAGGGGACTATCTCCTCGCGATCGACGGCCGGCCGCTCAAGCCGTTCGAGAACTTCTACCAGTATCTCGTCGACAAGACGTCGAACAAGATCACGATCACGACGAACGGTACGCCGGATATGAAGGGCGCCGTCGAGACCGCCTTCCCGCCGCTCTTCTACGACCAGCGGGTCAAGTACGGCGACTGGGTATGGCGGAACGAGCGGTTCGTCGACGAGAAGAGCGGCGGCCGCATCGGCTACATGCACCTCGTCGACATGCAGACGGCGGGACTCGCCGAGTTCCGCGAGAAGTTCCTGAAATACCGTTACAAGGACGCGATCATCATCGACGTCCGCTACAACGGCGGCGGCAGCATCGACGACCGGCTCGTCGACTACCTCGAGCGGCTGCCGTACCAGATTCAGAAGGCGCGCAACCAGTCGGCGGAGCCGCGGCCGTCGGACGTCTTCATGGGCGAGATCGTCGTGCTCATGAACGAGTACTCCTACTCCGACGCCGAGGTCTTTCCGAGCGCCATGAAGGAGCGCGGCCTCGGCACGCTTGTCGGCGTGCCGACGCTCGGTTTCGTGATCGCCGTCACGGGCCACCCGCTCATCGACGGCGGCCAGATCCGCAAGACCTTCATCGGCATCTGGGAAGTGAGCACGGGCGCCCAACTCGAGAGCCGCGGAGCGCTTCCCGACGTTTACGTCGAGAGCCCGCCCGAGATGGAAAAACAGGGCCGCGACGTGCAGCTCGAAAAGGCGATCGAGATTCTGAGCGGAAAAATCGCCGGCAAGGGGAAGATCTTCGACCACGAGCCGAAGATCGAAAAGCGCTGAGGCGCTCCCCGATCGAAACGAAAGAGGCTGCCGGCGTCGCCGGCAGCCTCTTTTTTCATGCCCGATTCCGGCTCGGAGAGAGCCGGCGCGCGGCTACTATGCCTTGCGCGCGATCCGTTTCGCGTAGGCCTTCACCGCTTCCCACTGGCCGTCGCCGTGGAGCCCCGCCTCCTCGAGCACCTTGTGGGCCTGGCCGCTTCCGAGGAAGTGTCCCTTGGAGAACGCGTGGAGCGTGCGGGCGCGTCCTTCCTTCGACGTGACCCAGCGGTACATCGTCGGCAGGGTGAACCCCGTGATCCCCATCGCCTCGGCGGCGAGCCTCGCGGGGAAGATCCGCTCCTGCTCGGCGGCGGGAAGCATCGAGAAGAGCTCGGCGCTCGAGACGTAGAAGATGTTCATGTTGAGCCCGGCCGCGTCCATCCTCGGCAGCACTTCGGAAACGAATGTGCAGGTCGTGCCGCTCCCCTGAAGCACGAGCGTGCCGTGGTAGGGCTTCTTCGCGGACTTCACGGCCTTGCGAAGCGCGTACACGCCTTTCACCGCGGCCGTCGCAGGCGGGAACCGGAGCTTCGCGCGATCCGGCACCTGCTCGTTCGGCCGAGTGACGAAGGGGGCGATCACGGCCGGGCGCTTCTTCACGGCCTCGACCGTCACCGGGTAGAGCTCTTGCGGATCCCACGGGGTCAGCGTGATCATGATCCCGGCGGGGAAGTTCTCCTGAAGGAGCTGGAGCGGCTGCGGATCGGCGTGCGTCGGGCCGTCCTCGCCGGTCTTGAGCCCCGCGTGGCCGCAGACGATGATGAACGGGTTGAACGGGGCGCCGGTGAGATCGCGGCGGGCCTGCTGGCCGATGCCGTGGAGCCGCGCCGCGATGTGCTCGAGCGCGGCGATGAAGGCGCCGTAGGACGAGCCCGCGCCGACGTTCGTTCCGTACGCCGACACGCCCGCCATGAACGCCCCCATGCAGTCCTCGCAGATGCCTCCCGTCGCGATGAGACGCGCGCCGGGGTTCGCGATCGCGTTGTAGAGCCCCTCGGGGAACCCCTTCGCGAGCCCTGAGATGCTCGTCGAGTCGAGGAGATCGGCCGCCGCGCCGATGAAGGCGCCGCCCGAGGCCTTGTTGAGATGGTTCAGAGCGTCGCCGAGCGCGCCGCGGAGGGTGATCTGCGCCCCGATCTGGTAGGTGCACTCGGGAGGAATCGCGTCGGATTTCACCTTCGCCGTGTAGACGGCGCCGACGTCCGGGCAGCCCTCGCGCTTCGAGCGCTTCGCCGCGTCGAGACGCGCCTTGGCCTCCTCGAGGCGCCCGCTGAAGAACGAGGCGATCTCGCCGTTCCTCTCGAGCGCGCCCCGCAGAACGAGGAGCGTGTCCCAGAAGTTGCGCTCGACGGCCGTCGGCTCGGGCTTGCCCTCGAAGCGGGGGAAGCTCACAGCGAAGCGCTTCTCGAACGGCTCGAGGGTCTTGTAATACTCCGGCGAGCAGAACTTGTGGCCGGCGCCGTGGGATTTGCGTCCCTCGATCCCGTACTGCCAGCCCTTCGTCGTCCGGTAGACGACCGCCGTCGGCTGGTCGTTGAGCCGCTCCTTGGCGAGCTCGATCGCCGCGAGAACGTGCCTGAAATCGTGGCCCTTGGCGACGAAGACGACGTTCCAATCGTGGAGGAAGGCGAACTCGACCGGATCCCACTGGACGTAATCCCCCGGCTTGTCGCCCTCGCGGCAGACCCTGTTCGAGTCGATCGAGGCCTGGTTCCAGTCGATGTGGAACTTCACGTTCCACAGCTGCGCTGCGGACGCCGTCGCGAAGGCCTCGGCGACGCGCCCCGGAGTCATGCCGCCCTCGCCCTCCGTGATCTGAACGAGAGGCGCCGAGGCGCCGTAGGTGTCGAGCGCCCCGAAGGCGAGGCCGAAGCTCGCCGGGACTCCGACGCCCGAGGCGCCGGTCGAAAGCTTGATGAAGGGCGTCATCGGCGTTGGATGGCCGTCGAGGGGCTTCGATTTGAATTTGGCGAAGAGGGGCGTTTCCTGCGTCGGATTGCGGCGGAAGCCGAGGAGATCCTCGAAGCGCAGCTGCATCTTCGCCGATTTCGGCAGAAGCGTCGGACGGCCGATCCGGGCGACCTCGTTCCGGAGCGCCCACATCGCGTAGAGCCCCATCGCCTTGTGCCCGGCCGCGTAGGAGAAGACGTCGGCGTCCGCCCGCTCGGGATCGCCCAGGTCGTAGTCGAGCGCGTGGAAGAGAACGCCTGCGACGTGGCGTCCCGAAGAGATGCTCCCGCCCGGGTGGCCCGAGGTCGGAACGAAGTTGTAGAGGATGCCGCACAGAGTGCGGTAGACGAGGTCGTAGTCCTCGAACATCCCGATCGTCCGCTCGGGGATCTCGAACTTCCCGATCTCGGGGGCGATGTCGATGTACACGCCGCGCCGTGGCCCGAAATCGAGCTTCTTCATGGTGACCGTTTCCTTCGCCATGCTCGCCGCTCCTCCCGCGTTAAAAAGGGGCAATCGATCTCGCCTGCGGCCTTATCGGCCGAACGTCGAAATTCCAGAATAATTGAATGTTTAGTTTATAGCAAACGCGGGCGGAGTGTCAACGCCCGAAAATTCCAGGGGGATTTCATGGTACATTTCAGGGAAAATATCCGCGCGGCCGGCGGCCGCGCGGACCGATTCAAACCCGGTATCCCCGCGAGAAGAGGTTCGTCGCGATGAGCGTGATCGCGCTCGGGAGCGTCCGGTAGATGTACTGGAAGTTCTCGATGGCCTTCGGCGGCCGCAGATAGAATCCGGCGTACGCCTTGAAGAGGAACCGGTTCAGCCGCTGCGGCGTTATCTTGTCGAGCCTGATCGTCGGGTGGAGACCGGAGTACATCTCCCAGTTGCTCGTGAGGAGCTTCTCCTTGACCCGCTCGAAGAGCTTCGTTCCCGGGTAGGGGGTCAGCAGCGAGAATTGCGCCCTGCTCGGATTGAGCGATTTCGCGAGCTTGATCGTCTCGATCATCGTGCGATCGCTGTCGCCGAGCGCGCCGAGGATGAAGGCGCCGATGATCTTGACGCCGTTTTTGTGAAGGATGTCCACGGCGCGCCTCGCGTCCTCGAGGCTCGACTTCTTGCCGTATTCGTTCAGTATCTCCTGGCTTCCGCTCTCGAAGCCGAGGAACATCCAGTGCAGACCGGCGCGCGCCATCGCCTCGACCATCTCGGGATGCTTCACGACCGTCTCGACGTGCGACATCGCTTCCCAGTGGAGATCGTATCCGCCCGCGATGATGCGCTCCGATATTTCGATCGCGCGCTTCGGGTTGAGCGTGAAGTTGTCGTCGATGAAGTTTATCGCGCGGTAGCCGTACTCATGATAGATGAGATCGATCTCTTCCATGATGCCGTCGACCGAGCGTGGACGCCAGCGGACGCCCGAGAACTGCGACGACGAACAGAAGTTGCAGTTGAAGGGACAGCCGCGCGAGGTGATCATCGTCGTCATCGGACGTCCGTCGATCTTTTCCTTGTACCGCCGAAGAGGCAGGAGCTCGCGCGCGGGGAACGGCAGGGAATCGAGGTCGGTGATGAACGGCGCGGGGGGTGTGCGCAGGATCCCGCCGCTCGTGTAATAGGAGAGCCCCTTCACGTCCTCGATCGGGATCTCGCCCATGATGTGCTTCACGAGGGAGAGGAACGCGTATTCTCCCTCGTTTCGTATGATGTAGTCGACCGCGCCGCTACTCAGGGCGTCCTCGTCGAAGAAGCTCACGTGCGGGCCGCCCAAAACGACCCTCGCGCCCGCGGCCTTCGCCCGCCGGGCGATCTTCATCGCGACGTTGTATCTGGCGGTGTCGGCCGAGATGCCGACGACGTCGAAGCCCTCGAATGGGTAGCGCCCCCAGCGGGGCTTTTCGATGTTGAAATCGATGATTTTGACGGTGTGCTCGGCCGTGAGGAGCGAGGCTAAGTAGGCGAGGCCGAGGGGGGGGCGGCTGAGCCCCATGCTGTAATATCCGAAGCCGACCGGAGGATTGACCAGTAATATTTTCATCTAAGGCTCTTTCATGTATTACCTCGAAACCATTATTCTGTTGGAAATAACTTCTCAAGGTAAGCGAAAATCCGACGTATATCAGCTATTTGCCGATGGATTAAGCTATCATGTGCGGTTCTGCGGGTCAAGAATAATTTCTCGCCGCGCCGCGCGCCTCCCCCGGATCATGCTCCGGTATCGAGCTCTCCCATGACGCGGAGGATATCCGAGGGAGACGTGAGGTCCGGGACATGCTCCGAGAGCGGGATCGTGAACATGCTGCGCGGGCGATCGGCGAGCATCATCCGCACCGCCTCGGGAAGCTCCTTCTCCTGCCGCACCGGGTTCATCGGGACGCGTTCGACGCAGGGGAGGAGAAGATCGTACGAGAACCGGAACATGTTCATGCTGACGCCGATCCTGCCGGCCGCGTCGGCCGCCTTCGCGATCTCGGCGGGGGATGGTTTCTCGAGGATGTCGACGAGGAATCCGTCCGCGTCCTTCGCGATGACGGCGAACGCCGCGATGCGCTCGGCGGGAAAGCGCAGCGCCGACCGGTCGTAATCGATCATCGCGTTCGGGTGCGCGTCGTCGAGGAGCAGGCGGAGCGCCCGCACCGAGTAGAGGTTGTCGCTGTTGCAGACGGTGAGCCGCCGCCCCTTCCACTCGGGGCTCGCGAGGAGCGCGCGGTGCACCGCGTCGGCCGTGCCGAGCGGTTTCGTTCTGCCCGGAGGGATGGGCTGAACGGCGTAGCTGATCGCGAGGCCGGCGAACCTTCGCGCGTTTTCGGGGTTTTCGTAGTATTCGCGGATGGAGCCGTCCCGCTCGCCGACCACGATGCAGACGTTTTTGTACCCCGCCGCGGCGACGTTCTCGAGAAGGTAGTCCATGAACGGCCGTCCCGAATCGCCGACGCCGATCATGGCCTTCGGCTTCTCGGCCGCGTCCCGCCGGAGCGAGGGATCGAGATCCGCCGCGTCCGCGAGCGCCTTCTTCATGCGCGAGGAGACTCCCCCCGCGAGTATCGCTATGTTGGGATCCATCGTAACGTTCCCTCCGATGCGCGCGTGTCCCGGCGGCTTCGCTACGCGGCCGCCTCTTCGATCCGAACTCCCCCGTCGGCCCGAACGACGTAGGCGGTCCCGCCGGCCCGCTCGATCGCTTCGGCGACCTCGCGGGAGCGATCCGGCGCGTACGCGAACATGCAGCCTCCGCCGCCCGAGCCGTTGATCTTACCCCCGAGCGCCCCCGCGCGCAACGCCGCATCGAGCATGCGGTCGATCTTCGGCGTGGATACGCCGAGGACCTCGCGGAGCAGGATCTGCTGCTCGTCGAGCAGCGTTCCGAAGGCGCGGTCGTCGGGCCGTCCGCCGCGGAACAGTCCGATCCCCCTGCGCGTGACGTCGCGGTTCGCGAGCACGGCGCCGAGGAGGTCGAGCTCCGCCCGCGAAAGCTCTCCCGCGTACCGGCCGAGGCCCTCGAGCGGCGCCTCTCGCAGGGAGAAGCCCGTGTGCCGCGCCGCGAGGCGGCGCGAAACGTCGATGATCGCGTCCTTCACGCGCGAGAGAACGGCCTGCGTATCCTTGGGCTCGCGAGAATCCCCGAGAACGAACGCGCCCCGGGGCGCTTCGAGCGGCAGGGCGCAGGGCGCCGGATCGAACGAGATCGCCGAGGCGCCGCCGTACGCCGCGGCGAATTGGTCCATCATGCCGCCCGCCCCGCTGAGCTCGAGCACCTCGGCCGCGTAGGCGAGGCGGGCCGCCTCGGCGGCGGAAAGCTCCCTCGCCCCGTCGCTCATGCGGGCGAGAAAGACGATCCAGCCAACGACCATCGCCGAGGAGCTCGCCGTCCCCGCCCGCGGGGGGATGCCGCCGCGCACCGAGCAGTCGAACCCCGTCGAGAACGAGAGCCCCTCGCGCCGCAGGACGTTCGCGCCGGCCCGGAAGAAATCCGCGGCGCCGCCGTCGCGGAGCGGCTCGTCGATACGGAACTCGATCGAAGAGGAAACGTCCGGGAGATCCACGCGGACGAGCCCGTCCCGCCGGCGCCTGCCGTCGATCGCGACGCGCAGCGAGATCGCGAGCGCGACGACCGGAAGGCCGAGATAATCCTGATGCTCGCCGAAGAGGCACAGGCGCCCCGGGGCGGATACGCGGGCTTCCTTAAGCTTCTCGGGCAATCGACCTCCATCGGCGCATTCGGCCGTTATCGTATCGCGCCAGTATATGGTATGCTCGCTTCCCTGAAAACGTGAATCGAGGAGGGGCGCCGTGAGCTTCGACATATGGAACGATCCGCTGGCGTCGGGGGGGCGCGAGGCCCGGGAGCTTTTCGCGGGCCGTTTCCGCATCGCTCCCGGCGGCGCCGATCTCCCGCTGCTGCGCCTCATGATCGCCGCCTATTCGAACCTTCCCTACGAGAACCTGACGAAGATCATAAAGAAGTTCACGGCCCGCTCCCCCGAGGAAAGGCTTCGGGGGCCGGTCGAGGTCGTCACGGGGTTCCTCGAGCGTCATACGGGAGGGACGTGCTTCTCGCTGACCTACTGCCTCGGCTCGATGCTCTCGAGCGCCGGCTTCCGCTGCTATCCCGTCATGGCCGACATGAAGCGGCCGAACATCCACTGCGCGCTCGTCGTGGAGATGGGGGGGAAGCGCTATCTCGTCGATCCGGGATATCTCGTCGGCGAGCCGGTCGAGCTTTCGGGCGTCCCCGTACGGGTCGCGACCACCTTCGGCACCGTGGAGCTTCGGCCGCGCCGGAACGAGAGCTACGATCTCTTCACGCTCGAGGGGGGGTGGGACGAGCTCTCGCGGACCGGATGGAGCGATCGCCCCCCGGTCGCGGCGCTCCGGACCGGTGAGCGGAAATGGCGCTATACGGTGAGGACGGCGGGCGTCTCGCACGCCGATTTCATGAGGCACTGGCAGGATTCGTTCGCCCTGCCGATGATGAACAACCTCCTTCTCACGCGCCTCACCTCCGAAGGGCACCTCTACGTCAAGAACCATCACCTGCGCGTGAGAAGCCGGACGGGCAAGGCGAACGAGAACATCCGGAGCGGGCTCGAGGAGCGCATCGCGGAGGAGTTCGGCATCCCCGCCGCCGTTACCGCGGAGGCGAGGGACCACATCGAACGGCTGCGGCGCTCGTGGCGGCGGGACGGGAAAAAGAGGCTCCGCGTCATCGCGGAGTAGAGGGGGCGCGGCGGTCCGCGCGCGAAGGCGGTGCGGCGTGGCTCATCCGAAGGCGGGACGGCCCCGCGAGGCGGCGCCGGCCAAATATCTCGCGGCGATTCTGCATCCGCGGGGCTTCGATCTCGAGGGTCTGCTGTTCCCCGCGCTCGAGGAGCGGTTCGGCCGCGTCGACTACGGGGGCGCGTCGCACCCATTCTCGATGACCGATTATTACGGGCCCGAGATGGGACGGGATCTCGACCGGACGATCGTCTCGTTCGAGCCGCTCGGCGCGCCGGACGGCCTCGTCCGGGCCAAGCTCGCCGCGGCGGAGATCGAGGCGCGCTTCGCGGCGGACGGGAACCGCCGGGTGAACGTCGACGCCGGCTACATGGACTTCTTCAAAGTGGTGCTCGCGTCGTTCAAGGAAGGGCCGCAGAAGATATACGTCGGCGGGGGCGTGTACGCCGACCCCGTGCTCATGTTTCACGAGGGGCGTTTCAAGCCTTTCGAGTGGTCGTTCCCCGATTTCAAGGCCGGGATGTACACAGAGGATCTTCAGGCGATTCGCGCCATATACAGACGGGCCAGGCGGTGGGGCGAATGCCCGCCGTAAATGGAGCTTGACGCCGGAATCGTTCTATGGGACAATTGGTCCGAGAATCTAACTCTCTCAGGGGCATACTCTTGGGTTCCTTCGGAGCACCGAGGGTATGCCTTCCTATTTCCGGACCGCGGACGCCGGGGGCGCGGCGATGACCCGCATCACCCTTTCGGGAGACCAGTTCATCCTTTTCGTCCTGCTCCTCAAGCTCGGCGTCATGGCCGCCATGGCGAGCATGCTCATTACGTCGAGCTTCTTCAAGCGCCTCGTCTTTCTCGACAAACGCGACACCAGGCAAAACTGGCAGTTCGCCGCCGTCTTCGGCGCCCTGCTCACCGCGGGGACGGCGGTGCGCGTGCTCGTCGGATACGAGGGGATGGATCTGAGCCTCTCGGGCACCTTTATCGCGGGGCTTCTCGGCGGAGCGGTTCCGGGCATGTCCGTCGGCTTCTTCGTGAGCATGCCGCCGGTTCTGCGGGGGGAATGGCTCGCGCTCCCGTTCACCGTGCTCTGCGGATTCCTCGGGGGGCTCATCCGGTCGCGCGCCGAGTGGCGGGAGGAGTTCTGGGATTTCTCCCCCCTCATACTGAACAATCTCGCCCGCTCGTGGCGCAATTTCACGCGCGGGAGGCGGGTCGACTCGCGCGCGTGGATCACGATCACGCTCGTCGGGCTCGAGGCCCTGCGGTACGTCGTGAGCCGGCGGTACCCGGCCGTGCTCTTCGCGTTCTTTCCGGATCACTTCTGGGTGACGATCTGCATCTGGCTCACGACGATCGCCTGCGTCGGCATACCGCTCAAGATCTGGAACAACACGCGGGTCGAAGCGCTTCTCGAGGAGCAGCGGGCCGCCGCCATGCAGGCGCGGTTCGACGCGCTGCGCAGCCAGATCAATCCGCACTTTCTCTTCAACACGATGAACGCGGCGACCTCGCTCATCTGGAGCGAGCCCGAGAAGGCGCGCTGGATCCTCGTCAAGCTCTCGGGGATCCTCCGCCGGCTGCTGCGCGGATCGGAGGATTTCGTGCCGCTCTCGCGCGAGATCGAGTTCGTCGACGATTACCTGAGCCTCGAAGTGGCGAGGTTCGGCGCGGAGAAGCTGCGCGTCGAAAAGGATCTCGATCCGCGCTCGCTCGACGCGCCGGTGCCCTCCATGATGCTCCAGCCGCTCGTCGAGAACGCGGTGCGGCACGGGCTCTCACCGAAGGTGGGGAGCGGGATCGTCCGCGTCGAGGCGTCGCGCGAGGGCGCTCGTCTGCGGATCGCGGTGAGGGACAACGGACTCGGATTCAAGGAGACCGCGCGCGAGGGGATCGGGCTTCGCAACGTGCGCGAGCGGCTCAAAGCCGCGTACGGCGAGCGCGCCTCCCTCGAAATCTCGTCGACGCGCGGAGAGGGAACGTCGATTATAATCGACATGCCGGTCGATCGGGGCGCCCCGGGCTCGTGAGCGCGCCCGGCAGCGGAGGCGATTCCGCGGCGGCGGATCCGGCCCCGCCGGCGGAGGTGTTCGCATGACGAAGAGCGACAAGCTCCGCGTTCTCGTCGTCGACGACGAGGCGCACGCCCGAAGGGATATCCGCCGCATGCTCGCGAAGATCGAGGGCGTCGAGATCGCGGGGGAGGCGGGGGACGGGCCCGACGCGGTGAAGCTCATCCGCAAGCTCTCGCCCGACGCTGTGCTCCTCGATATCCAAATGCCGGGCCTCGACGGGTTTCAGGTGGTGGCCAAAATCGCCGGCATGGAGGCGGTTCCCGCGATCGTCTTCGTCACCGCGTACGACGAGTACGCGATCAGGGCGTTCGACGTGCACGCGGCCGACTACCTGCTCAAGCCCGTCGAGGAGCGCCGTCTCGCGCAGGCGATCGAGCGCGCGCGGCGCATACGCCGCGGCGCCGAGAACGGCCCGGATCTCGCCGCGCTCCTCGGCGCGGTCGGGGCGGGCCCGAAGCGCCTCGCCGTTCGGCAGGGGGAGTCGCTCGTCATGGTCGACGCCGGCGATCTGCTCTACGCCACGATCGAGTCGGGAAGCGTGCGTCTCGTCGCCCGCGAAGCGGAGGGGATCTCGAGCTTCCGCTCGCTCGAGGAGCTCGAGCGCGAGCTCGCCTCGAGGGAGTTCATGCGCGTTCACAAGTCGTACCTCGCGAACGTCAGCCGCATCTACGAGATCACGCCGTGGTTCAACGGGAGCTGGCGTCTGCGGATGGGCGGCAAGGGAGGCCCGGAGATTCCGTTGAGCCGGGCGCAGGCGCGCGAGCTCCGAAAGCTGCTCAAGTGGTAACGGCGTAGCGCCCGCGGGGCGGCGAACCTCCCGCGCGGGGGCGTCGCTCCGGGAGCGGCGTTTCCTCCGATCCGTTCGCCGTCCCGAAGCGGCGGTTCGCCCCCGATTTTCGACCGAATCCCGCGAAATGATTGCGGTCCGCCCGCAGGTGCGTAGATTCTCGCCTCATGAAATACTATCTCGGACTCGACGTCGGAACGGTGAGCGCGAAGCTCGCCCTCGTGGGGCCGCGGGAGGGCGTCGAAGCGCTCGCCGCGCGGAAGCCGGAGCTCGTGGCTTCGGTCGTGAAGCACCCCGGCGATCCCTCCCTCTCGATCGCGCTCTCGAGCTATCGCCGCATACAGGGACGGCCTCTCGAGGCGGCCGCGAAGCTTCTCGTGGAGCTGCTCGAGCGCGTCGACGCCGATGACATCGCCGGCGCGGTCGTCACGGGATCGGCCGCCAAGCTCGTCGGCGAGTCGCTCGACATCCCGGCCGCGAACGAGTTCAAGGCGGCCGCCGTCGGCGTCGGAACGCTGTACCCCGACGTCAGGAACATCTTCGAGATGGGCGGAGAAAACTCGAAGTTCATTCACATTTCGAACGAACGGGGCGCGATCGGCATCGTCGATTATCAAACGAACGGCGACTGCGCGGCGGGCACGGGATCGTTCATGGATCAGCAGGCGACCCGCCTCCGCTTCGCGATCGAGGAGGTCGGCGACGTCGTGCTCGCAGCCGAGCGCACGCCGAAGATCGCGGGGCGCTGCAGCGTGTTCGCGAAATCCGACATGATCCACGCCCAGCAGAAAGGATACAAGCCCGACGAGGTCCTCAAGGGGCTCTGCGAGTCGGTGGCGCGCAACTTCAAAAGCAACATCGCGAAGGGCAAATCGGTCCACGGCAGGACCGCCTTCATCGGAGGCGTCGCCCTCAACAAGGGGGTCGACATCTCCCTGCGTCGAATATTCGAGCTCGAGGAGAAGGATTTCTTCGTGCCGCCCGAGTGCGTCCACCTCTCGGCGATCGGCGCGGCCCTCATCGCGGGCGGCGGAAACGGCTCCGCGGGGAGGTCGGCCGGCGGGCCGGCTCGTTCGGCGGCGGCCGGCGCGGGACGCGCCCCGGCGTCCGAGGCGGCGTTCGACGCCCGCGCCCTCCGCGAGCGCCTCGATCGGTTCGCCGCGGGGCTCGCGAGCGAATTCCCGGCGTGGCGGCCGCTTTCCCGCGACAAGGTGCTCTTTCTCCGCGACCGCGTCGACCGCTATTCGTTCGAGGGGCGCGCTCTCCCCGTGGACGCGTATCTCGGCATCGACATCGGTTCCGTGAGCACCAACCTCGCGCTCGTCGACGGAGACGGGTGGGTCATAAAGGACATCTATCTCCGCACGCGGGCGCGGCCGATCGAGATCGTTCACGAGGGTCTTCAGGAGATCGCGCGCGAGATCGGCGGGCGCGTGCGCATCCGCGGCGTCGGGACGACCGGTTCGGGGCGCGAGCTCATCGGCGAGCTCGTCGGCGCCGACGTCATCGTCGACGAGATCACGGCGCACAAAACGGGCGCTTCGTTCATCGCGGAGCACATGATCAGCAAGAAGGTCGACACGATCTTCGAGATCGGCGGACAGGACGCCAAGTACATCAGCATCGATTCCGGCATCGTCGTCGACTTCACGATGAACGAGGCCTGCGCGGCGGGCACCGGATCCTTCCTCGAGGAGCAGGCCGAGAAGCTCGACGTGAGCATCGTGAATCAGTTCGCCGAGATCGCCCTCTCGAGCGAGCGCCCGCTGCGCCTCGGGGAGCGCTGCACGGTCTACATGGAACAGGACGTCTCGGCGTATCTCAAAAAAGGCGCCGCGAAGCGCGACATCATCGCGGGGCTCGCGTACTCGGTCGTGCAGAACTACCTCAACCGCGTCGTGCGCGGGCGCAAGATCGGGTCCGTCATCTTCTTTCAGGGCGGCACGGCGTACAACGACGCCGTCGCCGCGGCGTTCAGCGAGGTGCTCGGGGCCGAGATCATCGTGCCGCCCTACAACGGGGTCATCGGGGCGATCGGCGCGGCGCTGCTCGTCCGCGAGAAGGTCGACGCCCTCGGCGTCGAGACGACCTTCCGCGGGTACGACCTCACGGCGATCGACTACAAGCTCCGCGAGTTCACCTGCCAGGGCTGCACGAACTATTGCGACATTCAGGAGTTCAACGTCGAGGGGAACAAGACCTACTGGGGGGACAAGTGCAGCGACCGCTACCGCAAGCGGGCGAAGGTCGAGCGCACGCCGGCGATCCCCGATCTCATGAAGGTCTACCAGGAGCTCGTCGAGCGCGACTGGACGCCGCTCGCCGAACGGGAGATCGGAAAGCGCGTCGATCTCTCCGCGCCCCGGGGCTGGAACGAGCCGAAGGGCGACGCGGACGACGACGGCGCCGCGGAGGACCGCAAGCCCCGCGTCGGCGTCGCGCGGGCGATGTATTTCTACGATCGCCATCCGTTCTGGGGAACCTACCTGCGCGGCCTCGGGATGGACGTCGTGCTGAGCCCGCGCACGAACAAGACGATCGCCCACCGGGGGGTCGAGGCGGCCGTGGCCGAGCCGTGCTTCCCGATACAGGTGGCGCACGGCCACCTCGCGGCGCTCCTCGACCAGGACGTCGACTTCATCTTTTCCCCGAACGTGATCGACGGCGAGACGGACAGCCCCGAGGTGAAGTCCTACCTCTGCCCGTGGGGGCAGACGCTTCCCTTCGTCCTCAAGCAGTCCCCGATGCTCGAGGGCAGGGAGTCGATGATGCTCGCCCCGCACGTGCATTTCCGGCAGGGCAAGCGGTTCGTCGAGCGCGAGCTGTGGAGGTTCGCGAAGCGCTTCGGCGTGAGCCGCGGCCGCCATCGCGTCGCGGTCGAGGCCGGGTACGCGGCGCAGCGCCTCTTCCGCGCCGAGTGCGAGGCGGCGGGACGAAACGCCCTCGAGACCCTCGAGCGGACGGGCGAGGCGGGGATCGTCCTCGTCGGACGCCCGTACAACGTGATGGACAAGGAAACGAACCTCGACGTGCCGGGGAAGCTCCGCGACTACTACGGCATGAGCGTGATCCCGATCTTCTTTCTCCCGCTCGACGGGATCGGCATCCGCGACATCAACGACAACATGTTCTGGAACTACGGGCGGAAGATCCTTCAGGCGGGACGGCTCGCCGCGCAGAAGGGGAACCTGCATATCATCTACATCACGAACTTCAAGTGCGGCCCCGACTCGTACGTCAAGCACTACGCCGTCCACGCCGCCGAACGCCCCTATCTCACGCTGCAGTTCGACGGGCACAGCAACGACGCCGGCACGATGACGCGCTGCGAAGCGTATCTCGACAGCAAAGGAGTCCTCAGGTGGTGGAAAAAAAGCGAGGAGGGCTCGAAGGGCGCACCCTCTACATCCCGCGAATGTCGGACGAGGGATCGCGCGCCTTCGCCGCGGCCTTCCGCTATCTCGGAATAGACGCGCACCAGTCCCCCGCGGGGGACGAACGGACCTACGAGCTCGCCGGGCGCTTCACCTCCGGGGACGAGTGTCTGCCCGAGCGCGTGACGGTCGGCGACTTCCTCAAGGTCGCCGAGCAGCCGGGGTTCGATGCCGCGAAGACCGCCTTCTTCATGCCGACCGCGGGCGGGCCGTGCCGCTTCGGGCAGTACGCGCCGTTCCTGCGGCAGATCATGCGCGAAGCCGGGTACGAGGACGTGCTCGTCGTGGAGCCCTCGAGCGCGGACGGCTACGCGGGCCTCGGCGAATACGCGGGGCCGCTCATGCGGCTCGGCTGGTGGGGGCTCATCGGAAGCGACGCGCTCCGCAAGATGCTCCACATCTACCGCCCGCACGAGACGGAGGCGGGAGCGGCCGACCGGGCGTGCGACCGGGCCCTGACGATCTTTTGCGACGCGCTCGCCGATCCGTCGGTGCCGGTCGGCGCGAGGAAGATCGAGCAGCTCGCCGCGGCGCTCGCCGAGGGGCGCGACCTCTTCCGCGCGGTGCCGGTCGATTTCGGCCGGGAGACGATGCTCGTCGGCGTCGTCGGCGAGATCTTCTGCCGCCTCTCGACCTTCAGCAACGAGGATCTCATTCGGCGCCTCGAGACCTTCGGCGCGCAGGCGTGGCTCTCCGACATCACCGAGTGGGTTTGGTACACCGATCAGGAGAACGTGAAGAATCTCCGGATGCTCGGCCGCGGTCTGTCCCTCGACATGCTCAAAGTGCGGCTCAAGATGCGGATCCAGCACGATCACGAGCGGAAGCTCCTCGCGCCCTTCCGGAAGGAGTTCGCCGGACTCGAGGAGCCGCACGGCGTCACGGAGGTGCTCGAGAGGAGCAATCCGTACCTGCCCTATGAGGGCTCCCTCGGCGAGATGGTGCTGAGCGTCGGCAAGGCGATCTATCTCTACGAGAGGGGCGCCGACGGCATCATCGACATAAGCCCTTTCACCTGCATGAACGGCATCGTCTGCGAATCGATCTATCCCAAGGTGAGCCGCGACTGCGAGAGCATCCCCATCAGGAACTTCTACTTCGACGGCACGCAGGTCGATCTCGAGAACGATCTCGGCATTTTTATGGAACTCGTGCACAACTATAACCGTAGAAAGACCAGAAAGCGGGCGGCACGGCGGGCGGCCTGAAGCGCGGAGGACGACGGCAGGGATCGGGCGAAGGGGAATCCGATGCGCGGGGACGGGGCCGCACGGTCCGCCCGCGCATTTTTATCCGTCATGCGTTATATTCACGAAAAGAGCTCCGTTTCAACGAGGAGGTAGTCGATGACCCATCCGAACGGACGTATCCCGCGCGCCGGCGCATGGCGGGCCGCGGCGGCTCTCGCGCTCGCGGCGGCGCTCGCCTGCGCGGTCCCGGCGGCCGCGGCGAAAAAGGCCGGCACCGCCGCCCCGAAGCTCGCGAAGTTTCCGGCGACGGTCGAGACGCTCGCGAACGGCATGAAGGTGATACTCGTCGAGGATCATTCCGTCCCGGTCGTGAGCAGATGGACCTTCTACCGGGTGGGCGCGCGGAACGAGCGCCCCGGCATCACCGGCATCTCGCACTTCATCGAGCATATGATGTTCAACGGCGCCGAGAAGTACGGCCCGAAGGAGTTCGACCGCATCCTCGAGTCGAGCGGGGGCTACTCGAACGCGTACACGTCCGAGGACATGACCGCGTACTACGAGGATTTCGCGAGCGACATCCTCGATCTCTGCATCGATCTCGACAGCGACCGGATGCGTTCTCTCGCCTTCGATCCGAAGTACGTCGTCTCCGAGATGGGCGTCGTCCGCGAAGAGCGCCGCCTCGGCGTCGACAACTCGGTCGACGGCATGATGTGGGAGGAGCTCTCCGCGCTCGCCTACAAGGCCCATCCCTACAGCTGGGGAGTGATCGGGTGGGATTCCGATCTCGCCGGCATCACGCGCGACGACGCCGCGGGCTACTGGAAGTCCTACTACGCGCCGAACAACGCCGTGCTCGTCATCGTCGGCGATTTCGAGACGAAGCGGGCGCTCGAGCTCGTGCGGAAGCACTACGGCGACATCCCCGCGCAGCCCCCCGTGCCCGTCGTGCGCACGGTCGAGCCCGAGCAGTGGGGGGAGCGGCGCGGCGAGCTCCGCAGGAGCGCCGAGATGCCCGGGCTGCTCGTCGGGTACCACATCCCGAACGTGAAATCCCCCGATATCTACGCGCTCGACGTTCTCCAGATCGTGCTCGGGGACGGCGAGAGCTCGCGTCTCTACAAGAAGCTCGTGCGCGACCTCGGGATCGCCGTCTACGCGCAGGCGAACGCCGAATGGAAGATCGATCCGGGGCTCTTCACCTTCGACGTCAAGCTCAAACCCGGCATGGATCCGGCGCCGGGCGAGAAGGCGCTCTACGACGAGCTCGAGGCGATCGCCTCGGGCGGCATCACGGCGGCCGAGCTCGAGAAGGCCAAGAACCGCGTGCTCTCGACCTTCTACGGCGGCATCCAGACCGTGAACGGCAAGGCGAACAGGATCGGCCGCTATGAGCTGCTCTTCGGCGACTTCAACGAGATCTACAAGGTGCAGGACCGCTATCAGGCCGTGACCGTCGACGACGTGAAGCGGGTCGCCGGCGAGTATTTCAAGAAGACGAACCGCAACGTCGTGACGCTCATTCCCGAAGCGTAAAGGATGGAATCAATGAAGAGACTATCGCTTATGGCCTGCGCCGCGGCGCTCGCGCTGCTCGTCCTCGCCGGAGCGGCGCTCGCCGGATCGGTGAAGCTCCCGCCGTACCGGGAGCAGGCGCTTCCCAACGGGCTCAAGGTCTTCGTCATGGAGATCCGCGAGGTGCCGCTCGTCACCGTATCGCTCGTCGTTCCCGCGGGATCGGCGATGGACGATCCGGGGGCGGAGGGGATCGCGAACCTCACCGGGCGGCTCCTTCTCAAGGGGGCCGGCGGGATGACCGCCGAGCAGATCGCCGAATCGATCGAGGAGGTCGGCGGCTCGATACGCTGCCGGACGGGCCGCGATTACACGGGCGTCTACGCGAACTTCATGGCAAAGGACCTCGAACGGGCCGTCGACATGCTCGCCAAGGCGGCGCTCGCGCCGGGCTTCCCCGAAGAGGAGCTCGTGAGGGAGAAAGCGCTCCTCGCCGCCGAGATCGCGGGCACCAAGGACAACCCCATGGCGTTCGCGAGCCGCGAGTTCATACGCGCTCTCGCCGGCTCGCATCCCTACGCCCATCCCGTCGAGGGGAGCGAGGAGAGCGTCGGCGCCCTCACCCGCGAGAAGGTGCTCGCGTTCTACCGGGCCTCGTACGTTCCTCGCGGCGCGGTGCTCGCGGTCGTCGGAGACGTCGACGCGAAAAAGGCGCTCGAGCTCGTCAAGGCCCGCTTCGGCGGCTGGAAGGGCGAGGCCGCGGCGAAATCGATCCCCGCTCTCGAGCCGAAACCCTATCCCGGACGCCGCGTGCTCGTCGTCGACAAGGCGGACGCCACGCAGTCGCAGATCCGGTTCGGCAACGTCACGGTGCAGCGCGGTACGAGCGAGGAGTTCCCGCTCGTCGTGTCGAACACGGTGCTCGGCGGGGGCTTCACCTCGCGTCTCATGGACGAGATCCGCGTGAACCGCGGACTTTCCTACGGGGCGAGGAGCACGAACTCGAATTTCAAGCACGGCGGGATCTTCGGCGTTTATACCTATACCAAGAACGCGTCGCTCCGCGAATGCGTCGACGTCGCGCTCGAGCAGGTCGAGCGCATGCGGACGGAGAAGCTCACGAACGCCGAGCTCTCGAGCGCCAAGAAGTACATCACGGGGCTCTTCCCGTTCGACGTCGAGACAAACGGGGATCTCGCGAACTGGCTCGTCGATCTCACCTTCTACGGGATCCCGCTCTCCTACGTCGAGGAGTACGGATCGAAGATCGACGCCGTGTCGGCGGACGATTGCCTCGCCGCCGCGCGGAAGCGCTACTGGCGCGACGACAACCTCATGTTCCTCATGACGAAGTACGACGAGACGAAGCCGCAGCTCGAGGGGCTCGGGAAGATCGAAGTGGTGAATATCGCCGACGTGAAATAGCCGCGGCGGCGATCCGAAGCGACGAACGAAACGGGGCGGACGATCTGTCCGCCCCGTTTTCGTTGAAATCTCGCCGCCGCGGGAGTATAATTGTCCTCGTCAATCAAGCACAGTATCGGGCAGGAGGGAAGAAATATGAAGCGCATAGCGCTCATTCTGGCCATCGGCGCCGCCCTTCTCGCGATCGCCGTCTCCCGCGCGGAGTCGCGGCGCCCCTACGTCGGCCTCTATGCCGACGCGGCGCACTGGGACTGCGACGTTTTTTTCTCGGGCGGTTTCTTGCCGTTCCGGCTCTACGTGTGGTGGCTGCCCGGCGACGAGGGGCTATGGGCGACCATATGCAGGCTCGAAATCCCGCCGAACGTCATAGTATCGACCGTGACGTCGAATCCGGATTGCATGGTCGCACTCGGCTGTATACCGCCGGATCTATGCTGTACGCTGGCAAGCTGCCATACCGATTGGACGTGGACGCATCAGATAGACTGCTACCTCACGGACGCGAATCCGAACTTCATGCGCATGACGTACAATCCGCTGGATCCAGCGCTCGTCGCGGCGAACTGCTCGC
>DHHB01000022.1 GCA_002403075.1 bacterium UBP1_UBA4783 | reverse complement strand
GAGGATCCGATCGACGTCCCGTGGAACAGGCAGGAGGCGGACTCGATCAGGTACATGATCGTCCAGTACCACCGAACCATTCTCGACGACATCAACGCGAATCCGGCCTCCTATGAGCAATACTGGAAGCCGTGGATCTCGTACCACGCCCCTGGCGATTCCGGAACCTCGACCGTCGTCGGAGACGACGAGATTCTCGGCGCGATGAACAGCTACGTGTTCGCCGTGCAGGCGAAGGACGAGGCGGGGGCGGTCACGACCATCTTCGATCCGAAGACGAACGTGCGCGTGTTCGCCGTTCTCCAGAACGCGGGCCCGATTCTCCGCGTGAAAGAGCCCTATCTCGGCAGATGGCAATACCTCGGCATCAACAACCGTCCCGAGGTCTTTCGTCTTCCCGCGGGCTTCGTGCTCCAGTTCAGCTGGACGGCGGACGCCTCGAACTACGGCGGGGAGGTGACGTCGTACCGGTACGGCTGGGACATCACCGACATCAACGATCCCGACGAATGGGCGGTGGACCCGAGCCCGTTCACGACGTCGGCGCCCCCGATTTCGTTCCTCTCGGGCGTGCACACGCTCTTCATCGAAGCGGTCGACAACAACGGCATCGCCACGATCGCCCAGATGGAGATCAACACCTTCGTCCTGAACATGACCCGGAACATCCTCTGGATCGACGATTTCTATTCGAACGATCTCTTTCAGCAGACGAACTACGCCTTCCCGACGGAGACGGAACACGACACCTTCTGGCTGGCGATCCTGGAGCGCGCGGCGGGCTTCAGCCCGAGCCTCGACGTGTTCGACACGGCCGCGAGAAACCACCAGCCGCCCGACATCGAGCTCCTGTGGCGGTATAAAAACGTCATCTGGAGCTACTCGTCCCTCGACGAAGTCAACGCGTGGGACGACATGGTCCGATTCACGCCGGAGAGCGCCATCACTTCGACGACCATTCTCCGGTTCAATTTCCTGTCGTACTACATGCAATCCGGCGGGCACATTTGGACCGAGGGCAAATCGGACAAGAACGGCGGACTCATCGCGGTGCTCTACCCGCTCCGCCAGCTCGAACCGATCAACCTTCGCTGCGAGATCACGGGCCCGCGCGTGGGCTGCGACGGGGACACGAGCGGGGTCAACACGATCGCCTACAAGGATTACTGCGTCTCCGTCCTCGACAAGATCGTGCCGACGACGAGGAACGACCCCCGCATGCCGGCGCGCCGGTCCGACTGGGACGCCATGACCTACGCGTACCGCGATACGCGCGACGCCGTCACGCTCGCGCGCCCCGATCTCCCGGAGAGGCTCGAGATGTGGGGCAAAGTGACCGCGCCCGGCATGTTCTTCGATCCGCAGGTGCGGGGCTTCACGTACGGGGAGATCTACAACCCCGGGTACTGGATGTCGATCTCCGGGGTGCGGCTCCAGAGCTGTTTCCATCCGATGTACCGCATGAAATCCCGCTATTCGCTGTCCGCGATCGACAACGCGACGGTCGCCTTCTGGACCACGAAGCACGCCCACGTCACGGCGCCCGTGCCCGGCGCGGTGGCCGCGCCGAGCGTGCATTTCGGCCTGCCGCTCTGGTATTTCAACCGCGCGCAGGTCGACTCGATCGCGGACGTCGTTTTCCGCGTGTGGGGGATCAGCGCCCGCTAGCCTCGAGCGCGGCCGGATCCTGCCGATAGAAGCGCTCGAGGAGGCCGTAGAGCTCCGGGTGGCGGGACTCGAGCGCGGCGGATTTCTCGAAAAACGTCTCCGTGAGCACGGCGAAGAACTCGGCGGGGCTCTCAGACCCGTACCAATCGAGGAGCGTCGGAATGCGCTTGTCGGCGCGCTTGCCGAGCGCCTCGAACTCGCGCTCGAATATCTCCGTCCACTCCGCGGCGAGCTCCCTGTCGTCGAGCCGGGGCGCGCCGTCCGCGATCCCCGCCTCGTCGTCGAGCTGGTGGGCGAACTCGTGGAGCATCACGTTGTAGCCGTCGCGCGGGGCGGCGACGCTCTCGAGGCAGTCGCTCCACGAGAGGATGAGCGCGCCGGTGTCCCACGACTCGCCGTCGCGCTCCTCGTCCTCCTCGATCACGACGCCGTCCGGTCCGTGCTCCCGCAGGGGGGCGACGAAGGCGCGGGGGTACACGAGAACCGAATGGAGATACGGATAGACGTCGGCCTCGCGATGGAGGAGAAGGATGCACGCGTGCGCCGCGATCGTGAGACGGATCTCGTCGGTGATCTCGAGCCCGTCGCAGCCTTCGAACCGCTTCTCGGCGAGGAACACCTGAACGAGCCCGCCGAGCTCGCGCCGGTCCGCCTCGGGGAGGCGCTTCCAGTACGGCACGTTGCGCTCGAGGATCGCGATCCGCTCAGGCTCGAGGGGGGTCTCCATGAGGCGCCGCCGGCGCCGTTTCTTGAGAATGCCGAACATCGGGTTCGTTCCGTTCTCCGCGGGGGCCCCGGCCGCCGCGGGGCGCGCTCTCCGCGGCCGGATCCCGGCCGCGCCGCCGGGCTAGCGCGAGCCGGAGATCGTATAGTACGTGCTGCAGCTGTCGTTGCCGCAGGCGTCCGTGTACGAGAAGTGCGTCGCGAACGTGCCGGAAAAGCTGTCCACGCTCGCGTAGACGACGTCGAAGCTCATCGTCGAGCATCCGATGCAGCCCGTCGACGGATTGATGGGGATGCAGAGCGGCGCGACGCTCTCGCCCGAGCCGTGCCGCGCTTCGGCGTCCCACGGCCCCCGCATCGAGCCCCAGACGATCGTGTCGCCCTCGATCTCGATCGTCGCGATGCCGTCGAGAGGCGGCGCCACGGCGCAGCTCGTCTCGACGAGCGCAAAGGTCACGTAGAACGCGCCCCCGTATTCCGAACCGTCCCACTCACCGGGCTTCGTGCCGTCGTCCTCGGCGGAGCAGGCGGGCAGGACGAAGAGCAGGGCCGCGAGCAGAAAACACGCCGTTCGCATCGGATTATTCCCCTTTCGCCGAATCGTGAACCGTTCGCGCCGATCATAGCATCGCGAGGAGCGGGGTTCAAGAGCGCGCATAACGTTGCGATGAAAAGCGCCGTTCGCTATGATACAATCATATATCGCGCCGCGCGCGGCGCGCGGGAACGGCCTTTATCGAGCGGGACGGGGAGGAGCGATGATCGAACGTAACGACGAGCGGATTCTCGAGAAATTCGACGAGGCGTACGGGGCGCTCCGCGGCGAGATCGCGAAGGTCATCGTCGGACAGGAGCGGGTCGTCGACGAGCTTCTGACGGCGCTCTTCGCCGGGGGGCACTGCCTGCTCGTCGGCGTGCCGGGGCTCGCGAAGACGCTTCTCGTCTCGACCGTCGCGCGATGCCTGAACCTCGCCTTCTCGCGCATCCAGTTCACGCCCGATCTCATGCCCGGCGACATCACGGGCACCGAGGTGCTCGAGGAGGACCCCGCGGCGAGGCGCAGGGCGTTCCGGTTCATCCGAGGCCCCGTCTTCGCCAACATCGTCCTCGCCGACGAGATCAACCGCACCCCGCCGAAGACGCAATCGGCGCTCCTTCAGGCGATGCAGGAGTATCAGGTGACCGCGGGGGGCTCGACGCACCCGCTCGAGCGGCCGTTCTTCGTGCTCGCGACGCAGAACCCGATCGAGCTCGAGGGAACCTATCCGCTCCCCGAGGCCCAGCTCGACCGCTTCATGTTCGACATACGCGTGGATTATCCGTCGGCCGATGAAGAGCTCTCGATCATCGATGCGACGACGTCGCGCGACTTCGCGGAGCCGGCGGCCGTGCTCTCGGGGGCGGACATCGTCGCGGTGCAGGCGCTCGTGCGGAGCGTCCCCGTCGCCGAGGGGGTGCTCCGCTACGCGGTGCGGCTCATCCGCGCGAGCCGCGAGCGCGATCTCGCCGGCGTCGGACAGTACCTCTCGTGGGGAGCCGGGCCGCGCGCGGGGCAGTACCTCGTCCTCGGCGCGAAGGCCCGCGCGATCATGGCGGGCCGCACGACCCCGTCGATCGACGACGTGCGGAGCGTGGCGCTTCCGGTCCTCCGGCACCGCCTCGTCACCAATTTCCACGCCGAGGCGGACGGCGTGGCGGCCGACGATCTCGTGCGGCGGCTCCTCGAGGCCGTGGCGGCGTGAGCGCGCCGCCCGCCTCGTTCGCCGCGGATGGATGAATCGATAGATGTCGCCGAGAGAAGCAAGCCTGACGGATTTTCTCAAGCCCGAGGTCGTGAGCCGCCTCGCGAACATGGACCTGCGGGCGCGGCTCATCGTCGAGGGGTTCATCGCGGGGCTCCACCGGAGCCCGTACCATGGCTTCTCCGTCGAGTTCGCCGAGTACCGCCCGTACAACGCAGGCGAATCCACCCGCAACGTCGACTGGCGAATCTACGGCAAGACCGACCGCTACTACGTCAAGGTCTTCGAGGACGAGACGAACCTGCGCGCCACGATCCTCCTCGACCGGAGCGCGTCGATGGACTTCTCGAGCGGCGGCGTGACAAAGCTCCGCTACGCGACGCTCCTCGCCGCGGCGCTCGGGTACCTCATGATCATGCAGCGCGACGCCGTGGGGCTCGTCGTCTTCGACGAGCGCGTGAACGAGGCCGTGCCCCACCGGTCGGCGAAGCAGCATCTGCTGCACCTTCTGCGCACCCTCGAGGACGTGCGGCCGGGAGCGCGGACCGAGATCGCCGGGACGCTCCGCGAGATGGCGGAGCGCCTCAAGCGCCGAGGGCTCGTCATCCTCGCGAGCGACCTCCTCGACGATCCCGACCGCGTGCTCGCGGGGCTCAAGGCGTTCCGGCACCGGGGACACGAGGTCGTCGTGTTCCACGTGCTCGACCCGAAGGAGCTCACGCTCGATTACCCCGGCGAGGTGCGGTTCGTGGACCGGGAGACGGACGAGAAGGTCCGGACGCAGCCGTGGTTCCTCAAGGACGAGTACCGGCGCAGCGTCTCGCGCTGGATCTCGGACCTCGAACGCGGCTGCAAGGAGCACGCGATCGACTACAACCTCGTGACCACGGAAACGTCGTTCGATCAGGCGCTCGTGGCGTACCTCAACAAGCGGCGCCGCCTGCGGTGAGACGCGCATGAACTTTCTCTCGCCCGCATATCTCTTCGCGCTCGCCGCGGTCGCGGTGCCGATCCTCATCCACATATTCTCGCGCCGGCGCGTGCCCGAGGTGCCGTGGAGCTCGATCCGGTTCCTTCGCCCGGCCGACCGGCGGAGCATGGTGCGGATACACATGCGGCGGCTGCTCCTGCTCGCGCTGCGCGTCCTCGGCATCGCGCTCGTCGCCCTCGCGTTCGCGCGTCCCGTGGTGCGCGGCTCGCTCGCCTCGCTCTTTCCTTCGGGGGCGTCCCGCGCGGCGTACATCCTGCTCGACCGGAGTTTCAGCATGGGGGTCGAAACGGACGGCGGCACGGCGTTCGACGCGGCGAAGGCGCGCGTCGAGGAGATCCTCGCCGGGATGTCGGGCGGGGATCGGGTCTCGGTCGCGCTCTTCGACACCGGCGTCGAGGTCGTATACGACGGCGAGCACGACGCCGGGGCGATCCTCGCCGCGCTGGCCGGAGAGACCGTCTCGTGGCGCGGCACCGATCTGCGGGCGGCGGCGGCGTTCGGGCGCGGCGCGCTCGAGCGCTCGGGGCGGGAGGCCCGCGAGCTCTACGTGCTGTCCGATTTCCAGAGAACGGGTCTCGGGGCGCCGCCCGCCGCCGCCCCGCAAGGGAAACCGGTGCGGGCGATCCTCGTTCCCGTCGGCGCGGCGGATCCGGCGAACGCGGCGATCGAGGAGGTCGCGACGCCGCGCGCNNNGAGAGGCGCGCTTTCCGATCGAGGTGGAGGCGTCCGGACGGCGGGTCATGGAGAAGGAGATCGCGATCGGTCCCGGCGGGACCGCCGTCGAGACGGCGGTGCTCCACGCCGACCTGGCGGGATGGATCGAGGGCGTCGTCCGAAAGAGCTCCGACCGGCTTCCGGCGGACGACGCGCGCTACTTCGCGATCCGCGTGCGCGAGAAGGCGAACGCGCTCCTCGTCGCGGACGAGGGGGGGTTCTACCTCGAGCAGGCCCTGTCGCCGGCGGGCTCCGAGAGCGACGTCGCGCTCGCGCGCCGGAGCGCGCGGGATGTCGTCTCGGCGGATTTCGACCGGGCGGACGCGGTCGTGCTCGGGCCGGGCCCCGGCCTCGAGGCGCGCGATATCGCGCTTCTCCGGCGATTCGTCGAGGGCGGCGGCACGGCGCTCGTTTTCGTGCTGCCCGAGCACGCCGGCGCCGTCGGGTCGCTGAGCCGCGCGCGGTTGTCGATCGAGTTCGCCGACATGCCGCAGGGGTACTTCACGATCGTGCGCCCGGAGCGGGCGCCGGAATTCCTCTCTCCGTTCGCGGAGGAGGATCTTGCGGCGCTCGCGCGGCTTCGCTTCCGGAGAGCGGCGTTCGTGCGAGGCGCGAGGCCGGCCGACGTGCTGCTGTCCTTCTCGACGGGGAACCCTTTCGTCTGGAGAGAACGGATCGGCGAGGGAGCGATCGTCTTCGCCTGCGTCGATCCCGTCCCGGAGGCGGGGGAGCTCGTGCTCTCGCCGTTCTTTCTCCCGCTCGTGCAGCAGATGGTTCTCGCTGCCGGCGCGCGCGGGGCCCCGTCGGAAGGGGTGCTCGTCGGCGAGCCTATCCCCTTCCCGGACGGCGTTCGCGGGGAGATCTCCGCGCGCATGCCGGACGGGAGCGTATGGAAGAGCGCGCCGGATCACGGCGCCGGGCCGGAGAACGCCGTCCTGCCCGCGGCCCGCGAGCCGGGCTTCGTCACGATCACAGCCGGGGCCACGATCGCGGCCGTGGTCGCCGTCAATCCGGACTGTCGGCTCGAATCGGACCTCTCGTATCTCTCGACCGACGAGGCGGCCGACTCGCTCGGGCTCGAGCACAGCGCGGACGCCGGCGGGAGAGACGGCCTCTCCGCCGCGGTTCGCGCCGCCCGCGAGGGAAAGGAGATCGCGCTGCCGCTCCTTCTCGCGGCGATCGCCGTCTTCGCCGCCGAGCTCGTCGTGGCGCAGCGCGAGCGGCGCGGGACGGGGGAGGACCATGTGGGATGACGTGAAACGCGCGCTCGCGGCGCTCCCCCAGTACAAGGCCGTCCTCGCGACGGCGGGGCGCGAAGCGGGAGCCGTCCGCGTCGCCGGTCTCTACGGAAGCGCCCGGGCCCTTCTTCTCGCCCGGCTCGCCGAGGATCTTCGCTCTCCGCTTCTCGTCGTCGCGCCCGATCCCGTGCGCGCGCGCGACGTCGAGGACGACCTCCGCATCTTCGGCATGGACGGGGTCGTCGCGTATCCCGAGGACGAAATCCTCCCCTACGACTATCACGACCCCGACCGCAACCTCACCGGCATGCAGATGCTCGCGCTCGACGCGCTCGGAGCGGGACGGGTCCGGGCGCTCGTCTGCACGCTCCGCGGCGCGCTCAAGAAGGTCTATGCGCCCGCGCTCTTCCGGAGCCTCGTCGTCGAGATCCGCGCCGGCGAGGAGCGCGATCCGACGGATCTCGCCGAAACCCTCGTCCGGCTCGGATACGAACGGCACGAGACGGTCGAGGCGAAGGGGATGTTCGCCGTGCGCGGCGGGATATTCGACCTCTTCGCCGTCGCCGAGGACGAGCCCGTCCGCATGGAGTTCGACGGCGACACGATCGTCTCGATGCGCGCCTTCGACATCGAAACCCAGCGCTCGACCGGAGCGCGAGAGGCCCTGAGGGTACACCCGCCGTCCCATCTCTACCTCGATCCGGAGGGCGTGGCGCGGCTCGCGGCGCGGCTGCGCGGCTCGGGCGGGCCGCTCGCCGGCGAGGAGCGCGAGACGCGTCTCGTCGCGGCGGAACGGCTCGAGAAGGGGATCTCGTTCTTCGGCATGGAACATTACGCCGCGGCGGTCCACGAGGTCGTCCCGCTCTTCGATCATTTCACGGCGCCGCCCGTCGTCGCGCTCGTGGACGCCGAGAATATCGAGACGTCCCTGGGCGAATTCCGCGGGGAGATCGCCGAGAGATACGAGCGGAGCCGCGAGGAGGGGAATCTCTATCCCGCACCCGAGGAGGTCTACGTTGGGGAGGAGGCGCTTGCCGAGGTGCTCGCGGCCGCGCGGCGGGTGTCGATCCACGCGCTCGAGTGGGAGGGGGCGGTCCGGTTCGGCGCCTCGTCCCCCGGAGATTACCGGCGCAACCTCGCCGGTCTCGTGAGCGACGTCGAGAAGGAGGTGCGCAAGGGCTCGCGCGTCTACTTCTTCTGCGCGAACCGCCCCCAGCGCGACCGGGCCGAGGATCTCCTCGAGGACGTCGCGATGGAGATCGATTTTCCGCTCGGGGAGCTCTCGAGCGGTTTCCGCTGGCCCGATCTCGGCATATTCTTTCTCAGCGAGGCGGAGGTCTTCGGCCGCTACCACCGGCCGTATCACACGAAGCCCGCGCGGAGCCGGTCCCTCGCCTACGATCCGTCGCATTTCCACGCGGGGGACTTCATCGTCCACGTGAACCACGGGATCGGCCGCTACATGGGGATGCGCGTCATCGACGTCGAAGGCGGGCGCACGGAATGCCTCGACCTGCGGTACGGCGGCGACGACCATCTTTTCATCCCGGTCGCGCAGCTTCGGATGGTCGAGAAGTACACGGGCGGGGAGGGCGACGAGCCGGAGCTCGCCCGGCTCGGGAGCGCGGCGTGGACCCGCACCCGCGAGCGGGCGAGAAAGAGCGCCGAGAAGATCGCGCGCGATCTTCTCGAGGTGTACGCCGCGCGCCAGCTCGCGAAGGGGTTCGCGTATCCCCCCGACCGGGCGTGGCAGAAGGAGATGGAGGCGTCGTTCCCGTACGAGGAGACCGAGCACCAGCTCCGCGCGACCGCCGAGGTCAAGAACGACATGGAGTCCCAGCGCCCGATGGACAGGCTGCTGTGCGGCGACGTCGGCTTCGGCAAGACGGAGGTCGCCGTGCGGGCCGCCTTCAAGGCGGCGCTCTCCGGCAAGCAGGTCGCGATCCTCGTGCCGACGACCATCCTCGCGATGCAGCATTACGCGACGGTGAGCGAGCGGCTGCAGGGCTACCCGGTGACGGTCGCGATGCTGAGCCGCTTCGTCACCCCGGCTCACCAGAAGAAGGTCGTCGCCGACGCGGCGGGAGGGCGGGTCGACGTCGTCGTCGGCACGCACCGGCTCCTCTCGGGGGACATCCTGTTCCGCGATCTCGGGCTCGTCGTCGTCGACGAGGAGCACCGCTTCGGGGTGCGCCACAAGGACCGGTTCCGCGCGATCAAAAAGAGCGTCGACGTGCTCAGCATGACCGCGACGCCGATCCCCCGAACGCTCTCGATGGCGCTCTCGGGGATCCGCGATTTCAGCGTGATCGACACGCCGCCGCGCAACAGGCTGCCGATCCACACCGAGATCCTCCCCTTCGACGACGACCGCATCCGCGACGCCGTCATGCGGGAGGTGGACCGCGGCGGGCAGGTCTTCTTCGTCCACAACCGCGTGCAGTCGATCGCCGTCATGGAGGGGTATCTGCGGCGCCTCCTCCCCGAGCGCGTCCGGATCTCCTCGGCGCACGGGCAGATGCACGAGCGCGAGCTCGAGCGCCGAATGATTGATTTTCTCGAGCGGCGATTCGACGTCCTCGTCTGCACGATGATCATCGAGGCGGGGCTCGATTTTCCCAACGTGAACACGATCGTCATCAACCGAGCCGACCGGTTCGGCCTCGCGCAGATCTACCAGCTCCGCGGCCGCGTCGGCCGCTCCGACCGCAAGGCGTACGCCTACCTCCTCGTGCCGAAAGGGAAGACGCTCACTCCCCAGGCCGTGAAGCGGCTTCAGGCCATCAGCGAGTTCGATTACCTCGGCGCGGGGTACCGCATCGCGATGCGCGACCTCGAGATCCGGGGAGCGGGGAACCTCCTCGGCGTCGAGCAGTCCGGCCACGTCGCCGCCGTCGGCCTCGATCTCTACACGCGGATGCTGCGCGAGGAAGTGGCGCGGCTGCGCGGCGAGCCGGTCCCCGAGGAGAGAGAGATCCGCATGAGCGTTCCGGTTCCCGCGTACCTCCCGTCCGAGTACGTCCTCGACTCCGAGGAACGCATGGATATCTACCGGCGCGTCTCCCGGATCGGTTCCGCGGCCGAGGCCGAGGAAATGAGGAACGAGCTCCGCGATCGCTTCGGCCCGCCGCCCGCCCCCGCCGTGAACATGCTGCGGCTCGTCGAGATCAAGGCCCGCGCTGGGGCGGCCGGGATCGAGCGGATCGAGATAGCCCGCGCGGGGACGCTCCACGCCGGATTCGCGGCGGCCCGCGTGCCCGATCGCGTGAAGATCGCGGAGACCGTCGAGCTCTTCGCGGGCCGGCTCGCGTTCTCGACGAAGGACGGCTTCGGCATGACCGTGCGTCCGGGGAAGGGGGAAGCGGGGGGCCCCTCCGGGGCGCCCGGCGACTGCGCCCCGGATCGCGGCGCGACGCGCGAGCCGGCAGGCGGTACCGCGATCGAGTCGCGGCTCGCCGACCTCGAAAACCTGTTGAAATCGCTGGAATCTTCTGCTAAATTGAATAGTTAAACATAGATAGGAAAGGCGCGCCTCGCGAGGCGCGCCCCCGCGGTCGCGGAGTGAATACCGGCTCCCCCGCGGAGCCGTTCGGATAGTCGTTGAAACGGAGAAAGGAGCCTGCGTTGAAGAAAGCAATCCTCTGCGCGGCGGCGCTCTCGTTCCTCCTCTCGCTCGGATGCGGCAAGAAGGAGGACAAAGTGGTCGCGAAGATCGGCGACCGGACGATCACGATCGGCGAGTTTGAAAAGGCGGCGGAGGCCATGGAGGAAAAATACCTCCCGGCGGCCGCCGACCTCGCCGGCAAGAAAGAGCTGCTCGAAATCATGATCGACAAGGAAGTCATGGCGGTCAAGGCCCTCGCCGCGGGCTACGACAAGGAGAAGGGGTTCGTCAACTTCTGGGAGCGCTACAAGGGGCAGTACCTCGTCGCGGCGATGGAAAACGAGCTCGTCGTCAAAAAGGTCACCGTGACCGACGCGGAGATAAAGAGCTACTTCGACAAGATGCACAACGAGTACAGCCTGAGCCAGATCGTGCTCGCCGATGAGAACGAGGCGCGCGCGGTGCGGGAACAGATCCTCGGCGGGGCCGATTTCGCGGAGATGGCGAGAAAATACTCGCTGAGCCCCGACGCCGGCGACGGCGGATTCATCGGGCCGAGCAACATCGGCGAGATGTTTCACTGGATAGAGGAGGCGCTCTTCTCGATGAAGGAGGGGGACGTCTCCCAGCCGCTCGCGACGTCTACGGGGTACGCGCTCATAAAGGTGCACCGCGTACGCGCGATCACCCCGGACAAGGATCTCGAATGGGCGGGACGGCGCTTGCGCGCGATCAAGGAAAAGCAGCTCCTCATGGAGCTCAAGAAGAGGATCGAGAAGGAGGTCGGCCTCGTCATCTATAAGGACGCCGTCGACATCGTCTACAGCAATCTGCCCCCCGACATCGAGTTCGGGGCCATCGTCGAGGGGAGAGTGACGTACGAGAACGCGCCGAAGCTCGAGGTTCCGGAGCAGTACCGCCAGATGCTCATGGCGCAGTTCGCCGATTCGAGCTACACGATCAAGGACTACATGAGGATATACGAGACGATTCCGCTCCCCGACCGGCCGCGCCGCGAGAGAGGCAAGGAACACGTCGTCGAATCGATCCACCGGCGCCTCTGGGATCACGTGCTCCCGACGTACGTGCAAGAGAAGCTCAAGATCCAGAACGTTCCCGAGGTGGCGAAGGGTCTCGAGGAAAAGCGGGAAATGTTCCTCGTCTACTCCCTCTACAACGATCAGGTGGGCAAGGAAGTCGTCGTTTCCGATCCCGAGATCCGGCAGTATTACGACGAGCATCAGGCGGAGCTCCTGACGCAGGAGCAGCGCGATTTCGGCGTCATCCTCGTCGGATCGAAGGACAAGGCCGAGGAAGTGGCCAAGCTCGCGAAGCGCGGCGACAACTGGGCGAAGCTCGCCGTGAAATACTCCGAGGATCCGAGCGTCAAGGACAACGGGGGGCGGATCGGGATGTTCCCGCGCGGGCGATACGTGGATTACGACGCCACGGTGTTCTCGCTGCGCAGGGGCGAGATATCGGACCCGGTTCAGGTCCCCCGCGGATGGGCGATCGTCACGGTGTTCGAGATCAAGGCGCCCGAGGCGGTCTCGTTCGAGAACGCCTCGCAGAGCATCCGGACAAAGCTCAGCGAGGAGCGCTCCGAGAAGATTCTGAAGGAAAAGCTCAAAAATTGGCGCAAGGGCGTCGATATCACGATCGACGAGGGCAATCTCAACAAAGCCACGCTCAAGCGGACGCGGCCCGCCGCTCCGCCCGGCGCGGCGCAATAAGGCGGCGGCGCGCGCGCGATGAACGGAATGACCAGGGCTTGGGTCGCGGCGCTCCTCGCGCTCGCCTTCGCCGGGGGGTGCGGCGGTGGCGGGCGGCGGACGGAGGAGCCGGGAACGCCGAAGGGGGAGATCGTGCGGGTGGGGGACGCCGCGCTCACCGGCGACGATCTCGCGAGCCTCGCCGCGGGCCCCGACGGGATGCCGCTCACCTTCGAGGAGCGCCGCGCGTTCGTGCGGCGCTGGGTGGACACGCAGGTGCTCTACCAGGAAGCGGTGCGGCGCGGCCTTCGGGACGAGCCCGGCGTCCGGGCCCGGCTTCGCGAGCTCGAGGAGCAGTACCTCGCCGACTATCTGGTCTTCACGGAGCTTCGCGCCGGGTCCCACGTGAGCGAGGAAGAGGTCGAAGCGTACTACGCGGCGCACGAGCGCGAGTATCTCAACGAGTACCGCGTGAGCCAGATCGTGACGGCGAGCGCCGAGGAGGCCGCGAGGGCGAAGGAGCTTCTCGCGACGCGGAGCTTCGACTGGGTGGCGAACAGGCACTCGATCGAATCGGGCGCACGCCGCGGCGGCGATCTCGGCTACCTCACGAAGGGCAACATGATGCCCGAGCTCGAGGGGATCGTCTTCGACATGCGCCCCGGCGACGTGAGCGAGGTCGTCAAATCGGACTTCGGCTACCATATTTTCAAGCTCGTCGACGTGCGCGAGGCCCTCGTCTCGGTCGGGCTCGAGGACGTCCGCGAGCAGATCATGAACGCGCTCATGCTCGAAAAACGGACGCGCGCGTATCGCGAAATGCTGGCCGCGCTCAGGGCGAAGGCCGCGATCGCGTACCGGGATCCCGCCTACGAACGGGGGATCTTGCCGGAGACGGAACCCGACACGCTCGGATTCGAGGACGCGTCCGACACGACGGCGACGCCCTGACGGCGTTCGAGGAGGATAGGATGCGGCGAACGATCATAACGGCGGCGGCCGCCGCCGCGGTGTGGCTCTCCGTCGCGGGCGCCGGCGTTCCGGCGCGCGCGCAGGAGGCGCCGAGCGGCGCGTACGCCGTGCAGGGGGGCGTGATCGACCGCGTCGTCGCGACGGTCGAGGACCGGGCGATTCTCAAGAGCGACATCGACACCGAGCTCAAGCGCATCCTCATGCAGACGCAGCGAACCGAGATCCCGGCATCCGAGGAAAAGGCGATCCGCGAGGAGATCCTGAACGGCCTCGTCGCGGAGGCCCTGCTCGCCATTCAGGCGGAGCGCGACAAGATCACCGTCGAGGATCGCGAGGTCGACGAGCGGGTCGACCGGATGATCGAGCAGAACAAGACGATGCTCGGCGGCGACGACGCGTTCGCTCGGCAGCTCGCGGCGGAGGGGCTCACCATCGAGGGGCTCAAGGCGATCTATCGCGACAAGACGCGGACGCGGATGATCATCGACCGGTTCGCGTTTCAGAAGGTCGGGAGCGAGGTGCGCGTCTCGGACCGGGAGATCCGCGAATACTACAAAGCGCACGTCGCGGAGCTTCCGAAGCGTCCGCCGACGGTGAGCCTCGCGCATATCCTCGTCGTCGCGAAGCCGTCGGACGCCGTGCTCGCGGCGGCGCTCGACAGGATCTCGGCGATCGAGAAGCGCCTCGCGGCCGGCGCGGATTTCGCCGAGCTCGCGAAGGAAACGAGCGATTGTCCGAGCGCGAAGTTCGGAGGAAGCCTCGGGACGATACGGCTCGAGGATCTCAACAACCCGGCGTTCGAGGACGCGGCCCTCGCGCTCGCCCCCGGCGAGACGAGTCCGCCCGTGCTCACCGAGTTCGGTTACCATCTCATCAAGGTCGAAAAGGTCGAGGGAGAGATGGTGACGCTTCGCCACATCCTCGCCCGGGCGGAGGCGACCCCGCGCGATCTCGAGGACGCGGCGAAGCTCGCCGAGCGCGTTCGCGCGGAGATCGCGGCCGGCCGCGATTTCGCGGGGGCCGCCGCGGAGCACTCGGACGACGCCGCGACGAAGAACGCGGGGGGAGTGCTCGGCGAGGTGCCCGTCGACAACCTTCCCGAGAACGTGCGCGAGATGCTGCGGGGCGTCGCCCCCGGCGAGACGGCCCCGGTCGTCAAGGATCCGAAGGGATTCCGGATCCTCAAGGTCGTCTCGTGGGACGAAGGCCGCGCCTACACGTACGACGAGGCGAAGGACGAGCTCCGGCGCTTCATCGAGCAGGAGAAGCTCGAGCTGCGTCTCGGCGAGTACGTCGAGGAGCTCAAGAAAACCTACTCAGTGGAGATCCGGGGCGAAGCCTGACAGGGGCGGCATGCGGATCGATCTCCTTCTCAAGGCGCTCTGTCTCGCGAAGACGCGAAGCCAGGCCCGCAAAGGATGCGACGCCGGCCGTGTGACGTTGAACGGCGCCCGGGCGAAACCGAGCGCGGAGGCGCGCGAGGGGGACGTCGTCGAGATCCGCTACCCGCGCAAGGTGCTCGCGGTCGAGGTGCTGGAGACGCCGCCGGGTCAGATCTCCCGCCGGGACGCCGCGAGATATTACCGCGTGCTGCGCGAGCACGACGTCGAGGAGAGCGGGGATTGGAATGGCTGACGCGAAGGTCAAGCTCGCCCTCACGGTGGGCGATCCCGGAGGGGTCGGCCCCGAGCTCGTCGCGGCGCTGCTCGCCCGGCGGCGGCTCGGCGCGGCGGACGTCTACGTCATCGGCGCGTACGCCGCGCTCGCCGACTGGCTCTCGCCTCCCGCCTGCGCGACGGCGCGCATCGTGCCCTACACCGACGCGGCGCGCATCGCGGAGCCGGATTCGTTTCCCGTCTTCATCGACACCGGCGGCGACGCGCGGTTCGCGCGCGGCCGCGCGAGCGCCGAGGGGGGCCGCGCCTCGGGGCTCGCCGTCGAAACGGCGGCGTTCCTCGCCAAGCGCGCCCTCGTCGAGGGGATCGTCACCGGACCGATATCGAAAGAGGCGCTGCAGAAGGGCGGTTTCGGCTACCGCGGCCACACGGACATGCTCGCGAGCCTCTTCGGCGCCCACGAAGCCCAGATGATGATGGTGAACGGGCGGCTGCGCATCGTGATCCTCACGCGCGACATGCCGCTCAGGGAGGTCCCGGCGGCGGTCACGAAGGAACGCATTCGCGCGGGAGTTCTCGTCACGGCGCGCTCGCTCGAGGAGCTCTGGGGGATCGAGCGGCCGCGGATCGCCGTCGCCTCCCTCAACCCGCACGGCGGCGACGGGGGCGTTCTCGGAGACGAGGAGCTCGTGACGGTCGTTCCGGCGCTCAGGGCGCTGCGCCGCGACGGCGTCGCGGTCGACGGGCCGTTCCCCGCCGATACATTGTTTTACAAATGGGAGGATAAAGGGTACGATGCCTACGTCGCGCTCTACCACGACCAGGGAATGATTCCGTTCAAGCTGGCCGGGTTCGAGCGGGGCGTCAACATGACGATCGGCCTGCCCGTCGTGCGGACATCGGTCTGCCACGGGACGGCCTACGATCTCGCGGGGAGCGGGACCGCCGGCACGGGAAGCCTCGAGAGCGCCGTGGCGCTCGCGATCGAGTGCTGCCTCGCGCGGCGGCGCCGGCGCGGCGCCTCGCCCCCGTAACGCAGGGCGGCGCGGCATGGAGCAGGATCAGAGGATCATCGTCGGCGTCTACCACCTCTCGAAGAGCTTCGGGAAGCACTTCGGGCTCCACGACGTCAATCTTCAGGTGGCGAACGGCGAGTTCGTCTTTCTCGTCGGGCCGAGCGGCGCGGGGAAGAGCACGCTGCTCCGCATGATCTACATGGACGACTTCCCCGACTCGGGCCAGGTCGTCGTGGGGCCGTACGTCTCGACGCGCATGAAGTCCTCCACCATCGCGGAGCTTCGCCGCAAGACGGGGATCGTTTTTCAGGATTTCCGGCTCCTCGGCGACAAGACCGTCTTCGAGAACGTCGCGCTCGCGCTCAAGGCCGCGGGCGCCGGCCTCGGCGAGATCAAGAAACAGGTCACCGAGATCCTCATGCGGGTCGGGCTCTACCACAAACGCTACGATTTCCCGCACGAGCTCTCCGGCGGGGAACAGCAGCGCGTCGCCATCGCGCGCGCGATCGCGAACCGCCCGGCGGTGCTGCTCGCCGACGAACCGACGGGCAACCTCGACGCGGTCGTCACGAGGAGCATCCTCGAGCTCCTGTTCAAGATCAACGCCGGGGGGACCGCGGTGCTCATGGCCACGCACGATCTCGAGCTCGTGAAGAGCTTCGGCCAGAGGATCATCTATCTCGAGGGCGGGCGCGTCGTGAAGGACAGCGAGATGATATACGTCGGCGATCTGCGGCGAAAGATCGACGGTTCGCCCGTCGGCCGCCGCGCGGAGCGCCTCGAAGGGCGCGACATCCGGGGCGAGGGGGAGGGGCGGTGAACGCGGCGCAGTTCGGCTACGTGTTCGACGAGGCGGCGACGATGCTCCGCAGGCACAAGGCCGCGAACGCCGTCTCGATCGTCATCATGGGGCTCTCGCTCCTCATCCTCGTCGTGTTTCTCCTCGTCACCATCAACGTGCAGGCCGTCATCGACCGGGCGGGGGACGAGATGCGGGTCTACGTCTATCTCGCGGACGGGGCGGGCGAGGCGGCGGCGCGCGATATCCAGATGCGCCTGCTCGGATTGCCGGGGGTCGAGGAGGTCGTGTTCGTCCCGCGGGACGAGGCGCTCCTCTCGTTCCGCGAGACGCTCGGGAAAAACAGCGACATGCTCGACGCGCTCGAGGGCAACCCGCTCCCCGACGCGTTCCGCGTGAAGGTGAAGCCGGAGTACATACGGAGCGAGCGCCTCGAGGAGATGGCCCGGAACGTCGAGGGGTGGAGCGGCGTCGAGGAGGCGCGCTACGGGGAGCGGTGGCTCGAGCGGGGGGAGAAGCTCGTCAAGGGGTTCTATTTCGCCGATCTCTTCGTCGGGCTCATCATCCTGCTCTCCGTCGTCTTCGTCATCGCGAACACGGTCCGGCTCACCGTGATCTCGCGGCAGCGTTCGATCGAGGTCGCGCGGCTCGTCGGCGCGACGAACGCCTACGTCAGGATCCCGTTTCTCGTCGAGGGCGCCGTGCAGGGCGCCGTCGCCGCCGGCCTCGCCGTCGCGCTCTCGGCGATCGTCCACGCCGTCGCGCGCCGGCACCTGCCGGGGCTCCTCTTCCTCGGCGGCGACGCGATCGCCGCCTTCGTGTTCTTCTGCACGATCCTCGGGGCGATCGTGAGCCTCGGGGCGATGAGACGGCTGCTGCGGTTCTAGCGGCGCCGGAACGGAACGCCATGCGCACGCCGAACACATTCGCGCGCTCGATCGTCGCGGCGGCGTCTCTCGCCCTCGTCCTCGCGTTCGCGTTCACCGGGGCGTCGGCGCAGGATCCCGATCTTGAGCGGCAGCTTCGCGAAAAGGACGCCGAGCTCCGCAAGCTCCGCGAGGAGATCGCGGAGCAGCGCAAGCTCATCGCCGACGTCGAGAAGAAGGAGCGGGACGCCGCCGATTACCTGAAGAAGCTCGAGAAGGAAGAGGGGCTCACGAGGCGGCTCCTCCGGGGGCTGAACGACAAGGAAGCGATGCTCGAGCGGCAGGCGGACGCGCTGCGAAAGGACCTTTCATACAGCGAAACGGTGTACCGGCGCCGCCTCTCGATACTCGCGGGGCGGCTGCGGGGGATCTACAAGGACGGAGCCCAGTTCGCGTGGCAGGAGCTCCTCGGCGCGGGCAGCTTCGACGATCTTCTCAACCGGTACCGGTACCTCTCCGCCGTCGCCGAACGGGACGCGGACCTCGTCGGGGAGATCCGCGAGCGCAAGACGGCGATCGGACGGCAGGAGGCCGGGATCACGGAAAACCTCGCGCAGGTGAGCGCCGCCCGAAAGGAAAAGGAGACGGAGCTCGCGCGTCTGCGCGAGAACGAACGCAAGCGACAGCGCAGCCTCGCCTCGCTCAAGACGAGCAAGACGAAGTATCAGAAACGCATCGAGGATCTCGCGAAGGCGGAGCAGGAGATCCTGTCGATCATCGGAGATCTCGAGCGGGCGCGCGCGGCGGCCGCCCCCGCCGACGAAGCGGCGTACGCCGAGAGGGATTTCCCCTCGCTCAAGGGCCGGATGGCGCCCCCCGTCGCGGGGCGGACGGTGCGAGGCTTCGGCCAGTCGAAGCATCCGGAGTTCGGCACGGTCACGAACAACACGGGGATCGACATCGAGACCCGCGCCGGCTCGCCCGTGCGGGCAGTCGCTCGGGGAAAGGTCGAATACGCGAGCCTGCTCCCGGGCTTCGGCAACTGCATCATCATCGCGCACGGCGGCGGGTACTACACGCTCTACGCGCACACGTCGAAGATATTCACGAGGCAGGGGGCCACGGTGAACGGCGGAGACCTCATCGCGGAGGTCGGCGACGCCGCGACGGGCGCCTCGACGCCGTTCCATTTCGAGATCCGCAAATCGAAGACGCCGCTCGATCCGGCGCAGTGGCTGAAATGACGCAGCCGGCGCGAGGCCCCCGGGGGGCCGGGCGCCGGGCGCCGCCGCGGCCGAGCCGGCGGAGAAAGGTTCGATCATAGACATCCTCGCTGCTGCCGATGCGATAGCGGAGGGCGGACATCGCGCCGGAGCGCTCCTCGACGGCTTCGTCTCCTCGGGGAAGCTCCCGCCCTCGCTCCTCTTCGCGGGCCCCGAGGGCTCGGGCAAGGAGCTCCTCGCGATACGCCTCGCGGCGCGGCTCAACTGCGACGCCGCGCGCGCGCGGGCCGCGGAGGAAACAGCGAGCCTCTTCGGCGGCGCCCCGCGGGAGGAGGCGGGCGCCGGGACGTGCGGCGAGGGCTCGCGCTGCCGGGCCTGTGGGAAGGTCCGCTCGCTCGAGCACCCCGATCTCCACCTCGTCTACCCCGTGCCGTCCGGCGATTGGGAAAAGGATCTCCCCGTCGTCATCGAGAGCCGCCGCCAGGATTTCTTCGCGTACGGCGAGTTCGGCGCCCGAGCCCGGAGCGTCGGCATCGACCTCGTGCGCCGCGTGATCGAAGCGCTGTCCAAGCATCCGTTCGAGGGGAGGCGCTCCGTCGTCGTCGTCAGCGAGGCGCACCTCGCGACGACCGAGGCGCAGAACGCGCTCCTCAAGATCCTCGAGGAGCCCCCGCCGTCGGCGGCGATCGTTCTCGTCACGGAATATCCGGACCGGCTTCTCCCGACGATCCTCTCGCGGTGCTACGAGGTGCGTTTCGAGCCGCTCTCGAGCGGGAAGGTGGCGGAGATGCTCGAGCGGTTCCGCTCGGTCGAGCGGGAAGAGGCCCGGCGGATCGCCTCGATCGCGCAGGGGAACCTCCGCCGCGCCGTCAAGCTCCTCGAGGAGCGCTTCCTCGGGCTCTGGCGCGACGCGGCCGTCGCCGCGCGCCTCGTGATCGACGGCAAGGGGAAGGAGCTTCTCGCGGAGGCCGAGGGGCTCGCGCGGCGGTACTCGCGCGAGGAGACTCGGGAGCTTCTCGAGGAGATGGCCCTCCTGTTCGCCTTCGTTCTCCGCGCCGCCGACGGGCGGCTCGACCCCGCGGGGGAGGCGGCGCTCCGCGAGGCGATCGGCGGGGAGCGGA
>DHHB01000073.1 GCA_002403075.1 bacterium UBP1_UBA4783 | reverse complement strand
TCAACGAGCCCACCGCGGCCGCGCTCGCCTACGGGCTCGATAAGAAGGGCGAGAAGACGATCGCCGTGTTCGATCTCGGCGGCGGCACGTTCGACATCTCCATCCTCGAGATCGGGGACAGCGTGTTCGAGGTCAAGGCCACGAACGGCGACACGCATCTCGGCGGAGACGACTTCGATCAACGCGTCATGGACTGGATCATCGCCGAGTTCAAGCGCGAGCAGGGGATCGATCTCTCGAACGACGCGATGGCGGTGCAGCGCCTGCGCGAGGCCGCCGAAAAGGCGAAGTGCGAGCTTTCGAGCGTTCCGCAGGCGGAGATCAACCTGCCGTTCATTACCGCGGACGCGGCGGGGCCGAAGCATCTCGCCATGAAGCTCACGCGGGCGAAGCTCGAGTCGCTCACGGCCGACCTCATCGAGCGGACGGTGGGCCCCTGCAAGGCGTGTCTGCGCGACGCGGGTCTCAAGCCCGAGGACGTCGGCGAGGTGATCCTCGTCGGCGGCGCGACGCGCATGCCGGCCGTGCAGGCGAAGGTGAAGGAGCTCTTCGGCAAGGAGCCCCACCGGGGCGTGAATCCGGACGAGGTCGTCGCCCTCGGGGCGGCGATTCAGGGAGGCGTGCTCGGCGGCGACGTGCACGACGTGCTGCTGCTCGACGTGACGCCCCTCTCGCTCGGCATCGAGACGCTCGGCGGCGTCATGACGAAGCTCATCAGCCGGAACACGACGATCCCGACGCGCAAGAGCGAGGTCTTCTCGACCGCGGCGGACAACCAGACGACCGTCGAAATCCACGTTCTGCAGGGCGAGCGCGAGATGGCTCCGGACAACAAGTCGATCGGCCGGTTCCAGCTCGCCGGCATTCCGCCGGCCGGGCGCGGCATCCCGCAGATCGAGGTCACCTTCGACATCGACGCGAACGGCATCCTCAACGTCTCGGCGAAGGACAAAGCCACCGGCCGCGAGCAGAAGATCATCATCCAGCCCTCGAGCGGCCTCAGCGAGAGCGAGATCAAGAAGATGGTGGGCGAGGCCGAGCTGCACGCCGCCGAGGACCGGCGGAAGCGCGAGGCGATCGATCTGCGCAACCAGGCGGATCAGCTCGCCTACCAGACGGAGAAGCAGCTTCTCGAGTACAAGGACAAGATCCCGGCCGAGGACGAAACCGAGCTTCGCCGGGTTCTCGAGGAGCTCAAGGAGGCGGCGAAATCGGAGGACGGAAGCCGGATCCGCGCGGCGATCGATCGCCACAACGCCGTCTGGCAGCGCGCTTCGCAGAAGATGTATCAGGCGGCGGGTGCCGCGCAGGGAGGACCGCAGCCCGGGCCGGAGCCCGGCGCGGGATCGCCAGGCGGGGAGGCGAAAGAGGGGAAGGCGGTCGACGCCGACTACGAGATCCTCGACGACGACAAGAAATGAGAGCGGAGAGTTTCGGATGAGCGTGCGGGGCGGATCGGCCGCTGGTCGGCCGGCCGCCCCGCGAGATTTTCGTTGCCCGGCGGGCCGCGGTTGCATACAATAAGAAGTCCGAGACACGGATGGGCGATTAGCTCAGATGGTTAGAGTACCTGCTTGACATGCAGGGGGTCACTGGTTCAATTCCAGTATCGCCCACCATTTTTTTATGTACTCCACGCGGGACGTTATCCGATGGCCGAGCTCGTGCTGAAAGACGGTTCGCGGAAGGCGATCGACGGCGGCGCGCCGCTCTCCGGCGCGCTCGAGGCGCTCTCGGGCAAGACGCGCCGCGATCTCGTCGCGTTCCGGGTCGACGGGAGGCTCCGCGACGTGAGGACCCGGGTGCCCGACGGCGCCTCCGAAATACATCCGGTCGTCACCTCCGACGACGGGGCGCTCGAAGTGCTGCGCCACAGCGCGTCCCATCTCATGGCGCTCGCGGTCCAGACCCTGTTTCCGGAAGCGCGCTTCGGGATCGGACCGTCGATAGAGGACGGCTTCTACTACGATATCCTGCTCGACAGGAGCCTCGCTCCGGAGGACCTCGTCCGCATCGAGGAGGCCATGGCCGGCATCCTCGCGGGCGAGCCGCCCCCGTTCACCCGCGAGGAGATGTCGAGCGCCGAGGCGACCGCGCTCTTCGAGAAGCTCGGCCAGCCGTTCAAGGTCGAGCTCATCCGGGATCTCGGCGCCGAGACCGTGTCGGTGTACCGTCTCGGCTCGTTCGTCGACCTGTGCGCGGGCCCGCATCTGCCCGACATAAAAATGGTCAAGGCCTTCAAGCTCCTCTCGATCGCGGGGGCCTACTGGCGCGGCGACGAGCGGAACCAGATGATGCAGCGGATATACGGCACCGCCTTCTTCAGCGACGGCGATCTCAAGAAGGAGCTCGCGAGGCGCGAGGAGGCCAAGCGGCGGGATCACCGGCGCCTCGGCCCCCAACTCGAGCTGTTCGACATCAAGGACGAGGCGGGAGGCGGGCTCGTTTTCTGGTATCCGAAAGGATACCTCCTGCGAGAGACGATCGAGAACTACTGGAAGGACGAGCACCGCCGCCGCGGCTACGAGATCATCATGACGCCGCATATCGCGCGGAGCAACCTCTGGCGCACCTCGGGGCACTTCGACTACTACCGGGAGAACATGTTCGTCATCCCGTGCGAGGATCAGGAGTTCGTTCTCAAGCCGATGAACTGCCCCGGGCATATCCTCGTCTACAAGAGCAAGCTTCACAGCTACCGGGACCTGCCCGTGCGCTACGCGGAGCTCGGCACCGTGTACCGGAACGAGCGGACGGGGACGCTGCACGGTCTGCTGCGGGTCCGCGGCTTCACGCAGGACGACGCGCACATCTTCTGCACGCCGGAGCAGCTCATGGACGAGGTGGACGGGTGCTTCGAGTTCGCCCACAGCCTCCTCACCGCGTTCGGGTTCACCGACTACCGGGTCGAGCTGAGCGTGCACGATCCGGCGAACATGGCGAAGTACGCCGGGACCGAGGAGGAATGGGAGCGGGCCGAGGCGAGCCTCCTGGCCGCGATCGAAAAGCGCGGCATCCCGTACCACCGGATGACCGGCGAGGCGGTGTTCTACGGTCCGAAGATCGATCTCAAGCTCATCGACGCGATCGGCCGCGGATGGCAGGCGACGACGATCCAGTTCGACTTCAACCTGCCGCGGCGCTTCGACGTGCAGTACGTGAACGCCGAGGGTCAGCGCGCGTACGTGTACATGATCCACCGCGCGCTTCTCGGCTCCATCGAGCGGTTCATCGGGACCCTCACCGAGCACTACGCGGGGGAGTTTCCGCTCTGGCTCGCGCCCGAGCAGGTGCGCGTCTTTCCGATCGGCCCGGGCCAGCACGACTACGTGCGCTCCGTCGTCCGGCGCCTCGTCGAGGGGGGCCTTCGGGCGCACGCGGATCTGCGCGAGGAAAAGATCGGGTACCGCATCCGGGAGGCGGAGATCCACAAGATCCCCTACATGGCGGTCGCCGGGGAGCGGGAGATGGCCGATGGAACGCTCGACATCCGGTCCAAGAGAAAGGGACGGGTGGGGGTCAAAGGGGTGGATGAATTCCTCGCGGAAAGCATTGACGAGATACGCAGGAAGACGTATCTTTAAGGCCGAAAATCGAAACGGCAAGCAGGGGCCGGCGAGCCCCTCACCTTACGATCTTCAATGTATCGGTAGGGTTTCATCGTCGACCGTTTGAAACGGGCGGGTGGAGCTTCTACCCGCCCGTTTCGTTCGTACAGGCAGGAGGTGGCGATATCAAGGAAAGGGAACGAGAGAAGCGGGTTCGAGTGAACGAGCAGATCCGGATTCCCGAGATCCGCGTCATCGACCCCGAGGGGAAACAGCTGGGCGTCCTCCAGACGCCGGAGGCGCTCCGCATGGCGGACGAGCTCGGGCTCGATCTCGTCGAGATCTCGCCGACCTCGCGCCCGCCCGTCTGCAAGATCATGGATTTCGGCAAGTTCAAGTACGAGCAGAGCAAGAAGGCGCGCGAGTCGAAGCGCAAGCAGCACACGGCGCAGCTCAAGGAGATCAAGATCCGCCCGAAGATCGAGGAGCACGATCTCCAGTTCAAGATGCGGAACGCCGAGAAGTTCCTGAACGAGAAGGACAAGGTGAAGATCACGGTCGTGTTCCGCGGGCGCGAGATGGAGCACCTCGACATGGGCCGCAAGCTCCTCGACCGCGTCGTGAACTCGTTCTCCAATATCGCCGTCATCGAGAAGGACGCGGTGCAGGTCGGGCGCATGCTGTCGCTCATCCTGGGTCCGCGGTCCGAGAAGAAAGGAAGCTGAAACGCAGCATGCCGAAACTGAAGAGCAACCGCGCGGCGCGCAAGCGCTTCCGCGTCACGGGGACCGGCAAGGTCAAGCGGACGAAAGCGTACGCGAGCCACATACTCACGAAGAAAACGACCAAGCGCAAACGCAAGCTCCGCCGCGGAACGACGGTGGCCGGGAGCGACGCACGGCGCGTCAAACGCATGCTCGCCATGTAGGGCGCCCGACGAGGTATTCACGCTGGCGCGGCCGCGCGCGGCCGCAGGAGGAAACGACGTATGCCGAGAACTACACACGGGGTGCCCTCGCACGGACGCACCAAGAAGATTCTCAAGAAGGCGAAGGGCTACTTCGGCAGCCGCAGCAAGCTGCATCGCATCGCCCGCGAAGCGGTCAACCGGGCGCTCATCTATTCGTATCGCGACCGGCGCGTCCGCAAGCGGGACTTCCGCCGTCTCTGGATCACGAGGATCAACGCGGCGGCGAGACTCAACGGCCTGAGCTACAACCGCTTCATCGAAGGGCTGCGCAAGTCGAATATCGAGATCGACCGGAAGCTGCTCGCCGAGCTCGCCGTGAACGACGCCGCGGGGTTCGCGCGGCTCGCCGAGATCGCCAAGGAAAAACGCTCATGAGCGGACCGGCCGATCGCGACGGGGTGCGGGAGGTTGCTCGCAGCGCCGCGCGCGCCTTCGCGGAGGCCGGCGATCTCGCGGCGCTCGAGGAGGCGCGCGTGCGCTTTCTCGGGCGCAAGGGCGAGATCACGGCGCTCCTGCGCTCGATCGGCGAGCTTCCGCTGGAAGAGCGTCCCGCCTTCGGCGAGACCATCAACGACCTCAAGAGTGAGATCGAGGGGCTGTTCGAGAGCCGCCGGAGCGCGCTCGGCGCGAACGGCGCCGAGGAGGACCATTTCTCGGGCGACGCGACCCTTCCCGGGCGCCGCGCCACCGCGGGCGGCACGCACGTGCTGCGCCGCGTCGTGAGCGAGATGAAGGCGATCTTCTTCGGCATGGGGTACTCGCTCGCGGAGGGCCCCGACGTCGAGCTCGATTACTACAACTTCGAAGCGCTCAATTTCCCCGTCGACCACCCCTCGCGGGACCTGCAGGACACGTTCTACGTCAACCGCGACATACTCCTCCGGACGCAGACCTCGCCGGTGCAGGTGAGGTACATGGAGCGGCACCGGCCCCCGATACGGATCATCGTCCCCGGCCGCGTCTACCGCAACGAGACCCCCGATCCCAGCCACGCGGCCGAGTTCCTCCAGATGGAAGGTCTCTACGTCGACCGGAACGTATCGCTCGCCGATCTGCGGAACGACATCGCCTTCTTCGCGCGGTCGTTCTTCGGCGCCGACGCGAAGGTCCGTTTCCGGCCGCATTTCTTCCCGTTCACGGAGCCGAGCGCGGAGGTGGATATGTCGTGCTTCTCGTGCGGCGGCTCGGGGTGCGCGATCTGCGGCAGGACGGGCTGGATCGAAATCATGGGCGCCGGGATGGTCCATCCCCACGTGTTCCGGTACGCGGGGTACGATCCGGACGCCTATACCGGTTTCGCCTTCGGCATCGGGATCGAGCGCACCGCGATGCTGAAATACGGCATCGACGACATCCGGAGGCTTCTCGGCAACGACCTGCGGTTCCTCGGTCAGTTCTGGAGCGAAGCGGCGCCGGAGGTGGCGCGGTGAAGGCGAGTCTCAACTGGCTCAAGCGCTACGTCGACGTCGCGGAGCATCCGGACACGCTCGCGCACGACCTCACGATGTTCGGCCTCAACGTCGAGTCGATCGAGTCGCTCGCCCCGTCGTACTCGGGGGTCGTGTTCGGCACGGTGCTCGAATGCGGCAAGCATCCCGGAGCGGACCGGCTGAGCCTCTGCTCGGTCGACGCGGGGCGCGGGCGGCCGCTCTCGATCGTGTGCGGAGCGCCGAACGTCCGCGCGGGCCAGCGCGTCGCGGTCGCCGTCGAGGGGGCCGTGCTCGCGGGTGGGCTTCGCATCAAGCGGTCCAAGATCCGCGGCCAGCTCTCCGAAGGGATGATCTGCTCGAGCACGGAGCTCGGCGTCGGCGAGGACGGCGGCGGCATCCTCGTGCTCGATTTCGACGATTCGCCCGGGGCGAGCCTCGACGGGCGGCTCGGTCAGACCGATTACGTGCTCGATATCGAGATAACGCCGAACCGCCCCGATCTCCTGTCCCACCTCGGGATCGCGCGCGAGATCGCCGCGCTGTACCGGCGGGAGCTGCGTCCGCCGGCCCTCGCTCCCCTCGACGGGGGGGCGGAGTTCCGGCTCGAGATAGAGAGCGGCGCGGATTGTCCGCGGTATACGGCGGCTTTCGTCGACGGCGTCGCCGTCGGTCCGTCTCCCGTGTGGATGCAGAAGCTTCTTCGAGCGGTCGGCCAGAGCCCCATCAACAACGTCGTCGACGTCACGAACTTCGTTCTCCTCGAGCTCGGGCAGCCGATACACGCGTTCGACCGCGACGCCCTCGCGGGCGACGCCATCGTCGTGCGGCGCGCGCGGAAGGGGGAGCGGATCGTCACGCTCGACGGGGTCGAGCGCGAGCTCGATCCCTCCATACTCGTCATCGCCGACGCGGAACACGCGGTCGCCGTCGCGGGGGTCATGGGGGGCCGCGACGCGGAAGTCCGGCCGGAGACGAAGCGCCTCGTCATCGAGAGCGCGATGTTCGAGCCCCGCCTCGTCCGCAAGGCCCGCCGGCAGCTCTTTCTCGACACGGAGGCGAGCTACCGGTTCGAGCGCGAGGCGGACATCGGCGTCATGGCCGCAGCGGCGGCCAGGGTCTGCGGCCTCATCGCGGAGATGAAAGCGGGCGTCCCGGACGCTCGCACCGCCGAATACGTGCACGACCGGGGGGCGCTCGAAAGTCGAACGGTGGCGCTGCGCGTCGCGCAGACGAACAGGGTCATGGGAACGCAGCTCGCCGCCGACGATATCGCGGCCCTCCTCGATCGCCTGTCGCTCCCGTCGCGGACCGGCCCCGACGCGCTCGCGGTTTCCGTGCCGACATTCCGGCGCGATCTCGTCGAGGAGGTCGATCTCATCGAGGAGACGGCCCGCGTCTACGGATACGACAATATCGGGCGGGACGAGACGATCCGGTGCGGCACCTTCTCGATCCCCTCTCCCGAGGACCGGCGCAGCGAGCTCGTCGCGGGACATCTCGTCGCGCGGGGATTCGCGGAGGCGATCACGAGCTCCTTCATGGATCCCGCCTCGCCCGGCAAGATGCGCTGGGACGACGCCGACGAGCGGTCACGCTGCGTGCGGATCGCCAATCCGCTCACCGAGGCGCAGTCGGCGATGAGGACGAGCCTCGTGCCGGGGCTGCTCGACGTGCTTCGGCGGAACACCCCCGCCGAGGCGGAGGAGATACGGATCTTCGAGATCGGCAAGGTGTTCATCCCGGCTCCGGGCGGAGCCGGGCTCCCGCGCGAGGACCTGCGCTGCACGGCGATCCTCTCCCGGCAGGCCGATCCGCTCCAGTGGATGCAGCCGCAGCGGGAGTGCGATTTCTTCGACGCGAAGGGAGAGGTCGAGACGCTGTTCGAACGGTTCGGGCTCTGCGGAAGCGTTTCGGTGTCGGAGACCTCCGGCGCCTCGGGGCGGGGCGTCAGGTGGTTCCGCGGCGGGAAACCGTTCGCCGAGGCCTTCGTCGTCGCGCGGCCCGTGCTCGAAGCATTCGACGTCGAGGGACCCGTGTACTGCTTCGACATCCTCGTCGATGAGCTGCCGGCCGGGGCGCAGTGGCCCGTTATGAGCCCCGTGAGCCCCTATCCGGCCGTCAAACGCGACCTGTGCATCGTCGTGGACGACCGCGTCCGGTTCTACGATATCCGGGAAGCGATCGCCGGCGAGGCGCATTTCCTTGATTCGCTGCGGGTTTTCGATTACTATCGTGGCGGGCATCTCGGCGAGGGGAAACGGAGCTTCACGTTCAGGCTGAGTTTCCGATCCCCCGACGGGACGCTCGACGGCATGGCGGTCGATCGTGAAGTGCAGAGGATACTCGCCGCGCTCCATCGCGAATTCGGCGCGGTCCTGCGGACGGAATAGAGGAGGAGGCGGGCATGGCCAACACCGGGATCATCAACCTGGACGCCCTCGAGGAGAAGATAAACAAGGCCGCCGAGCACATCGCCCGGCTCAAGGCCGAAAAAGCGGCCCTCGAGCGCGGCAATAAAGAGTTGAAAGAAAAAATCGAATCGTTGTATATTAGAAACGAGGAGTTGTTAACGGAAATCGAAAACGTGCGGGCCGAAAGGCAACGCACCGGAGATTTCGAAAAAACGAGAGAGGAGATTAAAGGTAAAGTCGAGGAGATGCTGGCGAAGCTGGATAAGCTTGACATCTGAGCGCGCCGGCTCCGGAGGCGGATAGAAGGGCGGGGAGGGCGAATCCGTTGTAGGTCGATCGGGGAAGGTTGCCGCATGACCGAAAAGAGCACTGAAAAAGTGGAAATTTTTGGTCAGGAGTACAAGATAAAGGGAGTCGGCAACCCCCAGTATATACAGAAGATAGCTGGGTATGTCGACAAGAAGATGAGGGAAATAGCCCATTCGAGCGGCATTATGTCGCAATCGCGCATCGCCATATTGGCTGCTCTCAATATCACGGACGAGCTCTACCAGGAGCGCGAGGAACTGGATCGCGTTCGGGCCGAGTTCGAGGGAAAAGCCGCGCGGCTGGGCGAGCTTCTGGACAGCGAGATCGACGTAGAACGGTGATTTCTCCCCGCTGGGGTGTTGGCGAAGCGACATGCGGGGAAAAAAGGCAGCGAAACGAGAATGCACTCGCGAATTCCCTACCGTGTACGTGATGGAGAAGTGAATTATTGAGCCAACACCTTTAGCCCGGAAGTCTTATATTCGGCCGTCGATGCCGTGCCCGGCGACGCCGGGATCGCAGAAACGGTCGTGCGGACATCCACCTTACCGGAAGGGCTTCAAAGGCTGCTTCGCCACACGGCACAGCGTGGGGAATTTCTAATAGCCTCCCCGGCATCTCCCGAGTCGAATCCCAAGGCACGATCTTTCAACGCGTAACCATGCAGCGCACGGCCACGCTTTACATGCGCGGAGGTGAGGTGCCCGGCGTCGATCCGGGCGGACACAATGGGACAGGGAGAACTGTTCGTCATCATTCCGGTCGGGATCATCGTCCTCATCGCGGGAAGCATCCTCGGCTGGTTCATGAACAAGAAGGTCTCGGAAAACCACCTGAAGCACACGCGGAAGCTCGCGGAGAACATCATCGCGGAGGCGCAGCGGGAGGCCGAGACGCAGAAGAAGGCCGCGATCCTCGAGGCGAAGGACGAATGGTATCAGGCGAAGCTCCGGTTCGAGAAGGACACGCAGGAGAGCCGGCAGGAGCTCAAGAAACAGGAGCGGCGTCTCGAAGAGAAGGAGCAGAACGTCAACCGCAAGGTGGATTTCCTCGAGAAGCGCGAGCAGGAGGTCGTCGAGCGCCAGCGGACGCTCGACGGCAAGCTTCAGGCGGTCGCCGAACGTAACGAGGAGCTCGCACGGGTGCTTCAGGTTCAGAACGACAAGCTCGAGCGGATCGCCGGCATGAGCCGAGAGGACGCGAAGAAGCTTCTCATTACGAACCTCGAAAACCAGGCGCGGCACGAAGCGGCGAAGCGGATCCGCGATATACGCGAGGAAGCCGAGCGCAACGCCGTCAAGGAGAGCCGCGAGATCCTCACGCTCGCGATCGAGCGGTGCGCGGCGGATCACGTGGTCGAATCGACCGTGTCGGTCGTCGATCTGCCGAGCGACGAGATGAAAGGGCGCATCATCGGACGCGAGGGCCGGAACATCCGCGCCTTCGAGAACGCGACGGGGATCGACGTGATCATCGACGACACGCCCGAGGCGGTCATCCTCTCGGGGTTCGATCCGGTTCGCCGGGAGGTCGCCCGGCTCAGTCTCGAGAAGCTCGTCAAGGACGGGCGGATCCATCCCGGCAGGATCGAGGAGATCGTCGAGAAGACGCGCAAGGAGCTTCTCGACGAGATCCGCGAGGTGGGCGAGCAGACCTGCCTCGAGCTCAACATCCACGGTCTCCACGCGGAGCTCGTGAAGCTTCTCGGCCGGCTCAAGTACCGCACCTCTTACGGCCAGAACGTCCTCCAGCACTCGAAGGAGGTCGCGTTCCTCTCGAGCCTGCTCGCCGGAGAGCTCGGCGCTGATCCCGCGATCGCGCGCCGCGCGGGGATCCTGCACGACATCGGGAAGGCGGCCGATCACGAGATGGAGGGGCCGCACGCCACCATCGGCGGCGAGCTCGCGAAGCGCTACGGCGAAGGGGACCGGATCGTGAACGCGATCGCGGCGCATCACGAGGACGTCGAATCGACGTCGATGATAACTCACATCGTTTCCGCCGCCGACGCGATTTCGGGGGCCAGGCCCGGAGCGAGGCGCGAAACGCTCGAGAACTACATCAGGCGGCTCGAGAAGCTCGAGAAGATCGCCGACGCCTTCGACGCCGTCGAAAAATCCTACGCGATTCAGGCGGGCCGCGAGATCCGGATCCTCGTTAACTTCAAGAAGGTCGACGACAACCAGGCCGCCGATCTGTGCTCCGAGATCGCACGCAAGATCGAGGGCGACATGGAAT
>DHHB01000003.1:29493-30707 GCA_002403075.1 bacterium UBP1_UBA4783 | reverse complement strand
GCGCGGGGACGCTCTCGATCCCGCAGTCGACGATCGAGTGCGCGGCGGTGAGCGGAACGCTCCGCGGCCGGGATTTCTTCGACGATTTCTTCCGCGACAATTTCTTCGGCATGCGCCGGGGCGCCATGCAGCGCTTCGTCGTGCCGTCGAACGCTCTGAGCATCGTCGCGCGCGACCTTCCGCGCGAGGGACGCCCGGCGGGCTTCGCGGGCCACATCGGCGACTACAAGATATCGGCGAGCGCGACCCCGACCGACGTGAGCGTCGGCGATCCGATCACGCTCAAGATCATACTCTCGGGCCCCGATTATCTCGGGAACGTCGATCTGCCGCGGCTGCAGGATCAGGCCGAGCTCAACACGTACTTCAAGATCCCCGACGAGCGGGCGGACGGGAAGATCGCGGGCCGCACGAAGGTCTTCACGCAGACGATCCGGGCGAAGAACGAGAACGTGAAGGAGATCCCGCCGATCGTGCTCTCCTACTTCGACACGAAGAGCGGCACGTACAAGACGGCCTCGACGGCGCCCATACCCGTCACCGTGCGCGCGACGCGCGTCGTGACCGCGGTCGACGCCGAGGGGATCGCGGCGGGGCCCCTCGGGAGCCCGCTCGAGAGCTGGAAAGAGGGGATCGCGTACAACTACGAGGGCGCGGCCGTCCTCGAGTCGCGGACCTTCGGCCTCCTCTCGGCGCTCGGGAGCCCGCTCTGGCTCGCCGCGCTCTTCGGGCCGCCCGCGGCCTTCTTCGCGCTCTTCGGCGCCGTGACGGCGCGGCGCCGCCGCGAGGAGAACATCGAAGGCGTGCGCGCAAGAGGCGCCCTGAGACGCCTCCGCGCCCGTCTCGACGCGATACGAAAGGGCGACGCCGCGGGGGCGCGTCTCTGTGAGCTCGTCCTCGGGGCGATGCGCGAGTACCTCGGCGACAGGCTCGCCGTTCCCGGCGCGACGCTCACGGCCGGCGACGTGGCGCGGATGCTCGCCGCGCGGAACGTGTCCGGCGCGGCCGTCGACGCCCTGCGCGGGATCATGAACTCCTGCGAGGCCGGCGCCTACGCGGGTGACCATTCGCCCGCCGCGGACCGCGACGCCTTCGTCGCGAAGGCCCGCGAGGCGGCGGAGCGTCTCGAGAAGGAGCTTCGATGACGATGGGCGGAGGGATAACTCGACCGGCGGACCCGCCGGCGGGCCGGGGAAGAGGCATGACGCTCCTCG
>DHHB01000003.1:15882-29336 GCA_002403075.1 bacterium UBP1_UBA4783 | reverse complement strand
ACGGCCCGCTCTTCTACAACACGGGAAACGCCTACTTCCGCACCGGGGACGTCGGGCGCGCCATCCTCAACTACAAGCGCGCCGCGCTCTACATGGCGAACGACCAGAACCTTCGCCAGAACCTCGAGTACGCCCGCAACCGCCGCGCCGACCGCATCGAGGTGAAGCAGCGCGAGCAGGTCTACCGCACGCTCTTCTTCCTCCACTACGACATCCCCTCGCGCGCTCGGCTCCTCGTCTTCGCCGCAAGCTTCGCCGCGCTCTGGATCGCCGCGGCGCTGCGGCTCTTCCTGCGCTCGGGGGCGCTCAAGGTCGTCATCGCCGTCGCCGCGGTTCTGAGCTGCGTGTTCCTCGCCTCGCTCGTCGTCGACGCGGTGAACCTCGCCCGGACGCCCGAGGGGGTCGTCACCGCCGCCGAGGTCACGGGCCGCATGGGGGACGCCGACACCTACCAGCCGAGCTTCCGGGAGCCGCTCCACGCGGGGACCGAGTTCCGCCTCGTCGAGCGGCGCGCCGGCTGGTGGCGCATCGAGCTCGAGAGCGGCGATCGCACGTGGATCCCCGACCGCGCCGCCGAGCTTGTATTCGACTGAAAAATCGGCTATTCTTCGGGGATTGAACCGCCCGCCACGGGAAAGGAGCAGTCCGTATGAAATCGTTCCGCGCCGCCCTGCTCGCCGCCCTCTGCGCGGCGATCCTCGCCTCACCGCTCGCCGCGTTCGCCCAAAAGGCGCAGACCGGGATCGCGCCCGAGGTGCTGAAGGATCTCGAGCGCTCGTTCAGGCTCGACGCCCGCAACCGTTCCCTCATGAACGCGCTGACGGCGAACGACGCCAAGAGCCTCGCCTTGAACCGGGAGCTCCTTCAGCGGCAGGACGAGATATTCAACTACAAGGTCGACGCGAAGGGGATCACGAACCAGAAATCGAGCGGCCGCTGCTGGCTCTTCGCGGGGCTCAACATCATGCGCCCCTCGGTCATCAAGAAGTTCAACCTCACGGCGTTTCAGTTCTCCGAGAGCTACCTTTTCTTCTGGGACAAGCTCGAGAAGGCGAACCTGTTCCTCGACGCCGCGATCGAGCTGCGCGACCGCCCGCTCGACGACAGAGAGCTGCAGGTGCTCGTGAAGGATCCGATCCCCGACGGCGGCTGGTGGTCCTACGTCACCGCGCTCATCGACAAGTACGGCGCCGTGCCGAAGGACGCCATGCCCGAGACGCAGAGCTCGGGCAGCACGGGGCAGATGAACGCCTTCCTCGCGCGGTTGCTGCGCCGGGACGCGATCGAGCTGCGCGAGATGGCCGCGAAGGGCGCCAAGCTCCCCGCCCTCCGGGTCCGCCGCGACGAGATGCTCCGCGACGTGTACCGGCTCCTCGTGCTCCATCTCGGCGTGCCGCCCGCGGAGTTCGTGTGGCGCTACGAGGACAAGGACGACAAGATCGTCGAGGCGACGCACACGCCGCACTCCTTCTACCGCGACGTCGTCGGCGTCGATCTCGCCGATTACGTCTCGCTCTTCGACCACGCGGCGTACCCGTATATGAAGTACTACCGCATCAAGTATTGCCGCAATATGACCGGCATCCCCGACATGGATTTCGTGAACGTCGACGCGAAGGCCTTCAAGGACTACGCCCTCGCGATGCTGCTGGCGGGCGAGCCGGTCTGGTTCGCGGCCGACGTCGGCGCCGAGAACTACAGCAAGGGCGGCCTCATGCAGCCCGGCATCTACGACTACGAAGCCCTCTTCGGCGTCTCCTGGGACATCTCGAAGGCGGACAAGATCCGCACCTTCGAGAGCTCCCCGAACCACGCGATGGTCTTCGTCGGCGTCGACACGATAGGCGCCAAGGCCCGCAAGTGGCGGGTCGAAAACTCGTGGGGCACGGACGCCGGCAAGAGCGGTTACTGGGTCATGCACGACGAGTGGTTCGACCGGTACGTGTACGGCGTGATCGTTCAGCGGAAATACGTCCCCGAATCGGTGCTCGCGATCCTCTCGACGAAGCCGGAGATCCTGCCGGCGTGGGATCCGATGCGCGAGCTGTTCAAGTAACGGGCGGGGCGCCGCGGGAGGGACGGCCCGCGACCCGCAGGACGTGAACGGAATTCCGGGAGGTTCGCCATGAAAAGGATGTTGGCCGCAGCGATCGTCTGCGCGCTCTCGCTCGTCTCGGCCGGCGCGCGCGCCGAGGACTGGCCCTCGCTTTCGAAGAAGCTCTACGACCAGTGTCTCGGATTCAACGAGGCCGTCAAGGACATCACCATCGTCATGGAGATGACGAACCCCTCCTCGGACGGGGCGATCGTCACCGAATCGAAGCTCTTCCAGCGGCGGAACAAGTTCCGCGCCGAGATCACGCTCGGCGGGCTCGTCGGCGAGGAGGCGGAGCTGCTCGCCGGCATGAAAACGATCGTCATCGACGACGGCACGAACGTGTGGATCGTGAACCCGGGGCTGGGCAAATCGAAGGTTCCGCCCTCCGAGGGGAGCAAATACCGCGGGCAGTGGTACTGCAGCGAGTATATCCCGGCGGAGGCCGTCATCGCGGGAACCGAGACGGTCGGCGGGCGAGAATGCTGGATCCTCGTCGTGAAGGACGAGGACGCCGACTACTCGCGCATCTGGATCGACACGAAGCGCCTCACGCTCGCGAAGCTCGAGAGCTCGAGCGCGGAGGACGAGACGACGACGGCCCTGTTCTCGGAATTCAAGGAGATCGCCCCCGGATACGAGCTTCCTCACCGCACGGATATCTACGCGGGGAAGGACCTCATCTCGACGATCGTCGTGAAATCGGCCTCCGTCAACACGGGGCTCCCGGACAACCTGTTCGACGCGGACGCCGCCGCGGCGGAGGGATCGAAGATGGGGGACGTCCTCAAGAAGATCAAGGAAGCGGTCCAAGAGGTGGACGAGTAGCGCCGGGCCCGGGGCCCGGGCGGCGGCCCCGGCCGGGGCGCGCCGCCGGTTCGAGCAGGCCCTCGCGGGGCCCGAAAAAGCCCCGGTTCGTTTGTTGACAGGCGTCGGGCGCTTTCATATACTCGGCGGAAATATATTCAATCAGGCCTTACCCTTAGAGCGCGCGGGGGGACGTCCGTGAAGGAAGCCGTCCAGAGGATCCTCGAAACCGAGAAGCAGGTCCGCGAGAGCATCGAGCGGGCGCACGCCGATTCGCAGACCATCGTGCGCGCCGCCGAGGAGCGAAGCCGCAAGGTCGAGGACGAGGTCCGCCAGAAGGCCGTGCACGAGGCGCAGGAGCTGCTCGAACGCATGAAGCGCGAGGCGGAGGAGGAGCGCGCGCGCCAGATCGAGAAGGCGCAGGGCGGGAGCGTCGATCTCGTCGGAAAGAAGGCCGCGGAGATCGAGGTGGCCACCGAGCGCGTGACGAACCTCATCCTCGGCATCGAAGCGGCGCAGGGCGAGCTCTTCGACGGAGGCGCCTCGAGATAATTCCCCGACAGCAGCGACGGAGCCATGATACTCGGACCGATCGGAAAATACTCCCTCGTCAACGCGAAGGTTCGGGCGCGTCTGAGCCGCCTGCTCTCGCCCGAGATCATATCGCGCCTCGCCGACGCGCGCGACGTTCCCGAGTTCTACGGCGTGCTGCAGGGGACGCTCTACGAGCAGGTGCTCGCCAAGCCCGAGGTTTCGCTCGATCCGCGGGTCGCCGAGAAGCTCCTCGTCGAGCAGGAGGCTCAGTGGCACTCCGAGCTCCTCAAGGATCTGCGCGGCCCGGTGAAGGCGCTCATCGAGCTGCTCCTCGAGAAATACGAGATCGAGAACGTCAAGACCGCCCTCCGCGTCCGCGAGGGGGAGCGGGGGGGCGCGGATCTCCAGTACATCGTCCGCAAGGATCTACCGCACAGCCTGCCGTACCAGTCGATCGCCGAGGCCGCCTCGATCGAGGACACGCTTCCGTATTTCATATCGACGCCCTACCTCGGCCCGATCAAGGCGGTCATCGACGACTACAAGCAGCGGGGCACGCTCTTTCCGATCGAGATCTCGCTCGAGATCGATTTCTACAAGCGCCTGCGGGCCGCCATCGAGCGCCTCGACCGCACGGACCGGCGGATCGCGCAGCGGCTCTTCGGGCTCGAGATCGACATGAAGAACATCAGCTGGCTCATCAGGCTCAAGTTCTACTACGCCGTTCCCGCCGGGGACCTCGGCGAATACAACATCCCCGGCGGCTACCGCCTCACGGGGGAGCGGCTCCGGCAGGCCTTCATGGCCGATTCGATGAAGGACGTGCTCGGGACGGTGCTCGACCGCTCGTTCAGGCCCGTCGCGGAGCTCATGCGGCGGGAGGAGGAGCTCTCGAAGCTCTACCTCCTCGAGATCATCCTCTGGAGCTACCTCGTCTCCGAGGCGAAGAAAACGCTCGGGGGCTTTCCGTTCACGATCGGGACGGTGCTGTCGTACCTCATACTGAAGCGCACCGAGGTCCGCAACCTCATCACCATTCTGAACGGCAAGCTCCTCAAGATGGAAAAGACGGAAATCGAAACCCATCTCCGGATGGCTTTCTAGCGGGGCCGGCATGTTTACGCCCGAGCGGATGCATCAGATCAACGTCCTCGTCTTCGAGAGCGAGGTGGACGAGGTCGCCAAGGCGATCGTGCGCCTCGGCATCCTCCACCTCGTAAAGCTCGACGATCAGGAGCCGTGGGCCGAGAACCTCCGCGGCTTCGAGGCGGGCGAGATCAGGACCAAGATGGAGCGCATGCGCGGCCGCCTCTCGCTCCTCATGAAGAACCTCGGGATCCGCGACCTCTCCATCGATCCGGGCACCGAGATCGCCGACGTCACGATGGGGGATCTCGGCGAGATGGAGCGCTTCGCCGACTCGCTCGAGCGGACGATCGCGGGGCCGCTCGAGCAGCGAGCAGACGTCCGGCAGAAGCTCGAGCGCCTCGAAGCGATCGCGAACGAGGTCGCTCCCCTCATGGAGCTCGGCCTCCCGATCGGCAAGACGCCGTACACCTTCCTCGACCTCCACTACGGCGAGGTGCGCTCGGAGAACGTCGAGTACATCCGCGGGAAGATCGCCCAGATGCCCGCCGTCGTGCTCTCGCTCTCGAAGCGCGACAAGAACGACCTCATCCTCCTCATCGGTCTCAAGAGCGAACGGCTCAAGATAAAGCGCATCCTTCGCGAGGCCGCCTTCGATCCGATCGAGGTCGGGGAGGAGGCGCGCAAGGAGGCCGCCGGCGTCAAGGGCGAGCTCGCGAAAAAGATCGAAACGCTCCGCGACGACGCCGCCGAGCTCGAGCGCGAGATCGCGAGGCTCCGCGAGGAGAACGGCGGGAAGATCGCCGAGTACAGCAGATCGCTGCGGGTGGCGGCGCTGTTGCTGCGGGTCAAGAACTACCTCAAGCGCACGCGGAAGACCTTCATCTTCTCGGGCTGGATCCCCGCGGAGAGCCGCCGCGAAGTGGAGAAGGAGATACTCCGCGCCGCGAAGGGGCGCGCGATCGTCGAGGTGCTCTCGCCCGACGAGATCGCGGGCGTCAAGGCGGGGCGCGTGCAGGTCCCCGTGCTCCTCAAGCACCCGGGGTTCTTCAAGCCGTTCGAAATGCTCGTCTCCAACTACGGGCTGCCCGAGTACAAGGTGATCGATCCGACGATCTTCTTCGCGATCACCTTCCTCGCCATGTTCGGGATGATGTTCGGAGACGTCGGGCACGGCGCGATACTCGCCGGTCTCGGCCTGTGGCTCGGCTTTCTCCGCAAGGGATCCGCCGGTTCGACCGCGCTCGTCGGCCGGCTCGCGTTCTACTGCGGCGTCTCGTCGATCGTCTTCGGCTTCCTCTTCGGAAGCGTCTTCGGGCTCGAGGATCTCATCCCGTCTCTCTGGATGAAGCCGATGAGCAACGTCATCTACTTCTTCAAGATCGCGATCTACTTCGGCATCGCGGTCATCTCGCTCGGGATCGTGTTCAACGTCGTCAACTCGATCCGCGTGCGGCGGTTCAAGGCGAGCGTCTTCGACCACGCGGGGCTCATCGTGGCGGTCATCTACTGGGGCGGGATCGTCGCCGTCTCCATCTTCCTCTCGAACCGGCCGGTGCCGACGAGGCTCATCATCTGGCTGATCGCGGTGCCGATCCTGCTCCTCTTCCTCAAGGAGCCGATCCTCGCGCTCATCGGCCGCCGCAAGCCGCACTTCGAGATGGGCGTGGGGTCCTACATCTTCGAGTCGACGATCGAGGTCGTCGAGATCCTCATCGGGTATCTCGCGAACACCGTGTCCTTCATCCGTGTCGCGGCCTTTTCGCTCGCCCACGTGGGGCTCTTCATCGCGACCTTCAGCCTCGTCGAGATGGTGCAGGGCAAGAGCGGCGGCACGATCTACTCGGTCCTCATCCTCGTCCTCGGCAACATCGGCATCATCGCGCTCGAGGGGCTCGTCGTGACGATTCAGGCGATCCGTCTCGAGTACTACGAATTTTTCGGGAAGTTCTTTTTCGGCGGAGGCGTGGCCTACAAACCGATCGGCCTCGGGCAGCAGCCCGGCCGGGAAGACTGAAAGGAGCGGGAATGTCAGAGCAGGAGGCACGCAGGAGCATGATGAAACGGTTTATCACCCTCTCGTCCGTCGCGGTGTTTTCGACCGTTATCGTCATCCTCCTGATCAATCTCGCGGCGGCGGTAACGAACGTCCGCGGGCAGCAGCACGAGCCGGCGCAGACGGAAGCGGTCGCCGCGCAGCCGGCGCGCGAGTTGTCGGCGGAGCAGGCGCGCGTGATCGGCTGGGGGTTCGCGGCGGCGGCCTTCTCGACCGGCATCGGCTGCCTCGGCGCGGGCGTAGCCGTGGCGTACGTGGGGGCGGCGGCGCTCGGCGCGATCAGCGAGAAGCCCGAGCTCACCGCGCGGGCGCTCATCTACGTCGGTCTCGCGGAAGGTATCGCGATCTACGGCCTCATCATCGCGATCATGATCCTCACGAGGATCTAGCGATGGAGAGGGGCGGGCCGGATCATGCGCCGGACGGCCGCGGCGGCGCGCGCCGGGCGGGGACGGCCCGCGCGAACGGAGCGTGAGGGATGCAGTTTTTCGTCATCGGAGACGAGAGCACGGTCGCCGGATTCGGGCTCGTCGGGGTCGAGGGGGAGACGGTTGAGAGCGCAGACGAGGCCCGCGAGGCGCTCAAGAGGGCGTTCGCCTCGCCCGACATCGGCATCGTCGTCATCAGCGAGCGGGTGGCGGCCGGGCTCCGTGAGGAGATGGAGAAATACACGTTCGGGCGGAGTTTTCCGCTCATCATCGAGATCCCCGACCGGACGGGGCCGATGCCGGGGCGCGTGTCGATCCGGCAGATGGTCCGGTCCGCGGTCGGCATAAGCGTGTGACGCGGCGGCGGCGAGGCACGGGAGGACACGAGCGTTGACGGAACAAGAATCGGTCGACAAGATCTGCGAGCAGATCCGCGAGGACGGGGCGAAGGAAGTCGAGTCGATCACGGGAAAGGCCCGCCGCACCGCCGACGAGATCGTCTCGCGCGCCGAGGCGAAGGCCCGGCAGGCGGGCGAGCGGATCGTGAAGGACGCCGTCGAGCGCGGAGAGACGGCGAAGCGGCGGACGCTGTCGAGCGTGAGCCTCGAGGTGCGCCGCATCAAGCTGCGCGCCCGCGAGGAGGTCGTGACGGCGGTCATGTCGCGCGTGAACGCGGCGGTCGCGGAGGCGCGCTCGCGCGCCGATTACGCCGCGGTTCTCGCCGGGCTCGCCACCGAGGCGATCCGCGTGCTCGAGGGAGACGCCTTCGTCGTGCACGCCGATCGCCGGGACGTCGCGCTCCTCGAGGCGAAGTCCTTCCCGCGCATCCGCGAGATCATGAAGGCGGAGGGGCGCTCCGTGCGCTCCCTCGAGGCGAAGCCGCTCCCCGTCGCCGCGCAGGGCGGCGTGCAGGTGAGCGTGCCGGGCGGAAACGTGATCTTCGACAACACGTTCGAGGCGCGTCTCTACCGTTTTCGCGAGGAGACGAGATCGTTCGTATTCGATGAGGTCTTCTCCTCGCGCGACAGGATCGAATAGACGTCCGGCGCGGACGAACCGCGCGGCGGCGGCGAGCGAAGAAAGAGGAAGAGTGCCGTGCTTGAGATCATCGGAAAGGTAGCGAAGGTCATCGGGCCCGTCGTGCACGCCCGGGAGGTCGCGAACGCCAAGATGCTCGATCTCGTCGAAGTGGGCGAGGATCATCTCGTCGGCGAGATCGTGAAGCTCGACCGCGACCGGGCGGCGATCCAGGTGTACGAGGACACGACGGGGCTTCGCCCGGGATCGAACATATACAGCCCCGGCGTGCCGCTCTCGGTCGAGCTCGGCCCGGGGCTTCTCGGCACGATCTACGACGGCGTCCAGCGTCCGCTCGAGGTGATCCGCGACACCTCCGGCAGCGGGTACATACAGAAAGGGATCCACGCGACGCCGCTCATGCGGGAGAAGACGTGGGAGTTCGTTCCCACGATGACGATCGGCGCCGTCGTCGAGGGCGGAGAGATCTTCGGCACCATCCAGGAGACGTCGTTCATCGAGCACCGTCTCCTCGTTCCGCCGGACGTGAAGGGCCGGGTCGTCTGGGCGGCCCCGGCGGGACCGCACTCGATCGACGAGACGGCGCTGCGCGTCGAGGGGACGCAGGGCGAGGCGATCGAGGTCAAATTCCACCAGCGCTGGCCCGTGCGCACGCCGCGGCCCTCGAAGACGCGGCTGCCGCTCCGGCTCCCGCTCGTCACCGGACAGCGCGTGATCGACACGCTCTTTCCGCAGGCGAAGGGCGGCACGGTCGTCGTGCCGGGCGGCTTCGGCACCGGCAAGACGATGATCCAGCACGCGCTCGCCAAGTGGTGCGACGCCGACATCATCGTCTACATCGGCTGCGGCGAGCGCGGGAACGAGATGACCGACGTGCTCATGAGCTTTCCCGAGCTCATCGACCCGCGGACGAAGCGGCCGCTCATGGAGCGCACGATCATGATCGCGAACACCTCCAACATGCCGGTGGCGGCGCGTGAGGCCTCGATTTACACGGGGATCACGATCGCCGAGTACTACCGCGATCAGGGGTACCACGTCGCCATCATGGCGGACTCCACCTCGCGCTGGGCGGAGGCGCTCCGCGAGCTCTCGGGGCGCATGGAGGAGATGCCCGCGGACGAAGGGTTCCCCGCGTACCTGCCGACGCGGCTCGCCGAGTTCTACGAGCGGGCCGGCATGGTGCAGACCCTCTCCGGGCGCGAGGGATCGATCAGCATCGCCGGCGCGGTTTCGCCGCCGGGCGGCGATTTTTCCGAGCCCGTGACGCAGCACACGAAACGGTTCGTGCGCTGCCTCTGGGCGCTCGACCGCCAGCTCGCGAACGCGCGGCATTACCCGGCGATCTCGTGGCTCGACAGCTACAGCGAGTACGTCGACGAGATCTCCGACTGGTGGCAGGACCGCTCGAACGGCGAGTGGATCGGGCTTCGCCACCAGATCCTCAACCTGCTCCAGCAGGAGGGGAAGCTGCAGCAGGTCGTCAAGCTCGTCGGCCCCGACGTGCTCCCCGACACGCAGCGGATCGTGCTCGAGACGTGCGAGATCTTCAAGAACGCATTCCTCCAGCAGAACAGCTACGACAAGATCGACATGTTCTGCACGCCCGAGAAGCAGATAAAAATGCTCCGCGTCATCACCGACTACTACACGCTCGGGCTCGAGGCGATCAAGAAGGGCGCGAATATCCACCAGCTCAAGAAGCTCGAGGTGTACTCGGATATCCTCCGCATGAAGTTCTCGGTCTCGAACGACGAGCCCGAAAAGATAGACGCGATCCGCGAGAAGCTCCACCGCTCGATGCAGCAGGTGACGGAGATGTTCGAATGAGAAACGGTGATACGCATGGTTGACATGAAGCACCGCGCCGAGGGGCGCCAGTACATCGGCATCGATCAGGTTTCCGGCCCGCTGATCTTCGTCAAGGGGATCCACAACGTCGGGTACAACGAGATCGCCGAGATCGTCGACTCGAAGGGGCGCGTGCGCCTCGGGACGGTGCTCGAGACCGCGGACGGGGCCGCCGTCATCCAGGTCTTCGAGGGGACCTCGGGTCTCTCGATCCCCGAGACGCGGATCCGGTTCCGCGGCGAATCGCTCCGCTTCGGCGTCGGCACGGAGATCCTCGGCCGCGTGTTCAACGGGCTCGGCGAGCCGATCGACGGCGGGCCGCCGCCGATGGTCGAGGAAATGATGGACGTCAACGGGCTCGCCATCAATCCGACGGCGCGCGAGTACCCCCGCAAGTTCATCCAGACCGGGATATCGGCGATCGACGGCATGAACACCCTCGTGCGCGGGCAGAAGCTCCCGATATTCTCGGGCACGGGGCTCCCGCACAACAAGCTCGTCGCCCAGATCACGCGGCAGGCGAAGATCGTCGGCGAGGACACGGAGTTCGCCGTCGTCTTCGCCGCGATGGGGATCAAGCACGACGTCTCGCGGTACTTCGTCCGCAACTTCGAGGAATCGGGCGTGCTCGAGAAGGTGGTCTTCATCCTGAACCTCGCAGACGACCCCTCCGTCGAGCGCCTCGTGACGCCGCGCGTGGCCCTGACGGCCGCCGAGTTCCTCGCCTTCCGGCTCCACATGCACGTCCTCGTCATCCTCAGCGACATGACGAACTACTGCGAGTCGCTCCGCGAGATCTCGACCGTGCGCGAGGAGATCCCGAGCCGCAAGGGCTACCCCGGCTACCTCTACAGCGACCTCTCCGCCATATACGAGCGCGCGGGGATGCTCAAGGGCGTCGACGGATCGATCACCCAGATGCCGATCCTCACGATGCCGAACGACGACATCTCGCATCCGGTGCCCGACCTCTCCGGCTACATCACCGAGGGGCAGATCGTGCTCGAGCGCGAGCTCGACCAGCGGAACATCTACCCGCCGATCGCGGGGCTGCCGTCGCTGAGCCGTCTCATGAAGGACGGGATCGGCGAGGGGATGACCCGCGCCGACCACGCGCACGTGGCGAGCCAGCTCTTCGCCGCCTACTCGCACGTCAAGGACGTGCGGGCGCTCGCCGCGGTCATCGGCGAGGAGGAGCTCACCCCGCTCGACAAGACCTACCTCGATTTCGGGAACCGGTTCGAGCGCGAGTACCTGACGCAGGGCGAGTACGAGGACCGCAGCATCGTCCAGACGCTCGATATCGGATGGAAGGTGCTCTCCTACCTGCCGAAGGAGGAGCTGCACCGGATCAGCGAAGAGGAGCTGAACAAGTTCTACGGCAAATAGCGCGGCGGGCCGCGGAGGCCCGGCGCGGGACCCGCCCGGGGGCGGGGGGAACGGACCGGCGATGGCGCGCTACGAAGTGGCTCCGACGAAGACCAACCTCCAGAAGGTGAAGCGCGATCTCTCCTTCGCCGAGGAGGGCTGGGAGCTGCTCGATCAGAAGCGCAAGATCCTCGTCGTCGAGCTCATGGGGCTCATCGACCGGGCCGTCGAGGCGCAGGTGGAGGTCGAGAAACGGCTCGAGACCGCCTACCGGGCGCTCGATCAGGCGACGCTGCGGATGGGGCGCCGCGAGATCGGCAACGTCTCGCTCGGCATGCGGATGCGCTCCGACATCAAGTTCTCCGAGCGGCGCGTGATGGGGGTCTCGATCCCGAAAGTGCGGGTCGACATCGAGGACAAATCCCCCTACGTCGCGGCGGCCGAGAGCAGCGTGTGGGTGGACGAATCGGTGCTGCGGTTCCGCGAGGTTCTCAAGCTCCTCGGCCAGCTCGCCGAGGCGCGCATCTCGCTCATGCGCCTCGCGCGCGAGGTCGCCAAAACGGTGCGGCGCGTGAACGCGCTCGAGAAGATATTCATCCCCGACTACAACGAGACGCTGAAATATATCGTCATGTCGCTCGAGGAAATGGATCGGGAGGCGTTCTTCGTGAACAAGCTCGTGAAGGACCGCCTCCAGCAAAGGAAAGAGGCGGCCACATGAGCCATCCATTCGCGAAGATACTCCTGTATATCGACGGGAGCGAGCCCTCGATAACCGCGGCGCAGTTCGCGATCGTCATGGCGAAGACGTTCGGCTCGGCTCTCACCGCCATCTACGCGGTGAACGAGAACCTGCTCTCCGAGCTCCTCGGCGCGAAGGTGTTCGTCCAGATGGAAAAGATGGATTACGAGCGCTCCCTCGAGGACGACGGCAAGCGCTACCTCAACTACGTCGTGAAGCTCGGCGAGAAGAAGGGCGTCAAGGTCGCGACGATCCTCCGCAAGGGGGTCGTGCACGAGGAGGTCATCAAGGAAGTGGCGGACGGGGGCTACGATCTCCTCGTCCAGGGGGAGCTCGGCGAGGTGCTGAGCCTGCGCGATTCCTTCTACGAGGAAGGGGAACGGATACTCCGCAAGGTGGGCTGCGCCGTGCTCGTCGTCCGGGGAAAGGACCGCGTCGAGCGCTCGTTCAGCGAGCTCTAGGGGGCCTTCGGCGAGCCTTGCCAACGGGGGGGCGGTTGATTATCTTTCCGGAATATCGAACGGCGTTCGGGACCCGCGGGTCCCGGGGAGGCACGGCACGATGAAACTGACCGATTACATAACGCCCCGGCACGTGAAGCTCGGCCTCGAGGGCGTCGGCAAGGCGGACGTCATCGAGGAGCTCGTCGGGATTCTCGTCGACACGGGCGACGTCACGGACGCCGACACGATCTACGACGCGGTCATGAAGCGCGAGGGGGAAGGTTCGACCGGCCTCGAGAAGGGCGTGGCGATTCCGCACGCCAAATCCGACGCCGTGAAGCGGCTGAGCATCGTCGTCGGCATCTCGCGCGACGGCATCGATTTCGACTCGCAGGACGGGAAACCGGCTCACCTCTTCTTCCTCATGGTCGCTCCGACCTCTGAGTCGGGGCCGCACGTGCAGGCGATCGCGAAGATCGTCAAGCTGATCAAGTTCGACAAGTTCCGCGACCGGCTCGTCAAGGCGAAGAAGCCGCAGGACGTCGTCGACCTGATATTCCGGGTCGAGAACGGCGACGAGGAAGGCTGAGCGCGCGGCCCCGTTCCGCGCGCCCCGGGCCGTCCCTTCCCGCGGAGACGTCGTCCGGACCATCGTCCGCGTCGCGATACCGCCCATGAACGATCCCCGCGCAGATAGAGTCATCGGATACTTCGGCTTTCCGCGGCGCTCGGCGCTGCGCGAGGCGCGCGAGCGCTTCGGCGCCTCGCTTCCGCTCGTCGACCTCGACGTCGACCGCGGCGCCCCCGACTCGGGGGCGCTCCCCGCGACGACCTGCCGGATCGTCGCGAACATCGTCGACAACGCGGCGGACCTCGGGGCGCGGCTCGCGGCGGTCGTCGCGTCGGTCGGCGAGGAGAAATGCGACCGGGGGCGGCACGCGGCGTGGCTGCTGCGCCGGAGCGGGATCGCCGTCGTCGAGTCGCGCTGGCGGGCGGAGGACGACGA
>DHHB01000003.1:15692-15871 GCA_002403075.1 bacterium UBP1_UBA4783 | reverse complement strand
ACGGTCGTCGATCCGTCCGTCCCGGCGGGGCCGCCCGTTCCGTGCGCGCCGACGCACGGGTTCTGGGGCGTGCCGCCGCACGATTTCCGCATCCTCGATCTCTTTCCCGAGACGACCCACGCGTACGGATGGGTCCGGTGCGTCGAGGCCGGGCGGCCGGCCGATCTCGAGCTCGAATG
>DHHB01000003.1:15032-15671 GCA_002403075.1 bacterium UBP1_UBA4783 | reverse complement strand
CGCGGGCTCGCCGTCGATTGCCACCGGGAGATCAACGATTCGATCCTCGCGAAGGTCGAGGCGTTTCTCAAGCTGTCCTGAGGGAGCGGCATGATCATCGCGGACTGCGGCAGCACGTGGACGAAGATACGGGATCTCGAATCGGGAGCCCTCGAGATACTCACGACGAAGGAGCTCGTGCGGCGCGCGGGCGTCCGCTTCGACGTCGCGACCGGGCACTCGGGAAAGGGCCGCTGCCGCCTCTACCGCAACGAGCTCGTCGCGCTCGCCGAGGGAGGCCTCTCCCTCGTCGGCGAGGGGGACTTTTCCCTTGTGGACGTCGGCGGGAGGGATATAAAGTTCGTCCGGTTCCGGAACCGGAAGGTCGAGAAGCTCGACTGGAACCTCGCGTGCGGCTCGACGACCGGCGCCACGCTCGAGCTCCTCGGCGGCTACTACGACGTCGATTTCGCGTCGCTGCCGCCCGCGGACCGGTGGGTGAACGTCACGTGCGGCGTCTTCGGCATGGAGCGGGTGCTCGAGCAGATCTCGCTCGGAACCGCGCCGGAGACGAGCGTCGCGATGTTTCTCCACGGGCTCGTCCGGAACGTGATCGATTTCGCGGGGCGCCCGGAGCACCTCTACCTCTCGGGCGGCTTC
>DHHB01000003.1:0-14974 GCA_002403075.1 bacterium UBP1_UBA4783 | reverse complement strand
GCGTGAAACGCGCGGCGCGAGGCCGCGAAAAAGGAGCGAACCCCGGGTGTCCATGAAACGCTTTCGCGCACGGCGTGCCGTTCTCGCCTCTCTCTGCGGCCTCGCGGCCTCGGCGTCGTTCTCCTGCGCCCTTTTCGGCAAACGCGCGGCTCCCCGCGTCCTCGAAGCCCCTCCGGCCTCGTCGGGCGGGATGATCTCGGTCGCCGCCCGCTTCGTCGCGCCGGACGACAAGGTCCCCGGCTTCTTCAAGAAGACGCTCGCCGAGAAGGGGATCCTCGCCGTGCAGGCGGTTCTCCGGAACGACGGCCCCTCGCCGCTCGTCGTTCACGCGTCGAACGGCATGGATATCGGGCCCGAGTTCGCCGGCGTGAGGCTCGTGCGCGGCGCGGATACGCTCCCGCCTCTCCATCCGGGGGCCGTGTCGGCGGTCATCATGGGCGCCCGGCGATCGAGCGGCTATCGACATCCCGGCGCCCTCGAGATCGTCGCGAGCCCCATCCTTCCCCCCTTCGGCGTCTACACGCTCTACAAGGAGGCGAGCGTCGGAAGGTTTTACCGGCCGCTCTTCAGCCGCTCGCTCCATCCGCCGCTCGGAAGCGGGCTCCTCGCCCCGATCCGCCTCGAGCCGGGCGAGGAGAGGCGGGGATGGCTCTATTTCGAGGCTCCGCCCGGCGGCGCGGTCGGCGACTGCGAGATGATCGTCGCGGCCTGCGCTCCGATCGAGGCGCCCGAGGCGATCGACGGATACGAGTTCGAGTTCTCCCGCGAGGAGGAACGGGCCGGCGCCGATGAGACGGGCGCCGGGGGGACCTCCGCGGGCGGACCCGGCGGCGAGCGGGGCGACGGAGGGTTTCTCCTGTCGCTCATCCGGGAGGGCAAGCGCAGCGGCCTCTATTTCACGGAGGTCCGCGCGCTTCTCGACGATCCGAAGGCCCGGCCTTCGCGGGTGGCCGATGTGACGGCGAAATCCGCCGAGATCGCCGACGTCTCTCGCCGCGGGGACCGTGCGGCCGTGGCGCTCAACTTCACGTCGAAATCGCGGACGATCGTCTTCGATTGCGGCGCGGGCCCGGCGCCCGTGTACGAACGCGCCCTCTCGCGCGGGATCGCGCGCGTCTTCTCCGTCGAGGACGGAACGTGCGCCGTCACCGAGAACGGCTTCGGGCATTTCTTCGGCGAGGGGACGCGCGAGGGCGTTCCGGGAACGAAGCTCGCGCGCGGTTTCGGCGACGCGGCGCTCTCCGGGGGGCGGCTCTTCGTGTTCACGGAGGAGAAGGGGCTTCTCCTCTTCGAGGCCGGGCCCCGGTCGCGGTTCGCGCCGGCGGGAAAAGCGGCTCCGGGGCGGGGCCGGCGGGAGGTCGCGGGCGCGCTCGGTGGCTCGCTCGTGCTTCTGTGCCGCGGGGTTCCGCTCGCGGGCGACACCCTCGTTTTCTTCGATCCCTCGACCATGGCCGAGGTCCGCCGCGGCGCTCTCGCCGGACGGGCGCTGCGGGCCTCGACGGCGGGATCGAGCGTCGTTCTCCAGCTCGAGGACGGAACGATCCTGCGGATCGCGGCCGGCCCGCTCGGCTCGTTCCGCATTATCGAGGCGGGATGGCTCCCCTTCGCCGCCCGCGCCCTCGAGGCGACGCCCGATTCCTTCGTCGCCGTCGGCCCGGACGGGAGCTTCGCCTCGGGAAGGATCGCCGCGTACCGGCCCGGACCGGCGTGCGCGGTCGAGGTTTCGGCGCGGGTCGAGTAGGGGAAAGGGACGGGGCCGCCATGGATCGAAAGCGCGCGACTCTCGACGAGATCTTCGCCACCTTCTCGGAGCATATCTCGCGCAGCTATCCGTCGCCCGCCGATTTCAGGCGCAATTTCGACATCCTCCTCTGGGGTAAACGCGACCGCTCGGACGCAGCGGGCTACGCGCTCTCCCTCGAGAGGAACATCGTGTATCTCGACGGGGTCGTCGAAGAGGCGCTCTCGCTCGCCGAGCGTATCCTCGACCCCGGCGAGGATCTCGACGAGAAGAAGGCCGCGGCGATCCTCGGCGACCTCGAGAAGAGCGCGCGCCGCTCGACCGGGGCGCGCCACCGGCGCGCCTTCGAGGCGCGCGAGGATCCGACGTTCGCCGCCCTCGCCGCGGGTCGGGGGGCGGGCGGGGCCGGCTACGTCGGGGATCTCGAGTTCAATTACCGCTATCTCATGACGCTGCGGCTCTTTCTCTTCGAGTTCGTCTCCGTGCTCGCCGCCGTTCGCGCCGAGTACGACACGGGCCCGGCGGCCCCGGGGGAGATCGCGAGGCTCCGGGGCCAGATAGGGTTTCTCGCGAACTACTACCTCGGGAACGTTTCCGTGAAGGATGGCGGGGACCGCGCCGCGGAAGCGCGCGGCGAGGATGCGGGCGCCGAGGAGTCGACGGGGCGGTCCTAGGGAGCGGGGCATTCTTTTTCTTGATATGCCGCCTCCGAACCGAGTATCTTTGCCTATACCCATAGCGGCAAGGCGATAGGTACCGGCGGAGCGAGATTCGACGAAAGGAGCCCGCGTGCGGTCGAAAGCGATTCATGCAACGGAGATGACGGTGGCGATCCCCGCCGCGTCCGAGGCGACGAGGCGGGTTCTCAGGATATGCGCGTTCGCGGCGTTCACGGCGGCCGGCGCCCAGCTCGCCGTGCGGCTTCCGTTCACGCCGGTGCCGCTCACGCTTCAGACCCTCTTCGCGGTTCTCGCCGGCATTACGCTCGGTCCCCGCGACGGATTCATCGCGATGGCCGCCTATCTCGGGGCGGGGCTCGCCGGCGCGCCCGTTTTCGCCGGCTTCGCGTTCGGCCCGTGGGTGCTGCTCGGCCCGACGGGCGGGTATCTCGCGGCGTTTCCGGCCGCGGCGCTCGTCTCGGGCGTCGTCGCCGGGCGTCTCGGCCGCGGCCGCGCCGCCGTCGCCCTCTCGGCTCTCGCCGGGAGCTGCGTGATCCTCCTCGGCGGCTCGCTGTACCTCTCGCTCTTCCCGGGTATCTCTCTCGGAGGCGCGATTGCGCTCGGAGCGACGCCGTTCGTCGCGGGCGAGCTCGTGAAGGCGGCCGCCGCCTCGCTCGCCGCCGGGAGATAGATCCTTCGGATAGATCTTCCGCCGGCGAGGGTGCGCGCCGTCTCGCCCGGCCGCCCGATGCCCTCCGCGTGAAACGGAAAGGACGACATGCTGCTCGAGCTTCAGGGCGGGATCATCTACGGCCCGGTTCACTCGCGGCGCCTCGGGCTCTCGCTCGGCGTGAACGTGCTGCCCTCCCACGTGAAGTACTGCGCCCTCGATTGTCTCTACTGCCAGTACGGCTGGACGGGCGCGCACGGTCTCGAACCGGCTCCGGCCGAGCTCCCGCCGGTCGAGAAGATCCTCGACGCGTTGAAAAACGCCCTCCTTCGCGTCCACGCGCATCCGGCCTACGTCACGTTCTCGGGGAACGGCGAGCCGACGCTCCATCCGGATTTTCCTGAGATCGTCGAGGGCGTGCGGGAGCTTCGCGACCGCCACTCTCCGGGATCCCGCGTCGCCGTGCTCTCCAACTCGACGACCGTCTCCGACGAGCGCGTGCGCGGCGCCCTCGCGCGGCTCGACCTGCGGGTCATGAAGCTCGACGCGGGGACGGAGGAGACGTTTATCCGTTTCAATCGGCCGTGCGCGGGGGTGAGCTACGCGAACGTCGTCGACGGGCTCGCGAAGCTCGCCGACGTGACGATTCAAGCGCTCTTCGCGGGCGGCGCCGCGGGGAACGCCGCTCCGGATCACGTCGACGCGTGGGTCGAAACGCTGCGGCGGATCGCCCCGGCCATGGTGCAGATCTACTCGCTCGACCGCGGATACCCGTCGCGCGAGATAGAGCAGATCCCCCAGCGCGATCTCGTCGCGATCGCCCGGAAGCTCGACGCGGCGGGCTTGCGCGCGAGCGTCTACTGACGGTCGGAGGGCGGCGGCGAACGGAGGGGTATGAGCGCGCGATACGTAAAGAAACGGACGCCCGTTCCGGCGGCCCCCTACGACGCCATCCTCGAGAGCATCTCCGACGGCGTGTTCACCGTCGATACGAGCTGGCGGATAACGTCTTTCAACCGCGCGGCCGAGAAGATCACGGGGATACCGCGGGAAGAGGCGATCGGCAAGCCGTGCTCCGAGGTGTTCCGGTCGAGCATGTGCGAGACCTCGTGCGCGCTGCGCCGAACGCTGAAAACGGGAAGGCCGGTGATCGGCCGCTCCGGATACATCGTCGACGCCCGCGGGGGGCGCATCCCCATCAGCGTGTCGACCGCCGTGCTGCGGAACGAGCGCGGCCGCGTCATGGGTGGGGCGGAGACGTTCCGCGACCTCAGCGAGATCGAGGCGCTGCGCCGCGAGCTCAAGGGCCGGTTCCGCGTCGGCGACCTCGTGAGCCACAGCCCCGTCATGCAGCGCGTGTTCGAAGTCCTGCCGGCCGTGGCCGCGAGCCCGAGCACGGTGCTCATCCTCGGCGAGACGGGGACGGGCAAGGAGCTCGTCGCGCGCACCATTCACGAGCTGAGCCCGCGCCGCAAGGGGCCGTTCATCGCGGTGAACTGCGGCGCGCTTCCCGACACGCTCCTCGAGTCCGAGCTCTTCGGTTACAAGCGGGGGGCCTTCACCGGCGCCTCGCAGGACAAGCTCGGACGCTTCGCCCTCGCGAAGGGGGGCACGCTCTTCCTCGACGAGATCGGCGAGGTGAGCCCCGCGCTTCAGATCAGGCTTCTTCGCGTGCTACAGGATCGAACGTACGAGCCCCTCGGCTCCACGCGTTCGGAGAGGACCGACGCTCGGGTCGTCGTCGCCACCAATCGCGATCTCGCGGAGAGGATGCGCGCCGGCGCTTTCCGCGAGGACCTCTATTACCGCGTGAACGTCGTCCGCGTCGAGCTGCCGCCGCTGCGCGGCCGCAAGGAGGACATCCCGCTTCTCGTCGAGCAGTTCATCGAGCGGCAGAACCGGCTCCAGGGCAAATCGATAGAGGGCGTGACCCCTTCGGCGCTGTCCCTTCTCATGGCCCACGATTGGCCGGGAAACGTCCGCGAGCTCGAAAACGCGATTGAGCGCGCGTTCATACACTGCGGAGGCGGCGTCATCGGCATCGAGCATCTCCCCGGCGAGCTCAGCGCGCGCGCCCGCGCGGCGGAGGGAGCGACGGGGATGAAACCGGCCCGGGACCTCGTCGAAGCGCAGACCATCCGCGTGGCGCTCATTCGGAACTCGTACAACCGCGCCGCCGCGGCGCGGGATCTCGGCATCCACAAGACCACCCTCTTCCGCAAGCTGAAGCTCCTCGGCATCGATCTGCCCCGCGGCGACGGCAGGTCGCGCGCGGGGAAGAAATAGTAGCATTATTGCTACTATAAATTAGCGTACAGTATATTAATAGATACTGTATCACCCTCGATCGCTTTCCCGTCCAATCGCGCAACCACTTATATAGCAATATGTTAATCGATTGTCCCTCGCGGCCTCACGCCTGGCTCGCCGAATGCTCCGTATACGAGCGAAAGGCAGGTGTGGACTCGTGACGAAAGCGGCATTCGCGGTATGGGACGAGCGGATCGCTCCGGTCTTCGACGTGGCGCGGCACGTGCGGGTCGTCGAGGCGGACGGGGGCCGCATCCTGCGCGCGGAAACAGCGGGCGTGCCCGCCGGTTCCGCGCCCGGGAAAGCGGAGTGGCTCGCGTCCCGGGGGATCGCCGTGCTCGTCTGCGGCGCGATTTCGCGACTGCTTCACGGAACGATAGCCGCGCGCGGCATAGAGGTGATTCCGTTCATCGCCGGAGACGTACGCGAGATCGAACGGGCCTGGCTCGCCGGCGCGCTGCGGGAGGAAACGTTCGCCATGCCGGGATGCAGGCGGCGGGGCCGCGGGTTTCGGCCCGGCCTGGCGGGAAAGGAGGGCGGATTCATGCCTGGACAAGGCGGAGGAGGAACGGGAGGCGGTGGAGGACGCGGAGGCGGCGGGGGAAGAGGAGGCGGCGGAAGACGCGGAGGTGGCGGGGGCCGCGGAGGCGGAGCCGGGAGGATGGGCGGCGGGGCCGCGGGCGGACCGGGGGGCGCGTGCGTGTGTCCGAGCTGCGGACACCGGGAGCCCCACCAGAGGGGCGTTCCCTGCAACGGAAAGCTATGCCCGAAGTGCGGCACCGCATTGACGAGGGAATAGTCGATTCGGAAAGGAGGGCATGAAAATGCCGGGAGGAGACAGAACGGGTCCCATGGGAATGGGGCCGATGACGGGCCGGGCCGCGGGGTACTGCGCCGGCTCTGATACGCCGGGTTACGCGAGTCCAGTCCCCGGAAGGGGCTTCGGCATGGGCCGCGGGAGAGGCCGCGGGTTTGCCGGACGCGGGTTCGGAGGCGGGGGACGCGGGTTCAGGCACTGGTACTACGCCACGGGCGTTCCGGGATGGATGCGCTTCGGCGGTTGGCCGGCGCCGTATGCAGCGCCGTACGCCGCCCCCGACGCGGGCGCGGAGAAGCAATGGCTCGAGGCGCAGGCGCGATCGCTGCAAGGCGAGCTCGAGGAGATCAAGAAACGGCTGCAGGAGCTCGAGAGCGGGCGCCGCGAAGGAGACGCATGAGGGTAGCTTTCACCACTTCCGGCGACTCGCTCGACGCGGCGCTCGACGCGCGGTTCGGGCGCGCCCCGCGATTTCTCGTCTGCGACACCGATTCCGGAGCAGTCGAGGTGATAGACAACCAAAAGGGGATGGATGCCGCGCAGGGCGCCGGCATCCAGGCGGCGCAGACGGTCGCGCGCGCGGGCGTACAGGCGGTCGTGACGGGGCACTGCGGTCCGAAGGCGTTCCGCGTGCTGTCCGAGGCGGGCGTCGCGGTCTACACGACCGACGCGGCCACCGTGGCCGAGGCGCTCGAACGGTTTCGCTCGGGCGGCCTGACCGAGGCGCGCTCGGCCGACGTCGACGGCCATTGGGTATGATTATCGCCGTCGCATCGGGAAAGGGCGGCACGGGCAAGACGACGGTCGCCGTGAATCTGGCGCGGGTCATCGGATCCCCCGTCCGGCTCCTCGACTGCGACGTGGAGGAGCCGAACGCGCACCTCTTTCTCTCCGGAGAGGCGAGCGAACGGGAAACGATCTCCGTGCCGGTGCCGGCCGTCGACGAATCGCTCTGCGACGCGTGCGGCGAATGCGGTCGTTTCTGCGCCTATCACGCGATCGTGTCGCTCGCGACGAAGCCGCTCGTTTTCCCGGAGCTCTGCCACGGGTGCGGCGGGTGCGCTCTCGTGTGTCCGCGCGGCGCGATCCGGGAGGTCGACCGGAGGATCGGCGTCATCGAGATCCGGAACGCCGATGGGATCGTCCTCGTTCAGGGGCTTCTCGACGTCGGAGTCGCCATGGCGCCTCCGCTCGTACGAGCGGTCAAGGCGAAGCTCGTCCCGGGCGAGCATACGATCATCGATGCCCCGCCGGGGACGGCGTGTCCGGTCGTCGCCGCCGTCCGGGGAGCCGATTTCGTGATCCTCGTCACCGAGCCGACGCCGTTCGGCCTCAACGACCTCGCGCTCGCCGCGGACATGACGGCCTCGCTCGGCGTTCCGTTCGGCGTCGTCGTCAACCGTGTCGGCGTCGGGGACGGCAGGGTTCACGCGTTTTGCCGGGAACGCGGCATCCCGGTGCTGCTCGATATTCCGGACGACCGCCGCATTGCCGAAGCCTATTCGCGGGGGAAGCTCGTCGTCGACGCGCTGCCGGAGTACCGGGGACATTTCGAGCGATTGCTCGAGCGGACGCGGGAGGCGGTGCGCGCGTCATGAAGGAGATCGTGGTCATCAGCGGAAAGGGCGGCACGGGCAAGACGAGCATCGCCGCGTGCTTCGCCGTCCTCGCGCGGGAAGCGGTCGTGGTGGACTGCGACGTCGACGCCGCCGACCTGCATCTGCTGCTGACGCCTCGCGTCGTCCGGCGCAGCGAATTCAGGAGCGGCCGGGAAGCGGTGATCCGGCGCGAGAGCTGCACGCGCTGTGGGATATGCTTCGATCTCTGCCGGTTCAAAGCGGTGGCGGCGCCCGGTCCCGCGGACGGGGACGGCTCGTACGCAGTCGATCCCGCCTCGTGCGAAGGATGCGGCGTGTGCGTGCGCTTTTGCCCCGCGGGGGCGATCGATTTTCCGGAGCGGCTTTCGGGCGTCTGGATGGTGTCCGAGACGCGCTGCGGTCCGATGGTCCACGCAAGGCTCGGCACGGCCGCCGAGAACTCGGGCAAGCTCGTCTCCACCGTGCGCCGCGAGGCCCGGCGGGTCGCGGAAGAAACCGGCAGGAGTCTCGTTATCGTCGACGGACCGCCGGGGATCGGCTGCCCCGTCATCGCCTCACTCACCGGAGCCGCGCTCGTGGTGGTCGTAACCGAGCCCACCGTTTCGGGGGAACACGATCTCGAGAGGGTTCTCGCGCTCGCGAGGCATTTCGGAATTCCCGCCGCCGTCTGCGTGAACAAATGGGATATCAACCCCGGCATGGCCGGGCGCATCGAGGCCCTCGCGCTCCGCGCCGGGGCCGGTCTCGCCGGGCGCATCCGGTACGACGTCGAGGTCACGCGGGCCCAGATCGAGTGCCTCACCGCCGTCGAGACCGGCGCGCCGTCCGCGAAGGATATCGCCGCCGTCTGGGAGAACGTCACATCGTATGGAGGAACGAATGGAATCGACTGAGCTTTCGAATCAGCCCGTGCTGGATAGAATGAGCCATGTCCGCCGCAAGGTGCTCGTCCTGTCGGGAAAGGGAGGCGTCGGGAAGAGCACCGTCGCGGTGAACCTCGCCGCGTCTCTCATGCTCGCGGGCCGGCGGACGGGTCTGCTGGACGTCGACATCCACGGTCCCAGCATTCCGACGATGCTCGGGATCGAGGAGAAGCAGCCCGGGTTCGAGAACGGAGCGATCGTGCCCGTGGACGCGGACGGGATCAAGGTGCTCTCCCTCGGCCTCTTCCTTCGCAGCCCAGACGATCCGGTGATTTGGCGCGGGCCGATGAAGATGAACGCCATCAGGCAGTTTCTCGCCGACGCCGCGTGGGGCGATCTCGACGTTCTCGTCATCGATTCGCCTCCCGGCACCGGCGACGAGCCGCTCTCGGTCTGCCAGCTTATCGGCTCGGTCGACGGGGCGATCATCGTCACGACGCCGCAGAAGGTGTCCGCGGTGGACGTCCGCAAATCGATCAGCTTCTGCCGCGAGCTGCGGGTGCCGGTGATCGGCGTGATAGAAAACATGAGCGGATTCGCCTGCCCCGCGTGCGGGACGGTGACCGCCGTGCTGCGCGAGGGGGGCGGCCGCCGCATCGCCGAGGATATGGGCGTTCCGTTCCTCGGCTCCATTCCGCTCGATCCGAAGATCGCCGAAAGCTGCGACGCCGGCCGGGCGTACATCAGGGATTTCGCCGATTCACCGACCGCGCGGATCATGCGCGACATCGTGAAATCGATCGAGCCGGCGGGCCCGGGCGCGGCGGCGTCCGCCGCGCCGGAGCCAGCCGTCGCGAAGAAGGAGAAAGAGATGAAGATCGCCGTTCCCGTCACGGGCGGAAAGCTATCGATGCATTTCGGCCACTGCGAGCGTTTCGCCATGCTCGACGTGGATCCCGGGAAGAAGGAGATTCTCGGACGCATGGACCTCGACGCGCCGCCGCACGAGCCCGGGCTTCTGCCGCGTTGGCTCGCCGACAAGGGCGCGAACCTCATCATCGCCGGGGGCATGGGTCGCCGGGCGCAGGACCTCTTTTCAGACAGCGGCATTCGTGTTATCGTCGGAGCGCCGGCCGGGTCTCCCGAGGACGTCGTCCGCGGCTACCTCGCCGGAACGCTCGAGACGGGAAAAAACATCTGCGACCACTGACCGGGGCGACGGAGGATTCGTGCCATGACGAAGATCGGCATCATCATCTGCGGGCGCTACCAGAGCTGCGGCGGCGGAAAATGCTTCAGGGCCCTGCGCGAGCGCGTGGGAGCCTTCTCCGCGTATCCGGCCGGCGAGGAGGTCCAGGTCGTCGGGTTCTCCTACTGCGGAGGCTGCCCCGGCGGCAACATCGAGTACGTGCCGGCCGAGATGAAGAAGAACGGGGCCGAGGTCATTCACCTCGCCACGGGGCTCGTCGTCGGGTATCCGCCGTGTCCGCGGATCAGGCAGTTCAAGGAGTACATCGAGGCGGCGTTCGGGATCCCCGTGCGGATCGGCACGCATCCGATCCCTCTCAAATACGCCGAGATGCACGCGAAGCTCCCGTACTGGGAGCAGATGCGGATGCGCGAGATCGCCGGCGAGCTCATGGATGAGGACCGGCGGATACAGGAAGCCTACAACTGAGCGCCATGTCCGAGCGAACGAAACGAGACGCGCCCCGCGAAGCCGCGCCCCCAAAAAACGCGCCCTGCAAAACGCCGCGAGACCATCGCCATTGCCTCATGTGCGGCGACCGCAATCCGTGGTCCTTGGCACTTCGATTCGAGATCGACGCCGAAGGCGGGGTGAGCGGCCGGTTTCAGGCGGACGCGTCGATGCAGGGATACGACGGCATCCTCCACGGGGGGATGATATGCGCGCTGCTCGACGCGGCCATGACGCACTGTCTCTTTTCTCTCGGGATTTCGGCCGTCACCGGCGATATGCGGGTGCGGTTTCTCCGATCGGTTCCCTGCGGCGCGCTCGTCGAGCTCAAGGCCCGGCTGGTCAAGGCGCGCCCGCCTCTCTACCGCGTTTCGGCGGAGCTTTCGGAGAATACGCGCGTCGCGGCCCGGGCGACGGCGACCTTCATGAAAAGGCCGGATCGCCTCGAGCGGGAGAACGTTCTATGATCCGGCGAGATCGCGGATTCGGTCCTCCGTGAAGCGGTAGAAGACCCAGTCGGTCATCGCCCGCGCGCCGAGGTGTTCGTAGAAGCCGCGCGCGGGGTTCCAGTCGAGGACCGCGAACTCGATCCTGCCGGCGCGCCGCTCCCGGGCGATCCGCGCGACGTGCGCGAGGATCGCCTTGCCGACGCCCGTTCCGCGAACCTGCGGCCGCACGTAGATATCCTCGATATACATCCCCGGGCGTCCCACGAACGTCGAGAAGTTGCTGAAAAAGACGGCGAAGCCCACAGGATCGCCGCCCACGTACGCGAGGACGGCCTCGGCGGCGCGCGACGGGCCGAAGAGGCTCCCGGCGATCGTCTCCTCATTCGCGATTACCTCGTGCGCGATTCTCTCGTACTCGGCGAGCTCGCGGATGAGACGGAAGAGTACGGGAACGTCGGCCGGTCCGGCCGCGCGTATCGTGATGGCCGCGTCGTCGGGCATGTCGTTCGGCACCTCCGGTTTCGATACTCGACGGGGGCCGGCGCCGCGACGAGCTGCGGACCGGCGCGCCCGCCCCGCCCGGCGCATCCATTTTTGGGTATTGACAGTGCGCCGAATCGGGAATACAATACTACCGAAGAGATGAAGCAAGGGGCCCAGGAGTTAGGTAAAGCCCCGCCGAAGCAGCGGGAGACAGAAAAAAGCCCCGCGACATCTCGGATCCTCATACGAGTCGCCACGGATTTTCAGAATGCCTCATGAAAACCCGTGGCGCTTTTTTATCCCCCGAAATCATGCGCGCCTCGATCCCGCGAGCTCCTCGAGGACGGCGAGCTCCTTCTCGATGCGCTCGTCCCACGACATGAAATGGCTCCGGCCGAAGGCCATTGCCTGACGGCCGAGCCGTTCGCGGAGGGCGCCGTCGCGAACGACGCGCTCGAGGGCGCGCGCGAACGCCGGAACGTCGCCGTTCGGCACGAGAAGCCCCGTCTCGCCGTCGCGCACGACCTCCGCCGTGCCCGAGACGTCGAAGGCGACGACCGGAACGCCGCAGAGGATCGCCTCGCACGGCGGGAGGGACATGTTCGTGAGCTCGTTCGTCGCCGCGAAGACGTCCGATGCCTTGAGAAAATCCACCACGTCGCGGTGGGGTATGATGCCGGTGAACGCCACCCGGTCGGCCAGGCCGAGCCGCCGCGCCTCGCGTTCGAGGAAGGCCCGCTCGGGCCCGTCCCCGCCGATCACGATCGTCGTCCGGTCGAGGAGCGCGCGATCCATCGACGCCGCGGCGCGCAGCAGGAGCTCGATGCGTTTCGATTTCACGAGCCGGGAGAAGGTGACGACGAGGATCCGGTCGAGCGGGAGATGCATCGCGCGACGCGCCTCGTCGCGATCGACCGGGGCGTCCGCCCATTCGGTATCCATGCCGTTCGGGAGGAACGAGATCTTCCCGCGCGGTATGCCGAGCCGCTCGAGCGCCATTTGGCCCCTCGTGCCGTCGTTCAAGATGATGTAGCGGTCGACGGGGTGGCGCAGGGCGATTATCTGCTCGACGCTCTTCCAGTAGTACTTGATCCGCGGAAAGTCGAACCGGTCGAGGTACATGACGCCGAAGAGCTTGACGGCGGTCGGGATGCCGAGCTTCCTGCCGACGCGGTTGAGGGGATAGAAGGAGTAGTGCGTGAATCCGAGGAGCACGTCGGGACGTATCTCGGCGGCGAGCCGCTCGAGACGGGGGATCGCGGCGAAGGGGAACGCCGCCGGCCAGAGGAAGCGCCGCGCGATCCCCGGGAGCCGCTCGAAGGCGCGGAAGACGTTCGGGTACGTGTGGTACGTGAGGAGCGAGTCGCCGGGCGTCTCTTTCTTCGCGCGCGGCTTCGGTATGAGAAAATGGAGCTCGATCCCCTTCTTCGTGAGGTGGCGGATGAACTGGAGCTCGTCCGCGACGCCGCCGCCTTCGCCGAGAGACCAGACGTCCTCCCAGATCGACAGCACGAGGATCTTGTTCACCGCGCGCGCCACGGCGTCTCCTCCGTCAGCACCCTGATCCTGTTTCTGATGAATCCGATCCGCTCGATCTCGACCGTCACGACGTCGCCGTCGGCGAGAAAGACGGGCGGATCGCGGAAGACTCCCACGCCGGCGGGCGTTCCCGTCGCGATTATGTCGCAAGGGCGAAGCGTCATCGCCGCCGAGACGAACGAGATTATCCGCGCGACGCCGAAGAGCATCTCGGCGGTGTTGCCGTCCTGAACGACGACGTCGTTCAGCCGCTGTTTGATCGCGAGCCCTCCCGGGTCGCCGAGCTCGTCGGGAGTCACGATCCACGGGCCGCACGGCGCGAAGGTGTCGAAGCTCTTCGCGCGGAACCACTGCCCGTCCTCGCGCTGTATCCGGCGCGCCGAGACGTCGTTCATGCAGCAGTATCCGGCGACGTACCCGAGGGCCTCCTCCTCGGCGACGGCCGCGCATTCGCGGCCCATGACCACGGCGAGCTCCGCCTCCGCGTCGACGTGCGTGACGCCGGGCCTGACGACGATGTCGTCGAAGGGCCCGGCGACCGCTCCCGGCGCCTTGGCGAAGAGGATCGGATGCGCGGGAGGATCCTTGCGCTGCTCGAGGGCGTGATCGCGGTAGTTGAGGCCGAGGCAGACGATCATGCCGGGCCGTCCGACGGGAGGGAGGATGCGGGTCCCCTTGAACGGGATAAAATGCTTCCGATCGAGATCGGCCGCGTTGTCGGCGAGGTTTTTCGCCTCGGGGAGAAGCCCGCGTCCGATGACGTCGTCCGTCGTGACGGCGTGCGGGGCGCCGAGCGCCGAGCCGATGTCGAGGACGAGATCCCCGACGACGGCGCCGGCGCGGGGGCCTTCGCGTTCGAAGGAGACGAGCTTCACGAGCTACCTTCCCGCCGCCGGTCCCGCGATCTCCACGAGGCGGCGTTCGAACTCCCGGGCGTCGACGAAACCCGTGAGACGGAGGCTCTCGCGCTCCGCGCCCGAGCCGTCGACGAATATGATAGTGGGAACGCCCCGTACGGAGAATCTGTTTTTGAGGGCCGTTTCGGCCGGTCCCGACCGCGTGAGATCGACTCGGAGCGGAACGACGCTCCGCGCGAGCTCGACGACCGCGGGATCGGCGAAGGTCTTCTTGTCGAGCTCGTGGCACGGTATGCACCAATCCGCCGAGAAATCGATGAGGACGGCCTGTCCGTCGCCGGCGGCCGCGGCGAGCGCCTCTTCGGTGAAGGGCCGCCACACAATGCCCGCGGCCTCCCCCGCGCGCTCGCCCCGCATCGCCGGGACGGCGAAGATCGCCGCCGCGATCGCGAAGCCGGCGACGCCGACGGCGCCGCGGAGCACCTTGAAGAACCGGCCTGGCGCGGCCGCCCGGTCGATCCAGCCGAGGTAGACGCCGCCCGCCGCCGCGACCGCCGCGTATCCGAAGGCCGCGATCCGCGGGCCGAGGAGGTTGCGGGCGAAATAGATAGCCATGCCGATGAGGATGAAGCCGAATATCTTCCGCACCCAGATCATCCAGCCGCCGGCGCGCGGCAGACGCGATATGCCGCCGGAGAGGGTGCCGAGCACGAGGAACGGCAGGCCCATTCCCCACGCGAGGGTGAAGAACATGAGAAATCCGAGAAGCGGCTTGCCTATCTGGCCGACGTAGGTGAGGAGCCCGAGCACGAAGGGACCGATGCAGGGCGCGGCGACGAGGCCCATCGTGAGCCCCATGACGACGGCGCCCGGGTATCCGCGTTTCGCCGTGCCGGTGCGGGTGGCGAGAAACATCGGGAGCCGGATCTCCCAGACCCCGAACATCGAGAGGGAGAGGACGACGAGCACCGCCGCGATGAAGAGAACGACGAGCGGATTCTGGAGCGCGGAGCCGAACAGCCCTCCCGTCATCGCCGCGACCGTGCCGAGCACGCTGTAGGTGAGGGACATGCCGAGCACGTAGAGGAGCGCGAGAACGAAGACGCGGCCTCCCCTTCCCCCCGCCTGCCCGCCGAAATAGCTGATCGTGACGGGGATGAGGGGATAGATGCAGGGCGTGAGGTTGAGGGCGAGCCCGCCGAGAAATATGAAAACGAACGTGAGCGCGAGACCGCGCTCCTTCACCATGTTCCCGAAATCGCCGCTTCCGGCCCCGGGCGTCGTGCCGG
>DHHB01000096.1 GCA_002403075.1 bacterium UBP1_UBA4783 | reverse complement strand
TCGGTCGCGTCCTTTTTCGGCCGCTTGTGGAGGCCGTGGCAGGCGCCGCAGAGGGATTTCGGCTCCACGCCGCGCTCGGCGTGCTTGCGCGCCCACACGGGAAGCGAGGAGGGCCGCTTGATGAGCTCGCGCTTCTCGCCGAATCCGGCGCGCCAATCCTGCACCGCGGTGCGGCGCGTGGCGAAGATCGTCGCGACGTACGCGCCGGATGTGTCCTCGAGCCAGAACGCCATCTGAGGCCTGTTCGTCACCTTCGCGACGAGCATCGCGCGGAAGGAGTGCGTCCACTCCTTCCCTTCGACGAGCGAGATCCTGATCGTTCCCCGCGCGTCCTCGGACGCCTCGGCGATCCCCGTCCAGCGCGGCTGCGCCGTCGCCGCGACCGTCGCGGCGGCGACAGCGGCGAGCGCCGCGTATCTCTTGAATCCGTTCATGCGCCGTTACCTCCCTTTCGCGGGGACATTCTACCACATCCGCCGCGCGGCGCGCTCCGTCGGAAATCGCGCGCCCCGCAACGATACCTATCAAAAAATATCTTGCGGAAAAGCGGCCCGTGCGGTATAACCGGGCCGTTCACATGGAAATCCGCAACCGAGGGATGGGCATACAGGTTTTTCCGCAGGCAAAGGAGGGACCATGAAGCTTTTCGTTTCGGTTCTCGTGCTCGCGACGCTCGTTCTGTCCCTGGCCGTCGCCCCCGCGTCCGCCGGATGGAAGGAAAAGGCCGAGGCCCGCCGCGCGGCGCTCGGTGAAAAGCCCGACAGCAAGGCTCTCTGTCCGATTCTCGCTCCGTGGCCGTGGAAATGCGGCTGCGCGGATTTCGACAGCGACGGCGACGGCGTCATGGACGGCAAGGACCAGTGTCCGGGAACGCCCTTGGGCGCCGTCGTCGACAAGAAGGGCTGCCCGGTCGACTCCGACAAGGACGGCGTGCCCGACGGCATCGACAAGTGCCCGAACACCCCCGCCGGCGTGAAGGTCGACGCGAAGGGTTGCCCGATGGACAGCGACAAGGACGGCGTGCCCGACGGCGTCGACAAGTGCCCCGGCACCCCCGAAGGCGCGACGGTCGACAAGGACGGCTGCCCGTCCGACGCGGACAAGGACGGGGTGTACGACGGCATCGACACATGCCCGAACACCCCCGCCGGAGCGAAGGTCGACGCGAAGGGCTGCCCGATGGACAGCGACGGCGACGGCGTCTTCGACGGCATCGACAAGTGCCCGAACACCCCCGCCGGAGCGAAGGTCGACGAAACCGGCTGCCCGGCCGACGTGAGGGCCTTCATCGACACCGGCAAGATCGTCTCCACGAAGATCCTCTTCGATTCCGGCAAGGCGACCCTGAGACCCGAATCGAAGCAGGAGCTCGACGCGATCGGCGCCGTCCTCGCCCAGTGCGCGGACATGAAGATCGAGATCGCGGGGCACACCGACTCGCAGGGCGCCGACGACATGAACATGAAGCTCTCCGGGGAGCGCGCGGCCGCCGTGCGGGACTACATCCTCAAGAACTTCTCGCAGTGCAAGCCCGATTTCTTCGTCGCGAAGGGCTACGGCGAAACGAAGCCCGTCGCCACGAACGCCACGGCCGAGGGGCGCCAGCAGAACAGGCGCGTCGAATTCTCGATCGTGAAATAGCCGCCCGGCGATTATCCGCACAGCCGAAGCGGGCCGCACCGTCGGTGCGGCCCGCTTTTTATTTTCGCGCCGAAGCCGAACGCGCGTATCGATATCTCTTGATTTCGAAGCCCGTTCGCGTATGCTTCGCGCGAAAGCGTCCCGAGAAGGGCTCTCGAAATACCGGAGGCTCGTCATGGAGAACAAAATCACATTCGACTACGATCGCGCGTCCAACATCCTGTTCGTCGAGGACCAGTGGGATATAAAAACGAAAGAGGACGTGGACGCCTTCTTCGCCGAATACGAGCGGAACATGAAGAGCGTGAAGGAGAAGTTCTGGATGGTCGCGCACATCGACAAGCTCGCCGTCCACGCCGACGTCGCGGAGTACTACGGAGAGGTCGCGCGGAAGGCGACGAACGAGCTCGTTCTCGGGCTCGCGCGGTGGGGCGTGGACAGCACGGCCCGGATGGCGCTTCGCACGACGGCGATGAAGGCGAAGATGCCGTACACGATCCACACGAGCCGCGAAAAAGCCGTGCAGGCCGTCGAGCAGATGAAGGCCGAGCGGACCAACAAGAGGCAATAAAGTCTCCATGTACAAAACGGCGGCGTCTGAGGGGATCCGCAGCTCGTGATCCGCGGGCTCGTCGGCGAGCCGTCGCTGACGGCGGACGGACGGCTGCTCTACTTCGTGCACGTTCTCTCGGACGCGGAAGGGAACTACGACTCCGACGTCTGGTACTGCGAGCGCCCCGCGCCGTGACGGGGCGGGCGCGCCGGGCCGACCGGGATCAGCCGGAGATCGCGGCCGCGAGAGCGTCGAGCTCGGCCTTCATCCTCCGCGCGCGCTCCCACGTCTCCTTCACGAACCCGTCGTCCGGGGCGAGCGTGTTCGCCTCGGCGTAATCGGCGATGATCCGCCTCCCCCGGATATCGTCCCGCTCCTTCGCGCGCTCGGTGTCGCGGGCGATCCGCTCGTACATGAGGGCGAGGCGCGCGAGGTTTTCGGCGACGCCGCGCGCCGAGTAGCCCTGCGACGCGATGAGCCCCCGTCGATACTCCCAGTCGGGATCGTCCGCCGCGTCGGTGTAGAGCGCCCCTATCCGGCCGCCTTCTCCGGCGCCCGCGAGCGCGGCGGCGCGGGCCGCGAGCCCCTGCAGGGCGAAGTACTCGATGAAAAAGTCGTAGGTCTCGATCCCCCGGCGGCGGCTCCCCTCGAGCATGAAGTTCTTGCCGAGGCCGGGAACGTCGGCGTCCGTGTACACCTCGCGGGGTGCGGCGTTTTTCAGCCGGTCCCGGGCCGCGATCATCTTCTCGACGATGTCCCTGCGGAAGACGTCGAAGACGAACGGGGTCCGCCGGGCCTTGTTGCGCTTCTTGTATTTTCCCTCGTTCCTCAGCACGAGGTAGAGATCGTCGGCGAGCACCCACCCCGGGAATATCTCGTTGTAGGCGAGCGGAACGCCGTCGAAGGTTCTCGCCGGCCTGTTGACGAGGGAGAACGGAAGCTCGAGCCGCTGGGGAAGCGTGTCGACGGCGGTCGCGATGAGGCTGTAGGGGGCCTCCGTGAAATCGGAGGGGAATTTGACGTTGACGCCGAGCCCGAAGAAGAGGCCCTCCCCGCATCGAATCTCCTGATCGGGGGCCTTCGAGGTGTGGTTCGATCCGATGTTCGCTCCGTACGCGACGTTCCCCTTCCCTTCCGGCCACACCGCGGCGATGAGCATGGCCTGATGGTGGAAACCGACGAACGGGCCGACGAGCGAGGCGGTGACCTCGCCTTCGGCGACGCCGGTGTTCGGACCGACGATGCTCTGCGTCACCTTGCCGTGCCGCTCGACGTGCGAATGCTCGGTGAGCACCGAGTCGTCCACGATCGCCATGGAGGCGGCCTCGCAGCCGTACTGGAGACAGGAGTTGCGCGCGTACGCGCCGTCGCGCACGACGGTCGGCTCATCCGGCGCGCCGAGGAGCGCGCAGTTTTGAACGAGGATCGCTCCGTCGATCGAGGCGTTCTCTCCGACGTACGTGTCCTCCACCCTCGCCGTGTGGCGGACGACGCCGCCGCGCTCGACGATCCCGAAGGGCGCGCCGCAGGAGTCGACGTAGGCCTTCACGAACTCCCGGTACGCCTCCTGAAAGGCCCGGTCCCCGCGCTTCGTGGCGACGGCGGCGGCGACGGGGATCGTGATCTCGGCGTAGGAGAGCACCTCTCTCCCGCCCGTTTCGATCCCGATCGCGATCTCCCTGCCGTTGCCGAAGACGCACTTTCGGGAAGCGGCGAGCGTCCCCGTGCCGAAAACGACGCAATTCCCCTTGAGGACGTAGTTCGAAACGAGGCCCGCCCCCGACACGAGGCACCCGTCGCCGATCTCCGAGTCGGCTATCGTGCTGCCGTAGACGCCGTCGGGCAGGGAGACGCCGTTCCCGAGAGCAACCGCGCCGCCCTTCATCGCGCCGAGCACGCAATCTCCGTGGAAGGCGCTCCCGGCGACGCGCGCCGGCGTGAATCCCTCCGACACGAGCACCCTGCCCCAATCGGAGGAGCGGTTGCCTCGGGATTCGAGCTCCGCGATCTCCGCGGCCGAAAGCGGCCGCACCCGGTCCCCGAAGAGGCGGCTCTTGCCCTTCGCCTCTTTCAACGCGCGGATGGAGGAGACGACGCTCGATGTTTCGAGGAGGTTTCCGACGAGGGACCGCAGGAGTTCGTTCATACGCGGATCTTCCTATCCTCCGCGCCTCGCGCGCGGAACGCTTCGGACGCCGACGTCACCGGCCGATCTGCTTCTGGACGATATGCTTGTTGTCGCGGATCCAGTTGTAGTATTCCCGGCGCTTGAGCTTCGAGGCCGCCTCTTCGTCGAGCACCACGATCGCGTAGCTGTGGAGCTGGAGCGCCGTGGCGGTGATCTGGCTCGTCACCGGGCCCTCGATGAACTGCTGGCACACGTCCGCCTTGGCCTCGCCGTTCGCGATGAGGAGGATCTTCTTCGCCTCCATGATCGTGCCGACCCCCATCGTGATGGCGAAGCGCGGCACGTCCTCTTCCTTGTCGAAGAAGCGGGCGTTGTCCTTGATCGTCTGCTCGTAGAGCCCCTTCACCCTCGTCCGGCTCGCGAAGGAGGAGCCCGGCTCGTTGAAGCCGATGTGGCCGTCGCGCCCGATCCCGAGCACCTGCAGGTCGATGCCGCCGGCTTCGCGTATCTGCTCCTCGTACCACGCGCAGAACTCCTCCGGATCGACGGTGTTGCCCTGCGGCACGAAGGCCCGGTGCGGACTCATGCTGATGTGCTTGAAAAAGTTCTCCCACATGAAGTAGTTGTAGCTGTTCCGGTGCAGCGGGGCGAGGCCGAGGTACTCGTCGAGGTTGAAGGTCGTGGTCTTCGAGAAGTCGAGCCCCTCGTCCTTATGCAGTTTCGCGAGCTCGCGGTACGTCCCGATCGGCGTGTCGCCCGTCGCGAGGCCGAGAACGAGATCGTGCTTGCGCCGTATCTCCCGCGCGATGATCGCCGCCGAGGTCTTGCTCATGGCTTCGTAGTCAGGGGCGATGATAATCTCCATAGGGTCCCTCCATTCCGCTCGCCGCGTCCGGCCGACCCGCGAGCCGCCGTGAAGCGTTCGCCCGCGCGGTTTCCGGCGTCCCGTCCTCCGGCCTGTGCGCACGTTGTACCACTTCCTGAGCCCGTTCGACAATACCCAGTTTGCCCCGGAAGTCGGCCTTGCCACGCCCCCCGGAACCTGCTATACGGTTGTTATCGAAGGGGCGGACGATGAAACTCGAGCAAAGCTTCATGGACTTCATGCTCCACCATCAGGAGCGCCACGGGCGGAGCTACAACTTTCTCGTGCTCCTCGAGGCGGTCCAGACCGCCGCCAAATACATCCAGTACTTCTACCAGACCGGCTCGCTCAAGAACGTCATGGGCGAGGCGGGCATCACGAATTGCCAGGACGAATGCGTGATGAAGATGGACGACATCGCCGATTCGATCGTGCTGCACTACCTGCGGTGCTCGAATCAGGTGATCTACGCGATCACGGAGGAGGAGCCCGAGCCGATCCGCCTCAACGAGGAGGGGGGGCGCTACTTCATCTACTACGACCCGCTCGACGGCTCGAGCAACATCAAGCACAACCTCCCCGTCGGCTTCATGTTCGCGATCGCGAAGCGGAATCTCGAGGGGCCCGAGGACGGCCGTCTGCGCACGGGCTCGGAGCTCCGCGCGGCGGGGATCTTCCTCATTCCGAACGGCGTCTTCACCCTCGCGCTGGCGGAGACCGGCGTGTTCCGCTTCCATCTCGACGAGACGATGACCTACGTCATACACGAGAATCCGACGCCGCTCGTCATGCCCGAGGACTCGAAAACCTGGGAGCTCTCCTATAACGCCTCCAATCGAACGACGTTCTCCCGCCCCGTGCAGGTCTGGATAGAGGAGCACGAGTCGAAATACGCGTTCCGCTACATGGGATCGCTCGCCGCGGATTTTCATCGCCTCCTGTCGAACGGCGGGATGTTCATGTATCCCGCCATCGTGAACCACCCGAGACCCGAAAAGAACCGGCCGAAGGGGAAGCTCCGGCTGCTCTACGAGGCGAACGTGGCGGCGTTCATCGCGCGCGAGGCGGGCGGCGCCGCGATCGACGAAGCGGGGAACGACATCCTCGAGATCGCGCCCGAATCGCCGCACCAGCGGACCGCGCTCTACGTCGGCTCGCGCCCCCTCGTCGAGAGCATCCGCGGGCGCCTCCGCGCGAGCGCCTAGCAAACCTCGAAACGGCGGAATCGATATGAAGCTCGATAGGATCGCGCTCCTGCTCGCGGCGATATACGTTCTCGCGCTGTGTATCGCCGGCTGGAAGATCCACGTCATCGAAACGCCGAACTCAGCCGAAATGGACGGATACGCGGCCAAGGCGGAGCTGATACTCGCCGGCGAGGTTCCTCGCGATCCCTACCAGCCGCTCCTCTACCCGATCCTCTCGGCCGCCGTGGGAGCGATCGCGGGAGGTGCATTCGCGGGCGCGCGGATCGTCTCGGCCCTCGGAGCCGGTCTCATGCTCTCGATGACCTATCTCGCCGGAAAGAGGGCCTTCGGGAGAGAGGCCGCCTTCTTCGCGTTTCTCGCGCTCATGCTCAACCACAACGTCGTGATCATGGGGATGGAGGCCGCGACGGACATGACCTTCGCGGGGCTCTCGCTCGCGATGCTCTTTCTTTGCCTGCGCCTTTGCTCCGACTCGGGCGGATACCGGAACGCGGCCGCGCTCGGCCTCGGGTTCGCGCTCGCGCTCTTTACGCGATACAGCGGATTCTTCCTGCTTCCCGCGGTCTTCGTCGCGCTCGCGACGTGTCCGAAAGAGGCGCCGGCGAGGCGCCGATTTATCTCGTCGGCAATCTTCGCCGCCGCGGCCCTCGCGGCGCTCGTGCCCCATTTCATCCTCACGGAGCGCGCGTTCGGCACGCCGTGGTACAGCGAAAGTTGGCGAAACCTCGCCATGAAGATGCACGGCGGATACGACTGGCGCTACTTCCGCGATGCGAGTCTCGAGGATCTGAGAGCCGCCGTCGCGAGCTCGCCTGGAAGATTGATGTCGTCGTTTTTCCGGGAGCTCATCCGGTTTTTTTCAAGGACCCTTCCTGAGCTCGGCGGCGGAGGAATCGCGGGGTTTTTGTTCACTGCCGCGGCTCTCGCGGGTCTCATGCTCGCCGTGCGGAAGCCCGATCGTGAAAAGGGTCTTGCGATCTGCTACGCCGCGTTTTACGCGGCCCTCGGCTGCTTCTTCTTCTATTCCGGGCCGCGGCTCATGCTCCCGCTGCTGCCCGTCGGATACCTGTTCGCAGGCGCGCTGATATTCTCGCCGCCGCTCGCGGCGGCGTCGCTGCGCGTCGCGGCGCGCCGCGTTCCGATCTCCCGCGCGGTTGCGATGCTCATTCTTCTCTCGCTCGCACCGGGCGGCGCCCGGCACCTCCGAGCGTTCGCCCGTGCCCATCCCATCGAGGAGCTCGAAGCGGCTCGATTCATCGAGCGGACATACGGCCACGAGCTCGTCGTTCTCGGCACGTTCCCGTTCATGCAGCGTTACGTCGGCTATCGCTATGCGGAGCTCGCAACCCCGGGCGGCGACACGGATGATCGCGCCTCGTACTTCGACTCGCTGAGGCGCGAGACGGAAGCGGCCGGCGCCGATTACGTCGTCGTCGGAAAACTGTTCCTCAAGAGCAGACCGCCGGAGCTGCTCGACGCGGACGCCGCGCCGAGCTTCCTCGAACCCGTTCATCGCGGAGATAACGTCGTCGTCTATCGTGTTCTCGAGGCTGCGGATTAGCTGCCAATAAAAAAGGGCCGCTCTCGTCGAGCGGCCCTTTTCAAAAACCGGCGGCGACCTACTCTCCCGAACGGTCGCCCGCTCAGTACCATCGGCGCATGAGGGCTTAACTTCCGTGTTCGGAATGGGTACGGGTGTTTCCCCCCCGCTATCGCCACCGAAAATTA
>DHHB01000036.1 GCA_002403075.1 bacterium UBP1_UBA4783 | reverse complement strand
CGCGACCTCCTGCGTGACAGGCAGGCGTTCTAACCAACTGAACTACGACCCCGCCCAAGGAGTCTTAAACGTGCAAGCGGCGGGTCGGAAAACGAAAAAAGCCGACCCCGCACGCCAGCTTATCCATTTATAACAGACAAAATTGGGCGTGTCAATCGCTATTTGGCGGCCACACCGGCATAGCCGCCGACAAGGTCCGCCGCCGAGTCGTAGAGCCCGTAGGTTACGATCGCCCGGATCTCCGGAGACAGCAGCTCCGCGGCGTACGGCCACCCGGCGACGACGACCAAACGGGCGCCCGCGGCGAGACGTCTCGCCGTTTCGGCGTCGACGGGGCGCCGGTTGAGCAGGAAAACGACGTCGGCGCCAGAATCCGCCGGGGCCGCCGCGACATATTCACGGGATTCGAGCCCGGGGTCCCCGCCCGGCGCCTCGAGCGGCACGAGGGGAAAGATCCCGCCGGGGCCCGCCGCGGCGCCCGAGGCGGCGTCCCCGCCGTTCGCGCCGGCCGAGGGCGCCCGGCCGGCCCCCGCTGGGGCGCCGAGACTCCGAAGCGATCGCTCGATGAACCTCCGCACGGGGAACCTCTCGAACTCCCCTTTCTCGGCGTGGAACACCGCCCGCCACCCCCCCGCGGGAAGGACCGGCGGGGGACCGTCCCCGACGACACGGATCGATCCCCGGGCGATCTCGGCGTAAACGTGCGGATCGTTCGGGAGATCCCACTCCTTCTCGCGCGCCGCGGCGGCGTCGAGAAGCCGGCTCACGCGCGCGGCCGAGGAGGGCGACGGAGCGTTCCCGTCCGTCCCGGGGAATCCGGCCGGCGAGTCCGCCGCGGCCGATTGCAGCGCCGCGAACACCTCCTCCGCGCTCTTCGAGAAGAGGAGCGTGTCGCAGCCGGCCTCGAGCGAGGCCCTGCAGAGATCCGCGAGAGAGGGGGCCGCGGCCCTCGCGCCCTCCATCTCGAGCGCGTCGGTCATGACGACCCCTTCGAATCCGAGCTCCCGGCGAAGCATGCCGCCGACGATTTCGGGATCGATCGTAGCGGGAAGCCGCCGGCCGCGGGGAACGACGTGCCCCATCATGACGCACTCGGCCCCCGCGGCCGCCCCGCGCGCGAACGGGCGAACGTCGGTTCTCCGGAGCTCGTCCATCGAGGAGGCGAGCGCGCCGAGAGCGAGATGGGAATCGACGGCGGAGGAGCCGTGCCCGGGGAAATGCTTGAGGCAGGTGAGAACCCCCGCGCGCCGCGCGGCGCTCACGGCGACGGCGGTGAGGTTCGAAACGACGCCCTCGTCCTCGCCGAAGCTGCGCGAGCCGATGACGGGGTTCAGCGTCTCGGAGTTGACGTCGGCGACGGGGCCGAGCAGCAGGTTCACGCCGCAGGAGCGCAGCCGCCGGGCGTTCTCGGCGAAGAGCCGCTCGCAGAGCCCCGCGTCCCCCGTCCGCCCCGCGGCCATCTGCGTCGGCGGCACCCCGATCGCCCGCGCGAGAACGGAGACGACCCCGCCCTCGTGGTCGGCCGCGATGAGCGGCACGGCGCCGCGCGATTCCCTGAAGACCCGCCGGAGATCCTGCGTGAGCTCCATGAGGGAACGGACGCCGGCGACGTTGCGGTCGAAGAGGATGACGCCCGAGACGGGGTAGCGCGAGAGGATCGAACGCTCGCCGTCCGTGAGCGCCGGCCCGGCGAGACCGACGACGAGATGGCGAGAGAGCTTCTCGAGCGGATCGCGTGTCATCGGTCACCGGTAGAGCGTCACGATCCGAACGCCGGGATAGTAATGGGAGATGATCTGTTCGCCCGAGTAACCGAGCTCGGCCATGCGTATCGCCCCCGTTTGGCACATGCCGACGCCGTGGCCGTTGCCCCCGCCGAGGACGTCGATCGAGGCCACGCGGCCGCCCGAGCGGGACACGTCCATGTTGAACAGCGTGCTCCTGAGAATGGCGTCCGAGCCGGGATCGGGCTTCAACACCCACCTGATGCGGTCCCCCTGCACGGTGAAGCTCTCGCGGTCGGTCTCGATCTCGAGTCCGGCGACGCGTCCGTCCCTGCCCGTGCCGAGCGGCCGCACGTCGAGGATCCGGCCGAGATCCCCAGCGCCCGCTCGAAGCTCCCGTGGGATCGTCCGGCGAAGGACGGCGGAGAGATCCGACGCGCTCCAGTGCGCCGTCCACCGGAAATGCCGCGAGCCGCGGCAGAGCGACTCGCCCGCGGTCCCGGGGACGGTGTCCCGGACGCCGTAGAGGTACGGGTACGGGGTCTTCCACGGCCAGACGGCCCTGATATCGGCCGTGTGCCCGCCGCAGCAGGAGCAGTAGTAGGCGCGCGCCGGCTCTCCGAGAAACGCGCAGACGAGTCCGCGCGTTTCGTCGACCGCCCTGTTCGCGGCCTCGCTCTCGCTCGAGGCGCCCCGGTACACCTGATCCATCACCGTCGCGTTGAGGTCGTAGAGATCTCCGCGCCTCTCCCCGAGCTTGCTCAGGGCGTAGGATCGCGCGGCCATGGCCTGCGCGCGGAAGGCCTCGTACTGCGCGTCCTTGAGGTAGCCGATCTCCGAGGGAAGCACCCCTTTGAGGTACTCGTCGATGTCGAGAACGTTGATCGCGGCGACTCCGCCGCGGGTCGCGACGAAGAGGAATCCCCCGCGATAGGAGGCGCCGTCGATCGTCGAAACCTCGCCGTCCGCGGGAGCCACGAACACGCTCTTCGCTCCGAAGACCTTGCGCCTGCCGTCGGCGAGCACGATCTCGCCGTCGGAGGCGCGCACGGAGAGATCGCCACCGCGCTCGATGCGGCCCGAGACGCCGGAAACGGCGTCCATGCCGACCGTGTACGCCTCGGGGACGCGGAAACGGATCGTCCTGCGGCTCTCGAGAACGAGAACGCGCACGACCGGCGGGGCGTCGAGCATCGCGACGGCTTCGGGGGTCACTTCCGGGATCGACACGGGAGAAACCGTTTCGGGAAGAGGCTCCGCGGCGGGCGGCGCGGGCGCGGGCTCCGCCAAGGCCTCGGTTGCGGGCCGCTTCTCCGCGCAGGCGGCGAGCGCGAGAAGGCATAAAAAGAGCGCCGGCGCGAGACGGCGAGCGCTGAGCTTCATAATCTCATTCTCCGGAAACTCCCCGCGGGGAGGCCCATGCGCGAGCCCTCACCGGGGAAAGAAAAACTCGCCGCACAGGCACGGCGAGCCGCCGCGCGAGGAAGCGCCGATCGAGACCGCGGAGACCTTCTTCGCGGCGCCTTTGGCGGCCTTCTTCGAGCCGCCTTCCGCCGCGCCGCCCTCGACCGCGCCCTCGCTGAAGATCGCCTCGTTCGCGAGCAGCGCCACCGTGACCGCCTCGCGCATATCGTCTCCGACCGCGCACCGGTCGATCATCTCGCTCACGATCCCCTGGAGAAGCGGCTCTCTCACGGCGAGAAAATCGCCGGATCGATCGTCCGAGCCGATCCGAAAACGGCTCGCGACGACGCGGTTCGTCATCTCGCTCAGGCCGCCCGGATCCGCCGGGAACACGAACTTGCCGACCTCGAGGCACTTGAGGCCGATAAGGTCGATCTCGTCCCCGGCCGCGTCCGCCGCCTCGAGCAGCTCGTCGTAGAGCTTCGTAATGTTGTGGAGAACGAGGAAGTTGATGCCGGCGAGCTCCTCGGAGCCGAACGCCTCCTCGCCCTCGAGCGCGGAGAGGGCCGCCTTGAGCTCGCGGTTCACGCCGCGCGACGCGAAGCCGAGGATCGCGAGCACCGTATCGTCGCCGTTGCCCGATATCTCGACGAGAACCGCGCCGAGCTTTCCCGGCTCGCTTCCCGTCTCGATGCCGACGATGAAGCGCTTCTCCTTCTTCCTGAGAGCATCGAGCCGCTTTTTCAACGCCTACCTCCGGAGGGTGAGCCCGGGCTCGCGCCCCTGACGGGCGCGGCGCGCTCCGGGGAAATCCGCACGGGGCGATTGTACGGAAGGGGAACCGGGGAGGTAAAGATGTTTTTCCGGGGCCCTTTTTCCCGCGGCCCGTCTCGGACGGCCGCCCGCGCGCGGGAGGGCGGGCGGCAAGGATCGCCGAGGAGGCGGGGGCGCCGGGCGGAAAGGCGCCGCGCTGAAGCGGCGGGGGCGCCGGGCGGAAGGGGGCCCGCCGCCGAGGGGGCGGCGGGCGAGGCGGGTTATTCGAGCTTGACGCTCTTCCCGGTGATATCGACGCTCCGGCCTCCGCGCTCGATCCGCAGCACGTAGATGTAGGTTCCGTTCGCGACGCGGTCTCCGGCGAGGTCGCGCCCGTCCCAAACGATCGAGTGCGGGCTGATGAAGCTCGCGGCGCGGAGCCGTTCCGGCGAAAGCGCGAAGCTCCTCACGAGAACGCCGCTCACGTTGTAGATGTTGATCCGGCCCGCGTCGGCCGCGAGGTTCAGCGTATAGACGATGTTGGTCTCGCCGCGGAAGGGGTTCGGAAAGTTGAAGGCGTCGACGGCGAGCTCGTCCCCGGTGACGGTGAAGACGATGTCGCGCGAGAACTCGCCGGCCCTGACCGTGAAGACGCGCGTCCCCGAGGGGAGCGTGCGCTCGAACGAGGCCTCCCAGCGCAGCGAGTCGGCGGGATCGGGCACCGTGAAACGCACGCCGTCCTCTTCGATCCCGTCAATGGAGAGCCTCGGCGGCTCGGACAGGAAGACCGGGAAATCGGCCCGTATCGTGAAGGTGCCCTTCGGCGGGCTCTCAACCCCGGGCAGAATCTCGAGGTAGCCGTTGTAGAAGAGGCGAAGCCGGGTCACGATCGGGATTTCGAGCCTCCCCGCCTCGCGCCCGTCCGGCGAGGCGACGGTCCACACGATGAGCTCGTCCCGCGGATCGATCGTGTACCGGACCTCCGCGCGGTAGGAGCGGTGGTAGGTCCTGTCGGCGTCCTGAAGAGGCGTGATCTCGAGCGAATCCGTCCAGCTCACACCGTCGATCGAGAGGGCCGCCGGCCCGATCGCGACGACGTCGCTCGCCGTGAGGCGCAGCGCCGCCTCATTCGTTCCGTTTTTCGCGCGGAGCTCCCCCGGCCCGACGGGCTCGAATCCCGCCCCCCAGTCGGCCTCGAGCCTCATGAGCGGCGGGCCGGGATCGATCCGCAGCATCGGATCGCCGAGGAGATGGTAGCGCAGGATCTGGTCGAGTCCGTAGACCGTCTGCGAGATCTGCTCGATCTCCGTCTTCGCGACGAGCTCTCCGAGGATCCAGTGCGCGCCCGTGTATTCGTTGCCCGGCGCGACCGAATCGACTGGCGGGCGCCGGAAAAGGGTCTCGAAGAAACGCTCGACGAGAACCGCGTTCTGCGAGAGATACTCGAAGCCGTCGCTCGCGTAGGTGGAAATCGCGCCGCCGCCCGGCTTGAAGAGAAGCTGCTCGCTCATGCAGTCCCCGTCCTCGCCGACGTACGCGGCGTAGGAGAGCTCCTGCCAGACGGCGAAGTCGCTGATGTGGCAGCCGAAGCCGGCGAATACGAACGGAATGGCCGTCCGCAGGCTATCGACGTCCCTGTATATCTGGAGGGAAAAGGCCGACTCGGTCGTGAGCACGGCGCGGTTCGCGTGGCCTTGAAACATGCTGAGGAGGCACCCGCGGTTGAGAGAGGCGACGAGCGCCGGCGTGAACGTCCGGCGCGTCGCCTCGCGCGCGCGCGAATAGACCGCGGCTCCGCTCTCCGCCGGATCCGGATGCGCGGGATCGGTATAGGGGGCGAGGTAGAGCCGGTCGATCTCGAAGCCGCCGGGGAGCGCCCGCTCGACGACGGCGCCGCAGGTATCGGTGCTCCACTGGAACTCCCCTTCGTACGGCCGGTAGCGGTAGTCCGAGCCTCCGCCCGACCACGCGTCGTCGGCGAAGAGAACGATCCGGCGGCGCCACGCGTCGCCGGTCGCCGCTGTCTCCGCTCGATAGAGCTTGGTGAGGATCGCGCGGAGCTCGACGTCGCGCCCGACCGGAAAACGGCCGATGAAAACGTCCGGGTACGGATCCGGGCCGGGATTGCCGTCGAGATAGGCGTACCATTTGTCGGACGAGACCGTTTCGTCGTCGTAGGTTCCCGTGACGCTCGTCACGTACCCGTACGAGGGCACGTAGTCGGGGGGCGATCCGCGCTTCTCGCCCTCCGCGCCTCTATAGACGCGCTTGTGATCCTCGCTCGCGTCGCCGACGAGCAGCACGTACTCGATCCCCCAGCGGTCGAAGGCATCCTTGATGAACCGCTTGATCGCCGCCGCGTGTGGAAGCCCGCCGTTGTACTCGTCGTAGACGTCCTCGACGTTCGCCGTGAAGACGCTGTACCCCCTGCCCCGTCGCCAGTCGACGTACTCGCCGATCCTCTGCAGAAAATCCCGGTGCGAGACGACGAGCGCCTGATACCGTCCCGCCGTCGCCCGCAGCGCCGAAGGAGCGTCGACCGAGACCATCCTCGCGGGAAGCGTCGCGCCGGCGGCGCCGCCGAGAGCCGCGAATCGTCGAGGCGATGGGCTCTCGGGGATTTTGAGAACGAGCTTGTATCCCGCGCCCTCGCCCGCGAAATCCGACGGACCGAGCTCGCGGTACGCGGGGTTCCACGGATCGGTGAGCTCGACGAGGAGCCCCGAGTCGACGGTGAAGCCGCCGATCTCGATCCCCGCGATCCCGATCACCGGATCGAGGGTGAACTCGAGGGCGTTGTCCCGGGCGACGAACCGGCCCGGGTATTCGATCGTGAAATCGTTCACGAGGTGCTTGTAGTCCGCGTCGCACGTGACGAGGAGCTCGTTCTGGCCGTTCGCGAGCCACGACGCCGGAAGACCGGCGAACGTGAAGGTCCTCGCCTGCTTCGCGGCGAAGCCGCCCGAACCGATGAGGTTCGTCCCGGCGCCGTTGCGCAGCCTGAAGGAAAGCGTGTGCGGAAGGCCGAGCCCGTCGCCCCCCTGAATCCGGATCGTGAGCGACCAGACTCCCGTCGATGCCGGTTCGTGGAGCGTGAAGGGGATCGAGTAGTCCCGGACGTCGTACCCCTTGAGAAAATAGAAATCGAACGTCCCCGGCACGGCGTTCTTCATGAACGCCGTGTCCTTGCGCTCGCGTTTCACGACGCGGTGCGCGGAGATGGGAATCTCGGAAACGCTCGCGAGCGGGATCCCTTGGGTCATGATCGCGCCCGCCGAGCCCTCCTCGAGCCACAGCACGTTGTCGTCGGTGTACAGCGCGTCGAGATCCCCCGCGCCGGCGTCGTCCTTGACGCCGAGCGCGTAGAAATAGAGGCGATCCGCGCCGTCGAACACGCCGGTGCCGCCGCCCGCGTTCTCGATGACGAGGGCCGGCACGTCGACCGTTCGCATGAGCCCCGGAGCGGCGGGATCGTAGTAGCGCTTCCGGAGGGCGATCTCCCCCGGGACGAGCCCCGGCGAGAGCCCAGCGGCGATGAGCGAATCGGCCCGCATCGCGTAGAGCCCCGTTTCGGGTATGCGGAGCTTGAGGAGTTTCCCCTCGAGAGTGGGAGCCGCCCAGGCGCCGGCAGGGGCGAGGGGCAGTCGGTACTCCGCCGCGTCCTCCGGGTTCACGAGGATGCCCTCGTAGAGGCGCTTCCACGCCCCGGAGAGGGGTTCCCGAGCGCCTTCGGCCGCCCCGAATGCCGCGCGGGAGCGCTCGAAGCTCACCGTGACGGCGATGCGCCGGGCGAGACGCGCCTCTCCCCTATCGTCGATCGAGAGAGGAACGACTCGAACGGGAAGCACCCGCTGGCGTCCCATGAAGGCGGGCTCGAGAGCGGATACGAGCCGCGAGGCGTCCTCCCCGAGCGAAGGCTCAGGCGGAAGGTAGCGTTCGCCCGCGGGGAGCCCGTCTTCCCCCTCGACGAGTCTCTCCCCGTAAACCCGCTCGAGCGAGAGCCGGCCGAGATTCTCCTCCTCGAGCACGGTGAACGAGACCCTCGGAGCTCCGTCGGGAGGGATCGCTACGTGAAACGTTCTCCCCGGAAGCTCCGCGGCCCCCGGCGGAGAAAAGGTTCCGAATCCGTCGATGAGAACCCTGACCGCTCCATCCTCCGCTCGCGCGATGCGCGGGTCCGAGCACACGACCTCGAACGAGACAAATCCGGCGCCCGACGAAACGAGCCGGGCGCCCTTTGGCGCCGTCGCCGCCTGGACGCTTCCGGTCGAGACGACGAGCCAGAGAACGAATCCGCCGAGCGCCGAGCGACTCGAATGTCCGTTCAAGCGGGATTCACCTCGTTTCCAGGGGTGCGTGAAGGAGAGAACGGGAGCGACGAGGAATCGCGAAACCTGCTAACAATCTATTTCTCCGGCCGCGAAAAGACAAGCCGAAAATGCCTCCCCGCGGGACGCGAGCGCAGCCGGCGCCGGGGCCTCGAACGACGATGGGGACCCGCGGGGGTCCCCATCGTCATCACGAAACGCACCGGGTGATGCGCGTTTAGAACAGGCTCTTGATCGCTCCCCAGCTCGACTCCTCCGTCGCGATCTGGCAGCCCTGGCCGATGGCGAGGTGGTTCAGAACGGCCGCCGGGTAGATCGGGTTGCCGAGCTCGCAGCTCGCGATCTGGATCGCCGGAACATCGAGCCGCTTTTCGATCCTGACGTAGCCCGGTCCCGCCCCCGTCAGGTAGCAGGAGATATTCTGCGTCCACACCCAACCCGTTTGGCAGCCGAAGAAAGCCACGCTGATCCCGGCCAGCGCGTCGCCGAGGCTGACGCTGATGCCGGGATTGATCGTCGGGGTGCTCACGATCACATACGCCGGCGGGACGACTCTGTACTCGGCCGCCTGAACGCCTACGCTCGGAGCGATGAACCATACCCAGACGTTGAACGGCATGAAGCCGCCCGACAGGTAGACGTCGCAGTCGCTGTGCGCCCCGTCGGCGAAGAGCCCGACGTACGCGTCGGCCGAGAACACCGGAGTTGCGAGAACGAGAATCGCCATAGCCAGCAGCAGTTTCTTCATGGTCGTTGCCTCCACTTACGTTGCGAAGCTACAGGGCCGTTTCTTCTTCCTTTTCAAAGGGGCTCTCCGTTTCCGGAGAGCCCCTCCTGGAACAATCGCGCTCATACTCGATCGAGCGCCCTCAAGCTTGCCTTAGAACAAGCTCTTGATCGCTCCCCAGCTCGACTCCTCCGTCGCGATCTGGCATTCCTGTCCGATCGCGAGGTGGTTGAGTACGACCGCCGGGTAGATCGGGTTGCCGAGCTCGCAGCTCGCGATCTGGATCGCCGGAACATCGAGCCGCCTGTCGGCCAGGACGTAGCCCGGACCCGCTCCCGTCAGGTAGCAGGCGATGTTCTGCGTCCACACCCAGCCCGGTTGGCAGGTGTAGAAAGCCACGCTGATCCCGGCCAGCGCGTCGCCGAGGCTGACGCTGATCTCGGGGTTGATCGTCGGCGTGCTCACGATTACGTACGCCGGCGGGACGATTCTGTACTCGGCCGCCTGAACGCCCACGCTCGGAGCGATGAACCAGATCCAGACGTTGAACGGCATGAAGCCGCCCGACAGGATGACATCGCAGTCGCTGTGCGTATTGTCGGCATAGAGGCCGATGTATGCGTCAGCCGCGAACACCGGAGCCGCAAAGGCCAGTATAACGAGCGCCAACACCAGTTTCTTCATTTTCGCTGCCTCCTCCTTAGGTTGCTCAGCAATTCGCTGATTTACACCCTCCGACGCCGTCGGTGAAGGCCTTCGGAGCGGACCATCGCATTCTCTTCTCCGCGCCTCACCTCCCTCCGGCGTCGGCTCTGGCTGGATAAAGCGACATCGCTCTATCCAGCCAGCCTACCGATTTACAAAACAGATACCCGATCGCACCCCAGCTTTCGCATTCAGCTTAGAAACACTTGTGCTGATAGTGCTGACCAAACAGCGCGAAATCGCTCAGGTTGCAAGCGTTGTCGTCGTTGTAGTCGCAGCAGGGATTGAACGCCACGTTCGGGAAGGCCTTGTTGTACGAAGCGCCGAACGGGATGAGATCGTTCACCTGGTTCGCGCAGTCGGGAAGACCGCCGGGGCCGTTCAGATCCGGACCCTTGATGACGACGTTGAGGCACAGCGGATTCGGGTTGGGGCACGGCTTGTCCTTGATGACCTTGCCCTGGATCGCCCACCAGATTCCGCCCGAAAGACTGCAACCGCCGCCAGCGATGCGGCCGCTGAAGGTCGTGCGGCCGTTCGCGCCGGTCAATGAATCGGCAGCGACCGGGCTCGCACAGAGACACAGCTGATTGCCGACACAGGCGTTCAGCCAGTAATCCGTCCAGGGAATGCCCGGAATCGGAAGGTTCGAAGCGTCGCGCGCTTCGATCCAGATGTAATCAGCCGAGCCGCCGCAGCCGTTTCGGATGAACTCGAAGTCGCCGGCCGGGCAGATAGCCACCTTCATGCCCACGCAGCTCACACCGGCGTTGCTCAAGCAATCATCCACGTCACCAGCGAAAGCGGAGGTTGCCAGAAGGAGCATCAATGCGAAAGCAACCACTTTTCCTTTGAACATCGCTTTAACCTCCTAAACCTCCTAATAAAGGTTCGGGGACTTACATGTACGGGGATTGGGGGTAACGTCAACCTCCTTCCGCGGAACAGTGTTGGAGATACCATCACTTACTCGACAAGGTATATTCTACCATAATCAAACGAATTATGTCAATGCCTAATCCCGGATTCGGAGACGGCGGGACGGTACGCCCGGGGCTGGCGGCGCCCCGGGCGAAGATATGATTCAATGCGTTGCAGTTAAAAGAGATAGCTCCCTAGCGCGACCCGCCCGAATGACGTTCCTCGGCCCTTTCCCTCCGCCCGGCCGGGGTCACTCTGTCAAAAATCGTATACGCCACGGGAACGATGAAGAGCGTGAAGAACGCGGCTATGACCACCCCGCCGATCTGAACGATTGCCATCGGAGCCCGGAACTCGTACCCCGAGGAGCCCCCGAGTATCTGCGGAATCATGCCGACGACGATCGCGAGGTTCGCCATGATGATCGGGCGCAGCCTCGTCGGGCACGCCTCGAGAAGCGCTTCCTTGATCTTCATGCCCCGCGCGCGCAGCTGCGCCGTGTAATCGAGAAGAAGGATCGCGTTGTTCACGACGATGCCCGTGAGCATGACGACCGACATGAGCGAGAAGATGTTGATGCGCTCGCCCGAGAAGAAGAGCGAGAGGGCGACGCCGATAAGGGCGAGCGGCAGCGTGAGCATGATCGTCACCGGATGGACGAAGCTCTCCATGATCGCCGCCATCACGATATAGAGGAGCACGATCGCGAGGATGAGCGAGGCGAAGATGGACGCGAACGATTCGTCCTGCATCTCGGCCATTCCGCCGTAACGCACCGTGACCGAGCGCGGCACGTCGATCTTCGCGATCTCCGCGTCGACCATGACGCGCGCTTCGCTGAGAGAACCCGCCGCGATGTTCGCCGTCACCTGAATCATCCGCTGCTTGCTCTTGCGCATGATCTGCGCGTCTCCCGAGCGGAGGTCGAGAACGCCGACCTCGGAGAGGGGAACGGCGCTCGAGCGCGCGGGCATCGGCATATCCTGTATGAACGCCGGATCGCGGCGGTCGGCTTCGGCGTACCTGACCTTGACGTCGTATTCCTCGCCGCCTTCCCGGTAGACGCCCGCGTCGAGCCCCTCGTACGCCGCGCGCATAAGGGAGCCCATGGCGGCCGCCGTGAGCCCGTGCTCGGCGAGCTGGTAGCGCCGCGGTCTGACCGCGATCTCGGGCTTTCCCGCCTCGAGGCTCGTCCGGATCTCGACGAGACCGGGCACCCTCCGGAAGATCGCGTGGATGGAGTCGGAAACCGTCTCGAGCGCCGCCTGATCGGAGGAGAGCACCTCGATGACGAGATCCGCCTCGCCCCCGCCGGTGGCGCCGCCTTCCGTCGAGACCATGATGTCGGCGTCCGGGGTCTCCGCGAGCTCGCGACGCAGGACGTCGACGAACTTCGTCGCGTGCATCGCGCGCTTCGACCGGTCGACGAGCTGCACGACGATATCGGCGTCCTCGACCCCGCGCTGCTGGCCGCCCGCCTTTACCATGACCCCCTCCACCTCGGGATGGGCCCGCAGCCGCTCCTCGATACGCGCCGCGACCTCGCGCGTGCGGTCGAGGCTCGTTCCCGGAGGAAGCTCCATCGTGATGATCGCCATGTTCTGATCGATGCGCGGCATGAACTCGCCGCCGACGAAACCGAAGAGCGAGAGCGCACCGGCGAATATGAGCGCCGTCGCGAGCACCGGCCAGCGGCGCCTCGCGAGGAAGCGCGCGAGGAGCGAGCGGTATCCTCGCGAGAGGGCCTCGTAAAAGGTGTCCCACCGCCGGCACAGGAGCGCGAAACGGCTCGGCCCGCACGCGTCGCGGTCGGAGGCCTGCGGCTTGATAAGCCGGGCGGCGAGCATGGGGACGATCGTGTAGCTCACGACGAGCGAGAAGATAGTCGCGTAGACGACCGTGAGACCGAACTGGATGAAAAAGCGCCCGATGATGCCGCTCATGAAGACGATCGGCGTGAAGACGACGATGTTCGTGAGGGTCGACGCCGCGACCGCCACGGCGACCTCCGCCGTGCCCTTGATCGCGGCCTCCTCGGGGGACAATCCGAGATGCACGAGCCGGCTGATGTTCTCGATGATGACGATCGCGTTCGTGACGAGCGTCCCGATCGATATTCCGAGCGCGAGCAGCGACATCACGTTGAGCGTGAACCCCGAACGCTCCATGAGGAAGAACGTCGCGACGACCGAGACGGGCATGGAAAGGGCCGCGACGACCGTTTGCTGCCAGTTGTGGAGGAAGATGAGCAGGAGGAGGGCCGTCAGCACGATGCCGATCATCACGTTCGTGAGCACGTCGCTCACCGACGCGCGGACGAAGGGAGCGAGATCGCTCGTGATCACGATCTCGATGTCCTCGTCGAGAACGGCGCGCAGCTCGTCGAGCGCGCGGTAGACTTCGCTCGCGACGAGCACCGTGTTGCCGTCCGAGCGTTTGTTGATCGACAGTCCGATGACGGCCTTGCCGTTGTACGTGGAGGACTCGCGAAGCTCCTCGGTCGCGTCGACGACGTCCGCCACCTCCGAGAGCGGTATCGTTCCTCCGCCGCCGAGCGGCACCCGGAAGCTCTCGAGCTCCCGCGGATTCGCGACCTCGCCCGTCATGCGGAGCGTGATCTCCTTCGAGCCGCGCGTGATGTGGCCGGCCGGGATGTTGATGTTCTCCGAAGCGAGCACGCCAGCGATGTCCATGACGGTCAGGTCGTACGCCCGCAGCCGCGCGGGCGACACCTCGACGCGGATCTCGCGCTGCCGCTTGCCGGTGACGTCCACCGCCGCGACGCCGTTGATGCGGCTGAGGCGATCGCGGATGACCTTGTCCGCCACCCGGTAGATCTCTTCGAGGGGACGCGGCGCGGAGACCGCGATCTCCATGATCGGATACGCGCTGAAGTCGAACTTCGATATGGCCGATTTCTCGGCGTTCTCGGGGAGCGTGTACTGGATCGCGTCGACCTTGTCCTTGACGTCGATGGCGTCGAGATCGACGTCGGTCTCGAGCTCGAACTCGATAAAGACCTGCGAGAGGTTCTCCTGCGAGATCGAGGTCAGGGTCTTCACGTTCGCGATCGTCGAGACGGCGTCCTCGATCTTTTTCGTCACCTGCGTTTCGACCTCGCCCGGCGAGGCGCCCGGATAGATCGTCGTCACGATGACGAAGGGGAACTCGACGTTCGGCATGAGCTCGATCGGCATCCGTCGGTACGAGTAGACGCCGAGCACGACGAAGGCGAGCGTGATCATCGTCGTGAGAACGGGGCGTCTGACGAATATCCGCATGAGGTTCATCGGGCGTCCTCCCCGCCCCGGACGATCTTCACCCGGTCGCCGTCAGCGAGACTGCTCTGTCCGAAGAGCACGATCCGGTCCCCCGCGCTCACGCCGGAGCGGATTTCGACCGCGTCCGTCGTCGCGAGGCCGCGCTCCACGTCGCGCCGCACGGCGATCGACCTGCCGTCGCCCGTCTCCTTGATTACGAAGACGCTCCAAGTGCCGGCGCGCTCGACGAGGCAGTTCGCCGGAACGGCGACGACGCCGCGGCGCGAGGCGGACAGCACGTCGAAGGAGAGGTGGATGCCCGGCATGAGCTTTCCGGCCGCGTTCGGGAAGATCGCCTCGCCGTGGACGAGATGGCTCTTCGGATCGGCGGCGAGATCGATCTTCGAAAGCGCCCCCGTCCCCGCGTCTCCGTTCGCGACCGAGCGCCAGACCGCCTTCTGGCCCCTGCGGAGCGACATGGCCTGGCGGCTTCCGGCCTCGAACGAGACGCGGACCGAATCGGTCCGCGCGATCCACATGAGCGGAGAGTACGCGGGGGCCATCTCCCCTTCCTTGATGAGAACGCTCGTGACGACGCCCGCGTGCGTCGCGGCGAGCTGCGTGCTCCCCGCGGCGTTCCCGAGATCCGTCTTCGAAATTTCGAGGGCGAGCTCAGCCTTCTCGAGCGCTTGCTTCGAAACGGCCCCTTCCCGGTAGAGGTTCCGCATGCGCTCGAGATCGGCGAGCGCGTCCTGATAGAGCGCGAGCGACCGGTCGTACGAGTAGAGCATCGGATTCGTCGCGGTCGTCTCGAGGCGTATGAGGACGTCCCCGGGCTTGACGCGGTCTCCCTCCCGCTTCAGCACGCCGACGACCGTGATCGAGTTCGTCGAGACGACCGGATACTGGAGCGAGCCCTCCACCGTGCCGGCGAGCGTCGTCCACGACTCGAGATCGCCCGCGGCGGCCGTCGCCACCTCGACGGGTTTCCCCTCCTCCTCCTGTATGGCGGCGATGCTCGCGTAGCTCTCGCGGCCGCTCTTCTGCCAGAACCGCAGGGCGAAGAGAGCGACGACGACGACTGCGGCGATCCAGACGATCCTCCTGCCGCGGCCCCGCTTCTTCTCACCGGTGTGTGCCATGTCCCGTCTCCTTTTTTTCGTGCATGCCGTCGATCGCCTTGAACGCCTCGCTCCCCACGGCGAGCTCGAGATACGCCTGCGCCATCCGGGAGGAGTACCGGGCCTCGGCGAGCTGTACGCGCGCCGCGGTCAGCGCGAGCTCCGCGTCGAGCCGCTCGAGCGGCGTCGCGAGGCCGTTCGAGAGCCTCACGAGCGCGATCCGGTACGTCTCCTCGGCGAGCTTCACCGATTCCTCGCGGCCCGCGAGCTGGATGAGCGCGTTCTCGAGGCTGAGGTGCGATTGTCGCACGGCGAGTTCCCGATCGCGCGCCGCCCGTTCGAGCTCGAGCTCCGCCGAGCGCAGATCGGCCTTTGCCTTCTGTATCCCGCCTTTCGCCCGGAATCCGTCGAATATCGGCACCTGCAGTCCCACCTGCACCGCCGCCGATTTGGCGACGAGCTCGTCCGGCGGAAGCCATTCGTTCGACCACTGCGTCTGCAGGGCGTAATAAGCGTTGAGCTGGAGTATCGGGTAGCGGGCCGCCTTGGCGATCCGCAAAAACTGGCCCTGCGCGAGGGCGGCGTGCTCGAGCGCCCGGAGCTCCGCGCTCCCGGCCCGCATCGCGGCGAGGGAGGCCTCCATAGAGGCGGGATGCTCCGGCGCCGCGAGCGTATCGACGAGCGAGATTTCCGCCGTCGCGTCGATCCCGCAGCGCCGTTTGAGGGCGAAGAAAGCGAGCTCGCGGGCGTTCTTGGCGCGCACGAGCGGCGCCTCCCGGTTCGCGAGCTCGACCTCGGCGCGCATCTTGTCGTACGCGCTCACGGCGCCCTGCTCGAATCCGGCGCGGGCGATGCGCGCGGCCTCCGCCGCCGCCTCGTATGCCTTTTCTTCGATGAGAAGCGCCTCGGAGGCGAGGCCCGCTCCATAATAGTCCTGTTTCACGGCGAAACGGACGTAGTCGGCCGCCGCGCGCTCCCTCCACCGAAACGAGGCGAGGTATTCCTTGGCCCCCTTGAGGCCGGCGGAGACGCGTCCCGCCGCCCAGAGCACCTGCGACACGGACGCGGCTCCCATGAAGTCGTTGTCCTCGCCGATCTCGATCCGCACCGATCCGGAGCCGTTCTCGAAGAACTCTCCCGGCAGAAAGAACGAGGGCCGCAGAATGTTGCGTCCGTACTGCCCCGTGAGCGATAGCTGCGGTAACGCGTTCGATCGAGCTTCGAGCACCTGCCCTTCGGCGCCCGCGACCGCCTGCGAGACCTGAAGCAGCGTCTCGTCGCTCGCGAGCGCGAGCTCGATCGCTTTGTCGAGATCGAGCCGGAGCTCCTCGGCCCTCGGCGCGGAGGCGCCCGAGGCGGCGACCAGGGCAAGGAGCGCCCCCGCCGCTGCGGCGCGGAGCCCCGCCCGTTTTCCTTCCCTTCTGCCGCAAGAGAGCGTCATCGTTCCATTCCTTTCCCGGAGTGCGCCGGCCGCTCGAGGAGCGGCTCGATGAGAAGACCGTATATGATCCCCGGCACGTCGTCGAACCGCCGGACGTCCCGCCGGTCGGCGAACATGTGGAGCAGATCGTGTACCGAGCCGATAAGCGCCGCCGAGAGCACGCTCGGATCCATGCGGCGGATATCTCCGCGCTCCATCGCCTGCGCCAGAAGCGCCTCCGCGGTCCGGCGGCTATGCTCGATCTCGCGGCGGACGGTCCCGTCGAGCAGCATCGGACTCTCGTTGTGATAGATCATGAGAAAATCGATGTGCTCCTTGAAGTGCTCGATCGCGGCGACGATCCTGTGCCGCAGCTGATCGAGCGGCGGATCTTCGAGCCGGCACGACGAATCCCCCTTCCGGTGCATCTCGCCCAAGTATGTCTCGAGGAGCGTCCGGTAGATCTCCTCCTTGCCCTCGAAGCACGAGTAGACTTTTCCCACCGACATATCGGCGCGATCGGCGATCTCCTTCATGCTCGTTTTCTGATAGCCCCGGCGGCCGAAGAGCTCGACGGCGGCGGCGAGCACGAGCTCGCGGCATCGGTGCCGTTCCCTGTCCCTGCGCGAGACGCCGGATTCCCGATTG
>DHHB01000027.1 GCA_002403075.1 bacterium UBP1_UBA4783 | reverse complement strand
GCCCCCGCCCGGCCAGCATCTCTTCGAGGGAACGGAGAACGATCCGTCTCGCCTCGCCGAGACCGGTCCGCATCGTGAACCCGGCCGCGTTGCGGTGCCCGCCTCCGCCGTGCGTCTCGGCGAGGGCGGCGACGTTGAAATCGTTCCTCGAGCGCAGGCTCACCCGCACCTCCGCGGGCCCGAGCTCCCGCAGGAGCGCCGCGAGCTCGACGTCGTCGATCGAAGCCGCGTAGTCGACGAACCCTTCCGTATCGCTCATGATGCCCCCCGCCTCCTCGAGCATCCGCCGCGAGACGTGCATGAGACCGATTCGCCCGCCGCCGCTCACCTCGAGGGAGGCGAGCGAGAGCGAGAGAAGCCGGAGAGAGCTCAGCTTTTTCACGTAGAGAAAATCGTGGGCGAGCTCGTGCGGACGCGCCCCGAGCTCGACGAGGCGCGCGGCGGCCGCGAGGGCCTCGGCGTTCGTGTTCCGGAAGCGGAACCCTCCCGTGTCCATGAGCACGCCGACGTAGAGGCAGCCGGCCGCCTCGGGGGTGAGGGCCGCGGGGGCGACGCGCGCGAGCAGCCGGTACACGAGGATCGCCGCCGCGCTCGCCGATTCGTCGACCACGTTGACGTCTCCGTATCGCTCGTTCGTCGGATGATGATCGATGTTCACGACGGGAACGCCGGGACCGCGCCGGATCCGGTTCGCCGTGCGCGCGGCGGTCGGAGAATCGAGGGCGAACACGAGATCGGGTTCGAAGGAATCGAGCCGGTCCTCCCCGGCGAAGAGCCGCGCGAGCGGAAGATCGCGGTAGACGTCGGCCATTTCGCCCGGGGCGAAGCAGACGACCTCGGAGCCGAGCCCGACGAGGTACTGCGCCAAAGCGAGCATCGATCCGACGCAATCGCCGTCCGGGTCGACGTGCCCGAGGATGAGGACGCGCCGGCGCTCCGCCGCGAGGGCGGCGACGGCGTCGAATTCGCGCCCGAACCGCTCCTCACTCATCCGCGCCGTCCTCGCCGTTCGGCCGCTCCGCGCCTTCCCCGTCCTCCCGGTGGATCCGCTCGATCAGCTCCTCGATCTTCATCGCGCGGTCGAGGGAGCGGTCGTAGCGGAAAATGAGCTCGGGAACGACCCGCAGCCGGAGCCGGCGGGCGATCTGGGAGCGGATGTACCGGCGCGAGCTCTCGAGCCCGCGTTGCACGTCCTCGATGTCCGGGGCGCCGCCGATCACGTTGTAGAGGATCTTCGCCGTCGAGTAGTCGCGCGACGCCTCGACGTGCGTGAGCGAAACGCCGGCGACGCGCGGATCCTTGACTCGTCTGAGGAGGAGCTCCGACACGAGCGCCATGATCTCGTCCTCGACGCGAGCTTTCTGCTTGTCGTTCATCGTCGATCCCGCCTGCCGGCGTTTCAGTAAAAGTTGCGTTCGTGTCCGCAGAGCACGATCCGCGGTTCCCGCTCCAGAAATTCGAGGACCTGATCCGACACCGTCCGCGCGCCGCGCATGTCCGTCGCCGCGGCGGCGACGGCGAGCTCGCTCCGCTGCCATGTATCCTGGAAATCGTTCTCGCAGACGGAGACGTTGAACCGGTTCCGGAGCCGCGCCTTGAGGCTCGCGAGGACGAATCGTTTCTGCTTGAGAGAGGCGCAGCCCGGCAGGTGTATCTCGACCCGGAGGCTCGCGACGATCACGGAGCGACCTCCCTCGGCCTATTCGATCTTCTTGCTCTGGGCCTCTTCCACGAACGCTTCGAGCCTGTCGCCTTCCCGGAAGTCGGAGAATCCGCTCACGCCGATCCCGCATTCGAACCCCGCTTGGACCTCCCGCACGTCGTCCTTGAAGCGTTTCAGGGAGGAGATCGCCCCCTGGTGGATGACGTTGCCGCCGCGGCGCACGCGCGCCTTGCCGTTGCGCGTGATGGTGCCCGAAAGCACGTAGCACCCGGCCACGCCGCCGACCTTCGACACGCTGAACACCTGGCGGACCTCCGCCTCGCCCATCTCCTTCTCGACGATGACCGGCTCGAGGAGACCCGCCATCGCCGCCTTGATGTCGTCGATGGCGCGGTAGATGATGTCGTAGTGGCGGAGGTCGACCTTCTCCGATTTCGCGAGCTGCTGAGCCCGGGGCGTCGCGTTCGAATGGAATCCGATGATGACGGCGTTCGACGCGCTCGCCAGCAGCACGTCGCTTTCGTTGATGACGCCGACGCCGCGGTGGATGATGTTTATCTTGACCTCGTCGCTTTCGATCGATGAGAGGCTGTCGATGAGCGCGCCGACGGAGCCGTCCATGTCCGCCTTGATGATGAGCGGGAGCTCCTTGACGGCGCCTTCCTTTATCTGCTTGTAGAGATCGTCGAGGGTGATCCGCTGAACGACGCGGCGGTCCTTCTCCCGCTGGTACTGCTGCCGCTTGAAGGCGATCTCCCGCGCCGTGCGGTCGTCGTCCACCTGCACGAAGTTCTCGCCGGCGTTCGGGAGCCCGGCGCATCCGAGGACGACCACCGGCGTCGAGGGCGGCGCCTCGTCGATCTTCTTGTCCCGCTCGTTGAGGAGCGCGCGGACGTGTCCGTAATGGTTTCCGGCGATGAAGACGTCCCCGAGCCGGAGCGTGCCCTGCTGGATGAGGACGGTGACGACGTTGCCGCGTCCCTCCTCCTTCCGCGCTTCGAGCACCACCCCGCGGACCGGCGCCTCGGCATCGGCCTTGAGATCCATGAGCTCCGCCTGAAACAGGATCATCTCGAGCAGGCGCTCGATGTTCGTGCCGAGCTTGGCGGCGATCTCGACGCCCTGCACGTTGCCGCCGTATTCCTCGAGAACGATGTTCTGCTTGAGAAGCTCGCGCTTCACGCGCTCGACGTTCGCCTGCGGAAGATCGACCTTGTTGATCGCGATGATGAGCGGCACGTCCGCGGCGCGGGCGTGGTTGATAGCCTCGATCGTCTGCGGCATGATGCCGTCGTCCGCGGCGACGACGAGGATCACGATATCGGTGACCTGCGCGCCGCGGGCCCTCATGGCGGTGAACGCCTCGTGGCCCGGCGTGTCGATGAACGTGATGAGACCGCGGCCCGTGTCGACCTCGTACGCCCCGATGTGCTGGGTGATGCCGCCCTTCTCGCCGGCGATGATCTTGCTCTTCCGGATCGCGTCGAGCAGCGACGTCTTGCCGTGGTCGACGTGCCCCATGATCGTCACGACCGGAGGCCGGCCGGCCATCTGTTCCGGTTTCGCCCGGCGTTTCTCGCGCAGGAGCTCATGCCCGTAGCTCTCGGCGAACTCCACCGCGAATCCGTATTCGTCGGCGATCATCCTGATCACGTCGGCGGCGAGACGCTGGTTCATCGTCACCATGAGCCCGAGACCGAGGCACTTCTGGATGATCTCGACCGGATCCGCCTTGAGTTGCTCGGCGACCTCGGCGACGGTCGCGAACTCCGGCAGCCGGATGACGTTCTCCTCTTCGACGACGGCCGTCGTCTCGTCGCGGTGCTTGCGGCGGCGGGTCTTGCGCGTGATGTCGAGCTTCGCGAGCGTGCGCTTGACGCTTTCCTTCACGGCCTTCTGATCGGCTTCCTTGCGCTTCTCGGGCTTGCGCTCCTTCCGCCCGCGCGGGGGACGGGGCGCTTTCGGCGGCCTCTTCTTCTCGACCTTCTTCTTGACTTCCTTTTTCGTCGCGGCCTTCACGCGGCTCAGGTGCTGCTCGATGAGAATCTCGACGCGTTCCTCGACCGTGCTCATGTGGCTCTTGACCGCGATCCCCTCCTTGACGAGGATCTTGATGAGGGCATCGCTCGAGATGTTGTATTTACGCGACAGCTCGTATACGCGAATCTTGGCCACGCGACTGGTTCTCCCTTCAGTGCCTACCGTGCGGATTCGTCATCGGGCGCGTTTTCCGGTTCGTCGCCGGATTCCCCGGCGCCGCTCCCGCCCGCGTCGTCTCCGCCCGCTTCCTCGTCGAGGACGCCGCCGGCGGCGGCTTCGTCATCGCCGGTCTCTTCCTCGGCGGCCTCTTCCTCCCCGGCCTCTTCGTCTTCGATCTCTTCACCGCCGGGCTCCTCTTCGGAGGTTTCCTCCCCGACGGTCTCCTCTTCGGCGGCGTCGCCGCCCTCCTCCGTCTCGCCCGACGATTCGTCGCCGAGATCCTTGAAGAGATCCGCCTCCGTGAGCGGGGCCTCGGACTTCTCTTCCTTCTCGTCGGGTCCGAATATCGACTCGTCGAAGAGCGGCTTCTCCTCCTCGGTCTCCTGCTGCTCCTTCTCGAGCAGCTCCTCAAGCGCCTTGTTGAGCTCCTCCATCGTCTCGGCCGCCGTGTTCTTGAGCTTCTGCGCCGTCTTCTCGCCGATGCCGTCGATCTCGAGCAGATCGTCGAGAGGCGTCTTGTGCAGCTTCTGGACGGTGAGGATGCCGATGCTCTTCAGCTTCTGCGACATCTTCGGCGTGACGCCGTACATCTCGGATATATCCATCTGGAGCTTCTGGTCGAGCTTGTCGCGGCGCTCGATCTCTTTCATAGTGATGAGATCGATCTTCCAGCCGGTGAGCTTGGCCGCGAGGCGGACGTTCTGGCCTTCCTTGCCGATCGCGAGCGAGAGCTGGTCGTCCTCGACGATCGCGAGCACCGAGTGCTCCGACTCGTTGAAGCGGAGCGACGAAACCCGTGCGGGGGCGAGCGCCTTTGCGACGAACTCGTTCTGGCCTTCGTTCCAGCTTACGATGTCGATCTTCTCCCCGTGAAGCTCGTTCACGACCGCCTGGACGCGGGAGCCCTTCATGCCGACGCAGGAACCGACGGCGTCGACCTTGTCGTTCCGGGAATGGACGGCGATCTTCGATCGGCCGCCCGGCTCGCGCGCGATGCTCTTGATCTCGACGTCGCCGTCGAATATCTCGGGCACCTCCTGCTCGAACAGCTTGCGGAGGAACTGCTCGCTCGTTCGGGAGAGGGTGACCTGCGGTCCCTTCGCGTTCTTGTCCACCTCGATGATGATGGCCCGGATCGTGTCTCCCTGGTTGTACCGTTCCTTGCGGATCTGCTCGCGGAGCGGCAGGTACGCCTCGGCGCGCCCGAGGTTCACGAGTATGTTGCCCCGGTCGACCTGGCGCACGGTGCCGGAGACGATGACCCCCACCTTATCCTTGTATTCGTCGTAGATGCGGTCGCGCTCGGCCTCGCGGACCTTCTGCATGAGAACCTGCTTGGCCGTCTGCACGGCGTTCCGGCCGAACTCGTCGAGGGAGATGTAGACCTCGATCTCGCCGCCCGCCTTCGCCCCTTTGTCGATCGCCTTGGCGTCGGGGAGCGTCAGCTCCGCCGCCGGTTCGGCGACCTCGTCGACGATTTTGAAGACGCGGTATATCTCGAGCATCCCCTTCGATTCGTCGAGAACGACGCGGAACTCGGCGTTCTGGCCGTACTTGCGCTTGCCCGCCGAGACGAGGCTCGACTTGATCATCTCGACGAGCGTGCTTTTTTCGACTTTCTTCTCGCGTATGATCTGCGCGAATGCTTCCACGAAGCCGCCGTTCATCTCATCCTTCTCCCTTGTCGGCTAATCGACGCATTGTAGGCCAGCGCACCGCCAAAGTCAAAACGTTTATCCCCGCCGTCGGGGGCGCCGTCCGGCCCGCCTGCCGCGCCTCGCGCGGCTGGGTTCCGGCGGCGGACCGTCGTCCGGCTGGAGGTTCGCCCGGAGGATCCGTTCGTACGGAATCGTCCGAGTCCCGTCCTCGGCGCGGATCGTCACCGCCGTCTCGCCCGCCGCCGCGATCGCGCCGGTCGCCGTCTCGCGCTTTCCCGTCTCGTCGAGGTGCGAGACGCGCGCGCGCTCGCCGAGAAAGCGCTCGAAATGGGCTCTCTTCACGAGCGGCCGGTGGGATCCGGGCGACGACACCTCGAGGGTATAGGGCCCGGGCATCGCCTCGACGCCGTCGAGCGCGAGTCCGAGCGATTTCGTGACGCGCACGCAGTCGTCGATCGTGATCCCGGCGTCCGCCCGATCGACGAAGACGCGAAGCGTCCCGCGGCGTCCTCCGACGGAGAACTCGACTTTGACGAGCTCGTACCCGAGCGCCTCGACCTCCCGAGCGACGAGCTCTTCGATGCCTCGATCGAGCGTCATGCGGATCTCCCGTGCCGGCGATAAAACAAAAGTGGGGCGACCCGCGCCCCACACAGGGATATAGGTAGCTCATGCCGGCGGCGAATGCAAGGGAAATCTTGCGGCGGACGGGGATCGCCGGCCTCCTCGGCCGGCGGCCCTACCGCGCCCCCCAGAGGAAGCGGACGAGCACGCGGCCGACCGCCTCGAGGCTCCGCGGATCGCATTTGTCCGGCGTGTCGGCGAGCGTATGCCAGTGCGGATAGTCGAAATCGATGATGTCGACGGCGGCGAGCCCGGCCTGGATGAACGGCAGATGGTCGTCGACGATCGCCGGGCCCCGGCGCCGTTCGAACGCCTCGACGCCGAGCTCCTCGGCGGCGCCCCACAGGCGCGCGACGAGCCCCGGCGACGACGCCCCCGAATAGCCCTCGACGGGGAATCGCGCGCCGCGTTCCCCGACCATGTCGACGA
>DHHB01000045.1 GCA_002403075.1 bacterium UBP1_UBA4783 | reverse complement strand
GTGATCTGCGACCGCTACGTCCACGACACGCTCATAGACATAGCGATAAACTTCTCCGCGCCCCCGCCCGCCCTCGCCGGCCTCATGAGCCATCCGCTGCTCGCGCTCTTTCCGAAGCCGTCGCTCGCGATCGTCGTCGACATCGATCCGGAAACGGGGGCGGCGCGGAAATCGGACGGCACGCCTCCCGCCTATCTCGCCGACCGGCGGGAATATTACGTGGAGCTGGCACGCATCCTGAACGCTCCGGTCGTCGACGGCGGGCGGCCGGTCGAGACGGTCTTCGACGAGGTGTGGGCCCGCACGGCATCGTGGCGGGCGGAGCGGGAACGCGGAAAGGCGCGGTAGATGGGTCGAATCATCGTCATCGGCATCGACGGAATGGACTGGCGGGTGCTCGAACCGCTCCTGCCGGAGCTCCCGAACCTCTCGCGCGTCGCGCGCTCGGGCTTCGGCGGGGAGCTCGAGGCGATCTTTCCGCCGGACAGCATCCCCTCGTGGGTGAGCATATTCACGGGGCTCGATCCGAGCGAGCACGGCGTTCTCGAGAGCATCGACTACTTCAAGAAGGACGCGAAGCGCTTCGCCGTCGACACCGCCTCGTTCCGCGGCCGGACGTTCTGGGACCGGGCGGGCGAGCTCGGCAAGAGCGTCGTCGTCGTGAATCCCCTGCTCGCCTACCCGCCGTGGCCGGTCCGCGGGATCATGGCGAGCGGGCCCGTGTTCATCTCGGGGGAGACGTCGGTCGAGCCTCCCGCCGCCCGCGGCCGGTACGAGCCGCCGCCGCTCGGGGGGATCGTCGATTTTCCGGACGCACGGGAGCTCGCCTCCTTCGCGGAGAAGACGGAGGCCGAGACGAGACGCGTCGCGCGGTATACCGCGGAGCTGCTGCGCGGTGAGCCGTGGGACCTCGCCTTCGTCACCTTCCTCACGCTCGACCGGATGTTCCATTTCTTCTGGCGCTATCAGGATCCCGGGGATCCGACCTATCCGCGGCGGAACCGCCACGGGGAGGTCCTTCGCCGGTTCCACCGCGTCCTCGACGAGTGCGTCGGGACGCTCCTCGACGCCGCGGGGCCGGGCTGCGTCGCGCTCGTGCTGAGCGATCACGGGCACGGGAGACGGGCGACGCTCCATTTCAACCTGAACGAGCTGCTGCGCCGCAACGGTTACCTGCGAAGCCGGATCTCGGGACCGCCGCTTCTCAGCCCCCGCTATCACGTCGATCGCGCGAAGAACCTCGCTCTCGAGACGCTCCACCGGCTCGACCTCGAAGACCTCTCCTACCGCGTCGCGCACGTGCTCCCGTGGACGAGAAAGCTCAAGAAAGGGGACTTCATGACCGAGCGCGTCGAGAACCTCGCGACCGCGTCCGAGTTCGGAGGGAACAACCCCTTCGGCGGCGTCGAGATCTCGAAGCGCCGCTGCGGCGAGGAAGGGCGCGCGTACGAGACCGTGCGCGACGAGATCGTCGCGCTCCTCCTCGGCGTCCGCGACCGGAGCGGACACCCCGTGTTCCTCTGGGCGAAGCGCCGCGAGGAGCTCTACGGCGGACCGCACGTCGACCGCTTCCCCGACGTCCTCTACCTGATGCGACCCGAATACGGCACGGCGTGGTCCGTTCACCGTCCCCTCGTGACGATCAATCCGCGCCACCGGAAGATCTCCGGGGGCCATCGCTCCGGGGGCGTGCTTCTCGCGGGCCCCCTCGACGGATGGCGGCTGCGGCGCGGGTCGATATCCCCGCTCGGCGTCGCCGACACCGTTCTCGCCGTCCTCGCGGACGGCGCGGACGCGGCGCCGGGAGGCGCGAAACGGAGCTTCCTCGAGAGGCATTGACAGACCGCCGCCCCTCGGGTACAGTCCTCTCGCGCGCGTTCGATGCGGCCGCGTCCCACGTTCACGGAGGAGCCACGGATGATTGACGGCGTCACGGTCACGAAGCTGAGGGTGATCCCCGACGAGCGCGGACGGCTCATGGAGCTCTTGCGCTGCGACGAGGTTGATTTCACGCGTTTCGGCCAGGTCTACCTCACCACCGCCTACCCCGGCGTCGTCAAGGGCTGGCATTACCACGCGAAGCAGTTCGACAACATGGCCGTCGTGAGCGGCATGATGAAGATCGTCCTCTATGACCGCCGCGACGGATCTCCCACGCGCGGCGAGATCATGGAGATCTACGCCGGAGAGCACAATCCCGTCCGCGTGCACATCCCCCCCGGCGTGTGCCACGGGTTCATGTGCGTGTCGGAGCGCGAGGCGCTCGTCGTCAACGTGCCGACCGAGCCGTACCGCTACGACGGCCCCGACGAGTTCCGGATCGACCCGCACGGCGGCGACATCCCGTACGACTGGCGCCGCACGGACCGCTGAGAGCGGCGCGACTCACCACGTGGAACGCATCTTCATAACGGGCGTACGGGGCATGCTGGGCCGCGCCGCGGTCGAGGCGTTCCGCGGCCGTTTCGAGATCCACCCCGCTTCCCTCGACGAACCGGATATCCGCGACGCCGCCCTCGTCGCCGGCGAGATCCGCCGCGCCCGCCCCGCCTACGTGCTCCATCTCGCCGCGATGACCGACGTCGACGCCTGCGAGCTCGATCCCGAGGCCGCCCGCCTCGTGAACGTCGAGGGGACCCGCAACGTCGCCCTCGCCGCGCGCGAGTGCGGCGCCGCGATGGTCTACATCGGAACGGGAATGGTGTACGACGGCCGGAAAGATACCCCCTACGTCGAAACCGATCCGCGTTCGCCCGTGAACGAGTACGGGCGCTCGAAGCTCGCCGGCGAGCTCGTCGTAAAGGAGCTCGTCCCGCGCCATTTCGTCTTCTACGCGTGCTGGCTTTTCGGCGGGGGCGCCGAGGACAAGAAGTTCGTCGCGAAGCTCGTCGAGCGCGCGCGGCGCGGCGGCGATCTTCCGGTGGTGAACGACAAGTTCGGATCGCCCACGTACACGCGCGATCTCGCGCGGGCGATCCGGGACTTCATCGGGAGCGGGCTCTACGGAACGTACCACTGCGCCAACGCCGGCTGCGCGAGCCGCTTCGAGATGGCCGAGGAGATCGTGCGGGCGGCCGGGATCGCGGATTGCCGTCCCGTGCCCATTTCGTCCGACGCCTACCCGCTCCCCGCTCCCCGTCCCCGGATGGAGGCGCTCCGCAACATGCGCTTCGAGCAGCTCGGGATGAGGCCCATGCGCGACTGGCGCGAGGCGCTCGACGAATACGTGCGAACGACGTTCCGCTGATGGTTCAGTCGAGTTTGTTCGCGCCCGTCTCCGCGACGAGGTTCGTCGCGCGCCGGAGCGATTCGAAGGTTCCCGCGTCCGTCCACCACCCGTCGAGGACGTCCCACGCGAGCTCGCCGCGATCGATATAGGCGTTGTTGACGTCGGTGATCTCGAGCTCGCCTCTCGCCGAGGGGCGCAGCTCGCGCGCGATCTCGAAGACCCGTTCGTCGAAGAGGTAGATCCCCGTCACCGCGTAGCGGGACGCCGGGCGCTGCGGCTTCTCCTCGATCCGCACCACCCGGTCGCCGTCGAGCACCGGCACGCCGAACCGCTCGGGATCGGGGACCTCCTTGAGGAGGATGCGAGCCCCGCTTTTCTGCTGCCGGTAGGCCTCGACGGCCCGGACGATGTTCTTCTCGATGATGTTGTCGCCGAGCACGACGCAGATCCGTTCGCCGGCGGCCCAGTACTCGGCGAGCTTGAGCGCGTCGGCGATCCCGCCCTCGCCCTGCTGGTATGTGTAGTTGATGTGAGCGAGGCCGAAGTCGGCGCCGTTCCCGAGGAGCCGCAGGAAATCGCCCGCGTTGCCGCCGCCCGTGACGATCATGATGTCCCTGATCCCCGCGTTGATGAGGGTCTGGATCGGGTAGAAGATCATGGGCTTGTCGTACACGGGAAGGAGATGCTTGTTCGTCACCTTCGTGAGCGGAAAGAGCCGCGTCCCGAGCCCGCCTGCGAGAATGACACCTTTCATACCCGCGTCTCCTTGGTTCGATCGATGGAACACGTCGAGGCGGCAGTATAGCCGCCGGGAACGGAAAATGCAACTGAATGCAGTTGCATCGGCGCCGGGGCGCGGATAGTATCCCCCCTGTCCGAGCGCTGGCGCCCCGGTCGTCGCGGCCGCGGACGCATGGAGGTTC
>DHHB01000085.1 GCA_002403075.1 bacterium UBP1_UBA4783 | reverse complement strand
CGGACCGCGGGCATTTTCCCATTTCACAAGGAGTTTGCTCTCCCGCGGCCCCCCTTATTACATTTGATATAAAGACGCCCCCTGTGATAGCATTCGCCGAGCTTGGGGAGGAAGTGGAGGAATCGTCGAATGAAGCATAGCTTCGCCTTTGCCGTCGCGCTCGCCGCCGTCGTCTCCGCGTCGTCGGGGGCACTCGCGCAACAGCTCGGCGCCGCCTCCGCGGGGCCGGTCATAAGCCGCGTCGAGATCACGGGGAACCATTTCGTGTCGCGGCAGAACATCGCGCAGATATTCGGTGTCCGCGAGGGGGACGAGCTTCGCGAGGACCGGATCAGCGAGGCGGTCCGCCGCCTCGTCCAGACGAAGAACTTCGCCGACGTCGTCGTTTCGACGCGCGCGGCGGGGGACAGCCTCGTCGTCGTGGTCGCCGTGGAGGAGTACCCGCGCGTGAAGGAGATCCGCGTGGCGGGGACCGATAAGATCAAACGGGAGGACGTCGAGGCGAAGATCATGCTCAAGGAGGGCTACTTCGCGCGGCCCGGCCTCTTCTCTCAGGACGTCGCCGCGATCAAGGCGCTCTACGCGGAGAAGGGGTACAACAGCGCCTCGGTCGAGGTCAAGAAGCTCGCCATACCGAACGAGCACAGCGTCATCGTGGCGTACGCGATCACCGAAGGCCAGAAGATAAAGATCCGGCACATCGACTTTCTCGGGATCGGCGCGGTCGAATCGAAGGAGATCCGCAAGATCCTCGAGACGAAGGAATCGCGGTGGTGGCGGGGCGGCGAGCTCAAGCCCGTCACGCTCGAGGAGGATCTCAAGCGGATCAAGGAGCTCTACGGCACGCGCGGCTACCTCGACGCGGAGACCCGCGTCGCGAAGCAGGAGGTGTCGAACGACGGCAAGCACCTCGATCTCTACATCGAGGTGGACGAAGGGCCTCAGTACCTCCTCGGGAACCTCTCGTGGTCGGGCAACAAGCTCGTCACCGACGAGGAGATCGAGAAGTTCGTCGACATCGAAAAGGGCGATCCCTACGCCACCGACCGCATCGACATGCTTCAGTACAACATCAGCGGCAAGTACTGGGAGCAGGGGTACATCTACAGCCGGCTCGTCCCGACGAGGCGCGTGCGCAACCGGCGGATCGATCTCGCGCTCCGCATCGAGGAGGGGAATCCGGCCTCGATCAAGGAGATCAAGATCACGGGCAACACGAAGACCTACGAAACGGTGATCCGCCGCGAGCTCAAGACCTATCCGGGCGACCGGTTCATCCTCACCGACGTGCAGCGAAGCCTGCGCGAGATCGTCGCGCTCGGCTATTTCGCGGGCCCGCCCAAGGTGAACACCGAGCAGGCGAACGAAGCGGGGGACATCAACCTGCTCATCGGCGTCGAGGAGAAGCAGACGGGAAACTTCCGCTTCGGCGCCGGATTCTCGCAGCTCAACTCGCTCTCGGGGTTCTTCGGCATACAGGAGAACAACCTCTTCGGGCGCGGGAACGGCGTTTCCGTCGACTGGGAGTTCGGCAGGTACCGCCAGAGCTTCAGCCTCCAGTACACGATGCCGTACTTCCGCGAGACGAAAAACACGATCTCGCTCTCCCTTTACAACTGGATTCAGGACCGCGTGCAGCAACAGTACTACACGGACCGCCGGAAGGGCGGATCGGTCGCCCTCGGCCGGCCGTTCCCATGGCTCGACTACACGCGTCTCTACACGAGCTACCGTATCGAGCAGGTGGAGCTCTCCAACTTTTCGACCCTGTACCCCGAGATCGGCGCGCTCCGCACCGTCGATTGGCCGCAGATCAAGAGCGCCATGCTCGTGAGCCTCACGCGCAACTCGACGGACAACCCCGCGCACCCGACGAAGGGCTCCGTCAACTCCCTGAGCGCGGAGTTCAGCGGCGGGATCCTGCAGGGAAACGTGAACTTCATGCGCTACATGGCCGAGACGTCGTGGTTCAGGACCCTCTTCTGGAAGTTCACCTTCCACATGAACATGGAGCTCGGCGCGATCAACGGCTACACGGGGCCTCATCAGGTGCAGGACTACGAGAAGTTCCGGCTCGGCGGCAACCGGCGCTACGCGCTCCGCGGCTACGACTTCTACGAAGTCGTCCCCGAGGGAAACGACGCGTACGTCGGCGGCCGGTTCATGGCGTCCTTTACGCATGAGATACTCTTCCCGTTCACGGACGCCGTGTACGGGCTCGCCTTCTTCGACGCCGGCAACACGTGGAACAGCTTCGGCTCGGCCGATCTCTTCAACCTCCGCCGCGGTCTCGGGCTCGGCGTGCGGATCGAGATGCCGGGGCTCGGCAACCTCGGCTTCGATTACGGATACGGCTTCGACAAGGTCGGGGGGCCCGCCTGGGAGCCGCATTTCACCTTCGGGACGATGTTCTAAAAAACGGTTTCACCGGGCGGAAAAATTGCTATATTTACTCGATTTCTTATTCGCAGACACAAAGGAGGAGTCCAGATGAAGCGTATCGCGGCTCTCGTTCTCGTGAGTTTCCTCGCGGCCCAGCTCGCGCCCCTCGCGCTCAGGGCGGAAGAGGTCAAGATCGGGTACATCGACACCGTCAAGATCTTCGCCGAGTACAAAGAGACGATCGACGCGGAGGCTATATACAAGAAAGAGGTCGAGGCCTGGAAGAAAAAGCAGAGCGACCTCGAGACCGAGCTCGCGAGGCTGCGCGAGGAGATCCAGAGCCAGAGCCTCATGCTGAGCGAGGAGAAGCTCGCGGAGAAGAGACAGACCTTCGACAAGAAGGTCGCGGACTACAACAAGTACATGAGCGACACCTTCAGCGAGGACGGCCTTGCCGCGAAGCGCAACAAGGAGCTCACGGCGCCGATCGTCGAGAAGATAAACGGCGTCATCGCCAAGCTCGCCGAGGAAGAGGGCTACTCCGTGATCTTCGACGCGGCGCAGGGCAACATCGTGTACGCGAAGAAGGCGCTCGATCTTACCGAGCGCGTGACGAAGCTGCTCGATGAGCAGATGCAGAAAGCCCAGTAGCGGTTCGCGCGGGGGCGCTTCGCGCCGCCCGCGGCTCGCGGACCGGCGAGCGAAGGAAGGGATTCGAAATAATGGCCTCATATTCGTTGGCTGAGCTGGCGCGGCTCGTCGGCGGCGAGGTCTTCGGGGACGCGTCCGTCGAGATCACCGGAGTGGCGGGGATCAAGGAGGCTCACGAAGGGGACATCACCTTCCTTGCGAATCCGAAATACGATTCCTACCTCGCGACGACGCGCGCGTCGGCCGTGATCGCCGCGGGCAACGGCGAATCGCCGAAGCCGGTCATCAAGGTCGCCAATCCCCACCTCGCGTTCCTCAAGGTCATCTCGCTCTTCACGGGCGAGACGCCGGGGCAGCGCCTGCGCGGCGTCCACCCGACGGCGATGATCGAGGCGAGCGCCGCGATCGGCGCGGACGTCTCGATCGGCGCCTACTGCTACATCGGAGCGAACGCCCGGATCGGCGACCGCACGACGATCCTGCCGCTCGTCTGCGTGCTGGACGACGCCTCGATCGGCGCCGACTGCCTGCTCTATCCCCACGTGACGGTCCGCGAGCGCTGCGAGATCGGCGACCGGGTCATCCTCCACGCCGGCTGCGTCATCGGAGCCGACGGCTTCGGCTACGCCAAGGACGGCGAGGCGAACCGGAAGATCCCGCAGATCGGCGTCGTCCGGATCGAGGACGACGTCGAGATCGGCGCCAACACGACGATCGACCGCGCGACGACCGAGGTCACGCTCATTAAGCGCGGGGCCAAGATCGACAACCTCGTGCAGATCGCGCACAACGTCGTCATCGGCGAGCACTCGATACTCGCGGCGCAGGTCGGCGTCTCGGGGAGCACGCTGATCGGCAAGAACGTCACGCTCGCCGGGCAGGCGGGCCTCGTCGGGCACATCAACATCGGCGACAACGTCATGGTGGGGGCGCAGGGAGGGGTCACGAAATCGGTGCCGGCGAATATGAAGGTGTCCGGATATCCGGCGCGCGAGCACTCGTGCGCCCGCAAGATATACGCCCTCTGGGCGCGCCTCCCCGAGCTCTTCCGAGACGTCAAGGAGCTCGCGAAGCGCGTGGAGGATCTCGAAAAGAGGAAATAGTGGTTCGCCAGCAACGGACGATTAAAACGCCCTTCGCATACGAGGGCACGGGGCTCCACACGGGGAAACGGGTGAAGGTCGTCTTCAACCCGGCGCCGGCCTACACGGGCGTCGTCTTCCGCCGCGTGGACCTCGACCCGCCCGTCGAGATTCCGGCGAAGATCGAGTCGATACACAGCGGCGAAATCCGCCGCAACACGACGCTCGCGGCCAAGGGCGTCATGATCCACACGGTCGAGCACATCCTCGCCGCGGCCTCGGGGCTCCAGATCGACAACCTCCGGGTGGACATCGACTCGGACGAGCCGCCCGAACCGCGCGACGGGAGCTGCGCTCCCTTCGTCGACGCGCTCCAGAAGGCGGGCGTCGAGAATCAGGGCGTGCCGGCGAAATGCCTGCGCATCGTCTCGCCGGTGAGCTATAGCGAGGACGGGATCGAGCTCCACGCCCTGCCGTACGACGGTTTCAAGGTGAGCTTCACGATCGAGTACAGCAATCCGCACATCGGGATCCAGTACGCCTCGTTCGACGTGACGCCGGATCTCTTCGTCAAGCAGATCGCGCCGGCGCGCACCTTCGTGCTCTGGTCCGACGTCGAGATGCTCAAGGCGCAGGGGCTCATCAAGGGCGGGAGCCTCGACAACGCGATCGCCGTCGACGAGAAGGGGATCGTGAACGACGTGCCGCTCCGGTTCAAGAACGAGTTCGTCCGGCACAAGATCCTCGATCTCATGGGGGATCTCACGCTCGTCGGCGCGCCGATCGAGGGGCACATCATCTCTGTGCGGTCGGGACACCAGTACAACCTCAAGTTCGCCCGGCTGCTCGCCGAGCGGCTCCGCAATCAGGAGCGCGACGCGGCGATGGGGGCGGAGGGTTTCTGGGACATCAACGTCATCCAGCGGATCATGCCGCACCGCTATCCGTTCCTCCTCGTCGACCGCATCATCTCCCTCGAGGACAAGAAGCGCGTCGTCGGCATCAAGAACGTCACGATGAACGAGCCGTTCTTCATGGGGCATTTCCCCGGCCATCCGATCATGCCCGCCGTGCTCATCATCGAGGCGATGGCGCAGGTGGGGGGGATCCTGCTCCTCACGAACGTCGACAAGCCGGAGAAGTACCTCGTCTACTTCATCGGCATCGACAAGGCGAAGTTCCGCAAGCCGGTCGTTCCCGGCGACCAGATACGCTTCGAGCTCGAGATGATCTCGCTCCGCAAGCGCTTCTGCAAGATGCGCGGCCTCGCGTACGTCGACGGCCAGGTCGTCGCCGAGGCGGAGCTCTTCTCCTCGATCATCGATCGCTGACGGAGGCGGCATGGCGGTCGATATACATCCCATGGCGATCGTCAAGCCGGGCGCGGAGCTCGGCGAGAACGTCTCGGTCGGGCCCTTCTCGATCGTCGGCGAGAGCGTCCGCGTCGGCGACGGCACGCGGATCGGGAGCTCCGTCCTCGTCGAGGGAAAGACGACGATCGGCGCGAACAACACGATCTTTCACGGCGCCTCGCTCGGGAGCGTCTGCCAGGACCTGAAATACAAGGGCGAGCGCACCTTCGTCCGCATCGGCGACAACAACACGATCCGCGAGTACGTGACCGTTCACAGCGCGGCGGGCGAGGGGGAGAGCACCGTCGTCGGCGACAGTTGTCTCCTCATGGCCTACGTTCACGTCGCGCACAACTGCGAGATCGGCAGCAACGTCATCATCGCGAACGCCGTGAACCTCGCCGGCCACGTGCGGGTGTTCGATTTCGCGAGCATCGGGGGCGTGACGCCCGTGCACCAGTTCGTCCGGATCGGCGAATACTGTTTCGTCGGCGGCGGAAGCAGGATCCCGCAGGACGTGCCTCCGTACCTCAAGGTGGCGGGAAACCCGGCCCGTCCGGCGGGGCTCAACTCCGTGGGCCTGCGGCGCCGCGGTTTCACCGCCGAGCAGCGGTCGGCGCTCAAGAAGGCCTACGCGATCTTCTACCGGAGCGGTCTCAACGTGACGCAGGCGCTCGAGCGCATCGACGCGGAGCTCCCGCGCACGAAGGAGATCGAACGATTCGTCGAGTTCATACGCGGCTCCGAGCGCGGCATCATCAGGTGACAAGGCGTCCCGCGGCGGGGGAGGTCTCATGGGCGCGTCCCGCACAGTGAGGGCAGGGGTGATCGGAACGGGCGCGCTCGGGTCGAACCACGCCCGCGTCTATTCCACGCTGAAATCGGTCTCGTCGCTCGCCCTCTACGACCGCGACCGCGCGCGGGCGGAGGCCGTCGCCCGGGAGCGCGGCGGGCGCGTCTGCGGGACGATCGAGGAGCTCCTCGAGATCTCGAACGTGGTGAGCGTCTGCACGCCGGCGACGCACCATCACGAGGCGGTCCGCGCGGCCTTCGAGCGCGGCGCGCACGTCCTCGTCGAGAAGCCGGTCGCCTCGACCGTGGCCGAGGCGCGCGAGCTCGTCGCCCTCGGGCGCTCGCGCGGGCTCGTCTTCCAGGTCGGGCACATCGAGCGGTTCAACGGCGCCTTCGAGGCGGCCCGCTCCATCGTCCGGCGGCCGCGCTTCATCGAGGCCCACCGGCTCGCGACCTTCACGCCGCGGGGCATCGACGTCTCCGTCGTGCAGGATCTCATGATCCACGACATCGACCTCATCCTTTCGCTCCTCGGCGGCGACCGGCTCGTCGATCTGCGCGCCTCGGGCGCGGGGGTGCTCACGAGCGCTTCCGACATCGTGAACGCGCGGCTCGAGTTCGAGGGAGGCTGCACGGCGAACGTGACGGCGAGCCGCATCTCGCGCGAGCCGCTCCGCAAGATCCGTTTCTTCGAGGAGCACCGCTACGTCTCCGTCGATCTGCGCGAGAAAACGGTCGAGGCGTACGAGCTCAAGGCGGCGTTCGTTCCCGGCGCGGCGCCGGCCGATCCCATGAGTCTCATCCGGCCGGTCCCCGTTTCGGTCGACGCGACGGAGCCGCTCCGCAAGGAGATCGAGGCGTTTCTCGCAGCCGTCGCGGGCGGCGGGGAGCCCCCCGTGACCGGGGAGGCCGGTCTCGCGGCGCTCGAGGTGGCCGAGCAGATCCTCGCCCGCGTGGCGGAAAGCCGGAGCCGGCAGTGACCACGATACTCCTCACCTGCGGCGAGACGAGCGGCGAGCAGCACGCCTCCCGCCTCGTGCGGGAGATCCGCCGCCGCGATCCCGGATGCCGCGTTCTCGCCCTCGGGGGCGCGGAGCTCGAGGCTGCAGGCGCCGAGATACTGTTCCCTCTCGAAACGTACGCCGTCATGGGCTTCGGCGAGGTGCTCGCGAAGCTCCCCTCGTTTCTCGCGCTCGAGCGCTCGCTCGCGCGGCGTCTCGGCGGGGGCGGGATCGATCTCTTCGTCCCCGTCGACTATCCGGGGCTCAACCTGCGTCTCGCGCGCGCCGCGCGGCGAAGCGGGGTGCCCGTTCTCTACTACATCAGCCCTCAGATCTGGGCGTGGGGGGGATGGCGGATCCGCGGCATGAGGCGCTCGGTCGATCTCATGGCGGTGATCCTCCCATTCGAGGAGGAGCTCTACCGCCGCGCCGGCATCCCCGCCGTTTTCGCGGGGCACCCGATGCTCGAAGAGATCGTGTCGCCCGGGGCGCCGAAGACGGCTCCCGCGCGACCGGACGCCCCGTTCACCGTCACGCTCTTTCCCGGGAGCCGCATTCAGGAGTTCCGGCGGATATACCCCGTGCTCGTCGACGCCGCGCGTATCCTCCACGAAAGGTTTCCCGGGGCGCGATTTCTCGCGGGCCTCGCGCCGATGATCCCGGAGAGCGCCGCCCCGGTCGAGGCCGGCATGCGCGGTTACTTCGGCGTCGCGCGGGACGGCGTCGAGGCTCTCGCGCGAAGCGCGCTCGCGCTTGCCGTCTCAGGGACCGTGACGCTCCAGACGGCGATCTCGGGAACGCCGATGGTTGTATGCTACCGCACCTCGCCGCTCAACTACCGGCTCGGGAGGCTTCTCGTCCGAGTGCCGCATATCGCGATGCCGAACGTGCTCGCCGGGCGCGCGCTCGTTCCCGAGCTCATTCAGGGGGAGGCGACGCCCCGGCGGATAGCGGACGCCGCGGCGCGGCTTCTCGGAGATCCCGAAGAGTACCGCCGCGTCTCGGCCGGCCTCCTCGATCTTCGCGAGCGCCTTGGCGGGGACGGCGGCGTCGGACGGATCGCCGACATCGCGCTCCGGATGGCGGGCGGGGAGAGCGGAACCGACGCCGTTCGCGCGACCGCCGGCGGAGGGCGGGGAGCGACATGAAGCTGCGCGTCCATCCCGGGATCGCGAGCAGGCTCGGCGCCCTTTTCATACGGGCCGTCGGCGCGACGTGGCGCGTCGAGTGGCGCGGCGTCGAGCGGCTCGAGCGCGCGCGCTCGCTCTCGAAGCAGGTCGTATTCGGGTTCTTTCACGGGCGGCTCCTCGTTTTGAGCTATACCCATCGCGGACGGAGCGTGCAGGTCCTCGCCTCGCACCACGCCGACGGCGATCTCATGGGGAAGACGATCGAGCGTCTGGGGTTCGGCCACCTCAAGGGATCGACGTCGCGGGGAGGGGCCGCGGCGCTCCGCGACCTCGCGGGCGTGCTGCGCGAGGGTCTCGACGTCGGCCTCACGATCGACGGGCCCCGCGGCCCGCGGGGCGTGGTGCAGCAGGGAGCGGTCGAGCTCGGCAGGATGACGGGAAGCGCCGTCGTCCCCGTATCGAACGCCGCGCGCCCGAGGCGGCTTTTCCGCTCGTGGGACCGGTTCCAGCTCCCGTATCCGTTCGCGAGAGTCGTCGTCGCCTACGGCGAGCCGTTCGTCGTGCCCGAGGGGGCCGGGCCCGGGGAGCGCGAGGAGCTCCGCCTGAGGCTCGAGCGCGGCCTTCGCGAGCTCACCGCGGAGCTCGACCGGAGCCTCGGGTACGACGGATCGGATGTGTGGCCGCATGAAGATCGTTGAGCGATATCCCCTCTGGATGAAGTTCGCGCGCGGCGCGGGGGCGTGGCGCGTTCTCTTTCCGCTGCGCCTCCTCCTCGCCGGGCTCTACGGCGCCGGGGCGTGGGCGGCGGGCCGCGCGGCGGCGGCCGCGGGGCGCCGCTTCATGCCTCCCGCGGCATCGGGGAAGCGCCCGTTCGTCGTATCGATCGGAAACATAGCCGCGGGGGGAGGCGGCAAGACCCCCTGCGTCGTCGCGCTCGCCCGGGCGATCAGCGCCCACGGCGGCACGGCGGTCGTCGTCTCGCGGGGTTACGGCGGAGCGATGGAGGGCCGGGGGACGTGCGTCCCGGGTCCGGCCGGCGCGGCCGCGGGAATCGCGCGGCTTTTCGGCGACGAGGCCGCCTCCTATGTCGCGCGAGGCATCCGCGTCGTGACGGACGCGAGGAGGCGGCGGGGCGCCGCGCTCGCTGCGGGGCTCTTCGCCCCGACGCACGTCCTGCTCGACGACGCCTATCAACATCGTTCGATCGCGAAGGATCTCGACGTGCTGCTGCTCGACTGGGAGCGCCCGTTCGAGGACGGGCTCCTCGTGCCGGCGGGACGCCTGCGGGAGCTCCCCGGCGCCGCGAAGCGCGCGGACGCCGTCATATTCACGCGCGTTCGGGAGGAACGCGTGCCGGAGGAGGCGAAACGATACGTCGGGGGGAAGCCGGTGTTTTTCGCGCGGCACGAGGCCGCGTGCCTCGCGGGGCGCGGCGGCGCGCGCGAGCCGCTCTCGTTCGCCGCGGGGCGCGAGGCCGTTCTATTCTCCGGGATAGCGCGTCCGGAGCCGTTCGAGGAGATGGCCGCCGCGCTCGGCGTATCCCCGCGCGCCGCTTTCCGCTTCGAGGATCATCATCGCTATCGCGCCGCGGAGATCGGGGAGATCGCTCGTGCGGGCGGGCCCGAAGCGCTCTTCATCACGACGGAGAAGGATTTTGCGAAGGCGGCGGATCTCTTCCCGCCCGGAGCGCAGGTATACGCGCTGGCTATAGAGATGCGGATATCGGACGCCGATCGGCTGCTCGCGCTCATCGGGCTCGGCGCATGAAAAAAGCGGGGAGCCCCGTGACGGGCTCCCCGCGCGAATCTATCTGATCGAATCGGTTACCCTGAAACGCTATCTCTGCTGGTTCCGGGTCAGGAGCGGATCGGCGAAGTTCACCGTGATGCCGGATCCGAAGGCGACCTCGCGGTCCGTCATGATCTCGTGGCCGCGGAACGTGACGGTCGCGATCGTCATGATCTCGGTCGCCGTATACATGATGCCGGACAGCGGAGCGACGTTCTTCGCGCCGAAGGGCACGAGGAGGATGTACCCCTCGACGAGCTCGCCGGCCGGCACGAGGATGCTCGTTTTTCCCGAAAAGGCGGGGACCGGAACGGGAGCCGAGCCGAACGGGGCGAACGACACGTCGTAGTCGGTCACGAGGAAATCGCCGAGCGAGCCGTTCTCGGGATCGACTATGCCGTTGTACGGCTTGTTGTGGAACACGACCTTGATGTGGTCCTCGGTGATGTAGTCGTCGTCGGTCTTGTACGTCACGCCGTCGCGCTCGTAGAGCGAGTCGCCCTGATTCAGGACGTCGCAGAGAAACGGCGCGTCGTCGTTCATGCTCGCCACGTAGACGACCGTGCGCTGATCGTAGTTCGTCTCGTCGGTGCAGCTCATGAGGAGCGCCGCGGCGATCAGCGCGGATGCGAACGCGATGAGATGGATCGGTTTAAACATCGGGTAACCTCCTCCAATGTAACTGGCATCTCGATAGTGCCGTAGCCGAACCCTCGCAATGATTGTGCCAAGACCCGCCGGGTCGCCGAAAGCGCAACGCGCGCAGCGATAAGGTGTTACGGCGGCGGTCGCCGCCGCCTCGTGCCCCGCCCGGCCGCGGAGTGCATATTGCATTTGTTTATGTTGCGGAGGGGGGTATCGTTTCCTATGATAACTCATCCTCGAGGAGGCGTTTCGATGGATACCGTCCGGACAGACGTTCTCGTGCTCGGAAGCGGCGCCGCCGGGCTCTTTTTCGCCCTCAAGGCGGCCCGGTCCGCCGACGTCCTCGTCGTGACGAAGCGCTCGCTCGCCGAGAGCAACACCTACTACGCGCAGGGCGGGATCGCCTCCGTGACGCACAAGGACGACTCTTTCGAGGGCCACATCGCGGACACGCTCGCGGCGGGGGCGGGCTTGTGCCGGCGGGAGGCCGTCGAGATCGTGGTGCGGGAGGGCCCCGCGCGCGTGCGCGAGCTCGCCGATCTCGGCGTCCGCTTCAACAAGACGGACGACGGGGACGATCTCGCCCTCGGCCGCGAGGGCGGGCATTCGGCGGCGCGCATCGTCCATTACCGCGACGTGATCGGCCGCGAGCTCGAGACGGCGCTCCTCGCCGCCGTGCGCGCGAACCCGCGCATCTCCGTGCGCGAGGACTGCCTCGCGATCGATCTCGTCGACGGCGCGGGCGCCGGCCGCGTCTCGGGATGCTACGCGCTCGACCTCCGCTCGAAATCGATCTTCGCCATAGTGGCGCCGCACACCGTTCTCGCGACGGGAGGCGCCGGGAAGATATACCTCTATACGTCGAACCCCGACGTCGCGACGGGCGACGGCATGGCGATGGCCTACCGGGCGGGCGCGTCGCTCGCGAACCTCGAGTTCGTCCAGTTCCACCCAACGTGCCTCTACCATCCCGAGGCGAAATCCTTCCTCGTCTCCGAGACGCTTCGCGGCGAGGGGGCGCGGCTTCGCAACCTCGCCGGCGAGGAGTTCATGAAATCGTACGATCCGCGCGGCGAGCTCGCCCCGCGGGACGTCGTGGCGAGGGCGATGGACCGGGAGATGAAGCGCAGGGGAGACAAGCACCTCCTCCTCGACATCACGCACCGGCCGGCCGAGTGGCTGCGAAAGCGTTTTCCGAACGTCTACGAGAACTGTCTCAAGTTCGGCGTCGACATCGCCGCGCAGCCGATACCCGTCGTGCCGGCGGCGCACTATATGTGCGGCGGCGTGCGCGTGGACATGGACGGCCGGACCGATCTCGAGGGGCTCATGGCGATCGGCGAGGTCGCCTGCTCGGGGGTGCACGGGGCGAACAGGCTCGCGAGCAACTCACTGCTCGAAGCGCTCGTGCTCGCCTCGCGCGCGGCGGCCACGCTCGAGCGCGAGCCGGGCCGGGGCGCGGCGGGCCCCGCCGGCAAGCTCGCCCTGCCGGGCGTGCGCAACCCCAAGGTGCTCGACACGGTGATCCTCGACCACGATTGGGATCTCGCGCGGCGCGTCATGTGGGATTACGTCGGCATCGTGCGGTCGCGGGAGCGTCTCGGGATCGCGCGGGAGCGTATCGCTCAGATCCTCGAAACGGCCGAGCGCATTTGGACCGCGTACGGCGTGTCGGCGGATCTCGTGGAACTTCGGAATATCGCGCTCGTTTCGAGCCTCGTCATCGAGTCGGCCATGATGAGAAAGGAATCGCGCGGACTCCATTACGTCATCGACTATCCGGATCCCGATCCGGCGTGGGAGCGGGATACGATCATACGGCGGGGGGAGGTGCGGACGTGACGGGGATCGACAAGGGGGACGACGACGGAATGCGGGAGCGTCTCGAGGAGATACGCGCCGGCGACGGCGAGCGCTATCATACCGAGGCGTACGCCTTCGTGCTGGACGCGGTGGCGTACACGCTGCGCGACGTCGGCGAGGTCCGCCACGTCACGGGCCGGGAGCTCTGCGAGGGCGCGCAGAAGCTCGCCGTCGATCGCTTCGGCCCGATGGCGAAGGAAGTGCTCAACTTTTGGGGCGTGAAGGCGACCGAGGACATCGGGAACATCGTCTTCGCGCTCGTCGACGCGAAGGAGCTGTCGACGACCGAGGGCGACAGCATCCTTGATTTCATCGAGGTGTTCGATTTCGACGAGGCGTTCGAGCGCGACTACTTCGCGTGAGGACGCGGGCTTCCCGCCGTGCAGGAACGAACCGTACATCCGCTTCATGTCGCCGCCCTCGGGTGCACCGCGCTCGTCTCGCAGTCGGTCTTCGTCCGTGAAATCCTTTCGCTCTTCACCGGCACGGAGCTCGCCGTCGGAGCGGTGCTCGCGAGCTGGCTCTTCTGGGTCGGGGTGGGGGCGCTCGCCGGAGGCCGCGCCGCGCCGGGCGGCCGCGGGGGCGGCTACGGACGGTTTCTCGCGCTCGCCGCCGCCGCCGCGGCGCTTTCGCCGCTCACCGTTCTCGGCATCAGGATCGCCCGGTCGCTCCTCGCGAGGCCGCCCGGCACGCTCGCTCCGCTCGGGCCCTCGCTCGCCGTCTCGTTTCTCGCCGTCGCCCCGTTCGCCTTCGTCTACGGCTCGATCTACAACACGGCGAGCGTTCTGTGGCGCGAGCGCCGCGGAAGCGTCCGGAACGGGATCGTGCGGGTCTACCTCTGGGAGGCGGCCGGATCGGTCGTCGGGGCGGTGCTCTTCTCGTTCTTCGTCGTGTCGTTCTTCTCGCAGCTCGAGGCGGCGCTCGTGGCGGGTCTCCTGCTCCTTTTCGCGGCGGCACTCGTTCCGCCGCCCCCGCGGCGTCGCGCGGCGGTCGCGGCGGCGCTCTTCGGCGTCGTCTTTCTCTCGAGCGCGGCCATCCCCGCGCTCGACCGGTGGAGCATGGGGAGAATATTCCCCGGGTACGTGATCGAGCGGTTCTACTCGTCCCGCTTCGGCGAGGTCGTCGTCGCGTATCGCGACGAGGTGCGGTCGGTCTTCTCCGGAGGCGCGCGGCTCTACTCGACGCCAGAGCCCGAGCGCACGCAGGAGACCGTTCACCTGCCGCTCCTCGCGCATCCCGCGCCGCGGAGCGTTCTCCTCATAGGCGGCTCGCTCGGCGGCGGGTGGAGCGAGGCGGTGAAGCACCCGTCGATCGAGTCGGTCGATTGCGTCGAGCTCGACGGAAGCCTCTTCGATCTGGAGCACGGACCGGGCGCCTCTCGGGACACGACCGTCGCCCGCGAAGCGCGGGGAGGGACGGCCGCGCCGCCCGTGCGCGTGCGGTTCATCGCGGGAGACGGGCGCTTTCACCTCTCGGCGGGGGACGCGAGATACGACGTCGTGATCGTGTCGGCGCCGGCGCCGGTGAACCTCCAGTGGAACCGCTTCTTCACGAGGGAGTTCTTCGAGATCGCGCGCCGGGCGCTCGAGCCGGGCGGCGTGCTCGCGATCACTCATCCGTCCTCGGAGAATTTTCTGAGCCGCGAGTCCGCCCGCGCCCTCAGGTGCGTCGAGCTCACCCTGCGGGACGCCATGCCATCGGTCGTCGTGCTCCCCGGCAACACGGCCTGCTATCTCGCGGGGGAGAGGCCGGTCGATCCCGCGCTCCTGCCGCTCCGGCTCGAGGAGCGGGGGATCGAGGCGGCGTACGTCGGGCGGGATTACCTGCCGTTCCGCCTCTCGCCCGAGCGCAGGGAGCTGCTCCGCGGCGATCTCGAGCGGGCGGGGGAGACGAGACGAAACCGCGACGCGCGGCCGTCGCTCCCGCTCTACGAGCTCGCCGTCGAGGCGAGGAGGATGGGGTCGCCTCTCGCGGGCGCGGCGGGCGCCGCCGCCGATCTTCCCGGTCCCGCGCCGGCGCTCGCCCTCGGGGCCGCCCTGCTCGTTCTCTTCGCCGCGGCGCGCGGGCAGCTGAGGCCGCGGCTCGCGGTGTCGGCGGTCGGTTTCGGGAGCTTCCTCCTGCAGCTTCTCATACTGCTCGCGTACCAGTCGTTCACGGGGCTTCTCTACCACGGAATCGTGATGCTCACGGCGCTCTTCATGGCGGGGGCGGCGGCCGGGGCGGCGGCCTCGATCCGCCGCGAGCGGTGGGGAGGGGGCGCGCTGCGGACGATACACGGGCTCTTTATACTGCTCGCCTTCGCGCTCGCCGGCTGGCCGGCGTTCGCGTCCCGAGCCGCGCTCTCGTTCTCGTGGGGATCGGCGGTTTTTCTGTGCCTCGCCGCGGCGGGCGGCGCGCTCACGGGCGCCTACTATCCCATCGTCGTCCGGCGGGCTTTCCCGGAAGGGGGAAAGATCGCGCCCGCGACGTTCTACGGATGGGATCTCCTCGGGGCGTGCGCCGCGGGGGCGATCGGCGGTCTCGCCCTTTTCCCGCTCCTCGGGCTCGCGGGAACGGCGGTCTTCGTCGCCTTCGTGCACGCGCTCGCGGCCGCGCTCCTCGCGGGCCGCGGGTGGTAGCGGCTATCGCAGCCCGAGCTCCTTCTCGGAGAAGACGTCGGCGGAGAAGCACTCGATCGTGGTGCCTTTCTCCCGCCACGCGTTCTCGGGGAGCCCGGCCTTGACGCAGGTCTGGGCGAGAAACGTCTCGCGGTCCCATCCCCACTCGGTCGGAACCTGCGGGAGGAGAAGCCCGCGGCTCGACCCGCGCGTGACGATGAGCCCGTGCGTGCCGACGACGATGGAGGCCGGATCGGAGACGGGCGCTATGGGGCTCAGCACCGATATCTCGATCTCGAGCTGGGGAACCTCGGAAGCGGTCACCGGCGCGAACCGCCAATCGCTGAAGGCGGCGGCCTTCGCCATCTCCTCGATCGTCTCGACGAGGGGCTTCACGGCCTCTATATAGCCGATGCAGCCCCGGAGCTTCCCGCGCTTGTGGAGCGTGACGAATGCGCCCCGCTTCTCGTTGAGGACGGGAGAAGGGGACGCGGACGGCCTGCGCGCTTCGACGCCGAGCTCCTCGGCGATGACCGCGCGCGCGAGGGAGAGGAGATACGCCTTGTCGGTGCGCGAGAGGCCGGTAGAGGCGTCCGAAACCTTCGCCCCGCCTCCGGCGCCGGCCGGCCGGAACATCGCGGCCGAGACGTAGCCTACGACGCTCTGGCGGTCCCCCGTCACGTCGCCCGAGTTCGCGTAGTTCAACACCTCGCAGCGGTCGGCGCCGAGCTTTCTCGCCGCGATCATCGCCGCGGCCGTCGGCCCGCCTCCGCACGCCTCCGCGCCCTTGCGCGAAAGCTCGGCGACGAGCGCCCCGGGATCGAACGCGGCGAGGCTCTTCTGGAACGCGCCGTCGAGAGCGCGCGCCTCGCGGTCACCGTGGAAGTGAGAGAGGTCGGTGCTCGCGACGATGAGGGCCCTCCGTCCGGCGAGCGTCTCCCCGAGCGCCTCTCCGAGGGCCTCGATGACGCCGGGCGACTGATCCCCCATCACGATCGGAACGATCGCGAACTCTCCGAGCGCCACCTGAAGGAACGGGAGCTGCACCTCGAGCGAATGCTCGGCCCGTTGCATCGGACGGACCTCGTGCCCCTTCACGTCGAGCTTCACGAGATCGCTCTTCGACGCGATGAGCTTCGCGAGCGCCCCGTCGACGGGGATCTCGCCGAGCGGCGTCCGATAGGCCGCCCCCGGATAGACCGCGGCGTACGGGAAATACTCCACGTGGCAGGGGGAGATGACGACGACGGCGTCGTACCGCGCGTCGCGGACGAGCCGGTAGGCGTACGCGGCGACCTGTCCCGAATACATGTACGCCGCGTGCGGCGAAACGAGCGCGACGACCTCGCCCGCGAACGGCTTCGACGAGGCCGCGTCGAGGTAGCGCGTGATCTCCGCCCGCAGGGCCTTCGGGTCGTCCGCGTAGAACTGGCCGGCGACGGCCGGCGTGCGCACCGTCCGATCCATGGCGTTTCCATCCTTCCGGGCGCCCGCGGCGCCCGCGACGAGGGAGGCGAGAAGCATGACGGCCGCCGTCTTCATCGAACGTCCCACCGTCACTCCTCCCGCCAGATTCCGGGTATCTTCTCTCCGCAGAAACGGCACGAGTCACCGCGCATGTCGATCGCGGCGATGCGGTAGCCGCTGCGCGCCAATATCTTCTTCCCGCATTTCGGGCAATAGGTGTGCTCCGCTTCGTGGCCGGGCACGTTCCCGACGTACACGAAGCGAAGCCCCGCCTCGCGGCAGATCTCGTGCGCCCGGTCGAGCGTCGATACCGGCGTCGGCGGCAGGTTCGCGAGCCGATAGTGAGGGAAGAACCTCGAGAAATGGAGCGGCACGTCGGGGCCCGCGTTCGAGACGATCCAGCGGGCCATCTCGCGGATCCTCGACAGATCGTCGTTGAGGGTCGGAACGACGAGGTAGACGAGCTCGAGCCACACGCCCGCGGCGCGCACCGACGCGATCGTGTCGAGCACCGGCGCGAGCGATCCGCCGCACACGTCGCGGTAGTACGACTCGTCGAACGATTTGAGATCGATCTTGATCGCGTCGACGAAGCGGCAGAGATCGAGAAGCGGCTCTTTCCGTATGTAGCCGTTCGAGACGACCACGCTTCGGATACCCTTCGCGCGACCGGCGGCCGCGATGTCGCCGGCGTACTCGATGAAGACGACGGGCTCGCCGTACGTGTAGGCGATCGAGTGAGCGCCCGCGGCCGCGGCTCGATCGGCTATGCCGGCGGGGGCGACGTATTTCGTATCGGCGTCCTCGGGGCGCGAGCGCGAGATCTGCCAGTTTTGGCAGAACTTGCAGTCGAGGTTGCATCCGACGGTCGCGAGCGACAGCGCGGACGTGCCGGGGAGGACGTGGAAGAACGGCTTCTTCTCGATCGGATCGACGTGAATGGCGCACGGTTGCCCGTAGACGAGCGTGTACAGGACGCCTCCACGGTTCTCGCGAACGGCGCAGAAGCCGCGTCCGCCGACGCTGAGGACGCAGCCGCGCGGGCAGAGAAGACAGCGCACGCGGGAGCCCGGGAGCTTCTCGTAGTAGCGGGCCTCGACGGGAGGATCGGCGGCGAAGAGAGGGGACGGAACGAGCCGGTCCGCGGCGGCGGCGGCGATCAGCGCCACGGAGCCGCCGAGAAACGCGCGGCGGGTGAACGGGGCCTCGAACGGGCGCCCCTCCCGCGGGCCGGCGTGCGGCTTGTCTTTCGGTAACGGCATGGCGTCGCTTCCTCGCGGGACGGCCGCGATTCGCGCGGCGACGGTACGCTTCAAAGATAGCAGAGCCCGGCGTTCATTGCAACAAGGGGCGGCCGCGGNNCCTTGGGCGGCCGCGGGCCTTGGGCGGCCGCGGACCTCGCGGCCCGATCGCTCCACGCGACCCGCGGGCGGGCGGCCGGGAAGGGCCGGGAGAGAGCGCTCGGGGGGCTGCTAGCTTCGGCCCCCGATGCGCATGAAGATCTCGTGCAGAGCGCCGGCCGTGCCGGCGGGAAGCGCGCCGATGCAGTCGGCCGTCGTCGAGGCGCCCCTCTCGGCGCCGCCCGATCCCGCGATCGTGACGCGTTCGACGGCGGCGCCCGCCGCGTTCTCGAGCGTGACCGTGAGGCGCGGCGAGGCGAGCCGCGCGCCGCCCGGCGGGAGCGGCTCCGCGATGATCCGCTCGAAGGTCGTCGAGCCGAGCTTGCGCAGAAGCGCGTTCACCTCCCACGAGCGGAGAGCGGTCGAATCCGCCTCCGCCGTGACCCATTTCGTGCCGGCGCGCCGGAAGACGACGCTCGTATCTGGCGTCTCATACCGCAGCACGCGCACCGAGTCCTCCGGGAGGAAGGAGAGGTTCTTGGCGCGGAGGTTCTCGGCGGTCCAGTCGAACGCCTCGAGGAGCTTCCCGTCGAGGAGGATGACCTTGTCGAGCCCGTCCCGAACGGCGTGCACCTTGCCGTCCTTCGTCTCGCCGAACGAGACGCGTATCGTTTCGCCGCCGGTCGACAGCGAGAGACGCTTCGAGGGCGAGGCGAGGCCGTAGGACGCGAGCTCCGAGGCGTCCTCGCGGACGAATCCGTAGATGATCGCGCCGGCGACGGCGTCCGTGTACGGCTCGACCTTCGTCCGATCTGCGCGCACGCGGCGCCCATCGAACCACCAGTGAACGCCCTCCCGGCGGAGCCGCAGCGTTCGCCCGGCGCTCTCGATCGCGAGGGCCTCGATCGAATCGGAGCGTATCGAAATGAAGTTCTTGTCGCGGAGGTGGTAGAGGTTCTTGTTCATCACGTTGTGCGTGATGTCGCTCGAGACGAGCACGGGCCCCGCCGCCCCGATCCGCACGTAGCTGTTGTGGCTCGTCGGCGTCTTGTCGCCCACGAAGAGCGTGTCGGGCCGCTCGGCGCCGGCGCGGCGGATGACGAGGGTCGCGAACGGCTCCGCGAGACCGTACTCGGCCGGATCCTTCGCGGCGGCGAGCTCGCGGCCGCGCCGCCCCGGCACGACCTGCCCGATGAAGGCGTCGATCGTCGGGCCGTCTCCGGGGGCCTCGACGGGGGAGACGACGCGCCAGAGATCGCCGTCGCGCTCGACCTCGATCCGCTCGCCCTGCGGATTCGTGAGCGCGAACCGTTCGATGTCCTTCTTCTCGTAGAGGAAGAGCTTCGTGCCCTCGAGACGCGCGCGCTCCTTGCCGGCGCGGGAGCGCTCCTCGATCAGAAAGTAATACGCCGCGACCGCCGCGAGCGCCGCGAGAAGCAGCAACGTGGTGGCCTTGAACCGCATCGCGCACCGCCCTCCGCTAGTCGCTTCGGCGCCGGTATGCGACGACGAGCGCCCCCGCGAGCAGAACCGCCGCGGGGAGCCCGACGACCGGCAGCCAGAAGACGAGCTTGCCTTGACCGACCGAGATGATGACCGGTTGGCTCACGGGATCCCTCGCGCGCACGGCGATGAGATCCTCCTCCTCGGCGAGCCATCCGATCGTGTTGAGAATGAGATCCTTGTTGCCGGAGAGGGCGAAATACGCGTTTGAGGCGAAATCGCTGTCGCCGAACGCCGCGATCTTGCTCCGCCGCGGCTTCGCGTCGGCCGCGGCAAGAACGGGCGGGATCTCGCGCGAGGCGACGATCGCCACGTCCACGGGGCCCGCGATGTCGCGTTCGCCGTCGAACTGCGTCCTCCCTTTGAGGACGCCCTCGAGATCGGTCTCGCCGTACGCGGACGCCCCGGTCGAGGCGAGCACCGTGACGCCGGCCGCCGGATCCCCGCCCGACGTCGAGCGCAGGGCGCGGGCCTGCGGGAAGAAGGACGCGTGGCGGAAGTTCGCCGCGATCGGATGGTTCCCGTAGGCGTTCACGACGGGCGTCAGGTAGTTGCCTGCGAGGAGCTTGCCGAAGCGGTCGACGACGACGCTGTTCGTCGTCTCGATGCCGTAGGACGCGAGGAGCCCCGCGAGGCCCGGTATCTCGGTCATCGGATCGACGAGGACGAGCACGGCGCCGCCCGCGGCGAGGTAGCGCTCGATCATGCGGATCTCTTCCGGGAAGAGGTCCTTTTCCGGTCCCGCGACGAGCAGCACGGCGCAGTCGCCGGGGATCGTGTCGCGGAGCGCGAGCAGCGGCCGTATCTCGTAGCTCTCCGCCTCGACCGCGGCGCGCAGCTGCGCGAGCCCCGCGGGCTCCGCGTCCTCGATCGATTTTTCGCCGTGGCCGGCGAGGACGTATATGATCTTTTTCCGGTCCCGCGTGACCTTGAGGATCGCGTTCGTGACCGCCTCTTCGGTCGTCGCGACGAGCTTTTCCTCGTTGCCGCCGCTCTCGACGACGATCGTGTTGTACTGGGTGATCTTGTACCGCCGCGCAGCCGACGGGTCGGCGTCGGGATCGATGAACGCGTACGAGATCCGCGGGCTCTCGGCCGCGTAGGACTTGAGGAGATCCTCGAGCTCCTTGCGTCCCGGCGCCGCGTCCTTGAAGAAGCACGTGAACGAGACGTTCCGCGGCAGGGCGTCGAGGATCTTCGCCGTCTGCGGCGAGAGCGAGAATCGTTTGTTCGCCGTCGTGTCCCAGCGCCCGCTGTGCCGCGAGACGATCGTCTGCAGAAAGACGAGGATCGCGGCGAGAGCGATGATCGAAACGGCGGCGTTGATCCCGAGGCGGGCGCTCCGCCGCGAGCCCTCGGTCCGGTCGCCGCGGAGCGAGGAGACGACGGAGATCGCGACGAGCGCGAGCCCCGCGGCGAGCGGCAGGAGCGCGAGGGGGCCGCTCGACGAGAGGATGCCGTAGGTGACGGCTCCGACGAGCGTGAGCACGAGCCCGGCCGGACCGATGATCTTCATGATCCGTTGCATCGTCAGCTCCTCCAGTGCGTAGATTCGAGTGACCGCAGCGTCGCGAAGAGGAAGAACCCCGTGAGAAAGACGTAGTACGTGACGTCCTGCGCTTCGATGAGCCCCTTCCCGAACGAATCGTAATGCTCGAGCAGGGAAAACTGGGCGATGACCTTCGAGAGCGTCGGGCCCGCGAAGGGGGCCGCCCAGCCGATGACGAGGAAGAAGAGCGAGAGGGCGAACGTCGCCACGCCGGCGACGATCTGGCTCGAGGTGAGCGACGAGAAGAAGATGCCCATTGAAATGAAGGTGCAGCCCATGAGGAAGAGCCCGACGTATCCCGTGACGATCGGGCCGGGCTCCGGACTCGAGTAGATCGCGAGCAGTATGGGGTACAGGAGCGTTCCCGCGAGCATGACGGCGAAGACGGTCAGCGCGGCGAGATACTTGCCCGCGATCGCCGCGAGATCGCTCACCGGGTAGGTGAGGAGAAGCTCGAAGGTGCCCTGCCGCTTCTCCTCGGCGAGGAGCCGCATCGTGAGCAGCGGCAGCGCGAAGAGGAGCACGACGCTCACGTTCCCCATGAGCGGCCGCATGACGCCGTCGATGAGGTTGAGCTGGCCCGCGAGGTAGGGCTCGCGCGCCGCTTGGAACGACAGGTAGTTGTAGTAGCGGAAGATGCTGTAGAAGAAATATCCCGCGAGCGCGAGAAAGACGCCGATCATGACGTACGCCGTCAGCGAATGGAAGTAGTACCTGATCTCCTTGCGGTATATCGCGGCGATCGTTCTCATTCAGCCCACCTCCTCCGTGACGAGCTGCAGGAAGATGTCCTCGAGGGAGAGCTCCTCGGCGCGAAGCTCGAGGAGCGGCACGCCCGCCGAGACGAGGGCGCGGACGATCTCCTCGCGCGCGTCCCGGTCGCTCGCGCACTCGATCGTGAGCGAGCGCACGCCGTCCGCCGCCGGCTCCTCCCGCGCGAGAAGCACGCCCGCGACGCCCGAGACGATCGCCGCGGCGCGGTCGGACGCGGCGTCGTCGCGGACCTTGACGCGCAGCCGAGAGGACTTCATGAGCCGCGCCCGCAGGTTGTCCGGCGTGTCGACCGCGACGAGCTCGCCGCGGTTGATGATGATGACGCGGTTGCAGACCTGACTCACCTCGGGGAGGATGTGGCTCGAGAGGATGACCGTCTTCTCGCCGCCGAGGCTTTGGATGAGGCGTCTGATCTCGATGATCTGCTTCGGGTCGAGGCCGAGCGTCGGCTCGTCGAGGATGAGGAGCGCGGGATCGTTCAGGATCGCCTGCGCGATGCCGACGCGCTGCTGGTACCCCTTCGAGAGCTTCGATATCGTGCGGCGGGGGACCGCCTCGAGGCCGCAGCGCTCGATCGCGCTGTCCACCTCGGCCCGCCGGCGGGAGACCGGCACGCCCTTGAGGTCGGCCGCGAACTCGAGGTAGCCGCGGACCGGCATGTCGCCGTAGAGCGGATTGCGCTCGGGCAGATAGCCGATGAGGCGCCGCACCTCCATCGACTCCTCGATGATGTCATGCCCGAAGATCTTCGCCGTGCCGGACGTGGGCGGCAGATAGCAGGTGAGCATCTTCATCGTCGTCGTCTTGCCGGCGCCGTTCGGGCCGAGAAAGCCCAGGATCTCGCCCTTCTCGACGCCGAAGTCGAGGTTTCTGACGCCGACGTTCGTTCCGTAGTACTTGGTCAGACGTTCGACCCGTATCATCGGTTTTCCCTCCCCGACGCGGTTTCCGTGACGAAAGGGAGTCGCGCTGCGCGCAACGATGTGAGAGAGAATAAGATATAAAAGTTTCGCGCCCCTGTCAAATGCCGCCTCCGCCAATTTGAGGCTTTACCCGCGGGCCGCCGATACATATTATTCGCGAAACGGGGGAGAGAGATCGTCATGGCGATTCAGATAACGCGCCGGGGCATCCGCCGCGGCGCGAACATATTCACGGTCATAAGCCTTCTCAGCCTCGTCGGGATATTTCTCTTCACGAGATCGCACATGACGGTCGAGGCGTTTCAGGGGATCGACCCCGTGTGGCTGCTCGCCGCCGTCCCGCTCATCGCGATCGACTGGATCGGCTCGGGATACCGCATCTACATCTTCGGGCGCGTCTTCTATCCGCGCGTGCGGTTCAAAACCTGCGTCAAGGCGAACCTCGCGAACTATTTCCTCGGCGCCGTTACGCCGGCGCAGATGGGAGGGGGGCCGGCCCAGATATACATGCTCCACGCGGGCGGAATGAGCGCGGTCGCGGCGACTTCCTCGAGCGTCATGAGCTTCGTCAGCACGACGCTCTTCCTCATCGTGGCGGCCGCGGCGACCTTCGTTTCGAAGGAGGCGGTTCCGCTGCCGGGCTCGATGCTGCGCGGTCTCTTCGCGGTCGGCATCCTCTTCTTCCTCGCCGTCGCGGCCCTGACGGTCATCGCGATCGTCTCACCCGGATTCTACCGCGAGCTCATGCGGCTCATCGTTCGCGCGCTCTCGCGCGTCCGAGGGAAGGATTACCTGCGGGAGGGGAGCTGGGGGGGCGGGATGGTCGCCGCGGTGGACCGCTGCCACCGGCAGATCCTCTTTTTCCTCTTCCGGCGCACGCGCGTCTTCGTGCAGGCCGTGATCGTCACGGCGGCCGTCTTTCTCTCGAAATTCGCCCTCGCCTACTGCATCGTCCGCGCGCTCGGGGCGCAGGCGTCGTTCCTCCACGTCTCGCTCCTTCAGATGGCGATCATCCTCATCAACTACTACTTCCCGACGCCGGGGGCGAGCGGCGCGGCCGAGCTCAGCTCCGCCGCGCTCATGGCGCCGATCGTCACGAGAGGTCTCGTCGCGCCGTACGTGATCCTTTGGCGGCTTCTCGGAATGTACCTGCCGGTGGCGGTGGGGGGCGCGGCGATGCTCCACGAGTTCGGAAAACGCGACCGGATCGAGGTGGAAACGGACGAAGACGCGCCGCCGGGGACGCGGGAGGAGTGCGGGGAGAACGGGCCGGAGGGTACGCCGGAGCCGCTCGAAGCGGGGAAGGCGCCGGGCCCGCCGGGGGCCGCGGGGGGAGCGTGACGGGAGGGGACGAAGGATTTTTCTGCAACAAGCGCCGCCGGTTGGCGTACAATTCATACGTGGTCGTTCGGGGTTAGAGGCTGAGAGGAGCGGCATGAAACGATACATTGCGGCGATGCTCGTGGCGGCGGCGCTCGCGGGCGCGGCCGCGGACGCAAGCGCGGGGGAGAACCTCTGGTATTCGGTGTTTTTCCCGGGCTGGGGCCAGACGCGCGCCGGCCACTACGGCCGGGCCGCCCTGTTCGCGGGGGGCGAGGTGGTTTCGCTCGTCGCGCTCGCGATCTCCGACGTGCAGTACGATCGCGCGGTCGAGCAGTACGACCGGGCGAGAGCCGCGTACCTCGGCGCGACGTACATCGGCGACGCCGTCGAGCAGTACGACGTCATGCGCGAGAAGTGGGACGACGCGGAGAGCCTGCACCGGTACCGGCAAGCGGCCATCGGCGCCGCCGTCGGCGTGTGGGTCGTCAACATCGTCGACCGCGTGCTCTTCGACGAGACGCGCGTGCCGCCGATCGCGTTCGCGCCGCGCGCGGGCGGATTCGCGGTCGCGGCGTCGCTTTCATTCTGAAAAGGGGAGATCATGAAACGATCGATCGCGTTCGCGCTCTTTTCGGCGGCCCTGCTCTGCTCCTCGTGCGGCACCGACCACGCGAACCTGCCGACGGAGTTCGTCTATACCGCTCCCCCGACGCCGACGGGCCTCGCGGCCGATCCGGGAGCGGAGCGATGCGCTCTCTCGTGGAGCTATCCGGCGGAGGCGATGCCGCTCGTCAGGGAGTTCCGCGTGTACCAGTACTACGAGTCGTACGACATGCTGCAGCTCGTCGGAACGACGGCCGACACCGCGTTCGTCGACACCCTTCTCGTGGGCAACCTCTACTACTGCTACAGCGTTTCCGCGGTCGATACGACGGGGTTCGAGGGCTGGCGAACGGCCGCCGTATGCGCGTTCGTCCCGACGGGCCCCTGAAACGCGCGGGCAGCCGATCCGTTCGAGGGGGGGGCGGCGGCCGCCGTCCCCCGTTCCATTGGTACGAAAGATGCAGATATCCGGGCGGCAGCTCTATCGAAAGGTCGTATCGTGTCCGCACAGATCCGAACCACGACGCCCGGCGTGGGCGACGCCGCGCCGCTTCCCGAGGATCTCCTCGACGGCGACAGGACGCTGCGCGTCATGCTGGTCGACATCAAGCGGGAGATCGAAACGCCCGATTCCTTCGCGATAAAGTTCTCCCTTCTCACGAAAACGCCGCTTCCCAAGGTGAAGCAGATGGTCCGTTCGCTCCCCGTTACGATCTGGAGCGGCAAAGGCCGCGGAAAGGCGGAGCGCATCCTCTCCATCATCGACGAGGCGGGGGGGAAGGGCGGGATCGAGATGGAAGCGGCGTTCGTACCGCCGCCCGTCGTCGAGAACAAGCCCCGCGAACACGCCTTGTGCCGCTACTGCGGGTTCCCGCTCAAGGACGGAGATTCGCGCTGCGATTTCTGCAGGACCCCCGTTTCGGAAGCGGTGACGCCGGAGCGCTCCGAGGCGCCGCCCGCGCCGCGCGCACGGATTCCGCGCGCGCGTCTCGTCGTCTACCTCTGCATCCTCGTTCTCGGCGTCGCCATGCTCCTGCTGCGGCGCTGACGCGCGGCCCTCGCCGCGCCGCCTCGATTCCGAAGCGGCGTCCACGCGCCGCGGCCACCGCGGCTCTCACAGCAGATTTCCCTGGGGAGGCTCCGGCGCGATCCGGCGGAGCGACGGGTAGGCTTCGACGAGGCTTCCGGGGATCTCGCCGATCGTCTGGCCGAGGAGCGATTTCATCTGAAAGGCGTTCACGAGCGCCTGCCCGCGGAAGTGGTTGTTCGTGATGATGTAGAGGTCTTTCACCTCGCGCGCCATGCGGAGGGCGCGGTCCCGCCATTGCTCGAGCTCGTCGTCCCGGTAGAGATAATCGTATCGCGCGTCCCGGCCCGCGTCCGCGCGGAACCAGTCGCGGTAGTTGCGGCCGTGGAGACGGATGTACCCGAGCCGCGCGTCGGTCGCGATCGCGGTCGGCGGCATCGAGTCGCCGATCACGGGCTGGTCGATGTTGCAGAACGCGAGGCCCGATTCGCCGAGAAAGGCGGGAACGTCCGGGGCGTTCCACGAGGCGTGGCGGAGCTCGACGGCGGCCGGGACGCCGGCGAACCATTTCCCGGCCCGCGCGAGGAAGCGCCTGTTCTCCGGGCTTTCGCGGAAGGACCACGGAAACTGCAGGAGAAAAGCGCCGAGCGCCCCTCGGGAGAGGAGGGGGTCGAAGACCTTGATGAACGAAGCGGCTTCCGCTTCGTCACCCGCGCGCTCGTGCGTGAATCGCTGGAGCACCTTCACGGTGAACGTGAATCCGGGCCGCCCGGCGATGCGTTCGGCCCAGCTTCGAACGAGGCTCCCGGAGGGAACGCGGTAGAAGGAGCTGTTGAGCTCCACGCAGTCGAACCATCGCGCGACGGCGAGGAGCTCGTCAACCCGGCGTCCCGCCGGATAGACGGGCCCGACCCAGTCCCGGTACGACCATCCGGCCGGCCCGACGTGAATC
>DHHB01000069.1:1220-7094 GCA_002403075.1 bacterium UBP1_UBA4783 | reverse complement strand
CGTTTGCCGTCGCTCGAGCGGGACATCTCGTAGGACGCGTAGCCGTTCCCGCCGGAGGACGTCTTCGAGAGGTCGCGCGCCTTCATGCCGGGCGGTATCGCGATCGCCTCGTCGCAGGCGAAGGTCTCCGTGTGCCAGATGAAGAGCGGCAGCTCGCGTTCCGCGCGGTCGATCGCCGTCCAGGCGGGAAGAAGCGGCGTGCCCCTCGTGAATCCGAGCTTCCAGCCGGGCGAGGCGAAATCGAGCGTCGAGCCGGCCGCGACGGCGTAGCGCGGCGCGCGGTACTCGACGTCGCAGGCGAACTGCTTCTCGAAATCGAGCGGATCGCCGGTCGCGAACCGCACGACTTCGACGTTCGGCGCCACGCTCGAAAGCCACGCTTCGACGTACGCGCGGAGATCGTCCCGCTTGTGCGTCCCGAGATAGCGGCGCAGGCGCTGGTCCATGTAGTTCGTCGCCTCGAGGCGGAGTGTTCCCGAAAGGTTGCCGTCGCGGTCGATCGAGCCGCGCGAGACGACCTTGAGGACGTGGTTCTCGGGCGGGCTGTAGGGGGTCTGCATGAGACCCTCGCCCCACGGCGTCCCGATCACGAAATGCTGCTCCTGCTCGGCCGAGCTCCACAGCTCCGTCGAGTAGGGCACCCACGTCGGATCGAGCATCGTGTACGATCCGTCCGCGCGGCGCCACGCGACGACCGAGTGGTTGAACTGATCCGCCGGCACCTCCTCGACGCGCGATCCCGCCATCGTGAGCGCGGGCCAGACGTCGAAGCCCGCCGTTCGCATGAGGGTGATGAGCATACCCGCCTTGTCCTTGCAGACGCCGCAGCGGTCCGCGTAGCTCATCGTCCCCGGATGGTGCGTGTAGCCCTCCCCCTTTCCCATCGAGACCCCGGAGTAGCGGATCTCCTGCGCGGCCCAGTGCTGAAGCGCCGCGACCTTCTCGACGTCGGTCTTGAGGCCGCGCGTAAGGTCCTTGACGAGCTTCCGGATCGCCTCGTTGTCGGCGTAGATCGTGTCGTGGATCGCCGCGAACCAGCGCGATTTCTCGTGCCACGAGGAGAGGGTGGCGAGCACGAGCTTCGGCGAGACGTCGCTCGCCTCCGCGCCCCGCGGCTCCCTCGGGAGCGCCGGGCTGTCGTAGATCCACCACGCGTAGTGTGTTCCGGCGTCGTCGAAGCGCTGCTCTGAGTAGAGGGAGCCGTTGTAGACGCGGAACTGGAGAGGCTTGCCCGGGGGCATGTGGAGATCGTAGCGCTTTTGCTTTATCGGATGCGCGTCTTGAAAATGAACGACGTCGTAGAAGTGTCCCCGCATCGGAGGAATGTAGCGCTCGTCGTCGCCGGCTTCGGCCGCCGGCGCGCCGCCCGCCGGGGCTGCGCCTCCCTCTCCGGATCCGAGGTAGGCGATCTCGAACCCTTTCTTGTACGTTTTCACCTCGACGGCGTCGCCGACGGCGAGGCGGGGGAGTTGGACGAGCTTCATCCGCGCGCCCCAGTAAATCCCGGCGGCGGGCTGAAAGAGATCCCGGAGAGAGCCCGTGCCGACCGTCTCGACGGCTCCTCCCGCGCGGAAGATCCGCACGCTCTCGATCTCGATGAAGTTCGAAGCCGGATCGTAGTCGAAGCGGAGAGCGGCGCGCTCGAGCGCTCCCGCGGCCGTGAGGATCTTCGCGACCGTGTGGCGCCGGTAGTGCGCGAGACCGGTCTCCTCGACCGTCACGTCCGTCTTCTCGAAGACGGAGACGAATCCGGCGCCGGGGTGGTCTTTCGACTCGCCCGCCTTTCCGACGAGCGCGCGGATCTCATCGTCCGTCTGCGCCGCGGCATCCGCCGGGAGACCGAAAACGGCGCACGCGGCGAGCGCCGCGGCGAGAACCGCCGCCGCGAGCGCGCGCGGAACTATCGCAGGATGCGTTGGACGGGCCATTCCTCGGTGCCTCCTTTGTGCCAGTATCCGATGGCCGTATATCCGACCCAGTGCCGGAGCGTATTGATCGCCGTCGTTCCGAGCCCCGTTCCCGCGAGGGGAAGCGGCGGCGGATCGACGCTCGTTCCGTAGGTGAGCATGAAGCCGTGCGGCGCCGGACGCCCGGCGATCGAGCAGAGCCGCTCGAGGACGCCGAGGCCGAACGGAATCGAGTAGACGCCGCACCACGTGATCCGGTACGGCTGCTGGAAATCGCCGCTGTCGACCATCTCCCGGAAACGGGCGATCTTCCCGCCGTCGATCCCGCCCGTGAGGGAGCTCGCCACCACGGCGAGATCCTGCTCCACCCCTTTCGCGTACCCTTCGGCGTCCGCCCCGAAGGGGGCGTAGCCGCGCCCGCCCCACTCCTCGTCGCCGTAGTGCACGCAATCGGCGGAGACGAGGATCGCGTAGTCCCGCCCGAGCTTCCATCCGCGACGCCCCGCGACGGTTGAAACGGCGCGAGCGAGGGCGTCGGCGGCTCTCTCGAAATCCTCTCCCTCGAATCGCGTCACGAGAATCGGCACGATCTCGACGTTCGGGATGTACTGCTGGAGAACCGGAACCAATCCCTCGAGCGAATGCTCTTCGGCGTGGAGCGAATCGCTCACGAGAACGATCTCGGGCGGAAGAAACGCGAGGATCTCCGCGCGCAGGATCGATACGGGGCACTCGCGGCCCCCGACCCGCCACGCGTCGTGCGTATCGAAAACGAGCCTTCCCTGTATGCCCCGTCGCCGCGCCGCGTGCGAGACGCCGAGGAGGAGGATGCGCGGCGCCTCGAGAACCCGGATCGCGTGCACGAACCCGCGCCCCGCGTAGATATAGTCGTCGTGGGGGCAGACGGCGCCGATCGCGGGCTCCCGGCCGGCGGGCGCGAACGCCCGGCCGTTCGCCTCGTATCGCTCCGCCTCGAGGGAATCGACGAGACGGACGAGGGCCTCGACCTGCTCCGGCCTCGTCGCGTAGCCGATCGTGTCCCTCTGGGCGCGGACCGCGAGCGGCCGCCCGGACGCGCGAGCCGGACCCGCGACGCCTTCCGCCCTCGCGGGCGCCGCGTCCCCGAACGATCCGGCCGAGGCATAGAGAGCGGACACGGCGGCCGAAGCCGCGAGGAGGGCCCATACGAAGGAACATCGCCTCATGAACCGCCTCCCGAAGTCCGCCGCACGCTCCGCCGCCGGAGAGACCGGCGGAGCGGAGAACGGAGGCTCCAGTGTACCGGAATCGCTGCGGATCGTCCAGAGCGCGATTGCGCCGCGCTCGCCGGAGTGTATATTTACGGGACGTATGGATGCGAAGCAGAAGAAGTTGCTCGGCGCGGTCTCCGTGTTTCACGTCTTCAACGACGCCTCGGTCGTGACGCTTCCGACCATTTTCCCCCTCCTCTATACGCAGGGATACCTCATCAAGCGATACGCCGACATCGGCGCGCTCATGCTCGTCGGTCTCGCCGTGTCGATCCTCTTCCATTTCTTCGTCGGCCACTGGGCGAAAGGACGCCATTACCGTCCGCTTCTCTTTCTCGGCGTTCTCACCGTCGGCCTTTTCTTGTGGCTCACGCCCTACGCCCGCAGCTTCGGCATGCTCCTCCTCTTCTACGTCGGCGTAAGGATCGGCTCGAGCATCTATCATCCCGTCGGCGTGTCGTGGGTCACGCATTCGTTCGGCGGCAGGCTCTTCGACCGCGCGATGGGTATCCAGAGCGCCTTCGGGGACGTCGGCGTGCTCGCCGCCTTTCTCGGCACGGGGTACCTCGCCCAGCACTACGGCTGGAGCGTGCCGCTCCACGTCTGGGGCGCGCTCTGCGCGGCCGGAGCGTTCGCGGGGCTCGTCCTCTCGCGCGGAACGAACGGCGCGGACGACGCCGGAGACGAGAGCGAAGCGGTCTCGTGGCGCGAAACGATCCTCGATCAGCGGCGCCTCGTCGTTCCCGCCGTCGTCGGCGGCGTCGCGTGGGGGATCAACATGGCGTACGCTCCGAGCCTCCTCAACCACCGGCTCGGAGCGCCGATCTCGCTGACGGGGATCATCCTCGGCGGCTGGATCGCCGCCGGCGTCGCGGCGTCCCTCACCTACAGCAGGATCGCCGCGCGCATCGGCCGCCACGGCGTGATCGCGCTCGGATTCTCGGCGACGGCCGTCTCGACGCTTCTCATAGGCCTCAGCACGAACCTCGCCCTCACGGCGGCCCTCATCGCGATCTTCGGATACGCGCTGCTGCTCACCTTCCCCGCGCTCCTCACGCTCGTCGGGGCGTCGGCCAAGTCGAAGAACCGCACCGCCGCCTTCAGCCTCATCGCGAACCTCCAGATCGTCGGGAACGCCGTGTTCGTGTTCGTCTCGGGATTCATGTCGGACGCGTGGGGTATCCACACGCCGTTTCTCATGCTCGGCGCGCTGTCGACCTTCGTCGCTTTCTACGCGGCCGCCCTTCGAAAGCGCGAACGGCGGATCGCGCCGGCGCCGCCGCTCGTCGAGGGAATTCGCCCTTGACGCCGCGCCGGCGGCGCCCCTACACTGATCGTTCACATGATTCTTCAGCGAAACGCGCCGAACGCGGCCGCCCGCGGGCGCTCCGCGCGGCTCACGAACGATACGATCACGCTCAGGGGGTGCCTTCGATGGATTGGGGACTGCAGAACAGGCTCGCGAGAATCATCAAGCCCGCGACCGGGCGCACGGTCATGCTCGCCGTCGATCACGGCTATTTCCTCGGACCCACGTCGCGCCTCGAGAATCCGCAGCGAACGATCGAGCCGCTCCTCCCCTATGCCGACGCCCTCATGCCGACGCGCGGCGTGCTCCGCGCCTCGGTCGATCCCGGAACGCAGACGCCGATCGTGCTCCGCGTATCGGGCGGCACGAGCGTCATCGGCCCCTCCCTCGCCGACGAGGGGATCACGACGACGTTCGAGGACGCGATCCGCCTGAACGTCTCCGCGGTGGCGCTCTCGATCTTCGTCGGAACGGATTACGAGCGCCAGACGCTTCTCAGCCTCGCCGACCTCGTGAACGAGGGCCAGACGTACGGCATACCGGTTCTCGCCGTGACGGCGGTCGGCAAGGAGCTCGAGAAGCGCGATCAGCGCTTCCTCTCGCTCTGCTGCCGCATCGCGGCCGAGCTCGGCGCGCATTTCGTCAAGACGTACTACTGCGACGGGTTCGAAAAGGTCGTCGAGGGATGCCCCGTGCCGGTCGTCATCGCGGGCGGGCCCAAGCTCGACACGATGAAGGACGTTCTCCAGCTCACCCACGACGCGCTGAGCCGCGGCGCGGTCGGGGTCGACATGGGCCGCAACATCTGGCAATCGGAGCACCCCGTCGCCGCCATACAGGCCGTTCGGGCCGTCGTCCACGAAAAGGCGACCGTGAAACAGGGGCTCGATCTCTTCGCGGACCTCAAGACGACGAGGAACTAGCGCGGGCGATCGCGAGAAAACGGCGACATGCGAACGAGCCGGAAACCGAAAACGATGCGAGCAGCCGTGTACCACGGCAACGCCGACGTCCGCATCGAGGAGATGCCGGTTCCGAAAACGGGCGACGGGGAGATCCTCGTCCGCGTCGAATCGAGCGGCATCTGCGGCAGCGACGTCATGGAGTGGTATCGCCTGAAGAAGGCGCCGCTCGTCCTCGGGCACGAGATCGCGGGCACCGTGGTCGAGACGGCAAAAGGCGTCAAGCGATTCAAACCGGGCGACCGCGTCGCCGTGGCGCACCACGTCCCCTGCAACACGTGCCGCTACTGCCTCGCCGGAAAACACTCCCTCTGCGACACCCTCCGATCGACGAACTTCGACCCGGGCGGATTCTGCGAGTATCTCCGCGTGCCCCCGATCAACGTCGACCGCGGCACGTTCGCCGTTCCCGACGAGCTCTCCCTCGACGAGGCGACGTTCATCGA
>DHHB01000069.1:0-1211 GCA_002403075.1 bacterium UBP1_UBA4783 | reverse complement strand
CTCGTGCTCGGCAGCGGCATCTCGGGGCTCCTCTTCGTCAAGGCGCTCGCCGCCCTCGGCGCGGGTCGCGTCGCCGCGACCGACGTCAACGTCCACCGGCTCAACGCCGCGAAGCGCTTCGGCGCGGACGCCGCCCTCAAGGCGGCCGAGGCGACGCCGTGGCGGCTCCGCGAGGCGAACAAGGGGAGGCTCTTCGATCTCGTCGTCGTCGCGGCCGGCGCCGCGGGCGTCGTCGAGCAGGCCTTCCGTTCGGCCGACCGCGGGGGGACGGTGCTCCTCTTCGCCCCCCTCGAGCCCGGGACGACGGCGACGCTGCCGTGCTGGGAGATCTGGCGCGACCAGATCTCGATCGTCTCGACGTACGCGGGGCCTCCGGTCGACGCCGAGCGTGCGATCGAGCTCCTGCGCGCGGGGCGCGTCGCGGTCGAGGACATGATCACGCACCGCCTGCCGCTCGCCGAGACGGCGCGCGGTTTCCGCCTCGTCGCCGAGGGGAAGAAATCGATCAAGGTGATCATCAGGCCTCAGGAATAGCCTCCCGCCGATCGGTCGCGCCGGATCGCGTTCGAGGTTCGCAGCCCTCCAATCGATTATTTCTATTCTCATCTGCGCCCTTCCGCTATAGGATGAGATCGTTGTTGCGTCGGCCGCGTTCCGCGGGGCGCGCAATCGTTCATGTGTTCGGCTGAAAGGAGCCTCGTATGAATTTTCTCTCGACTGCGCGGGCGTTCCGAGCGATCTCGCTGCTTTCGATCGCGATGCTCGCCGTCGCCGCCTTCAGCGGCTGCGGGGATGACGATTCGACGGGGGTGAAAAAAACCAACAGAGTGCTCTCGCTCGACGGCGCCGGAGATTATATGACCGTTCCGTTCGCGAACCACACGTTCGCGACCTTCACGATCGAGGCCAGGGTCAAGGTCTCCACGTACGACGGCAACGTCCATTTCGTCAGCCTTCAACAGAACGCCTATCTCGTTCTCGGCGATTGGGGCCTGGGATCGATCAGCACGTGGGCGAGCGGCCTCAATCCGGTCGACGCCGCGTCGGGCGAGGAACCCGCGATAACGACGGACGAGTGGCATCATTTCGCGTTCAGCTACAACGGAACGAATCAGTACGTCCTCATCGACGGCGTCGTCGTGGCGTCCGTTCCGACGACCGGCTCGGTGACGAACGACGCGGGCTCCTTCAACAGCGGCTTGAAGATCGGA
>DHHB01000078.1 GCA_002403075.1 bacterium UBP1_UBA4783 | reverse complement strand
GCAGGGGGATCGGGGGCATCCGGCCGCCGGAAGCACGGTGGAGCTCGTCGTAGATCTGGGACCAGAGCGCGAGTCCGGCCGGGGCCGCGCCAGAGCGGCCGTCGAAGCGATCGATGCCCGAAAGGGGCAGCACCCGGTCGTAGAGAATGTCCGGGCCGCCCCCCGCGCCGGCGAGCGGCGCCGGGAAGCCGCCGGCGAGATTGCGCGCGGGCAGGACCGCGCAGATACAGAGGGCGACTGAAATCCAGGCGATGGAGCGAGGCATATTCTCCCCCTTCGATTCGCGTTTTGCCCGAGAGAACAAGTATATCACAAAGACGACCGCCTCGCTCCGCCGCGGTGAACGGCGCCGCGGCAGGACCGCACGCGCCGACCGGCGCCGTCGCGCGACCGCCTGCTCCGCGTTTTCCCTTGCGCCGGAGAGCGTTCCAGCATACAATTTGCTACTGCTTTGTGCTGCAAGGATTTTTGCGCCTTTTCGATCCCTTCGCCCGTACGACGTCGACGGTCGCCCTATGGAATGCGCCATCATAACGACCTACCGCTGCAACGCCCGCTGCCGCATGTGCAACTGTTGGCAGAATCCGTCGAAGTCCGCCGAGGAGTTCGACCCCGAGATACTGCGGAAGCTTCCCGGCGGGATGAAACGCCTCAACATCACGGGCGGCGAACCGCTTCTGCGAAAGGATCTCATGCGCATCGTCGAGATCCTCGATACGAAAACGAAACGTCTCGAGATCTCGACGAACGGATTCTTCGACGGAAAGGTCGAGGATATCGCGCGCCGCTTCCCGAATATCACGGTCCGGGTGAGCGTCGAGGGGCTCCCCGCGACGAACGACGAGCTGCGGGGCATCCCGAACGGATTCGACCACGCGCTGCGCGCGATCCTGCGCCTCAAGCGTCGCGGAGTCGAGGACATCGGGTTCGCGATGACCGTCTCGGGCGACAACTGCCGCGATCTTCTCGACGTCTATACGCTCGCGGCCTCGATGGACGTCGAGCTCGCGAACGCGGTCGTTCACAACTCGTTCTACTTCTTCAAGGAAGACAACGTCATCGCGGACCGCGCGGAGGTCGAAAGCGCGATCTGCCGGTTCATCGAAGCGTTGCTGCGCTCTCCGCGCCGTCCGCCGAAAAAGAAGGTCAAGGACTGGTTCCGCGCGTATCTCAACCTCGGCCTCCTCTCCCACGTGAGAGGGGAGCGGCGCCCCATCTCGTGCGGCGCCGGCACGGACACGTTCTTTCTCGACCCGTGGGGCCGCGTTCTCGCCTGCAACGGATCCGCGGAGCCGTGGATCATGGGGAACCTCGCGACCCAGTCGTTCGACGAAATCTGGAACGGTCCGGCCGCCCGCGAGGTCCGCGCGCGCGTCGCGTCGTGCACGAGGAATTGCTGGATGACCGGCACGGCCGTTCCGGCCATGCGCCGGCGGCCCTGGGTGCCCGCGATCTGGGTGGCGCGCGCCAAGCTCCGCCTCTGGTCGGGCCGGCCGGCCGTCTGCTTCGAAGAGAACCGGTGAGCGCCCCATGAATATCGCGATCCTCGGGATAAAGGGAGTGCCGGGGCGGCACGGAGTCGAGGTCGTCGTCGACGCGCTCATCCCCCACCTCGTCGCGCTCGGCCACCGCATCACGATCTACGGGTACAACAGCTACACGAAGAACTCCGACGACTACTTCGGCGCCCGCGTCCGGACCGTGCCGGGGATCGACGCGAAAAACCTCGAGATGATCACGCACATGTGGAACGCCTCGCTCGCGGCCCGCCGCGAGCGCTTCGATATCGTGCACATTCACAGCACCGATCCGTGTCTCCTCGCGTGGCTGCCCCGCCCGCGCATCGGGCTCGTCGCCACATCCCACGGCCAGGCGTACATCCGCAAGAAGTGGGGGCGCGCCGCCCGCGCCATGTCGAAGGCCGCCGAACGTCTCTTCATCCGGATCCCCGACGCGGTGACCTGCGTCTCGCGTCCCCTGTGCGATCACTACCGGGAGAAGTACGGCCGCGAGGTGACGTACATTCCGAACGGCATCGCCGTCCGCGAGCCGCCCGGGGAGTCGCGCCTCGCCGAGTGGGGCCTCGCCCCCCGCGGGTACCTCTTCGCTTCGGCCGGACGCATCGAGCGGACAAAGGGGCTCAGTACGCTCATCGAGGCGTACCGTCTCTCGGGGACCGGTCTCCCCCTCGTCATCGCGGGCGGCGGAAGCGCGACCGACACGGATTACTTCGAGGAGCTCAAGGATGCGAAGCCCGACGGCGTTCGTTTCGTAGGGTTCCTTACCGGAGAGCCGTACCACGCCCTCTACGCGCACGCCCGCGCCTTCATCTTTCCGTCGGAATACGAGGCGATGTCGATGGCCCTGCTCGAGGGTCTCTCCTCCGGCGCTCCGACGATCTACAGCGACATCCCGGAGAATCAGGCCGTCGCGAGCGGACTCGGATTCTCCTTCCGCGTCTCGGACGCCGGCTCGCTCGCGGAGCGGATCGCCTTCGTGATCTCGAACGACGCGGAAGCCCGCGCCGTCGCCGCAGCGGCCCGCGAAGCGGTCCGCCGCAACCACGACTGGTCCGCGATCGCCCGCCGGTACGACGATATCTACCGCGACGTCGCCGGACGGTAAGCGCTTCCATCTATTTTCCGAAGAATGAACGTGTATTCCGCGAGGCGGGAACGCCGGCCTATCGCCTGAAGACCGCAATCTCGCCGAGCGGCTTACGGGTCTTCGCGCGGGGCGTTTCGTCGGGATACCCAATGGTGATGAGCGCCGGAACGTCCCAGGAAGCGGGGATGTCGAGAATCCGGCGCACCGCCTTCTTGTCGAACCATCCGATCCAGCACGTGCCGAGGCCGAGCTCGGCCGCCTGGAGAACGAAGTGCTCCCCCGCGATCCCCGCGTCCAGCACGTGGTAATCGATCCCCTTGATCCGGCTCCCGATCCGGTTCGTGACGAGATGGAGCTTCATGGCGACGGCGACGATCGCCGGGGCGGTTTTCGCGAAGGCGTTTCGCACGACGCCGCCGAGGCATTCCCGCGCGATACGGTCCTTGAGATCCCCCTCGGCGACGTAGAACCGCCATCCCTGCCTGTTCGACGCCGTCGGCGCGTGGCGGGCGGCCTCGAGGCAGGTTTCGATGAGCTCGCGCGGAACGGGATCCGGGCGGTAGCGGCGAATGCTCCTGCGCGATTTCACGAGATTTATGAAGTGTTCCATTATATTTATATACAATAGGTTGCGGCTCTAATATAAAGCTATTTCTCGGCTTCGAACGCCTGTTTGCGCTCCGCGAAGCCATCCTTCCCCGCGAGAAGGGCGGCCGCGGCAGGCATCTCGCGTTCGGCGATGCGGCACATCTCGTTCGATAGCTCCCGTATTTCCCATTGGGCGCTCATATCGCCGCGCAGACGCGAGAAATGATAGAGCTCTCGAAGACTGCAGGCGAAGAGAACGCGGCGCCGGTGCGCGTTCGTGAGGGCGTATTGCGTCGCCGCGCCGAGGGTTCGCTCGTGCGCCCGGAAGAACCTCGCCGCGTCCGCGGTCGCGCTCCGGAGAATCGAAACCGCTGCCCCCGCCTTCAGCGTTTCCGGCACGGAGACGCCGAGCGAGAGGTCGTACGCCTGAGGAAGGATCGTCGCCATCCGGTGGCGTTTGAGCTGCGCGTAGCACGAAGCGGAGACGACGAGATCGAAGACGAGCTCCACGCATTCGAACTCCCGCCACACGGCGTCGTGGGGCCCCATCCTCCGCATGCTCGTTCGTATGATCCGCCGGACCGATTTCGCGGATAGCGACCGCACCGCGCGCTCGCACTCCGCCGCGGGCCGCCGGGTCGCCGAAAAGACGAGCCGTGACGCGAGAAGACGCTCGGCGTCCGGCGTCGCCGCAGAGAGCTCGACGAGACGGCCTGCCCGCCGCGCGGCGGCGCGCGGCTCGGCGATAGAGGCGATCTCGCGCCGCGCCCCCTCGACGTCGCGCCAGTGCTCGGTCGGATCGGGATACCGGATGAGCGAGGGCACGACGGACTTCGCCGTGCGGTAGAGCGCGCGGGAGAGGGATCGAAGCTCCGCGAGCGGATGAGCGGCGAGCCGCATGATAGCGTACTCGAGCTCCCGAGCGTTCATCGTCATGCCGAACTGCGTCGCCGTCGCGAGCGGCATGATGTAGCGCGCGTCCTCCTTGGCGCGGCCCGCCTCTATCCCCGCCGCCGTGAGGCGCCGGAATATCTCCTCGTACCCTTCGTGCAGCCCGGCGGCGAGCGCGCGGAACGCCTTCTCGGCGCGCGCGCCCCGCACTTCCGGCGGCACGACGAGATCGCGTCCGAGGCGGATGTACCGCTGGGATTTTTCGGTGAACGAGGCGAGGCGGAATCGCTCGATCTCCTCGACCGCGAGACGGGAGATACCTGCCACGTCGAAGTTCATCACGGCGTGCTCGGCGACGGAGGCGTGGCCGAGGCCGAAAACGATGCGCTCGTTCGACCGCCGCGCCTTCTCGATCTCCCGCAGCGCGTCCGCCCGCAGCGAACCGGCGGAGCGCGGGTCGCGGCTGATCCTCGCGTAGGCCGCCGACAGGACCTCCGGCGTCACCCCCTCCCCCTCGCGTTCGCGCGCGCGGGACAGGATACCCGCGTCGACGTTGTACCCGGCGAGAACCACCTTCATGAACGGCCGTCCCGCGTCAGAAGCTGAAGAGCACGTTTCCGAACCATTTCCATCTCTTGCCCTCGTAGACCGTCGTGAACTCGAACGGTTTCGTGTACACGATCTCGTCGAGCCCGTACGCTCCCTGCAGCTCGACCGCGATCGGATAGCTGTGAAAGGTGAACCCCTTGAACCGCAGCTCGAACCCCGCGTCGCGTTTCAGGTTGTCGACGTGGAAGGCGTCCCCCGTCCACGCGTCCCCCGCCTCGAAGAACGCGCCCCCGTAGAGCGATCCGAGATAGAGCGGAGCGACCTGCCGGTTGATCCCCCGCCAGATGGGGAAGCGGTAGGTGAGCCGCGCCATCGCGATGCTCTGGCCGCCGAGACTGTAGTACGAATACCCCCTCAGGCCTTCGGCGCTCCCGAGGTAGAGATAGAAGAAGTCGTCGATGTCGCTGCGATCGAGCGTCGCCCCCTTGAACCGGAGGGAGAGCGCGTGCCGCAGGAAGGGAAGCGGCAGGTGCTCGTCGTACTGCAGCTGAAAGCGCCAGAAATAGCTCTTGTCGTAGAGCGGCTTGAAACCGTACTCGAACCCTTCCTCATCATCCTGCAACTTGTCCCACGCCCTCGTGATCTCGAGGTCGAGGGCGCGGCCGGCGCGCGGATTGATGTCGGCGTCCACCTCGCGCCGTATGCTCTTGTAATGCCACAGGAGCGATGCCTCGTCGGCGAGATAGTAGTTCCATCCCCCTTCTCCGCGGAATTCGCGCCGCGCGAGAAGCTCCCACAGCTCCACGTTGACGCCGTACTCGCCGTGGTTGTACTGGAGGATCGCTTCGTTCCGGGCGAAGAACGTCGTGGGCCTGAACTCGAGACCGCAGGTGAAGTACGCGTCCCAGAGATCGTAGCGGATCTGGAAATCGACGAGCGACTCGTCCCCCGGTTCGTCGAGATCGACGGCGTCCTTGTAGCCGTAGTGTTTCCGGATCCGGTATAGTTCGAAGCCGAACGTCGGCTTGAACTGGCGGGTCGAGATGGAGAGATTGAAATCGAAATCCCCGTTCGTTCCGTACGTGAATCCGCCGAACACCGCCTGCCGGTCGAGAAAGTCCCCCGAATCGAGAAAGGCGCCGGCCCGGAACACGCCGTCGTAGATCATGACGCGCGGGTACACGAACGTCTTCGTGTAATGGATGCCGAACGGCTTGCCGGGGCCGAGGGCGAGAGAATCCTGCGTCGAGCCGCCGGAGAGCGACGGGCGGCTCGAAGCCGCCGGCGACGACGCGATCGCGAGCCGGGCGCTCATGAGCGCCTCGTCGTCCGCGGCGGCGTCCGCGGGAACCGCCGTACGGCGCCATCCGGGGACGCGGTATATCCCGAACCCGTCCGCGCCGTATCCCGAGTAGACGAGATCCTCTCCGACCGGCGCCGGGCTGAACGCCCCGCCGAGAACGTTCGTCGCCATGAGATCGGTCGAATCGCCGGCGGCGCGATAATATACGTTGAAGATGCCCGTGCGGTCGCTCGCGTAGAAGAAACCGTCCCCCTCCCCGCTCCAGCAGGGATCCCTCTCGTCCGCGGGGCCCGCGACGACGAGGCGTTCCTCGCCCGACGAGGGATCGATCAACACGATGTCGCGGCTTTCACCCTCGAAGCGCGACGCGAGGATGCCCCCCGATCCCCACGACAGCGACGTATACTCGAGGGCATGAGCGGGAGGCGTGAGGAACTCGTGCGTCCCCGCGGCGGCGTCGACGACGGCGATCCGCTGCGAGCCCGTTTCGGTGACGACGCAGGCGATCCGCGCGCCGTCGGGCGACCACGCGGGATACGCGGCGCGAAGACCCCGCGTGAGACGCCGCTCCTTGCCGGACGCCTCGTCGCGCACGAAGATGTCGCTCCTCAGGTATCCGTGCTTGTTCTTCCGGGTGGTGCGCGGGAAGCAGATCGCTTTTCCGTCGCTCCTCGCGCCGGCGCGAGCTCCCGCGTCCGCGACGACGGTTTTTTCCGCGCCGTCCGGTCCTCTGTGGACGACGTCGAGGCTCATGTAATCGCGGCCCCTGTTCGAGAGATACCAGAGCCCGCCGTCCGGACCGGTCTCCGGAAAGAGGTTCAGGAAACCCTTTCCGCCGATGCGCTCGCCCGCGACCTCCCGCGAGCGGACCCGGGCCGCGACCGGGTAATATGCCGTCTCCAGATCCTCGATCCAGAGGCGGTAGAGCTCGCCGGGCTCCACGCCGAGGGCGCGGCGGCACGCCCCCGCGAACCCCCACGTTTTCAAGCCGGAATAGGCGGACGCGAGAGCGCAGAGCCTGTCGGGCCCGAAGCGCTTCGCGATGAAACGGACGAGCGAGAACCCCTGGTTGTACACGAGCTCCGATTCCCGGCTGTCCTTGCCGAACACGCCCATCTCGTCGAGGGTGAGGAGGCCGCCGCCGAGGAACGCGGAGCGAAGCAGCATATCGCGGTGCGAATCCCACGTGTCGTGGCGGGCCGCGCCGCACTGGTACTGCGCCATCCCCTCGGCGAGCCAGTTCGGAATGATCTCGCCCGGAACCGGCGCCGAAACCATGAGGTTCGGATATCCCGTGAGAACGTCCGGGCGCTTCTCCTTCTCGAAGTCGATCGCCTGAAAGAAGCCGGCGGGCAGCCAGAGCGGAAACTTCATCGTCTTCTGCAGAGAGATCATGTGCGTGAACTCGTGCGCGACGACGTTCTGGAGCCACGCCGCCGAGCCGCGGAACCAGAAATCGTACGGCGCGACGGTGATGTCGATGCGATTGAGGTAATAATAGGTCGAGCCCTGCGCGTCGTCCTCGAGATCGGAGATGTTGAAGTATATGAGTCCGTCCGGCTCGTAGCCGTACAGCGAGGTGATCGGGCCGTATATCGCCTCGGCGATCGCGGCGACCTCCGCCGCGTGCCGCTCGAGGCCGGGATGATACTGGACGCTGAAATGCTCCGTTCGTATCGACAGCCACCGGATCTCGGGATGGTTCCACGCGGGGCACCGGCCCGGGACGGCGAGAAACGCGGCGAGGAGAGCGCACGTCAGTCCGCCGCGGATCGAATGCGTCGGTTTCATTCCCACATCCTTGTCTCGAGCTCTTGTGCAGGGATTGAGCCCACCCACAGGGATCTCCGACAGGGGGCGGTGCGCATCGTCATCGCACATATAATGCACGATCGCGCGTCCGCGCGCGATATTTTTCGCTCGCCCGCCCGCCGCGCCGGTCGTCGCGCCGGCCGGCTCATCCGGCGATCCGCCGGTACGTGTAGCGCGCCCTGCACGTGCCCTCGCTCGATACCATGCAGGGTCCGAAGGGGGACCGCGGCGTGCAGGTTCGCGCGAACAGGGCGCACTCCTCGGGCTCGACTTCGCCCAGTATGACCCGATGGCACAGGCAGCCGGGCCGCACGTCCACGGCGCCCCGCGCCGCCTCGAGCCCGAGCGCGCGCACCGCGTCCCGCCTCTCGTACGGCTCCCTCAGCGCGAGCCCCGAGAGAGGTATGACGCCGATGCCGCGCCACGCGGCATCGGCCGGCGCGAAGCAACGATCGATCGCCTCCCGCGCCTTCGGATTGCCGTCCTCGTGAACGACGCGGCGGTATTCGTTCATCACCGGGCCGCTCTCGCGCGCGGCGATCCGCGACAGGAGCGAGTGAACGCCCTGAAGAACGTCGACCGGCTCGAACCCCGCGATCACGGACGCGACGCGGTACTCCTCTTCGAGGAAGCGGTACCCCGCGCGTCCGATGACGACGCTCGCGTGGCCGGGGAGGATGAAGCCGTCGATCGCTCCCGCGCCGCGGTCGAGCAGGAAGCGCAGCGCCGGCGGAATGAGCCGGAGCGACGGGATGACGAGGAAGTTGTCCGGCGGATCGGCGGCGAGCGAGGCGGCGATCGGCGCGGCGGTCGTTTCGAATCCGACCGCCATGAGGATCACCGTGCGCCCCGAACGCTCCCGGGCGAGATCGACCGCGTCCGCGGGGGAATAGACGACGCGGACGTCCGCCCCGTCCGCCCGCGCGGACTCGAGCGACCCTTCGGTCGCCGGAACGCGCATCATGTCGCCGAACGTCGCGAGAACGGTCCCCTGCCGCCGGGCCGCCGCGATCGCGAGGTCGACGTCCCGCGCCGGACACACGCAGACGGGGCAACCGGGCCCGGCGACGAGCCGGACGCCCTCGGGGAGCAGCGCGCGGATGCCCGCGCGCGCGATCGCGTGCTCGTGGGTGCCGCAGACATGCATGAGAGTGACGGGACGATCGATCCGTATCGCGCCGATCGCTCGGGCGATCGCCGCGACGGCGGAAGGAGAGCTCCAACCGTCGAGGGCGCGCGGCTCCATCACGCCGGGTCGTCCCTCCTGCCGGCCTCGTACACGCGCCGGATGAGATCGAGCGTCTCGAGCGCCTCGCGCTCGTCGATGCGCTCGATGGCGTATCCCGCGTGGATAAGGACGTAGTCGCCGACGCCGGCGCCCTCGAGGAGATCGAGGCGGACCTGCTTCCGCACCGAGCTGCTCTCGGCGACGGCGTCGTTGCCGTCGCGCGAGACGATCCTCATGGGGATACCGAGGCACATCAGCGGCCCCTCGCCTTCTCGACGAACCGGTCGATCCAATCGGTGAAGCGATCGATCCCCTCCCCCGTCGCGCAGGAGAGCTCTATGATGTCGAGAGCGGGCTGTATCTCGCGCGACTCGCGGCGGGCCTTCTCGAGATCGAAGACGACGTGCGGCAGCAGATCGATCTTGTTCAGCACGAGGAGCTGCGCCTCGTGAAACATCAGCGGGTATTTCTTCGGCTTGTCGTCCCCCTCGGACACGCTGAGGAGCATGATCCGCGCGTCCTCTCCGAGATCGAACTCGGCCGGACAGACGAGGTTTCCCACGTTCTCGACGATCAGAAGGTCGATCGCGTCGAGATCGAGACGGTGGAGCGCCGAGTGCACCATGGCCGCGTCGAGATGGCATACCCCTCCCGTCTGTATCTGGTACACGGGGACGCCGAGCGCCGCGACGCGTTCGGCGTCCGTCGTCGTCTGGATATCCCCCTCGATGACCCCGACGGCGTGACGGGCCGCGAGCAGCGGAATGCTGCGCACGAGAAGCGACGTCTTGCCGGCCCCCGGCGCGCTCATGACGTTGAGCGCGACGATTCCGTGCGCCCGCAGATGCTCCCTGTTCTCGGCCGCTATCTCGCGGTTGCGGTCCCGAAGATCCTCTCCGACGCGTATCTCGTGCATCGCTTCGTCCCCTATCGCCCCGCGCCGCTCTCCGGCGGCTCGTCATCCGTCAGGATGTAGTCCACTTCCATCTCCCGCCCGCCGACGATCTCCATGTCCGTCGAACCGCACGCTCCGCAGGCGAGCACGAACTCGCTCGACGGCCCGTCCGCCCCGCACGATCGGCACCGCAGCCGGAGCGGGACGATCTCGCACTCGAGCCTCCCGCCCGCCGCCGCCGTTCCGGGCGAAAGCGCCTCGAACGCGAATCGCAAGGCGTCGACGTTGACCCCCGCGAACTCGCCGATCCGCGCGTGTACGACGCGGACGGCTCCGCCGCCCCCGTCTCGGGCCGCCCGTTCGACGATGGCGAGCAGGTTCGTCATGAGGGCCGTTTCATGCATCCCGCCTCTTCCGTTCGCCGAGAGGCCGCGATATCTTCGCGCAACCGCCGCCGGAAATCTCGCCGGCGATCTCGTCGACGAGCCCCGGCAGAACCCCCGCGACCGCCTCCGTGCATTCCTCGCCGAGGGTCAGCGCGTCGGCCACCTGAACGGCGTACACGGTCACGTCTGCGGGCATCGCGAAACCGAGCCGGCGCCCGAGGGCGAGCGCCGTCACGAGATCGATGTCGTGAAGCGACGCGAGCCGCGCCGTAATGCGGAGATCGTCCGGTTTCAGCCTGAACACCGTCCCCGGATCCTCTCCCTCGAGCTGTATCGAGTCGACGATGAGGGCCCGGTCGTACCCGCGCAGCATCTCGACGAGGTCGAGCCCCGCGCACTCCGATTCCCGGCAGTCGGCCGCGCCGTCGACGCGACCGGCGAGCGCGCGCACCGCATAAATGCCGATGCCGTCGTCCCGGAGAATGGTGTTGCCGAGACCGAGAACGAGCGTTTTCATTGTCGCCTCCCCCGACTGCGGACGAGCCTCACGATCGCGAGATCGTGCGCATGGTTTCGCCCGCGGCGTTCTTCAACTCGATGGTGAGAGGCATCTGACCGGGGAGGCTGTGCGTCGCACAGCTGAAGCATGGGTCGAAAATGCGGAACGCCATTTCGACCATGTTGAGTAGTCCGTTCGTCGCTTCGCCGCCCGCGCCGATGAACTTCTGGGCGGCCTTCTTCACCGCCATGGAGATCGGCGCGTTGTTGTTCGTCGTGCCGACGATGAGGTTGGCCTTCGTGACGATGCCGCGCTCGTCGGTTACGAAATGATGCGTAAGCGTGCCGCGCGGCGCCTCGATGATGCCGATCCCTTCGGACGGCGTCGCCGAGGGGATCACCCGCACGTTCGGATCGAGGATCTCGGGATCGGCGGCGAGCTCGGCGAGGCGTTCCGCCGCGTAGAGAAGCTCGATGAGCCGCGCCCAATGGTGCGCCATGAGCTTGTGAACCGGCTTGCCCCCGAACGTCGCGTACATCTTCTCGTACGCCGCCTGGGCCTTCGGGGTCGCCATGCCGTCCGCGGCGTTCAGCCGGGCGAGCGGGGCCGCCTGATAGAGGGACGTCCCCTTTCCTTCCTTGAACCCCTGCCAGCCGAGCTTCTTGAGATAGGGGAACTTCAGGTACGAGTACGGCTCGACGTGCTCGGCGACGTGGGCGAGGTACTCCGATTCGCGGTAGCGGTCGATCTCGACGCCGTCCGGGTCGACGACGCGCACCGCGCCGTCGTAGAAGGTGACGCGGTTGCGGTCGTCGACGAGGCCCATGTAGTTCGTCACGAGCTCGTAGCCGTCCCCGAGGACGATATCGAGGTACGCCTTGTTCTTGAGCACGATATCCTCGAAGAGCTTGAGACCGAGCTCTCCGAAGGCGACGAGCCCCGGCACGAACCCCTTGATCGTTTCGAGATTCTCGCCGGAGAGCGCGCGGCTGACGCCGCCCGGCAGGTTCCACACGGGGTGCGTCGCGCGCCCGCCGACCATCTGCTGAACGAGCTGGGTGATCTCGCGCTGCCGGATAACCTCCCGCCCGAGATCGAGGCCGACTTTCCCGATGAGACCGAGTATGTTGCGCTCGGCCGGCGGCGCGTCCGGCCCGACGACGAAATCCGGCGCCGCGAGCGCGTAGAAATGCGCCGCGTGGCTGTGCATGAAGTGCGCCATGTAGTACAGCTCGCGCAGCTTCGCCGCCGCCGCCGGAATCTTCACTTTGTACACTGCATCTACGGCCTTACCCGAGGCCATGTGGTGTGCGGCCGGTCAAACCCCGCAGATGCGCGTGACGACCCTCGGTATCTCCTCGACGGGAAGACCTTCGACGAACTTCTCGAACCCCCGAAGCTCGGGGATCTGCAGGTACGCGTTCTCCACCGTACCATCGTCGTTCACGAAGATCGTGATCTTCCCATGACCTTCGAGGCGCGTGATCGGGTCGATCGCGATGCGCTTCATACCTTCTTCCTCCTCGGTATCGATGACGCGAGGCTGAACCGGTGGAGCGTCGTCAGAGGCGCCGCCACCATATCGAGCGTCGCATTGATCTCCTGCTCTTCCTTTCCGTCGATGACGGACGCGAGCGCGCTCAGCATCTTGAGCCCCTGATCGGCGACGCCGTCGAGCGGCCCGTAGCAGCCGCGGCACGGCACCCCCGACTTGATGCAGCGGGATCCGCATCCCGAGCGCGTCGCCGGCCCGAGACAGAGGTAGCCCTGCTCGAGGAAGCACGTCTCGGGATCGGGAAGCCGCTCGTGCGTCCGGTATATTTTCGTTATCTTCTTCTCGCTCTTCGTGCGCGCGCATTCGTCGCAGAGCGCTCGATCGCCGGCGCCGATGACGCTCCCCTTTTTCGGCAGCATGCCGTCCGCGATGAGCCCGATCGCGGAATAGATCTGCATCGACGCGGGCGGGCAGCCGGGGATCGTATAGTCGACGTCGACGACCTGCGAGAGGGTCTTCACGGTGTTGTAGAAACGGGGCAACTCGAGCTCGTTTCCGTCGTTCACGGTCCGCTCCGAAGGCAGGACGCCTTCGGGATTGTCCGCCGACTCCGATTCGATGTAGACGCGCTTGAGCGTTTCGTCGCGCGTGAACATGTTGGAGAGACCGGGGATGCCTCCGATGTGCGCGCACGCGCCGAGCGCGATCATCGCCTTCGCCTTGCGCCGCAGCAGCACCGCGATCTCCTCGTTCTCCGAGTTGCGGATCGCTCCGCTGTAGAGAACGGCGTCGAGGTGCCCGTCGGGCATGGCGCGCACGTCGTCGTACTTGAAATCCATCGCGATGGGCCAGAACAAGATGTCGGCCGCCGCCGCGATCTCGAGTATACGTTCGTGCGTGTCGAGGATCGCGACGTCGCAGCCGCCGCACGCCGCGCCCCAATAGATGCCGATCTTGAGCTTCATCTCACACTCCGGTTGTATGCGCCGGGGTTCCGCCCTCGTGCATGACGTCGTTCTTCATGCTCTCGAGGACCGATTCCTCGAGCTTGAGCGGGCCGAGCGCCCTGATCTGCTCGGTGAACTCGTCGACGACGCGTCCGAAACGCTCCCCCTCGGACGCCGACACCCATTCGAGGCGAACGCGCTCCGGCTCGATCCCGTATTCGGGAAGGATCTTTCTCAGGAGGAGGTAGCGGCGCAGCGCCTTGTAGTTCCCTTCCTGGTAGTGGCAATCCCCCGGGTGGCATCCCCCGATGAGAACGCCGTCGGCCCCCCCGGCGAGCGCCGTGATGATGAACACGGGGTCGACTCGTCCGCTGCACATGACGCGGATCGAGCGCACGTTCGGGCTGTATTTCACCCGCGCCGTTCCCGCGAGATCCGCTCCCGTGTAGGTGCACCAGTTGCAGAGAAATCCGACGATTCTCGGTTCAAACGCCATGGTTCGTTCCCTCTCGCCTTCGCCCGTCACGTTACCGACAAGAGCCCCTCTATCTCGGCGAGGATCTGCTCGTTGCCGAAATGTTTCGCCGTGATCGCGTTGCTCGGGCACGCCGCGACGCACGTACCGCACCCCTTGCAGAGCGCTTCGTTGATGACGCTGACCTTCTTCTCCTCGTCGAAACGGATCGCGAGGTACGGACAGAGATTGTTGCAGATGCGGCATCCCGAGCACCGCTCCTCGTCGATCTCGGCCGTCGCGGCCTCGATCTCGATCTGCCCCCGCATGATCATCGAAAGAACCGCGCTCGAAGCCGCCGAGGCCTGCGCCACCGTGTCGGGAATGTCCTTCGGCGACTGGCAGGCGCCGGCGATGAACACGCCGTCCGTGGCCGTCGACACCGGGCCGAGCTTCGGATGTTTCTCGATGATGAATCCGTCCTTGCCGATGCTCACGCTGCACTTCTTCGCGAGCTCCGGAAGTCCGCGCGGCGCCTCGAGGCCCGTGCAGAGTATCACCATGTCGACCGGGATGCGGCGCACGACGCCGACGAGCGTGTCCTCGACCCGCACGACGAGCTTGCCCTTCTCCCCCTCGTGAATCGGCAGATCCGTGATCTCGCCGACCTTGCCCCGGATGAACCGCACGTCCTCGCCGAGAAGCCGGTCGTAGAACTCCTCGTACCCTTTGCCGAAGCACCGCAAGTCGATATAGAAGTTGTAGACTTCGGCCTCCGTTTTTTCCTTGATGAGGTGCGCGAACTTGAGCGCGTACATGCAGCAGACGCGCGAGCAGTATTCGTGATAATCCTTGTCGCGGCTTCCGATGCAATGGATGATACCGATCGCCTTCGGCGTCGAGCCGTCGGCGAGAACGATCTTCCCGTCCGTCGATCCGGCGGCGCAGTTCATCATCTCGAACTCGAGCGCCGTCATGACGTTCGGAAGCTGGCCGTACCGGTATCGCTTCATCGCCGCCGGGTCGAAGGTCTGCAATCCCGCGGCGATGATGATGTTGCCGACCTCGTACTCGTGGATGCGGTCCTCCATGTCGTACTTGATCGCCTTGCGCTCGCAGATCTTCTCGCAGACGCGGCACTTTCCTTCCTGGAAGTAACGGCACGAGTCGCGGTCGATGACGGGGACCGCCGGCACCGCCTGCATGAACGGCATGTAGATCGAGGGCGCGGGGTTCTGCGCGCCGCTCTTCTTCTTGGCGCCGCGCGTGCCGATCGAGAGCGTTCGGTGAACGTTCGTCTCGCCCTCGGGAACCCGCGATCCGGGGCAGCGCTCCCAGCACATTCCGCAGCCGTTGCACAGCTCGCGGTCGACGTAACGGGCCTTCTCGCGGATCTTCACCTTGAAGTTGCCGACGTAACCGCTTACCTCCTCGACCTCCGAGTAGGTGAGCAGCGTGATCTTCGCGTGCTGGCCGACTTGAACCATCTTCGGCGTCAGGATGCACGCCGCGCAATCGAGCGTCGGAAAGGTTTTGTCGAACTTCGCCATGTGGCCGCCGATCGAGGCTTCCCGCTCGACGAGAACGACCTCCTTCCCCGCGTCGGCGATATCGAGCGCCGCCTGGATGCCGGCGATGCCNNGCGATGCCGCCGCCGATGACGAGGGTGCGGGGATTGATCGGAACGACGCGCTTTTCGAGCGGCTCCTGCCACGTCGACCGCCGCACGGCGGCGGCGAGCAGCGCTTTGGCCTTCTCGGTGGACGCCGTCTGATCGAGGTGGACCCACGAGCACTGCTCGCGGATGTTCGCCATGGTGAAGAGATAGGGGTTCACGCCCGAGCGCTCGCAGACCTTGCGGAAGGTGTTTTCGTGCATGAGGGGCGAGCAGGACGCGACGACGACGCGGTCGACGAGCCCCTCCT
>DHHB01000038.1 GCA_002403075.1 bacterium UBP1_UBA4783 | reverse complement strand
CCGCGCCGCGGGCCCCGTCTCGACGGTGAGAACGAGCCCGCCCGCGACGTGGAGACGCCCGTCCGACGCTTCCCAGCGCACCGGATAGAGCGCGAACGACGCGATCGAATAGCCGCGGTACCGGCTCGTGCCGAGATAGACGCCGCGATCGGCCGGAAAAAGCGCGCCTTCCTCGCCGGCCGCGAGCACGGCCCCGGCCGTCGCGCCGTCCTCCCGCAGGAGCCCTCCGAACGGCTCGAGCGGGGCGCCCGCGGCCGCGGAGGTTTCGTCCCGTCCGTCGACGCGGAACGAGACGACCTCTTCCCCTTGAGGAAGAAGGACGTTCACGACGCGGTACGGAAGGGCCGGCCGGCCGGCGAACGCGAGCTTCGGCCATCCGCCGACCGACGCCTCGAGATCTCCGGAGCCGCCCTCCGCGAGGCGGACTGCGGATGGATCGAGCTTCAGGGTCCAGACGACGGTCGAGGAACCGGCTTCGGAGAAGCCGAGCGCGGCGACGACGAATAACGCGACGACGGCGAGGATCGAGCGTTTCATGATACCTTCCTTTTTTCTGCCGCTTCCAACCCAAAAGAGCCTGCTCGCAGGCCCTACGCATAACGCCGCACAACGGCCTTGCGGCCGATCGGCGGACAAGCCGCAGGAATCGGTTGTGCATTTTGTTATGTAGCGATTCTACAATATTTTAAGGGATTTGTCAAGAATGGCTTGCGGGCTTCGCGGAGGTCCCGTTACACTTGCGCCGCCTTTTCTGAAACGGAGGATCGATGATCGCGAGCGGGAAGAACGCCGGACGAAAGGCGCGCGCAGCACAAGAGGTCCGGCTGACCAAGGACGGCTCCCCGGTCTGCTCGAAATGCATCCCGGCGAAATGCTGTATGTACTTCTCGACGGAGATCGACGAGCCCGAGAGCCTCTCCGACTACGACGACATTCTTTGGATGATCGCGCACCGCGACGTCGAGATCTACGCGAAGGACAGCAGATGGCACGTTCTCGTGAAGACGCCGTGCCGGTTCTACGATCCGCGGCGCGGGTGCCTCATCTACCCGTCCCGTCCCCGCATATGCCGCGAGCACGACGCGGGCGACTGCGAGTTCGACGACGAGTACGACTTCGATCTGCACTTCCGCTCGTACGAGGAGCTCGAACGGTACGTCAGGAAATCCGCGCCGAAAAAACGCGCCGCGCGCCCGAAAGGCGCGCGGCGCACACGCTAGGTTTCGTCTCCGCGGACCGGACGAACGATCCAGGATCGGACCGGACCGCGGCGGCCGCTCCTACCGCAGCAGGATGAGCTTGCGCGCGTCCTGCGTCCCTCCCGCCTGCAGCCGAGCGAAATAGATGCCGCTCGCGACCGCGCCGCCCCTCTCGTTGCGCCCGTCCCAGCGCGCCTCATGCCGGCCCCCGGGGAGAACGCCGCTCACGAGGGTTTTCACGAGCGCCCCGCTCACGTCGTACACGGCCAGATGAACGGCGCTCCGCGCGGCCACCGTGCCGGGCACGGTGAACGGGATCGACGTCGACGGGTTGAACGGGTTCGGATGGTTTTGATAGAGACGCACGTGCTCGACCGGGATCATGATATCGCCGGTCGTTTCGGAAAGGGCGGGGTTGTCCTCCGCCTCGAGCCGGTAGCGGTAGACGACGCCCGCTTCGGCCGTGCGGTCGACGAAGGCGATCGTGTTCGTCTCCGAGCGGAGCCGCTCGGCGATGAGCTCGAACGCGCCCTCCCCCCGGGCACGGAAGAGGTTCCACGCGGAGGCCTCGGGCGGCACCGACCAGTTGAGCTCGATCGATTCCTCGTCGAACCGGTACACGCACGCGATCTGCCCGGCCGCGGTCACCGGAATGAAGTCCTTCCAGCCGTTGTTGTAGACGTTCGACCGGAAGCCGTTCCAGGCGAGCGCGCCGCGGTACCACGCGCCGGGGATGTCCCAGATGTAAACGTTCTGATCCCAGCACGAAGCGGCGAGATCGAGATCCCCGTCGAAATCGAGATCGGCCGCGACGGGCGTTCCCCGGATGAAGCTTCCGACGAGGATCGGGAAGCCCGCGATATACTGGCCCGCCTGATTCCACGCGTTGAGGCGCCCTTCCTCGCAGCCGAGAACGACGTCGAGGCTCCCGTCGCCGTTCACGTCGATGACGACCGGCGACGATTCGGCGGTGCTCGAGGAGGCGTAGACCTGCGGCCAGTTGGGGTAGTCGGTCCCGTTGTGCCGGAAGATGTAGCACTTGCGGTCGAGCCCCGCGATCACGACCTCGAGCTTGCCGTCGCCGTCGAGATCGGCGAGCGCCGGCGAGGGGGCGATCGTGCTCGTGTTCATGTAGACCCACTTCGGCCAGCCCGACATCGAGGTGCCGTCGTGGTTCAGTCCGTAGACGCGCCCCGTGCTGCTCGGCACGATGATCTCGAGCCGTCCGTCTCCGTCGACGTCCCCGACGGCCGGGCTCGCGGTGATGTTGGCGCCCGAGTCGGCGACCCTCACCGGCCAGCCGGGCACGCGGCTGCCGTCGACGTTCAGGCAGTAGATGCTGTCGAGCGGGGAGCAGACGACGAGCTCGCCGACGCCGTCCGCGTCGATGTCCGCGAAGGCGGGCGTCGAGAGGTGCCACACGCCGGGGTTCTTCGTCACGAAGAACGGTCCGTTCGTAGCGGGGTTGGCGTCGCCGTCCCGCACCTCCGTGCCGTCGTGATGCCACGCGTACACGATCCCCCCGACGTCGTAGGCGATTATCTCGAGATCCCCGTCGCCGTCGAAATCCCCCGCGACGGGGCTCGCCCAGCAGAGATAGGTCGTCGTTTTCGGCCATCCGGGAAGAACGCTTCCGTCCTTCCTGAACACGTATATCTGTCTCGTGTTCCACGAGGCGCCGATGATCTCGAGCCCCTGCACACCGTCGAGGTTCGCCAGCGCCACGGTGGCCGTGTAGTTGCTGCCGAGCGTGTTGAAGATCCCCCACGTGAGCGGCTGGTTGTCGCCGTCGCGCAGCTCCACGCCGTCGCCGCTCCACGCGTAGACGTAATCCGAGCCGACGACCACGTCGGGGTGCGTGTCGCCGTCGATGTCGCCGATCTTGACCGAGGAGGCCGTTTCCTTGCCGACCCTGTTCGGCCAACCGGCGAGCTGGGCCGGGCTCGTCGTCGCCGTTCGTTCGGCGCTCGGGGGGCTCTCGTTGCCGCACGAATCGATCGCCGTCACGATGTAGTAGTACCGCATGCCCGATTCGAGCGCGAGGTCGCGGAACAGCGTATACGGCACGTGATCGACCGTCGCGGCGGCGTACGGTCCGCCCGAGGCCTCCGCGCGGTACACGCGGTAGCGGTACGTCTCGAGCGAATCGGGCGGACGCCACGTCGCGTGGATCTCGTGCGGCCCGTAGCTCGAGTTGAGAACGAGCGTATGGGGAGCGCCGGGCGGACGGAGCTCGATCGTCCGGCTGAGAGAGCGTCCGTAGGAGTCCGTCAGCGTGAAGACGACGTAGTTCTGAGCCGCGACGTCCTGCTCGCGCAGCACGAAGCCGTCGCCGTATTCCACGCCGAGCAACGGTATCGCCGCGTACGCGGCGGAGCCGTCGACGATCGTCGCGCCGCCGGCGCCCGCGACGAGCGTTCCGGAGAGACCGTACGCGAGCCCCGTGCCGAAGTTCTTGACGCCGATCGCGAGCCGGTAGTTCTCCCCCGATTCGATGACGCCGTCGCCGTCACCGAAGGGGAGCGTATCCGACACCGCGTTGACGAAGAGCTCGAGAACGGGCGCGTGCACCTCCATCGCGAACCGCTCGGACCAGAATCCGCCCGTCGAGTCGCGCACCTCGAGCATGAATTCTACGGCGCGCTGGTCCGCCGCCGCCGAGGAGACGGCGACGACGAACGGATCGACGCCGAAGGCCTTCTGCGACGCGCTGATGTCCGGATAGACGGCTGTGCTGTCGATCACCGCGACGGAGGGGTCGAACGAGCGGATCTTCGCGAAGAGCTTCCGTCCCGCCGTGAGCCCCGTGTTCCGCAGCTCGATCTGGAGCTGGGCCCTCTCGCCGGCGTCGAGCACGTGATCGCTGTTGCCGACGATCCAATCCTCGACGTAGGTCCGGTTGAGACGCAGGTAGGCGGGCGTCTGCGCGGCGACGAAGATGGAATCCCTGTATCTCGCGTGGTTGAGCCCGGTGACCGTGATGTAGACGTATCCGCTCGACTTCACGAGGAAGTCCTCGAACGCGACCGTCCCCGAGGGTCCGGTCGCCTCGTACCGGTAATCGTCTCCCGGCTTGTACACGCAGACGAACGCCGAATCGTACGGCGCGCCGCCGCTCGCGACGGCGATATCGATGTCGTTCGGGCCGTAGGAGACGGCGGGCGGCGGCGTCACGACGAAACTCCGCGCAGCCCCCTGGAACATGCAACTCTCGGGATCGCCGAGGTAGTTGTATATGAAGTGTGTCCACCGATCCGCGGTCTCGCCGCCCGCGCTCCCCGTGTAGGGCTCGCGCGAGAGCGTGAAGAGCTTGCCGAGCTGCACGACGTCGTCTTCGTACAGGAGGTCGTAATACGTGTCGAGGTACGGCCGCGAGGCGCTCGGAAAGGCTGAGCGGCTCGAACCCGTCACGGCGTAGGCGCCGCCGTTCGGGTTGAGGAGAAAATACTCGGCGAGGCAGTCCGTATCGAAGGCGACGTTCGTGCAATTCATGAGATACATCGAGAAGAGCTTCGCGCCGTTCGTGAGGTTGCTCGCGTCGTAGTTGAGGATGCTCCCGTCTCCGACCGACATGTTGTACTTGTAGCCGTGGCCGACGTGGAGCACGTGGTTCGTGCCCGCGGAAAGCGAATCGATCGTCCGGGCCCTCGTGAGCTGGACGGAACCCGGGTAGGCCGGATAGTTTTCGTAGAGCCGCGACGTCGTGACGTCGGATCTCGACGAGAGATGCGACGTATGCACGCTCTGGGTGATTTCGGCGCCGTCGAGTATGATGTCGTATCCCGGCTGGTAATCGGAGGGGAACACGACCTCGCCGAGCAGGGTCACCTTGCCGGTCGAGGCGCCGCCCGCGGCGATATCGTAGCTCATGGTCTTGTTCACGAGCACGGAGGCCTCGCTCGGGGTCGAGGCGGGCATGCGCCCGACGTACACCTCGGCGTAGAGATCGCACTCGTCGCCCGGATTGAGCGCGCTGCTGTACCCCTCGCCCCAGAGGGAATCGCCGTCGGCGTTCCACGACCCGTCGAGACACGCGAAGTACATGTCGGTCGGAATCTGCTCGCCCGTGTAGAAGGTCACGAATCCGTGCCGCGCGGGGATGACGTCCGTGTCG
>DHHB01000081.1:13495-14144 GCA_002403075.1 bacterium UBP1_UBA4783 | reverse complement strand
CGCGTCTGCTCGCCTCGGTCCTCGCCGCGCTCTTCCTCGCCTCGGGCGCCGCGCCCGCGCGGGCGCAGTCAGTCTTCGGCGTGAACTTCCTCGGCGAGCACCGTTTCACGGGAGGCGCGCGGTTTCGCGCGCTCGGCCTCTCGTCCTACGCCGTGAGGGACACGTCCTACGCCGTCGCCGCGAACGACGCCTCTCTCGCGGACATATCGAGCGTCACCTTTTCGATCTTCGAATCGTTCACCTCGAGCGGCGTCCGCAGCGGCTCGGCCTCGGCGGACGTCAACCGGTTCCAGCTTCCGACGGTGATGCTCGGCGTGCCGCTCGGAAAACGGTTCGCCGCCGCGGTCGGATACCGGGAGCGGTTCGAGGGGAGGGGCGAGTTCTCGTACCCGCTCCCGGTCGAGGGGGGCATCTCGGGCGTCGAGCGATACCGGCATCGGGCCTCTCTCTTCACCGTGCCGTTCGTCGCCGCGTGGAAGGCGGCGCCGTGGGCGAGCGCGGCCGCCTCGCTGAACCTCGAGCGCGGATCGATCACGGACGTAGCGACGGTTCTGTTCAACAACGATCTCTACGGCGACGTCGATTCGAGGCGGGAGCGGGGCTACGCGGGCCTCTCGTGGGCCGTCTCCGTGCTCGTCGAGCCGCATCG
>DHHB01000081.1:9162-13469 GCA_002403075.1 bacterium UBP1_UBA4783 | reverse complement strand
TCGAACGACGCGCTCGACTCGTCGGCCTCGTGGGATTTCAGGCTCCCGCCCTCGTGGGGCGCGGGCGCCGCGGTCGGCGTCACGGAGCGGTGGTGGCTGTCGTCGTACTTCTGGCGTCGCGAGGCCCCGGAGCCCGCGGGCTTCAGACAGCTCGAGGGCTCGATCGGCGACGAGCGGCTCGTCTCCTTCGGCGTCGAGCGGCGGCGGTCGAAAGAGGGCGGCTTCTTCGCCCGCGCGCCGATCCGAGCCGGGTTCTACGAGGATCGCTGGCACCTCGAGTATCCCGCCGGGCGCCCCGTCCGCTCGCGGTTCTTCACGCTCGGAAGCGGATTCGGTCTGCCCGGCGGACCCGGCGCGATCGATTTCGCCCTCGAGTTCGGCCAGATCGGCTCGATCGACGACAACGGCGTCGACGAGCGGGTGTTCCGGTTCTCCGTGAGCGTGAGCGCCTCGGAGGCGTGGTCGANNNNTCATCCTCATCGCGATTCTTTCGATCTGCGCGTGCGCGTCCGGGGCCGGAGCCCGCGCCGGTCAGGATCCGAAGCCTTCCGTGCCGCTCGCGAAGGAGCTCGAAGGGCTCGCCCCCGAGCCGCGCATCGCGTATCTGCGGCACCTCGCATCGTCGCGGCCGGACGATCCCGAGGTTTTCTTCCAGCTCGGCGTCGCCTTTCACGAAACCGGCGAGGGGGACTCGGCGCTCCACTACTACGGACGTTCGCTCGATCTCGATCCCTCGCTCTCGAAGGCGTACGTCAACATGGGTGTTCTCTGGGACGGGCGGGGCGGGTTCGAACGGGCGCTCGAGCTGTTCGATCGGGCGATCGAGATCAACCCCGAGGATCTCCTCGCCCACACGCACGCCGCTCTCGCGCTTCTCGAGCACAAGCGGTACGAGGAGTCGTGGAAGTACCTCGACCGCGCGCTCGGGATCGCCCCTCGCGATCCGCAGCCGCGGTTCATCCTCGCGATCTATTTCTGGGAATGCGGGATGTTCCGCGAGGCGCTCGCGGAATGGGAAACGGTGATCGAGCTCGTCCCGGGCACGGCGCTCGCCGCTCAGGCCGAAAAGAACATCGCCCTTCTCCAGCGGGCGCTCTCGGAAGCCTCTTCCGGCGGCCGTCCGCTCCCCGCGGAGGGGCGTTGAACTCGAATCTTGACACCGGGCGCGCGGCTGCCCTAATTATACTTGGAACGCGGGAGGGAACCCGGCTCCGGCCGGAACGAACGGCTCCACGGCAAGAAAGGGCGTATATGTTCAAGAAAACATCGGCGTTTCTCACGATGTGCGCGCTCGGCGCCATGATCGGTTGCGCGAGCGGCGGCGGGCAGGATGCGGCGGGCGATTACGGCGGCGGCGGCGTGGTCAAGGACGAGCGCGGATTCGACAAGCAGCTCGGCCCCGCGGAGATAGCGTACCAGTCGGCGCAGCAGTTCCTCGCCGGCGGCAACTACACCGACGCCATCAGCCAGCTTCGGAACGCCGTCAGCATCAAGCCGACCTATCTCGAGGCGTGGAGCGATCTCGGCAGCACGCTCGCGAAGATGAAGGATTTCGAGGGCAGCACGGCCGCGTACGAGAAGGCGCTCGCCCTCAAGCCCGACAACGACGCCCTCATTCAGTCGATCGCCTACAACTACCTCAATCTCGAGGACTACAACAAGGCCGAGCAGTACTACGCGAAGCTGCTCGAGAAGGACCCCGCGAGCTACGACGGAAACGTCCACCTCGGATTCATCTATCAGAAAAAGCAGAATACGGAGCGCGCGATCGAGTACTACGAGAAAGCGCTCCTCGCGCAGCCGAACGACGCGACGACGCTCGGGACGCTGGCCGGCCTCTACGACAAGCTCGGCAACGAGGACCGCAAGATCGAGTACCTCACCCGCGCCTCGGTGGCGGCGCCCGACGTGTACAAGTACAAGACCCAGCTCGGCTCGGCGTACATGAAGCGCCGCGATTTCGCGAACGCGCTTCCCATATTCGAGGATCTCACGCGGACCTATCCCGATCAGGCCGCGTACTGGCAGAACCTCGGCCTCGTCCTCTCCCAGATCCCCGAGCGCAAAAANNGAGGCCCCCGCGGCCCTCGAGAAGGCGCTCGAGCTCAAGGGGGACGACCCCTACATCTGCGGCATCCTCGCGCAGGTTAACAACGATCTCGGCGACCATCAGAAGGCGATCTCCCTCGTCAAGCGCGGACTCGACGCGAAGGCCGGGCAGGAACCGCTCCTCTACTACCAGTGGGGCGCCGCCCTCTCGAAGCTCGGGGCGTACGACGAGTCGATCGCGATGTTCGAGAAGGTCGTCGCGACGAAGGATCTGCAGTGGACGGATTCGGCGAGCAAGCAGATCGACCGGCAAATCGCGCTCAAGAAGCGCGAGGAGCTGAAGAAGCAGCAGCGGCAGTGACCCGTCGCGCGTATTTCGACCACAACGCGACGACCGCCGCGCGGCGCGAGGTCGTCGACGCGATGCTCCCGTTTTTCCGGGAGCGGTTCGGCAACGCCTCGAGCATCCATTTCTTCGGGCAGGAGAACCGCGAGGCGATCGACGCCGCGCGCGCGTCCGTCGCCTCGCTCCTCGGCGGCGAGCCCGAGGAGATCATCTTCACCTCGGGCGGCACCGAGTCGGACAACATCGCGATCCGCGGAACCGCGCGCGCGAGGCGGCGCGTGTCGAAGGCGGACCGCATCGTCACCTCCGCGATTGAACATCCCGCCGTTCTCAAGACGTGCGAAGACCTCGAGCGGGACGAAGGGTTCCGCGTCGAGTACGTGCCGTGCGGCCGGGACGGCGTCCTGCGGCTCGATCTGCTCGAGCGGGCTCTCGCGCCCGGCGCCGCTCTCGTGACGGTCATGCTCGCGAACAACGAAACGGGCGTCATTCAGCCGGTCCGCGAGATCTGTTCGCTCGCGCGCCCGCGCGGCATCCCCGTCCATACCGACGCCGTGCAGGGAGCGGGGAAGATCCCGGTCGACGTGAACGATCTCGGCGTCGATCTCCTCTCGATCTCCGCGCACAAATTCTACGGGCCGAAGGGCATCGGCGCGCTCTACGTGCGGCGCGGCACGCCGATCGAAGCGGTCTACACCGGCGGAAGCCACGAGTGCGGCCTGCGTCCCGGCACGGAGAACATCCCGGGCATCGTCGGGCTCGGCGAAGCGGCGCGGATGTCGAAACGCGAGCTGCCGCGCGAGATGGAGCACATCCGGGTCCTCCGCGACCGGCTCGAGCGGGGCGTGCTCGAGCGCGTCCCCGACGTCGAGATCGCCGGAGCTGGCTCTCCCCGCGTGCCGAACACGAGCAACATGGTCGTCAGGCGCGTCGAGGGGGAGGCGCTCACCCTCAATCTCAGCATGAGCGGGTTCGCGATATCGAGCGGGAGCGCCTGCGCGAGCGGGGCGAGCGAACCGAGCTACGTCCTCCTCGCCCTCGGCTTCGACGGCGCCGCGTCGCAGGGAGGGATCCGCGTGAGCCTCGGCTTCGCCAACACCGCCGAGGAGGTCGACGCGTTCCTCGAGATCTTCCCGCGGGTCGTCGAGCGCCTGCGTTCCCTCTCGCCGCTCGCCTGACGCGCCCGCGGCCGCGCCGCGGAACGCGGCTCCCGGAAGAGGTATCCCGGTGCATTCGCCGAACGTGAACGAACGGGTCGTCGTCGGCATGAGCGGCGGCGTCGACAGCACCGCCGCCGTTTCGCTCCTCCGCGAACGCGGCTTCGACGTCGTCGGCGTGACGCTCAAGCTCTATTGCTACGCGCGTTCCGCGGCCGCGCCGCGGCCCTGCTGCTCGGACGCGCTCCTTCGCCGCGCCCGCAGGTTCTGCGCGCAATCCGGGATCCCCCACCACGTGATCGACGTCGAAGCGGATTTCTCGCGGCTCGTCGTGAGACGCTTCGTCGCCGAGTACCGGCGGGGCCGGACGCCCAACCCGTGCGTCGTCTGCAACGAGCTCGTCAAGTTTCCGGCGCTCGCTCGCGCCGCGGACCTCCTCGGATGCGGGTCGATCGCGACGGGGCACTACGCCCGGCTCGTCCCGGGGCCGCGGGGTGCGCCGCTCGTCGCCGCGGCCGCCGACGCCGCGAAGGATCAGTCGTATTTCCTCTATCGCCTCTCTCCGGGCGTTCTCCGGCGGACGATCTTTCCGCTCGGCGACCGCACGAAGCGGTCGGCGCGGGAGATCGCGGCGAGGACCGGATACGACGCCGCCGGGTCGCGCGAGAGCCAGGACGTTTGTTTCGCTCCGGACGGCGACGTGCGGCGTTTTCTCGCCGATCGGATCGGGGATCGCCCCGGAGAGGTCGTCGACG
>DHHB01000081.1:1140-9153 GCA_002403075.1 bacterium UBP1_UBA4783 | reverse complement strand
AAGGGGCTCGGCATCGCGGGCGGCGAGCCGCTCTACGTGGCGGCGATCGACGCGGCCCGGAACAGGATCGTGCTCGCCCCGAAGGAGGCCGTGTTTCACCGGGGCGCCCGGTGCCGCTCGCTCAGGATGCGGACCCGCGCGCTCGACGGGCCGCTCGCGGCGAAGACGCGCTACCGCCGGTCGTTCTCGCCCGTGAGCGAGGCGGCGCTTTCGAGGGGAGTTCTCGAGGTCCGTTTCGTCGAGCCGCAGTGGGCGGTCGCCCCCGGCCAGTCGCTCGTACTCTATCGGGACGGCGTCGTCGTCGGCGGCGGCGTCATCGAGGAAGGGATCGCCGAGCGATGAGACCGCTCGCCGCGAAAACGTTTCTCTTCGCCCTCGCGGCCTTTCTCGCCGCCGCCTCCGCCGCGGCTTCGGCCGCCGCCGGCGCCGAGCTCGGCGAGCTCGTCGAGGGATACCGCATCCGCCGCTCGTCCGACCGGACGTACATTCTGCAGTACCCGCCGCGCCTCGAGCCGATGGCGCGGGAGATCGAAGCGCTTCTCGAGCGGTCCGCGTCGGAGATCGCGGGCGAGCTCGGTCTCGAAACGATCGCCCCCATACGCGTGTACCTCACGGACGAGGACCGGACGTACCGGGAGCTCCACGGCGGGCGCATTCCCGAGTGGGGGGCCGCGTTCAGCGCCGTCGGCGCGCAGGTGCTCGGCATTCACGCCGCGCGCGTGAGCGCGGGGCCGCGGGGGATGCGCGCCGTGGTCCGGCACGAGCTCTCGCATCTGCTCTTCGCGCAGCGGGTGGGCGGGACCGCCGCGCCGACGTGGTTCATGGAGGGGCTCGCCATGATTCAGGCGGGGGAGTGGCGGTTCGCCGACGAATGGAACTTCATGCTGCTCGCCGGGCGCGGGAGGCTTCCGTATCTCGAGGAGCTCTCGGGTCCCTTCCCGCGGCGGTCCGAGGACGCGGCGCTCGCCTACGGCCTGAGCTACCGGGCGGTGACCGCGCTGCTCGCCGAGGCTCCCGATTTTCTGCCGACGCTCACGGCGTTCATGCGGGACCGGGGGGATTTCGAGGACGCCTTCCTCATGACCTTCGGCGTGACGCCGTACGATTTCGCGTCGCGACAGTACGTGAGCGTGCACGAGCGGTACCGGACGCCGGGGGTGATCCTCAACGCGGCCCCCTACTGGTTCGCGGCGGCCGTCATGCTCGTCGCGGCATACGTCGCGCGGCGCGCCCGCACGAGGCGGCGGCTCCGCGAGATGGAGGAGCGGGAAACGGAGGGCGCGCCGCCCGCGGGATGACCTCGTCCGCCGCCCGCGGGATAAGCCCCGCCGCCGCGCCCGAGGGCCTCGCGGGCCGATATCGGCGGAATCCTCCGTTGACACCCGGCGTCGCGGCGCATATACTGAAACCGGCCTTCTTTCGACGGAAGGTTACTTTTTTTGGAGGGCTAGTCCTAACTGGTAAGGCAGCGGATTTGAAATCCGCCGGGCGATGAGCCCATGGGGGTTCGAATCCCTCGCCCTCCGCCAGAATCGAAATACGGACGACGCGGGCGGAGAGGTGGCCGAGAGGCCGAAGGCAATCGCCTGCTAAGCGATTGCAGGGCTAACCCCCTGCCGTGGGTTCGAATCCCACCCTCTCCGCCATATAAACGCAGCGCCCCGCGAGCTGCCGATTCGATTGACACATCCCCGACGACGGCGCTATAAGGAAAACGTACCGGCACAACCGGCAAAGGAGGAACCGTGGCGAATACGTACGTGCTGAAAAAGGTGCCGCTCGGGCCCGCGTTGAAGATCGCCTTTATCCTGTTCCTCATCATCGGCGTCATCATCGGGATTTTCTATGCGCTCCTCATCTCGAGCTTCGGCTTTCTCGCGAGCGCGCTGAACGATCCGTCGCTCGGCGGCGAACTCGGCTTCCTGCGGGGGCTCGGGTTCGTGCTCGTTCCCGTGATCGCGATCTTCTACGCGGTTTTCGCGACGATTGTGGTTGCCATCTGGGTTCTCGTTTACAATCTTTTAGCCTCCGTGGTCGGAGGGATCGAGCTCGTGCTCGAGCGCCCGTCCGGCGCGTCGGGCGCGGCGGCCGGAACGCCGCCTCCCGGCGAGAGCGGCGCCCACGTGCCGCAGAAGGATTCGATAGACGGCTTCTGATTGCGATAGTGCGCCCATAGCTCAATTGGATAGAGCGTCTGGCTACGGACCAGAAGGTTGGGGGTTCAAGTCCTCCTGGGCGCGATTTCTTCTCCCCGCCGAAAAACGCCAAAGACCAATTTTTGCGGGATAATAAAATAGCCCTTGACCCCCGCTGTCGCATCGATTAGGCTACATATTGTTGCAGCCAAGGGAGATAGGGCGGTGCGGGGCAGGGTGTATCCCGGTACGCGGAATCAATTTACAATCACATCGAAGGGAACGGGCATGATCGAGATCAGAACCCACGGACGGGGCGGTCAGGGTGCCGTGATCGCGTCCGAAATCCTCGCGGACGCGTTCTTTCGGGAGAAGAAGTTCGTGCAGGCGTTTCCCGCCTTCGGCGTCGAGCGCCGCGGCGCTCCGGTCGTGTCGTTCACGCGCGTCTCGGACGGCGAGATCAGGGAGCGCTGCGAGATCTACGAGCCCGATCATCTCGTCGTGCTCGACCCCGTGCTCATCGAGACGGTGAACATCACGGCCGGTCTCAAGCCGGGCGGATGGATCGTCATCAACACGAACCGCGACATGTGCGGGAGCGGGCTCTGCGAGACGTTCCGCGTCGCCACCGTCGACGCGAACTCGATCGCCCTCAAATACGGCCTCGGCTCGCGCTCGGCGCCGATCGTCAACACGGCGATCGTCGGCGCCTTCGCGGGCGCGACGAAGCTCGTCGGCCTTCCCGCGGTTCTCGAGGCCATCGCCGAGTTCGTGCCGGTTCGCAAGGAAAACAACATGAAGGCCGCCGAGGAGGCGTTCAAGAGCCTGATCGTCGCGTCGAAGCGATAGGGCTGCGCGCGAGTGCCGCCCCGCGGCCGTTCCACGTCAACGCACAGGCTGGAGGGTCCATGGGAGAGAAGATCACCTTCAAGAGCTTCAAGGAGATGCCGATCTGCGCCATGTCGGTCGCCGACATGACCTACAACCTCACCGGCTCGTGGCGCAACGTCCGGCCCTACTACGATTTCAAGGTCTCCCCGTGCCGGCTCGGCTGCCCGACGATGGAGAATATCCAACGCTACATCTTCCTCGTGACGCAGGAGCGCTTCGAGGAGGCGTGGAGCGAGCTCATGGAAGCGAACCCCATGCCCTCGGTCACCGGCCGCGTGTGCTTCCATCCGTGCATGGAGAAATGCACGCGCAAGGACTTCGATCAGTCGATCAACATCCCCGCGATCGAGCGCTCGATCGGCGACCGCGGTCTCGACAATCCGGGCTGGATGAAAAAAGCCCCCGCGACCAAAAAGGAAAAGGTCGCGGTCGTAGGCTCCGGCCCCGCCGGCCTCTCCGCGGCGTACTACCTCGCGCGGCGGGGATACCCCGTCACGATCTTCGAGGCCGCCCCGTCGCTCGGCGGCACGCTGCGCTGGGGCATCCCCGAGTACCGGCTCCCGAACGACGTGCTCGACCGGGTCGTCGCGCAGATCGTCGAGTCGGGCCCCATCACGGTGAAGACCGGCGCCGCGCTCGGCCGCGACGTCGATCTCGCGAAGCTCGAAAAGGAGTTCGCCGCGGTCTTCGTCGGCGTCGGGCTCTCGCGCAGCCGCCCCCTCGGCGTTCCCGGCGAGGACGGCCGCGGCGTCGAGCGGGGGCTCGATTTTCTGCGGCGCGTGAACGGCGGCGAGCCGGTCAATCCGGGCCGCTCGGTCGCCGTCGTCGGCGGCGGCAACACGGCGATGGACGTCGCCCGCTGCGCGCGCCGGTCCGGTGCGGAGGTCACCGTCGTCTACCGCCGCACGATGAACGAGATGCCGGCGATCAAGGACGAGATCGAGGAGGCCGAGCACGAAGGCGTGAAGTTCCGCTTCCTCGCGGCGCCGAAAAGCATCGAACGCGGCGCGTCGGGCCCGCTCACGGTCCATTGTCAGCAGATGAAGCTCGGCGACCCGGACGAATCCGGCCGACGACGCCCCGTCCCCGACGGCGACGCGTCGTTCGCGCTCTCGGTCGACACGCTCTTCACCGCGATCGGCGAAGAGGCCGACGACGCCCCGTACGCGAAGCTCCTCGAGCGCGACGGCAACCTCGTCGCGACGAAGGGGGAGTGGGGGGAGACCTCGCGCACGAAGGTCTTCGCGGGCGGCGACGTCGCGACGGGCGCGGCGAGCGTCGTCGAAGCGGTCGCCGCGGGGCGCAAGGCCGCCGAGCGCATCGCCCGGATGCTCTCCGGCGAGCCGGAGCCCGCGGTCGAGGAGCCGCGCACGATCAGCATCGAGAATATCAACACCGCCTACTTCACGAAGGGCAAGCGCGTTCTCGTGCCGCGCGTCCCCCTCGACGAGGCGCTCGCGGGATACCGCGAGATACACACCGGCTACGACGACCGGATGCTCCGCCGCGAGGCGGACCGCTGCTTCTCGTGCGGCGTCTGCAACTTCTGCGACAACTGCTGGGTGTACTGCCCCGACGTCGCCGTGCGGCGCCTCGAGAACGAGTACGAGTTCGACTACGATTTCTGCAAGGGCTGCCTCGTCTGCGTCATCGAATGCCCGCGCAACGCCATCTCGACGCGGGAGGAGGGCAAATGAAGAAGGTCATCATGGGGAATCACGCCGTGAGCTACGGCGTGAGGGCCTCCGACGTCAGGGTCATCTCCGCCTACCCGATCACGCCGCAGACGCAGGTCGTCGAGCTCCTGTCCGAGATGTGCGCGAACGGGGAGCTCGACGCGAAGTTCATCGCGGTCGAATCGGAGCACTCGGCCCTCACCGCGTGCGTCGGCGCCTCGGCCGCCGGATCGCGGACCTTCACGGCGACCTCGTCGCAGGGGCTTCTGCTCATGCACGAGATCATCCACTGGGCCGTCGGGGCGCGTCTCCCGATCGTGATGTCGAACGTCAACCGGGCCGTCGGGCCGCCGTGGAGCATCTGGACCGACCAGAACGACTCTCTCTCCCAGCGCGACACGGGCTGGCTCCAGATCTACTGCGAGAGCAATCAGGAGGTGCAGGACACGATCATCCAGGCGTTCAAGATCGCCGAAACGGTGATGCTGCCGGTCATGATCGTCCTCGACGCCTTTTTCCTCTCGCACACCTTCGAGATCGTCGACATCCTCGAGCCCGAGTCGGTGCGGCCGTTCCTGCCGCCGTACCGTCCCGCCAAGAAGATCGACGTCGCCGATCCGCACTCGTTCGGCAACCTCGCGAGCCCCTCGGAATACTTCGAGCTGCGCTACATGATCGAGAAGGCGATGGAGGATTCCCGCGAGGTCATCAAGCGGACGGACAAGGAGTTCGAGGAGCGCTTCGGCCGCGGCTACGGCGTCGTGAAGCCCTACCGCTGCGAGGACGCCGACTACATCCTCGTCACCTCGGGCACCGTCGCCTCGACGACGCGCGCCGTCGTCGACGCGATGCGCGAGGAGGGGATCAAGATCGGCTCGCTCAAGGTGCGCGTCTTCCGGCCCTTCCCGTTCGACGAGGTGATCGCGACGCTCTCGAAGGCGAAGCGGGTCGGCGTCATCGACCGGAACATCTCGTTCGGCCACCACGGAATATTCTATCAGGAAGTGAAGAGCGCCCTCTACGGGCGGACGGACGTGCCGGTCACGGGCTTCATCACGGGGCTCGGCGGGCGCGACGTGACGCCCCCGGTCATCCGGACGATCGCGGAGAAGCTCATCAAGGGAACGAACCTCGAGCCCGACATCAACTGGATAGGAGTGAAGATATGAACGCGCCAAAGATCCCGCTCCCCGAGCTCATGACCTCGGGCCACCTGGCCTGCCAGGGATGCGGCGCCACGCAGGCGATGCGGTTCGCGCTCAAGGCGCTCGGGCCCCGCACGGCGCTCGTGCTGCCGGCCTGCTGCTGGTCCGTGATCGACGGCCCGTTCCCCCACTCCTCGCTCAAGGTGCCGATCCTCCATACGGCGTTCGAGGCCGCGGCGTCGACCGCCTCGGGTCTCAAGGCGGGGCTCGAGATGCGCGGCGACACGGAGACCGTCGTCATGGCGTGGGCCGGCGACGGCGGCACGTTCGACATCGGCATTCAGGCGCTCTCGGGCGCGGCCGAGCGCAACGAGGACATCATCTACTGCTGCTACGACAACGAGGCCTACATGAACACGGGCATCCAGCGCAGCTCCTCGACTCCGATCGGGGCATGGACGACGACGACGCCCGGCGTTCACTGGAAGAAGCGCCCGAAGAAAAAGATGATCGACATCATGGCGGCGCACTCGATTCCGTACATCGCGACGGCGTCGGTGGCGTACCCGAACGATCTCATCGAGAAGTTCCGCAAGGCCCGCGAGATCAAGGGAACGCGCTTCCTGCACGTCTTCGCGCCCTGCCCGACCGGCTGGAAGCTCGCGCCCGAGCTCTCGGTCTCGATGGCGCGCCAGGCCGTGACCTCCAAGGTCTTTCCGCTCGTCGAGGTCACGGACAACGGCAGGACGTGGAAGGTGTGGAAGGATTTCGAGCCGACGCCGGTCAAGGATTACATCATGGCGCAGGGACGGTTCCGCCACCTGAGCGAAGAGGAGCAGCGGTTCGTGGCCGAGGGGATCGAGCAGAACTGGCAGTATCTCCTCTCGCGCGAGGCCGGATCTTCGTTCGTCCCCGGGCTCCAGCACTGACCGCTCCGCAGATGGGCGCATGAGAATCCCCGGTTCCTCGAAGGAGCCGGGGATTCCCTTTTGTGCCTCATAATTACAATCATTTCAACGGAATATGCCGCGGGCGCGGCGCCCGTTTTGCGATCCGCGCTTGCATATTGAAACGCCCGACGGCGCTCCCGGGGCGCCCGCCCGGAGAGCGCAACCGGCTGATGCGGAAAACGTTATAAACAGCCCGTCCGCGATGGTACGCATCTCGCGTATGCCTCCCGTGTCGCCCGGGAGGCGAGTATGCGGATCATCGAGATGGTAAAAGGCGCGATCGGACTCACCGTCATCGAGGTGCTCGTCGGGATCGCCATATTCGCCGTCGGGTGCTTCACCCTCACGCAGGTCATGTTCGGCGTCATGAGCTCCGAGGCCGCGACCAAGAAAACGGTCGTCGCGACGAGTCTCGCCGAGGAGCGCATGTCGCAGATCGTGGCGGCGATACAGCTCGGCGACATAAACGAGGAGAGCTTCCCGGACGAGGATTACGGACAGATCGGCGGAGGAGCGGTCGAGTACGCCGCCTACCGGCGGACCGTCACGATCGCGGACGCTGCCGACGCGCCGGGGCGCGGCGTCATGAAAACGGTCGAGGTCGAGGTCGAGTGGCGGGAGGGCGGCAGGCGCCGCAACGTATCGCTTCGTTCGAGCGTCCCGGCGGCGGCGGACGCATTCGACCGCTGACCGGGAGCCCCGCGGGCTTTTCCGTATTGACACAGCTCAAAACTCCCTGTTATATATAGTGTTGCCTGTGGGATAGCTGTCGTCCAGCGGCTTCTTCAAGGAAGTGTATCATGGTACGGCACTTAGCGATATCGGCCCTGTTGGCCGTCGTCATCCATGCCGGCTGCAAGCCGGCGCATCCGGCGAAGGTCGTTTCCGATCCTTCGTTCGAGCCGAACAAGATCTCGGCGGTTCTCATCGCGCCCTTCGCGAGCTCGGTGCCGAAGGGCGAGGATCCGGACCGCCAGTCGGAACGGATCATGAACAAGGCGCTCTCCGGCCTGCTCTCCGAGAGGGGCGATTATCGCTTCCTCTCGTCGGATCAGTTCCAGACGGCCGTCGCGCGGGCCGGCCTCGGCGACCGCTGGACGTCCTTCAAGGAAGGCTGGACGTCGAAGCGCACCGTGGACAAGGAGTTTTTGACGCAGCTCAAGACGGCGCTCAACGTCGACGTGTTGCTGCTGCCGCACGTGTACCTGTGGCACAA
>DHHB01000081.1:0-1110 GCA_002403075.1 bacterium UBP1_UBA4783 | reverse complement strand
CTCTGGGAGGCGAGCGACGAGAACTTCCGCGAGGCGGTCCGGAGCGAGAACCGCGACGTGATCTCGACCGGCGGCATAGACCGCCGCGTCGCCGGCGTGTCGGGGACGGGACGCGACGTGTACTCGGCGCCTCCGTTCGAGGAGGTCGCGCAGATCGTCCTCGAGGTGCTCGTCGACGCGCTCCCTCGCCGCATCGGTTCGACGAGATGAGCGACGAGCGGTGGATGGACGCCGCGCTCCGCGAGGCGGAGAAGGCGCTCCGCCGCGGAGAGGTTCCGATCGGCGCGGTGGTCGTGAGCGGCGATCGCGTCATCGGCAGGGGATACAACCGCGTCGAGTCCCGCGCGTGCGCGTCGGCGCACGCCGAGCTCGTCGCGATGGAGAGCGCGTCGAGGAAGCTCGGAGACTGGCGCCTCGACGGCTGCGTCGTGTACGCGACCGTCGAACCGTGCCACATGTGTCTCGGGGCGATGTTCCTCGCGCGCGTGGCGCGCGTCGTCTACGGCGCGCGGCAGCCGCGGAGCGGCGCCTGCGGCTCGATCGACGATTTCCACCGCTCCTCCGTCATGGGGCACCGCGTGGAGACGGAGGGGGGCGTGCGGGAGGCCGAGAGCCTCTCGCTCCTGAGGAGATTTTTCGAAGGGCTGAGGACGGACGACGATCGACGGAGAGATGCGAGAGCTGGCTGAATCGGCACGATTGGAAATCGTGTGTGGAGGTAACACTCCACCGAGGGTTCGAATCCCTCTCTCTCCGCCAGACATAGACCGCGGAGCGGCGCGCCCGCGCCGCGGGAAAGGCGGATCGCGCGGAGAGATGCCAGAGTGGTTGAATGGGACGGTCTCGAAAACCGTTGAGCGGGTTTCCGCTCCGAGGGTTCGAATCCCTCTCTCTCCGCCATAAAATACCTTGCCGCGTCGCGGAAAAACGATATTATACGACGGAGTGGGGATGTAGCTCAGCTGGGAGAGCACCTCGTTCGCAACGAGGGGGTCGTCGGTTCGAATCCGATCATCTCCACCAATTTTTTTTGGAGGTCGTGCTAGACGGGGAGGTAGCGGTGCCCTGTACCCGCAATCCGCTCCAGCGGGGTCGAATTCCCGGCTGAGG
>DHHB01000063.1 GCA_002403075.1 bacterium UBP1_UBA4783 | reverse complement strand
GCGCCTCGCGGAAGCTTCGCGCCGCTAGGGCGGCGCGTTTCATGAGATCCGAGTCGAGCACGGTCGAGACGAGCCGCTCGAGGGCGGCGGCATCGGCGTCAACGCCGAGCTCGGAGGCGACGGCGGCGCAGAGCCGCGGGAGGGCCGGGGCGCCGAGCTCCTCCACTCGCTCCATGACCCGGTGGAACGCCTCGCCGAAGAGAGCGGCCCGGCGAGACGGCTGAATCGCGGGAGCGGGCGCCGCGCCGGCGGCGGGGCCCTCCGCCTCCGCCGCTCGTTCGTGAGCGAGCCGCGAGGGCGCGATGAAGGCGCTCGCGCGGGAGGCGCGCTCGATCAGGGCCAGCCGCCGCTCCCGCCACTCTTCCCGGAGAGCATCGTGGCGCTTCCGATCCGCCTCGCGCGGCTCTTCGAGCCGGACGAACGGCCGCTCGACGCCGCGAAGGGGAGGCGTCTCGGAGAGACGCCTCCCGGCGACGGCGCCCCGGCCGGGCTCGAGATTCCCGCCGATGATGTCGAAATATCCGCTCCCCTTCGGAACGCGGGGAATGACGAGGAGGTCGCCAGCGCGGGTCGCCGCGACGTAGAGGAGGCGAACCGTCTCCGCCTTCCCGCGGAGGCTCTCTTTCTCGGCGAGCGCTTCGAAGTCTCCCGTCTCGAGGGCGTCGCCTATCCTGAACGCGAGCCGTCCGCCCGGCCCGACGACGATCCGCGGACCTGCGCGGCGCGCCTGCACGAGGTTCGCGAGTATGACGACCGGAAACTGGAGGCCCTTCGCCTTGTGCACGGTGAGCAGCCGCACGGCGTCCTCGTCCCCTTCGACCATCGGGGACTCGCTCTCCTCCGCGGCGAGCGTCTCCTGATCGCGGAACCACCGGGCGAAACGCCGGAACCCGCCCGCCGCCGCGTCGAAGGCGCGCGCGCCCGCGACGGCCTTCCTGATGTTGGCGACGCGCTGGTCGCCGTGCGGACGCAGCAGCGAGAGCTCGAGAAACTTCGTCCGGTTGACGAGGGCGAGCAGCGTGCGCGAGGGCCCTTTCTCGTTCCGCGAGAGATGGAGCTCCCGCAGCAGATCGAATGACGCCGCCAGATCGGGAAACTCCTCGTGCGCGGCCGCCCCGGGATCGAGGTACTCGAGCCTCCCGCCCGCGCGCTTGAAGAGGAATATCTCCTCGTCGCTCGCGCCGAAGAGCGGCGACCGGAGCGCGCCGAAGAGGGCGAGCGGGTCGTAGGGATCCTCGATCGCCCATACGGCCGCGGCGAGCGCGCGGATCTCCTCGCGCGTGTAGTAGAGCTTGCCGCCCTCGACGATGTAGGGGATCCCCTCGGCCCGAAGGGGATCCTCGTAGTTGTCGATGCCGGTCGTTCCCGGATAGACGATCGCGACGTGGCGGTACGAGAGCGGCTCCATGCGCCGCGTCACGGGGTCCATCACCTCGCGGCCCGACGAGACGAGATCGCCGACGATCCGGGCGACGGCTTCCCCCTCGCGACGCCTGACGTCGCCCGAGGAGGGTTTCTCCTCCTCCATCTCGAGATCGAAGACGATCACGGGGGCGCCGCTCCCCGTGCGCCACGCTCGAATCTCCTCGTAGCGGGGCTGGTAGCGCCCCTCCGCCGGCGGCTGCATGGCCTCGGAGAACGTTCCGTTCACCCAATCGACGATGCCGGGGACGGAGCGGAAGTTCTGAACGATGGAGATCCGCTCCCCTCCTCCCGCCGCGAGCCGCTCCTTGACGAGCTCGTACGTCTCGACGTCCGCCCTGCGGAAGCGGTAGATGCTCTGCTTCGGATCCCCAACGATGAAGAGCCTTCCCCCCTCGGGGACGCCGCGGCTTCCGTCCCGTCCGCACGCGAGGAGCCAGACGATCTCGGCCTGCAGCGGATCGGTATCCTGAAACTCGTCGACGAGTATGAAGCGATACCGCCTGCGCAGCGCCTCGAGCGCGGCCGGACGCTTGCAGAGCTCGCGCATCCGGATGAGAAGGTCGTCGAAATCGAGGAAGCCCGCCTGCGCCTTGCGCTCGTCCGCGAAGAGGAGGAAATCGTCGAAGAGGCCGTCGAGCGCGGCCGCGACGGCGTCGGAGCCGCGCGCGCGCGCCCCGGCCTGCAGCTGGGCGAGCTCCTCGAAGATCCCTTTCTGTTCGGCGCAGGAATCGGGCGGGCGCCAGTTCGCTTTGTTCCCCTTCGGCTTGGGAATTTCCAACGCCTGGAGAGCGCGTTCGAGATCCTCCCCGCGAAGCGTCGAGAGCCGTTCGGCTTCGCGCGCGAGATCCCCGATGGCGGCGAATCCGCGATCGCCCGCGTCCGCGCAATTGTCCCGGGCGAGAGCGCGGAGCCGATCGATCCGGCTCATGAAGGCGCCTTTGAGCTCTTCAACGTCGAGCGGATGTATCTCCCGCAACGACTCCCGGCCGCCCGGGCGATCCGAGCAGCCGGCGGCGGACGTCTCCGCGAATATGCCCTCGCAGGAGCGCTCTCCGCGCCGGTCGTACAGCGCTCGCGCCATTTCGGGGAGCTGCGCGACGGATCCGCCGAAGGAGACGAAGCGGCGGATCGCCTCGCCGTGAACCTCGGCCCGCTCGACGAGAAAATCGCTCCAGCATTCGTCGAAGAAGAGCGATCCTTCGAGCGCGTCGAGCTGGGTGAACATGGGATCGATCCCCGCCTCGACGGGGTGCTCTCGAAGGACGGAGGCCGCGAAGGAATGGATCGTCGAAACGGCTGAGCGTTCGATGCCGTCGAGAGCCGCTTCGAGGGGGGCTCGCGCGGGAGAGGCCGCGTCGCCCGAGGCGAGACGGCGCTCGATCTCCCGGCGGATGCGGACCTTCATCTCCCCCGCCGCCTTCTCGGTGAACGTGATGGCGACGATCGCCTCCGCCGGAGCGCGTCCGCTCTCGACGATCGCGAGGAAGCGCTCGACGAGGAGGCTCGTTTTCCCCGTGCCGGCTCCGGCCTCGACGCAGAACGAGCGGTCGAGATCCCTCGCGGCGCGCTCGCGCGAGACGCTGTCGACGGGCTCTCCGGCGCGGACGTTCATGACTCCTCCCCGGCGCCCCGCATCTCGAGGTAGGCGCGAGCCCGGTCGTCGTGCGGAGCCTTTCTCTCGAAGAGGCGCGCCGAACCGGCGGTACAGGCGATCTTGAAGTCGCAGTACCGGCAGGTATCGTCTCCGGCGGGCGCGAAGAAGAGCCCCTCCTCGATGCCGCGCGTCGTCGTCTCGACGACGCGCGCGAACTCGTCGCCGCTCTCTCTCCAGCGATCCCCGGCGAAGCGCACCGAGCGCTTGCCTCCCGCGCCGACGCGCCGGTAGAGCGCTTCCCCCGCATCGACCGGCGCGCCGAGGAGTTGCGACGCGGCGAGGAGATACACGGGAAGCTGAAGGGCCGTTCCGCCGCCGAGGTCCTGATCCCGCCCCGCGAGACGCCCCGTTTTGTAATCGACGACGCGGAAGCGACCGTCCGGCGCGACGTCGATCCGGTCGATCCGGCCGCGGAAGTAGACGACCCGGTCGCCCCGGTCGTGCCCGACGGCGGCGCGGTCGCGCCCCCGTCCGAACGAACGCTCGAAATGAGCGGGCACGTAATCGCCGGGTTCGAGGCGCTCCTCTTCGAGGAAGAAACGTATCGACTCCGCCACGACGCGCTTCTCCATCTCCCAGAAGACGGGAAGCCCGACCGGCTCCGTTTTGGGGAACTCCTCGAGCATCCTGCCCGCGACCTCGTCGGCCGCGGCGAAGATCCGCTCCGCCGGCGCGTTTTTCATCGGAAGGAGGCCGGCCGCGGCGAGCTCGCCGAAGAGGCCGGCGAGGATGCGGTGAACGAGCGTCCCCCGCTGAGCGGGAGTCGCGGAGACGATCCTCTCGGGCTCCTCGAGCGCCTCGACGCCGAGGATGTCCGCGACGAAATACGCGAAGGGGCAGCCGGCCCACCGCTCGAGCGCCGTCGGGGAAAAGACGTGGCCCTTCTCCTCCATCGCGCGGCGGAGCCCGGCGCGCGCGCGCCGCGAAGAGAGGACGCCGTCGTAGGCGGTGAACTCGCGCGAGCCCCACCGGGCGCGCACGAGGCGCGATCCGCGCAGAAAGAATCGATTCGACGGGAGCGCGCCGGCCCCGTCGCGCGAGGCGAGCGCCGATTCGAAATCGAACTCGTCGAGACTGAGAAGCTCGAGACCGCGCCGCGCGGCGCCCCCCCGTCCGAGGCGTATCATCCCCCGCCGCCGCGCCGGGCCGTTCCCCGCGCCGAATCCGGCGTACCGGAGGACGAACGACGGCGTCCGTTCCTTTCCCGTGCCCTGCTCGAAGCGGGGAACGGTCAGCGCGCATTCGTCCCGGGCCGACTCGACCGCCATGGCGAAGAGGAGCGCGTCCTCCGCGAGGCGCTCCCCCTTCCGGGAGAGCGCGACCGCACCGCCGGACGAACGTCCGATCGCCGCGCGGTCGGCGTCGTCGAGAAACGGATCCTGCCTCGCCGGGCCGGGGAAGAGACGCTCGGCGAGGCCGGGCATGAAGACCGTCCCGAACGAGAGCCCGCGCGCCTCGCGGAGCGAGAGCACGCTGACGGCGCCGCCGCCGAAGCGGCCGTGCGCGGCGCCCGCCTCGTCGAGAGCGGCGGCGGCGACCCGGAAAAACCGCTTCGGCGCCGCGGCGGCTCCGAGATCGTCGAGCCGCCCGAGCGATTCGACGAGCCCGCAGACGTTCTCGACGTCGTCCGACGGGACGAAGAGCGCGCGGGCGAGCGAGACGAGACGGCTCGAGAAACCGGTCCAGGAGGATGCCGTCCGCATCGAACCCCGCGCCCCGTCGATCGCGGAGAGCAGCGCGCCCGCGTGCCGAACGGCGGCCAGCGAGCGTGGATGCATCCCCTCCCTCTCGACGGCGGTCGCGACGCGGGAAGCGAGGGCGTCGTTCTCGTCGATCCATCCTCGCTCGCCCGCGAGTCCGGCCTCGGCGCTCCGGCGCACCCATAGGGCGAGGTGATCCGCCGCATCGTCCTCGGCGTCGACCGTCCGAAGCGGCGCCGAGACGAGGAATTCGACGAGCTCGCGCCGATCGAGGCCGCGATCGAGGAGCCGTATCAGGTCGCGGACGCCCCTCGCGGCCGGGTTCGCGGACGCGAGCGGCCGGGAGCCGAGCGCATACGGTATCCCCGCCTCGTCGAACGCCTCGGAGACGAGATCCGCGTAGTTCTCGGGGGAGGGAAGAACGACGGCGACGTCGTCGAAAGGAACGTCCCCGTCGCGCGCGAGCGTGAGGATCCGCCGCGCGATCTCGCGGACCTCTTCCTCCTCTCCGGGGAGATCGAGACAAACGGGCGCCGGCGCGCCCGCGTCCCCGCCGCCGCCCGCGTCCCGAACCTCGTATCCGTCCCTCTCGAGACGCTCGCGCAGGCG
>DHHB01000007.1:116109-119721 GCA_002403075.1 bacterium UBP1_UBA4783 | reverse complement strand
TGCGGAATAGGCGAAGCTTCGCATTCGAACTGGGGCCGCCGATCGAGGTATTTCCGGCGCCGTCGATCGAGAGCACCTCGGCCGTGCCGCCGCCGAGGATGAGCTTCTGCGCGCCGCCCGCGACGCGAATGCCCGCGGTACCCGCGCCCGCGCCGCCGGTCGCGACGCCGAACTTGAGACGGTGCGTCGCGTCGCCGATCTTGAAGTCCCCCTCGGTGTTCGTGAGGTCCCACTGGTTGCCGTCCACGTGGAGCTTCGCTTCGGGCGAGGTCGTGTTGATGCCGAGGTTCCCGCCGGCCGTAAGGCGCATCCGCTCGAGGTTATTCGTCACGAAGTACATCGGATTGGCCGAGACGACCTGAAGCATGAGCGGGCCGGCGGAGGTGCCCGTCGTCACGCGCGAGAGGTTCGCGAGGGCGACCCCGGCGGTCGTGCCTCCGGCCGACGATGCATGCTTTGTGAGGTATAGGTAGTCGAGATCTCCGCCCGTCGATTGCAGAGTGACGCTCGCCCGGCCCGTCGCCGAGGAGGTCTCGACCTTGATTTTCTGCTCGTCGGTCCCGACGATATCGAGCCTCGCTTCGGGATCCACGGTGCCGATGCCGATCTGGGCGTTGTTGTTGTAGAGGCTGCTCGTCGCGGCCCACGAAGAACCGTTGTACCAGAGCGTTTGTCCTGTCGTTCCCGGGGGGAGGCTTCCTCCGCCCGTCGCGGTGAGGGACTTCCACGTCGAGCCGTCGTACCCCTCGAAATCGGCCCCCGTCCAGCGCATCGTGCCGGCGGCGTCCGTGACCGAGTTGCCGATTCTGAGCCCGCCGCCCACGTGCAGCTTCTCGAGGGGAAGCGAAACGCCGATGCCGACGTTGCCGCCTGGAGCGACGCTCACGCGTTCCGCGCCTCCCGCCCACAGCTGCCATCTATCGGAAGGATCGACGTAGGTGTGAGCCTTGAGCGATCCTCGGACATACCCGTAGCCCGGCCTCGCTGAGCCTTGAAGCGCATTGACATAGATACTCGCCCACCCCGCGTCGTTTCCATTCACGTACAGTGGCGTCTGCTCGTCGCCCCGGACGGTGAGCGTGTGATCCGGGCTCGTCGTTCCGATGCCCACGCTGCCCGTGGCCGGGACCCTGTTCGCCGTGGCCGCGGAGCCTTTTACCATGCGGGCGTTCATCGCGTAAGCGGCGTCGGTGATGAGGGTGCGGGGCAAGAGCTCCGCTTCCCCCTCGACCGATATGCCGAGATAGTAAGGGAGGTCGAAGTCGAGCGCGCCGAGCGGCTGCGTCCACCCGAGCCTCGCGTTGAAGATCCCCTTCGTCACGGTGAGCACATGGGCCTCCTGCCACATCGGGGTGCCGCCGGCCTCGACGGTGTAGAGGCTGAAGAGGACGTTGTACGGGCCGTCGGGGAGAACGACGCCCGAGCCGTCCGTGAGCACGCCCTGATAGCTCAGAAGCTCGGGGACATCGGCGCGGGCCGGGGAGATGGAAACGGCGAGAAGGGAGAAGATAATTGCGCAGAGACGCTTCATGGCGATCCGTCCTTTCCGGATGCGAATTTCATCTTACGATGACGAGCTTTCTCGTGATGAGATCCTTGCCCGCGCGGAGCCGGTAGTAGTAGACCCCCGAGCCGGCCCGCGCCCCGGCGTCGTTCCTGCCGTCCCACGTCTCGACGTGCCGCCCGGCGGAGAGCTCCCGCTCGACGAGCGTGCGCACGCGGGCGCCCCGAACGTCGAAGATCGAGAGGTTCGCCGGCCCGGCCGCCTCGAGGTAGAAGGCGATGCTGGTCGTCGGATTGAACGGATTCGGGTAGTTCTGATAGAGGGTCGTCGGTTTCGGGGGGAGAGAGACCGAGAGCGTCGGCGAGAACCATTCGCCCTCCCGCGAGAGAGCGCCGATGCGATAGAGATAGGTCCGTCCCGCGAGAGCGGTCTCGTCCCGGTATTCCATGCCGCCCGCCGCTGAAAGCGGGACCTCGGTGATGCGCGAGAGGGCTTCCTCGGTCGTCTCCGAGCGGTAGACGTGGAAGCCCTCGAAAGGAGCCGAGGCGCTCGCCTCCCAGGCGAGGAGGACGGCGTCGTCTCGAAGCTCGACGAGAAACGAGGCGAAGGCGACGTCGACGGTCGAGCTGATGCCGGCACAGTACCAGAAGCCGCCCTTGACCCAGTTCGAAGCGCCGGTCGCAACGCCGATCGCGGGCTGCCCCGCCGTGTCGTAGACGCCGTAGCCTCCACCCGACCGCGCCCCGCCGCCGTTCCCGAAGTGCCCGTGAAGCACCTGGTACTGGGCGAGGGCGGGGATGGAAAGCGCCGCGATAAGCACGGCTCCCGAGAGAAAACGGAGAACCATCGATTTCATGGCCAGCCTCCCTTGCATATTCCCTTTATTTGACAAGGAACCACCCCGAGCCGACACAGTCGCGGGTCATATTTCCGCATCGCCGCCGTTTCTGTCAAGCGGGCGTTTCGATTCTCCGGGGCCGCTTCGCGGGCAAACCCTTTTACGCGGAAGAAATGTTGACGAAGCATGCGCAAACTGCAGTTGACTCGAGCCGTTCGCGCATGGTACAATACCGCCACTCGGTCGAAGAGCGAACGATCGAGAATTCAACAACTCATTCGAGATATTCGCGCGGCGGCTTCGAGCCGCCCGGATTGAGGGCATAAAGACTCTTTGCAGCTGCGGCATTGCATCGACGTCTGATAGCGCATCATCGGCTGGACAAAGGTCATTCTTCCATAAACGACGGCGGACGGCGTCTTTGCGCTGCGGCGAAGGCGTCCGGGATTCGGAAGAAGGCCATGAGCTTCGCTCGATATTCCCCCACCACGGCTCCTGGTAGCCCACCTTCGTATAAATCGGCGTTCAACATGATGAGGCGAAAGGCCGGTCCGGCCCGGTGCCGGGCCATGCAGGGAGGTGATGCCCCCCCGGAATAGAAAGGCATTCCCGTTCGAATGCCCGCGGCAAGCGGCCGCGGGAGGTGCAGGTCAGGATAGGAGGACTGTAAGATGAACGTGAAACGGACATCCTTCATGATGTGCCTCGTATGCCTGATGCTCGCATCCACTCTTGCTGCACAGGATGACGATATAGCGGTCGTTCAGAAGGACAACGTTGTTCGCCTCGCCTCCCCGAGCGTGGCCGCCGAGCTCGACGTCGCGCATTGGGTCGCGACGGGCGAGCTCATACTCGCGGCCGGCCCGGTGAACAACACCAACAAAGCGACGCCCGGTCCCGCGCCCGCCCCCTACGCACAGGCGGTCGTTTGGGAGAAGGGGATCGAGCAGCTCGGCGCCTCGGCGACGATCTGCGACGGCATCACGTTCGTCAACGGTCCCCAGTGGGTCGCCAACAAGCCGGCGCTCGTTCTCTGGACGATCCGAATTCCCTACCCCTCCAGACGTCTCCTCAGTGAGTTCTCCAGGGATCTCACGCTGCAGCTCTGGGTGGACTGGAACGAGAATAAGGTGTGGGAGAAGAGGGAGCGCGTCATAGAACAGACGCTCAACTTCGCCGATCTCCTTCCCTCCAGCGCGCCTTATATCGAGATCCAGTACATGACGAGCTTCGTCGTGCCCCGTATCACGCACTTCGCGGGCGGGTACGG
>DHHB01000007.1:76192-116095 GCA_002403075.1 bacterium UBP1_UBA4783 | reverse complement strand
CTCTTCGGCGAGTACGAGGATTATCTCCTCAACTGGTTCGAGATTCAGACCGGCACGAAGACCAAGGGATAGCGGATGCGAATGCAGCCGTTTGTAGTCTGCGCAATCAATGCTTCCGTCACCGATCGCGGTGATGCGGAGAAAGGACTTGCCATGTTACATCGGAAGACCCTGTTGAGCTGCGCGGCGATGCTTCTGGCTTTCGCGATCCTCCTCCCTTCGGTCCAGTCAGCCGATGCAGTGGAGGACGTGAAGGCCAAGATTGCGCCGGCCCTCAACGCGCAATTGTCGGCGGCACGGCCGGGCGAATACGTGACGGCCGTCGTCAAGATGTCCGCCGCGGCCAACCTGAAATCGCTTCGCGGCGACAAGCGGGCGGTCCTGACCGAGCTTCGCGCCGTCGCGGGGCAATCGCAGGACGGCCTCGTGCGGCACCTCGAAAGCGCCGCCGTGAAACCGAAAGTGAAACTTACGAGACAGTTCTGGATCGACAACATCATGCTCGTTCAGGCGACGCCGGACGTGATCCGCGGGATCGCGTCCCGCCCGGACGTGCTGAAGGTGTTTGACAACTACACGATGACGCTGCCGCCGCAGGAGCGCAGCGTGAACCAGACCCCGACGCCGCTCTGGGATTCGATCAAGAAGATAGGCGCCAAGCAGGTCTGGAGCACCTACGGCATCAACGGCGCGGGCGTGCGGGTCGGCGGCCTCGATACGGGCGTCGACATCGCTCACCCTGATCTTGCCGGCAAGATGGTCACCACGAGCCCGGGCGACCCGACCTATCCGGGCGGCTGGGCTGAGTTCAACGGCACGGGCGGACGGGTCGTGGGCTCGGTGCCGCACGATTCCGACCAGCACGGGACGCATACGATGGGAACGGCCGCGGGCGGCAGCGCGAGCGGCTACGCGATCGGCGTGGCGCCGGGCGCGAACATCATGCACGGTCTCGTGATCCCGGGCGGCAGCGGCTCGTTCGTTCAGGTGGCCGCCGGCATGCAGTGGATCATCGATCCCGACGGCAACCCCGCCACCGACGACGGCGCGGACGTCGTCAACATGTCGCTCGGCGCGACCGGCACCTACAGCGACATGGTCGCCCCGACCGACAACATGGTCGCCGCGAACGTGTTCCCGAGCTTCTCGATCGGCAACAGCGGACCGAACGCGGGCACGACGGGAAGCCCCGGCAACGTTCCGAGCGCCTACGGCGTCGGCGCGACCGATTCCCTCGACGTGATCGCGAGCTTCTCGAGCCGCGGTCCCGTCACGTGGAACTATCCGCCGTACGTCGGCACCTGGATCAAGCCGGACATCTCCGCGCCGGGCGTCATGATCTTCTCGGCGATTCCGGGCGGATCATGGGAAGGCGACTGGAGCGGAACGTCCATGGCCGCGCCCCACGTCACGGGCACCGTGGCCCTCATGGTCCAGGCGAACCCGACGATGACCGTCGAGACGATGAAGCAACTCATCGCCCAGACGGCCATCGACCGGGGCGACGCGGGTATGGACAACAACTACGGCTGGGGACGCATCAACGCGTTCGCGGCCGTTTCGGCCGCCCTCACCGGGATCGGCACCCTCGAGGGGACGATCTACAGCAACATGGGCGGCGCGGTCGAGGGCGCGAAGGTCACCCTCACCGACACCGGGCAGCGCGTGTACTCCGACGCGAGCGGCCACTACCTGCTCAAGGCCGTCGCGGGGGATCACACCGTCGAGGTTACCCGGTTCGGCTACGATCCCTACACGACGACCGTGACGGTCGCGGCGGACGAAACGACGACCCTCGACGTGACGCTCTCGCAGCTTCCGTCGGGCTTCATCGCCGGCTTCGTGACCGACATGGAGACGGGCGAGGGGGTCGCGGCGAGCATCGCGATCAAGTACCTCGGCGACGTGGTTCTCTCCACGTCGACGAACCCCGCCACGGGCGAGTACAGCGTGACGCTTCCCGTCGGAAGCTACGATCTCGCCTTCACGCCGGTCTTCCCGTATCCCGTGACCTCACGGACGGGTATCGCCGTCACGGAAGGCGCGACGACCACGCTGAACGTTGCTCTCCAGCGGGCGCAGATCCTCGTCGTCGACGACGACGCGGGAAAGGCCTACCAGACCTTCTTCGAGCAGGCCATCGCGGGTTCGGGACGGTCCTATCTGACCGTTTCGACGCCGCCGACGGCCGCTTCGATGGCGCTCTTCGAATCGGTGGTCTGGCTCACGGGCGACGACTACACCGGTACCCTGACCGCGGCCGATCAGACCGAGATCGCCGTCTTCCTCGACGGGGGCGGGCGGCTCTTCATCAGCGGCCAGGACATCGGGTACCACATCCGCACGAGCGCGTTCTACGCGAACTACCTGCACGCCTCCTACGTGCAGGACGACGTAAACCTCGGGGCCGTCATCGGAGTCGAAACAAACCCCGTCGGCTACGGATTCGCGTGCGATATCAAGGGCGGGAGCGGCGCCAACAACCAGGCGTACGCGTCCGAGATCAACCCGATCGCGCCGGCGCAAGCCGCGTTCGTGTACAACCCCGACGTGCCCTCGGCGGCGACGACGGCGAACGACGTCGTGAAGACCGGCGTCTCGCCGAACGCCATTACGAGCTCCGGCACGGCGGGCCTCTCGTTCGACAATGGGACCTACAAGCTCGTCTACTTCGCGTTCGGCTTCGAGGCCGTCGCGGACGAGGGGACGCGGACGCTGCTCATGGACCGGATCCTCGACTGGCTGCAGGGCTATCCGAGGATCGTCCATACGCCGCTCTCGACGACGGAAGACAGCGAGCATCCGTACCGGGTGGCGGCGTTTATCACGTCAGACTACTTCCCGCTCGATCTCGCCTCCTTCTTCGTCGTGTACGACGCGGGGATGGGAGACGTGAGCGTTCCGATGGTCGCGACGGGCGTTCCCGACGAGTACGCGGCGTTCATCCCGGCGCAGGCGATCGGGACCGAGGTCGCGTACTACATCGTCGCGAGCGACACCGAGGGCCATACGACCTACGACCCGATGGGTGCTCCGGGCGGCCGGCACGTCTTCATGGTCGCCTACGACACCCAGAAGCCCGCCATCATCCACATGGCGCACCGCAACACGAACGACCTCGAGGGTCCATTCCACATCTACGCCGAAGCGTTCGACAACATCGGCGTCGAGTGCATGTACCTCATGTGGGCCAAAAACGGCGGTGTCTTCCATCGCGAGCGCATGGAGCTCCTGCCCGACGGGCGCTACCACGCGGCGATATGGCCGCCGAATCCGTGCGACGTCGGCGACTATTTCGATTACTACCTCTACGCTATGGACGAGGCGTACGCGGCCAACGTGCGGCGTCTGCCGGCGTTCGGCGCGTATCACTTCGAGATCGTCGAGTACTTCGCGTGGGATTTCGAGGTCGACGACGGCGGTTTCCTCCAGACGGGCAACGTCTGGGAGTGGGGCGAGCCGACGAGCGGCCCGGGCGCCGCGCACTCGGGCACGAAGCTCTGGGCGACGAAGCTCGCCACGACCTACCCGAACTCGGCGAACGGAAAGCTCGACATCCCCACGATTACGCTCGCCGCGAGCAAGCCGTACGCGATCCTCACGTTCTGGCACTGGTACGAGCTCGAGACCAACTACGACGGCGGCAATGTCAAGGTCTCGGCCGACGGCGGCGAGACGTGGGAGATCGTGACGCCCATGGGCGGGTATGACGGGACGGCGCTTGCGTCGAACGTCGCCATCCCGGGAGAGCGCTGCTTCACCGGTTACAACAACATGTTCTGGCAGCAGGAGCTCTTCGATCTCTCGGCCTTCGCGGGCGAGTCGATCATGATCCGCTTCCACATGGGAAGCGATCCGAGCGTCTACAAGGCCGGCTGGTACGTCGACGACGTGATGCTCCGCAGCACGGACGTCGACGACATCCCGCCGGTCATCAGCGGCACCACGGTGCCGGGGAGCACCTTCGACACGGCCGGACCGTACACCGTCACGACCCACGTGATGGATCCGCTGTCCGGCGTCGCGGGGGTCTCCATTTTCTACACGGTCGATAACGGCGCCACCTTCATGGAGATCCCGATGACGCAGGGCGCGGGCGATCTGTACACGGGAGGCATCCCGGGACAGCCCGCCGGCACGCGCATCAAGTTCTACGTGAAGGCGACCGATACGTCGGCCGAGGCGAACGAGACGGTCGATCCGGCGGGAGCGCCGGCGGCCCTCTACGCGTTCGGCATCATGCCGTCGGCTCCGATCCTCGTCGTCGTGAGCGGCTCCACGACGGGCACCTCGCTCGCCATGTTCCAGGAGGCGCTCTCCGCGGAAGGCCACGAGGCCGATTACTGGAACAGGACGACGCAGGGATGGATCGCGACGGACAAGCTGCTGCTCTACAAGTACGTGTTCGTGGACGAGCCGAGCGGTCTCACCGCCGCCCAGATGACGGCGCTGACGACTTATCTCAACGCCGGAAGCCTCGGCGCGAAGAAGCGGCTCGTTCTCATGGGCCGCGATCTCGGCTACAACTCGACGACCCGTCCGTGGCTCGAGCAGTACCTGCGCGCGAACTACGTCCAGGACAACCCGGCGTACTACCAGATCTCGGGCTATCCGGGCGACCCGATCGGCGCGGGAGAGACCTTCGTCATCGCGGGCTCCTATCCCGATGAATGGCAGCGGTCGACCGCGTACCCGGGCGGCGAGATCGTGTACCAGTACACCGGCACCGGCACCGCGACCGATCGAGGCGCGCTGCAGGGCGAGTACGAGAAGGAAGGCAAGGAATGGGACGGCATCGTGCCGAACGCGCCGAAGAGCCTCGACGCGGCGGCGGCGATCAAGTACAACGCCGACAAGTACCGTTCCGTCGCCTTCGCCTTCAACCTGTACTACATCCAGCAGCCCGCCCGCAGGGCCGCCGTCATGGACCGGACGATCGCGTGGCTCTCGGCGCCGGATATCCTCCATGCGCGTCTGCACGACACCGAGGACGTCGACAATCCGTACCCGGTGGTCGCGCAGGTGTATTCGGAGACGCTCGATCCGGCGCGCGTGCGCCTCGTGTACGACGTCGGCACCGGCCCCGTCGAGGCCACCATGACCCCGACCGGCGCGCCTGACGAGTACCGCGCGTACATCCCGGCGCAGCCGAACGGAACGACGGTGCAGTATTACCTGTACGCGTCGAACCTCGACGGCACGACCGCCTACCATCCGTCCGGTGCCCCGGCGCAGAAGCACCTCTTCCGCGTGACGACCGACATCACGCCTCCGGAGATCGTGCATGCGCCGCTCGGCAACGTCGCGGATCTCGCCGGTCCGTACATCGTCAGGGCGACGATCACCGACAACATCGGCGTCAACCCGGCGAGCGTCACGCTCACGTACAACAAGAACGGCGCCATCAACACGACGATTCCGATGGCGGCGGCGGGCGAAGACGTGTACGAGGCCGCGATCCCGGGTCCGGCGGTTCTCGGCGACGTGTTCAACTACTACATCATGGCCCGCGACGTCGCGACCGTGCCCAACACGGCGCGCAACCCGTCGGCCGGATACCACACGTTCACGATCGTCGATTACTACGCGTGGGATTTCGAGGCCTCGGACGGCGGCTTCGCCGCCTACGGAAACGACTGGGAGTGGGGCGATCCGACGAACGGTCCGATGGACGCTCATTCGGGCGTCAACGTCTGGGCCACGAAGCTCGGCGCCAACTACTCCCTGAGCTCGAACTCGAGGCTCGAGACCCCGGCTGTCGTGATTCCGACCTCCGCCGCGTACGCGACTCTCAGCTTCTGGCAGTGGTACCGGAACGAGTCCAACTACGACGGCGGCAACGTGAAGATCTCGACGGACGGCGGCGCCACGTGGACGCTGCTCACCCCCGACATCGGCTACAACGGGACCTCCAGGTCGACGACGGCGGGCATCCCGCTCGAACCGATCTTCACGGGAACGGCGACCGGGAACTTCTGGCACAAGGTGACTTTCAACCTCACGCCGTACAAGGGCCAGTCCTCCATTATCCGCCTGCACTTCGGAAGCGACGGTTCCGTCGCGTACGAAGGATGGTACGTGGACGACTTCATGATCGCCGGAACCAACGACACCGAGGGCCCGGCGTTCGTATCGACCACGGTGCCCTCCAGCACGTGGGATACGGTCGGCCCCTACGTCGTGACGACGAAGGTCGTCGACGGGCTCGCGGGCGTCGCGTCCGTGACGCTCTACTACAGCACGAACGACGGCGCGAGCTGGAGCTCGGTCGCGATGACGCCGACGGGCGTCGCCGACACCTACTCCGGCGGCATTCCCGGCCAGCCGTCGCGCACGAGGATCAAGCTCTACGTCTCGGCGGCGGACAACGCCTCGAACGTGAGCGTGAGCCCCGCCGGCGCGCCGGCGAATACGTACCAGTTCGGCATCATGCCTTCCGGGGATTACCTCGTGATCCTCGGCGGAGGCTCGAATACGCCGGCCCAGACGTACATCGACGCCTTCACGGCGATCGGAAGGACCTGCGATACCTGGAACTGGGACAGCCAGGGACTTCCGACGCTCGCGATGCTGAACGCCTACGATGGAATCATCGTGGACGAGAGCTGGTACTTCGACACGCCCCAGATGACGCTGCTCACGAACTTCCTCACCCAGAACGATGGAACGAAGCAGCAGATCATATTCTGGGGTCGCGACATGTCGTACGGCTCGACGGCGAGGGCGTTCATGGAACGCTTCACCGGCATGGCCTACGTGCAAGACGATCCCGGCTCGACGTACCGGTGGCTGTGGAGCACGCCGGGAGATCCGATCGGCAACGGCGAGCGGATCCAGATCGTCGGTAGCTATCCCGACGAGCTCAAGCTCTCGACGACCTACCCCGGCGCTCAGATCGTCTTCAAGTACCATCTCTCCAGCACCACCTCGCTCGAGATCGGGAGCGAGGAGGAGCTGCTCGCCTTCTACTACAAGGAAGGAAAGCAGTTCGACGGTGTCTGGCCGATGGTGCCGACCGCGCCCGATTCAGCGGCGGCGGGCCGGTACGTGGGCGAGTACCACGCATCGGTCTACTTCGCGTTCCAGCTCAGCTACATCACGAATGCCGCCGCCCGGGCGGGCGTCCTCGACCGTACGCTGAACTGGCTCGCGACCGCGACGACGGCCATCGGCGCGACCGGAGGCATGGGAGGCGCGGCGCCGGAGATCCCGGCCGCGCTCACTCTGTTCCAGAATTATCCGAACCCGTTCAACCCCGTCACGGCGATCCAGATCGGCGTGCCCGCGGGCCTCAAGGGAGGCGCGGCGCTCCGGATCTACAACGTGAAGGGCGAGCTCGTTCGGACGCTCTTCGAGGGCGCGATCCAGCCCGGCGTCCATACGTACCGTTGGGACGGCACCAACGACGACGGGCGCCAGGTCACCTCGGGGATCTACTTCTACAGGTTCTCCTGCGGAAGCGAGAGGCTCACGAGGAAGATGGTGCTCTTGCGGTAGCGTGCAAAGCTTCGGGGGCTCCCCGCGTTCGCGGGGAGCCCCCGGGCTCTTTTCGAGAGAGGAGGGCGGACGATGAAAGCGGCTCATACGATACTTCTCGGAGCGCTCGTTGTCTCCGTTTTCGTTGCCGCCGGTCCGGTGTCCGGCGGGGGCCAAGAGGTGCTCGTCGGCGAGCTCTCCTACACGCCGCCGCCGGAGGTCTCGATCTGTTTCTGCGGATCGTATCTTCTCGCCGGCGAACCCGAACCGAAGGCCGTGTATCTCGTTTCCGAGAGCCTCGATCTTTCCCCTTACGTGGGACTCAGGATCAGCGTGCACGGCAGGTCGTTCACGGGCCTCTGCTCCGGCACGCTCGCGCGATCGTGCGATTTCTTCGCGGTGGAAAAGGTCGCGGCGGCGGTTCGCGCCGACGCGGAAGGGGCGGCCTGGGGAGCGATCAAATCGCTGTATCGCTGACGGACGCCCGGGACGGGCGAGTGAAAAAAACGCTTCCTCCCGCGTCGTTCCCGCAGCCGAAATATTCTTGACAGAGCGCACGCCGGGCGATATTATCAATAACAATTACTATTATTGATAATATGGCCGATCAGATACGCATACGTCGCTCGAAGCAGCGCGAGATCATCCTCGAGGAGCTCATGAAGCTCGGAAGCCATCCGAGCGCCGACGAGCTCTACGATCGCGTGCGGAAGCGCCTCCCGCATATAAGTCTCGGCACCGTGTATCGCAATCTGGAGATCCTCTCCCGCGAGGGCGTCATACGGCGGCTCGCGCTCGACGGCCAACGCATGCGCTTCGACGGCGGGCGGGACGAGCACCAGCACATTCGATGCATCCGCTGCGGGCGCGTCGACGACGTTCCGGCGCCCGCCGCGGCCTCCGAGAGCGAGCGAAGCGTCGCCCGCCGCACGGGGTACCTCGTCATCGAGCGGCGCGTCCAGTACCTCGGCATGTGTCCCGCGTGCCGCAGAAAGGACCGGGTGAGCTGACGTGTCCCCTCGGGCGGAAGTCCGGTCCGGAAGCAAACGTCTCGACGTTCGCGAGCTCGAGCGGCTCTACCGCAGATACAACAGGCCGTCGTTTCGTTCGAGCGATCCGGTCGAGTTCGTGCACCGGTACGGCGATCCGAGGGACCGCGAGGTCGCCGGGATCGTCGCCTCCTCGCTCGCCTTCGGGTCCGTCAAGCAGATACGGGCGAGCGTCGAGCGCGCCCTCGGCCCCCTCGGCCGCGCGCCCGCGGCGTTTCTCGCGGAGGTCCCGTTCCGCCGTCTCGCGGCGGTCTATCGCGGCTTCAAGCACCGCTGGATTACGGGAGAGGACCTCGCGGGGCTGCTCGACGGTGTCCGGGAGGCCATGGCGGCGTACGGATCGCTCGGCGGGCTTTTCATGTCGAGGCTCGATTCGAAAGCCCGCGACACGGGATCAGCGGCGGGGCTCTTCGCCGACGAGATCCGGCGGCGCGGAAGGTGCTTCCGCGGATGTTTGCTGCCGTCCCCGCGGAACGGAAGCGCGTGCAAGAGGCTTCATCTGTTTCTCAGATGGATGATCCGCAAGGACGAGATCGACGCGGGTCTGTGGCCGGAGGCGCCGGCCTCGATCCTTCTCGTGCCGCTCGACGTCCACGCGTTCCGCGCGGCCCGGGCGTTCGGTCTCACGCGGCGGGGCGCCGCGGATCATGCGGCGGCGGTCGAGGTCACGGCCGGATTCCGGGAGATCTCGCCGGCCGATCCGGTGAAGTACGATTTCGCGATCGCCCACGAAGGGATGAACGCCGCCGCCCGCGCGGGAGGAAGCCATGATTGATTTCTTCATTCGTTTCGCGCTCTCTATCTGGGAGACGTTTCGGGAGATGTCTCCGTACCTCCTCCTCGGCTTTTTCGTGGCCGGGGTTCTTTCCGTTCTCGTGAGACCGGAGCTCGTCGAGCGGCACCTCGGCGGCAGGGGGCTCTGGCAGGTGGCGAAGGCGGCCGTTTTCGGCGTCCCGCTCCCCCTGTGCTCGTGCGGCGTCATTCCGGTCGCCGCCTCCCTCCGGCGCCACGGCGCGGGGGCCGGGGCGACGACGTCGTTTCTCATATCGACGCCGCAGACGGGCGTCGACAGCATCATGGTGACGTATTCCCTGCTCGGGCCCGTCTTCGCGGTGTTCCGGCCCGTCGTCGCGTTCCTGAGCGGACTTATCGGCGGGGCGCTCGTGAACGCGCTCGGCCGCAAAGCGGGACCGGCCGCGGAAACGCGCCAGGCGTGCACCGCCGAATGCTGCAGCCCCGTCGAGGGGCGCCGCGGCGGCTTCGCGCGCGCGATGCGGTACGGTTTCACGACGCTTCCCCGCGACATCAACAGGGCGCTCATCGTCGGCATAATCGTCGCCGGCGCGATCTCGGCGGCCCTTCCCGACAATTACCTCGCGGGGGCGCTCGGAGGCGGCATCCTGTCGATGATCGTCATGATGGCGGTGGGCATCCCCGTGTACGTCTGCGCGACGGCTTCGGTGCCGATCGCGGCGGCGCTCATCGCGAAGGGAGTTTCGCCGGGAGCGGCGCTCGTTTTTCTCATGACGGGCCCCGCGACCAACGCGGCGACCGTCACGACGGTCTGGAAGATCATGGGGAAACGCGTCGCGGCGATCTACCTCGGCTCCGTGGCCGCGAGCGCGCTCGCGGCGGGGCTGCTGCTTGACGCCGTTTTTACGGCACGGGGCGGACATGCGGCGGCGCACGTCCACCGGATGCTCCCCGGATGGGCGCAGACCGGCGCCGCGGTCGTTCTTCTCGCGGTCCTCGCCGGCGCGTTCGTCCGGCCGAGGCGGGTGGGGGCCGTTCCGCGGCCGGCCGGAACGGAGAGGACGGCGCGCTTCGCGATCGGCGGCATGACTTGCAACCACTGCGCGCTCGCCGTGCAGCGCGCGCTCATGGAGAGCCCCGGCGTCGCGTCCGCCTCGGTCGATCTCGGGAAGGGAGAGGCGGTCGTCGCCGGAGAGGGGTTCGACGAGGAGAAGCTCGCGAAGGCGATCGAGGAGCTCGGCTATACGGTCGCGAAAGCCGTCCGTCCGGACGGCGCGAAATAGAGAATGATTCGCTCGACGGCACCGGACCGGTGAAAAGGGAGGTACGCGAGATGTCGCTCAAGGGTACGAAGACGGAACAGAACATTCTGACCGCCTTCGCCGGAGAATCGCAGGCCCGCAACCGCTACACGTACTTCGCCAGCCAGGCGAAGAAGGAGGGGTACGAGCAGATAGCGTCGATTTTCGAGGAGACGGCGAATCAGGAAAAGGAGCACGCGAAGCGCCTCTTCAAGCTGCTCGAGGGGGGCGAGGTCGAGATGACGGCGACGTTCCCCGCGGGAACGATCTGCACGACCGCCGAGAATCTCGGCGAGGCGGCGGGAGGAGAGCATTACGAGTGGACGGACATGTACCCGTCCTTCGCGAAAACGGCCCGCGAGGAGGGCTTCGCGAACGTGGCGGCGATCTTCGAGGCGATCGCGGTCGCCGAGAAACAGCACGAGAAGCGCTATCTGGCGCTTCGGGAAAACATCGAGAAGGGCCGCGTCTTCAAGCGCGCCGAAAAGACCGTCTGGCGGTGCCGCAACTGCGGGTATCTGCACGAGGGGAAGGAAGCCCCCGAGCTCTGTCCCGCCTGCGCGCACCCGCGCGCGCACTTCGAGCTCCTCGGCGAGAATTACTGAGCGCGCGGCGGGGAATCAAACGCGCGCCCGGCGCCGGGTGTATGGTACAATGAGTCTCGAAACGGCCCGGGGGATCGAACGAAAGAGCGTGAAGGGCCGCCGCCGCGCGTACGAGGCGCGGTTCCGGCGGCGACGGAAGGAGGCGGAGCGCGATGGCGCAAAAACTCGAGATATACAAGTGCGACATATGCGGCAACATCGTGGAGGTACTCCACGGGGGCACTGGCGAGCTCGTCTGCTGCGGCGAGCCGATGAAGCTCCTCAAGGAGAACACGACCGACGCGTCGAAGGAGAAGCACGTTCCCGTCGTCGAGAAGATCGAGGGCGGGTACCGTGTGAAGGTCGGCTCGGCGCCGCATCCGATGGAGGAGAAACACTGGATCGAATGGATCCAGCTCGTCGCGGACGGCGAAGCGTACCGGAAGTTCCTCAAGCCCGGCGACGAGCCCGAGGCCGTTTTCTACGTCAAGGCGTCGAGGGTTCTCGCCCGCGAATACTGCAATATTCACGGCCTCTGGAAAGGAGAGTGATTCCGCGTGATCGGCACGAAGATAGTCGCTGCGTTCAACGAACAGATCAATCACGAGCTCTATTCCTCCTACCTGTACCTGTCGATGGCCGCCTATTTCCATTCGATCAACCTCGACGGGTTCGCCGGGTGGATGCGCGTCCAGGCGAAGGAAGAGGATTCCCACGCGATGAAGTTCTTCGAGCACCTGCGCGACCGCGGCGCGCGCATCGCTCTCGATCAAATCGACAAACCAAAGGCCGCGTGGAAATCCCCGCTCGACGCCTTCACGGCGGCGTACGAGCACGAGAAGTTCATCACGAGCAAAATCAACGGGCTCTACAAGCTCGCCGAGAAGGAGAGCGATTACCCGGCAAAGGTGTTGCTCGATTGGTTCGTCAAGGAGCAGGTCGAGGAGGAGGCGACCGCCTCCGGGATCGTGAACATGCTCGAGCGGATCAAGGATTCGGGCAACGGGATCATCATGCTCGACCGGGAGCTCGGCAAGCGCGAGTTCCACGGGTAAGGACGAGCGGTTCGCACGCGCCCCGGCCTCCCTCGGCGGGGCGCGCCGAAGGGCTGAGGCCGTGCACTCGACGAACATCCTCATCGGCGGAGAGGCCGGGCAAGGGCTCGCGACGGTCGGCGAGCTTCTCTCGCGCGCGCTCGTCCGCGGCGGCTATTTCGTCGTCGTGACGCAGAGCTACGAGTCGCGCATCCGCGGCGGGCACAATACGTTCGCGGTGCGCGTCGGCGCGGAGGCGATCGACGCGCCCGCGGAGGAGATCGACGTCGTCGTCGCCCTGAACGACGAGACCGTTCTCCTCCATCTGCCGGAGCTTTCGTCGAGCGGGCTCGTTATCGCCGACGCGTCGTTCTGCGACGCCGACGAGCGGTGCGTGCGCGTGCCCTTCAAGGATCTCGCTCCGAAGCAGTACGTCAATACGGCGGCCCTGGGCGTCGTCTGCGCGGTGCTCGGCGTCGATCGCGGGATCGTTTCGGGCGTTCTCGAAGAGGCGTTCGGCAGGAAGCATCCCGAGACGATGGAGGAGAACCGCCGCGCGCTCGAGAGCGCGTTCGCGTGGTGCGCGGGGCGGCCGGAAAGCAGCCGGCCCCTCCCGCCCGCCGCGTCGCCGTCCGGCACGTCCCGGCTCATGATGAACGGAAACGAAGCCATCGCGCTCGGCGCGGTATCGGCAGGGCTCCGGTTCGCCGCGTTCTATCCCATGACGCCGTCGACGACGATCCCGCTCGCCCTCGTCGGCATGGCCGGGCGGATGGGTCTCGTCGTCGAGCAGGCGGAGGACGAAATCGCCGCGATCAACATGGCGATCGGCGCCTCGTACGCCGGCGCGCCGTCGCTCGTCGCAACCTCCGGCGGGGGGTTCGCCCTCATGGTGGAAGGCGTGAGCCTCGCCGCCATGACGGAGACGCCGCTCGTGATCGTCGTCGCCCAGAGACCGGCCCCGGCGACGGGGCTTCCGACGAGAACGGAGCAGGCGGACCTCGAGTTCGTCCTCCACGCGGGCCACGGCGAGTTTCCGCGGGCGGTGTTCGCGCCGGGCGGGGTCGAGGAGTGTTTCCATATAGCCCGGAAGGCGTTCTTCCTCGCGGAGCGACACCAGAGCCCCGTCTTCATCCTCACGGACCAGTTTCTCGCGGACAGCTACCGCGCGGTCGCTCCGTTCGACGTCGCGTCGCTCGAGTGGGTGAGGCCCGGCGCGGATCCCGCGGCGGTGTCCGCTCCCTATCTCCGCCACGCCCTGACGGAGAGCGGAGTCTCTCCGCGCCTCCTCCCCGGCGCGAGCGACCATCTCGTCGTGACCGACAGCGACGAGCACACGGAGGACGGGCATCTCACCGAGGATCTCGGCGTCCGGAAGGTCATGGTCGAGAAGCGTCTGAGAAAGCTCGCGGGGATCCGGGCCGAAACAATCCCGCCGGAATACGAGGGAAGCGACCGCCCCGAGCTGCTGCTCGTCACGTGGGGCTCGACGCGCGGCGCGGCGCGGGAAGCGGCCGCCGCCCTTCGGGGCAAGGGGCTCGACACGGCGAGCCTCCATTTCAGCCAGATCTGGCCGCTCGCGCCGGAGCAGTTCCTCGGCCGGCTAAAGAACGCGGGGCTCGTCGCCGCGGTCGAGGGGAACGCGACGGGGCAGCTCGCGAGGCTCATCCGGCGCGAGACCGGCTTCGAGATATCGGAGCGAGTCGCGCGCTACGACGGACTTCCGATCACGCCGCAGTACATCCTGAGGGAGCTCAGCGTCGAGGGGGCATGATGGTTTCGATCGAGGATTACGGCGCCTACGAGACCGCCTGGTGCCCCGGCTGCGGAAACTTTTCGCTTCTCGAAGGCGTGAAACGGGCGCTCGTCATGGCCGGCCTCGAGCCTCGCAACGTGCTCTTCGTGTCGGGCATCGGGCAGGCGGCCAAGGCGCCGCACTACCTCAACGCGAACGTCTTCAACGGTCTCCATGGCCGCTCCTTCCCCGTCGCGACGGGGGCGAAGCTCGCCAACCCCGGGCTCGCCGTCATCGTCGAAAGCGGCGACGGCTGCATGTACGGCGAAGGCGGCAATCATTTCCTCGCCGCGATCCGGCGCAACGTCGACGTCACCGCGATCGTTCACGACAACCAGATCTACGGTCTCACGAAGGGGCAGGCGAGCCCGACCTCCGAAGAGGGCATGAAGACGAAGACGCAGCCCGGGGGCGTCATCCTCGAGCGGTTCGACCCCGTCGCTGTCGCAGTGGCCATGCGGGCCGGCTTCGTGGCGCGGAGCTTCACCGGCGCTGTCGAACATCTCGCCGAGACGATCCGCCTCGCCGTGGCGCATCGCGGCTTCGCGCTCGTCGACGTGCTGCAACCGTGCGTCTCCTTCAATCGTGTGAACAACTTCGCCTGGTACAAGAAGCGCTGCCGGGAGCTCCCCTCGGGGTACGATCCCTCGGATTGGACGCTCGCGATGAAAACGGCGGCGGAATGGGGAGACACGATACCGATCGGGGTGATATACAGGAACGATCGGCCGCCGTTCGAGAGCCACGTTCCCGCTCTCGCTAAAGGGCCGCTCGTCGGCCGGGAGGTCGATCGTTCGGCGCTCGCCGCCGAGATGAACCGCATCGGAGGAGCACACGGCAGTGATTGATCTCTTGTCCCGTCTCGATCCCGTCACGCAGACACTCATCGCGACCGTATTCACCTGGCTCATGACAGCGCTCGGCGCCTCCGCCGTCTTTTTCTTCAAGGGGCTGAACGACAAGTTCCTCGACATGATGCTCGGCTTCGCGGCGGGCGTCATGATATCGGCGAGCTTCTGGTCGCTCCTCGCGCCGGCCGTGCGGCTTTGCATGGACGGGTCCCTGCCCTGCTGGCTTCCGCCCGCGGCCGGATTCGTGCTCGGTGCGGCGGCGCTTCGCCTGATCGATTTCATCCTGCCGCACCTGCACGGCGGGCTCACGATGGACAAGGCCGAGGGCGTCCATACGTCGTGGCGCCGGAGCACGCTCCTCATCCTCGCCATTACGCTTCACAACATTCCGGAAGGGCTCGCCATCGGCGTCGTTTTCGGCGTGGCGGCGGCGGGACTCGGCCACGCCACGGTCGCCGCCGCGGTCGCGCTCACGATCGGCCTCGGCCTGCAGAACCTTCCGGAGGGGATCGCCGTGTCGATGCCGCTCCGGCGGGACGGCATGTCGCGTCTTCGGAGCTTCTGGTACGGCCAGCTTTCCGCCGTCGTCGAGCCCGCCGCCGGGGTCGCGGGCGTTATCGCCGTCTCCGCCTCGCAGGCCCTCATGCCGTACGCTCTCGGGTTCGCCGCGGGAGCCATGATCTACGTCGTGGTCGAAGAGGTCATCCCGGAGTCGCAGACGGGAGGCAACTCGGATATCGCGACGATCGGAACGATTTTCGGATTCGTGCTCATGATGATTCTCGACGTGGCGCTTTCCTAGACGGCCGCGCCTCGGCCGTGCGGAAAGCGAACGGGAAAGGAAGCGCGCATGCGAGGGATGACACAGGTGTTCCGTCCGCTCGCCGCGGCCTGCGCCGCGGCGCTCGTTCTCTCCGCCGCACCCGGACGCGCCCGCGCCAAGGACGTTCCCGACGGCTGCACGACGATGACGGTCGGACGACTCGCCTCGGCGGACGGCTCCGTCATGACCTCCCACACGTGCGACAGCCATGACGGACGCACATGGCTCAAGGCCGTTCCCCGCATGAAGCATCCGCCCGGCTCGCGCTCGCGCGTACATCTCAAGACCGATCTCATGGAGAGCTACGGCGACACGACGGGGCTCGTGTACACGGGTTCGATCCCTCAGGCGGGAGAGACGTTCGCGTATCTCTACGGTTTCTATCCGCTCATGAACGAGCACCAACTCGCGATCGGCGAGTCGACGTTCGGCGGAAAGGACGTCCTGCGCAGCGACCGGGGCATGATCAACTGCTACGAGCTCACCCGCCTCATGGCCGAGCGCTGCAAAACCGCGCGCGAGGCGATCAAGCTCGCCGGCGAGCTCCTCGAAGCGTACGGCTACAACGACGGCGGCGAATGCCTCACGATCGCCGACACGAAGGAGGTCTGGCACTTCGAGGTCGTCGGGCCGGGCCAGGGGAAGGTCGGAGCGATATGGGCCGCCCAGCGGGTGCCGGACGACCACGTGAGCGTCAACGCCAACCAGAGCCGGATACGGCGGATAGATCTCAAGGACGGCGACAATTTCATGGCGTCGAAGAACGTCGTGAGCGCCGCGATCGAGCTGGGGCTCTACGATCCGAAAAGCGGGGAGCCGTTCGAGTTCTGTTACGCCTACGACGGGCGCAGCTCCATGTGGGCCCGCCGGCGCGAGTGGCGCGTGTTCGACCTGCTCGCGCCGTCGCGGAAGTTCGACGCGAACCAGGAGAACTTCCCGTTCTCGATCAAACCCGAGAAAAAGGTTTCGGTCGCGGACATCATGAAGATCTTCGAGGATACGTTCGAGGACACGGACTACGACATGACGAAGTTCATGCTCGTGAAGGGCAAGGACGGGAAGCTCGTGAAGAGCCCGTACGCGAACCCGTTCATGAACTACGACCAGATGCCCCTCTGGAAGATAAACGGCGCGCTCCACGAGATGGGGGAGCGCACGATCGCCCGCTACTACTGCGTGTACTTCTTCGTGTCGCAGTCGCGCGCGTGGCTCCCGGATCCCGTCGGCGGACTCGTATGGTTCGGATGGGACAATCCCGCGGCGACCTGCCTCGCGCCGCTCTACTGCGGCATCACGGACCTGCCCGCTTCATGGGAGCTCGGAGGACCGAAGGGGCGGCCTGCGTTCACGACCGGGAGCGCCTGGTGGGCCGTGAACCGCGTGAGCTCCATCGCCGCGCACCGGTGGGGCGATATGCGCCGCGACGTGTACGCCGTGCGCGACGTGCTGCACGCGGACGCCTTCGCGGAGCAGAAGCGGATCGAAGACGAGACCGCGAGGCTCCACGCCCGAAATCCCGCGGAGGCGATCGAGTACCTCACGAAGCACTCGAACGATATGTGCATCAGGCTTACGGAAGCCTACTGGAAGCTCGGCGACGATCTCTGGACGAAATACGACGAACGCTGGTAGCCGCTCGAAAAGAGTCCGCATAGCGCCGCCCGCGATACATTACTAGGGCGAATGCTCCATTATTTTAATTGACATTGCTATCACCTAAGAATTATAATCATTAAACATTGTATCCTTGTTTGTCCCTTAATCGACAGGAGGGCGTCGTGAAGCTTACAGCGATCGCAGCGGGAATTGCGGCGGCTGTTCTCATTTCTTCGAGTGTTTTCGCCGCTTGCCCGAACTCGCCGAAGGACGGCACGTACTCGACATACGGCGGAACGATGATCGGCGGCCGGGCGTCGGAGGCGTGGTGCAGCGGCGCGGGACCCGGGCAGCCGGGAAATACCGAGTCCGCAGCTTCGTGGAACGGCGCGGAGCTCGGAACGCAGTGGCGGGTATGGGGCATGGCGATCGACGCGGCGGGAGCGGTCGAAACGGCGCGCTTCTTCGATGCGAACGGCAACGGCTGGATCGATTACTCGACGAACTACACCGGCGGGCAGTATTGGCTCGACGGCAATCATATCTGGGGCAACGGCGCCGCGGACTTCACGGGAACGGTCACCTATTTCAACGTCGGCGCGCGCGTGACCTACGCCGGGTGGCAGACCGTCGGCGTTACGTCGAACATCTTCATGACGGGCGTATTCGACGGCTGCCCGGGCTGCTCGATCGAATACGCGATCTCGAACGCGATGCTCGCTTGGCGGACCGGATATCCGACGACCATGCCGGCCGGCTATCCCGCATTCGAGTGCGGCGCGGCCATGGGAGAGCTGTTCGAGGTGTGCTGCGTTCTGGCCAAGATACACTGCGTGCCCATCGCGACGGAATCGAGCACCTGGGGGGCCATAAAGGGCTTTTACCGGTAGGTCCGGGAGAGCCGATTATCCAGGGGGGCCGCTCCTCGGCGGCCCCCTTTTGGATTGACAACGGCGTGCGTTTGGGGATATAATTGCATCGGTCAATTCTCAACCAGAATCGGAAAAGCTATCGGTCGGCGGCAGCAGCGGCTGCAATCGGGTTTGGACCGCCGGAGGGGGGATGCTTTTCAGAGTCTCTTGTTAATCAATCAGTTACATAGCCCATGTTTTGAAGTCCGAGAGGGGAGGACGAAATGAAGCTTTTGAGAATATTTCTCGTCGTGGCGCTCGCGATGCTGGTTTCCTCCGTCGTCGCCGCCCAGTGCGCGCATCAGCCCGCTCCGGGATCCTACAAGACGCTCGACGGAACGATGATCGGCGGCCGCGCCTCCGAGGCGTTCTGCGCGGGCGCCGGCCCCGGCGTGCCCGGCAACACGCAAAACGCGGAGTCGTGGAACGGCGTTGCGCTCGGCACGCAGTGGAAGATCTGGGGCATGGCGATCGACGCGGCGGGCGCGGTCGAAACCGCGCGCTCCATCAACTCGAGCGGCACCGGCTGGATAGACTACGTCACCAACTATACGGGCGGATTCTTCTGGCTGAGCGGCGCGCACACGTGGGGGGACGGGCTCGGGGATTTCAGCGGGACGATCACCTATTACAACGTCGGCACGAAGGTAAGCTACTACATGGGGATGATCGTCGGCGTCACGTCGAATATCACGCTGCGGGGCCAGTTCGCCGATTGCCCGTACTGCTTCATCGATTACAGCCTCGCGAACACGATGCTCATCTGGAAGACGGGCGACGGGGCTCCGATGCCCGCGAACTACCCGCCCTTCCTCTGCGGCGCGAACGGCGGCGAGCTCCATGACATCTGCTGCGTCACGCTCAACATCATCTGCGATCCCACGGCGACCGAGACGAGCACGTGGGGAGCGATCAAGGATCTCTATCGTTAGATATGACGGCCAAGGTGCTTATCTCGCGGGGCCGGCCTTCGGGGCCGGCCCTTTTTTTGCGGCGGTCCTTCATAACCGGATCGCTTTTGACCGTTGACCCCCGCCGTCGCTCTGGAATATACTGATGGAACATCATCATCCGACTGGGGAAGTCCGCCGGGGAATGAGCGAAAAGCTTCGCATACTCATCGTCGACGACGACACGACGTTTCTCGAGGACATATCGTTCATGCTGCGGGACCGGTACGAGCTCGGCTTCGCGAAGTCGGGCGCCGAGGCGCTCGCCGCCTTCCGGAGCGTTTCGTGGGACGCCGTGCTGCTCGATATCGATCTCGGCAGGGGGATCGACGGCTTCGGCGTCCTCGACGCGATGCACGCCGAGGAGCCCGATCTGCCCGTGTTCATGGTGACGAGAGACACGTCGTCGGCCTCCGCCGCGACGGCCTTCAAGAAGGGCGCGGTCGATTACATAGACAAGAGGCCCGATCTCGCCGATCTCGAGCGCAAGATCACGAGAGCGCTCAGGGAGCGGATCCTGGAGCGTATCGCCCGGGAGCTTTCGGCCGGGGCCGGGCGGGCTCAGGGAGGGATGATAGGAAAGAGCGGCCCCATGGCGGCTCTCCGTCGCGCGATCGCCGCCGCGGCGAGGTCGAAGGGCCCGGTATTGGTCACGGGAGAAACGGGGACCGGCAAGGAGCTCGTCGCGCGAGAGTTTCACCGCCTCGCGGCGCCGGGCAAACCGTTCGTCGCGGTCAACTGCGCGGCGTTCACGAAGGAGCTGATCGGGAGCGAGCTCTTCGGCCACGAGAAGGGGGCCTTCACCGGCGCCGTGGAGAGGCACATCGGCAAGTTCGAGCTCGTCGCCGACGGCGTTCTCTTTCTCGACGAGATCACGGAGATCGATTCGGGCAGCCAGGCGAAGCTGCTGCGCGCCGTCGATCAGATGGAGTTCGAGCGTATCGGCGGCGGCAGGTCGATCAGGTTCCGGGGACGGCTCATCGCCTCCACGAACCGCGCCATTCCGGAGGCGCTCAAGAAGGGCGTTCTCCGGGAGGACCTCTACTATCGTCTGAACGCGTTTCCGGTCGCCGTGCCGCCGCTCCGGGACCGGATCGAGGACATACCGCTGCTCGCCCGCTATTTCGCCCGGCGCACGGCGAGGGATCTGGGAATGCCGACGCCCGAGTTGAACGCGGAGATGCTCCGGACACTCTGCGGGCACGACTGGCCGGGAAACGTTCGGGAGCTCGAGCGCGTGGTGGAGCGCCTCGTGGGCCAGGGCGAGCTCATCATGCCGGACGAGCTTTCCGAGGAGCGCCCTGATGCCTCCTCGACGCAAGATCTGTTGCGCCTGCCCTATCTCGAGGCGCGCGATACGGTCATGAGGGAGTTCAAACGGCGTTACGTTCGCCCCGTTCTCGCCTCCTGCGGCGGAAACGTCGCCGAGGCGGCGGCGCGCATGGGGCTTTCGGAGTGGGGGCTGCGCAAAATTCTCATGGAGATTGAAGACTCGAAACAACAGCGGTTGCGTTCTGCCGACATCCCGGGAGACGCTAAAAATGGCCTGTCCTAGCGGCCGTCGCGGTGCAACCACATCGTACGCGCAGCAACCGCAGTTGTCTCCTGCGTAGCGCCCATTCTCCCGCCTCGAAACATTATCCATTCGATATTCCGTTGTCCTCGTTGCAGGTTGCCGTCTTTGCGGCGCGGAAGAAATCGATTTCCACGGATACGGTATGCATTCTGCAATGGAAGACGGCATCCGACGGATCTCGCAGCGAACACCGGCGGGGATATCCATCGTTCGTGTATCGTGAGTCTCTAGGGGAAGAGATGGATTTCCGTTTTGGCCGGAGGGGATGCAAAGAGGCGGCGGAGCGCGGGGCGATGCCGAAGGAGATACTCATCGTCTAGGACGATGTCGGTTTTCTCGACGACCTTCTCGCGGCATGGCATCTCCCTCGTTCCGTCGCCGTTGCATATTCGGACCGCTCGCCGAAAATATCGTTTGTACTTCCGCTATAACCCTCTATAATCGCTTTGTCTTAATAATCGAAACACGCGGTTCCCGTCTGCCGGGGCGCTTTGTCCCGGAGAAACCCGGAGTGAGGTTTTTCGTGCGAAGATTGCCGTTCATAGTGGCATGCGCCGCGCTCGGCGTGCTGGCGGCGCTTCCTCCGCTCGTCGCTCAGGTCAAAAAGGGAGGCGACGAAGCGCTTGGCATGTACCGGTACGAGAACTTCGAGCGCCCCGTGACCTGCCGACAGTGCCATACGGACATCTACGAGCAATGGACGCAGTCGATGATGTCTCAGGCGTACACGCATCACTGGGACGAGATCGAGTACTTCGAGCTCGCTATCCCGCATGCGGAGAAGGATCCGAAGGTCGCGGACGTCAAGGCCGGCTGCAACGGCTGCCACGCGCCGGTCTCGTTTCTCGCGGGGGACGTGCCGCCGCCTCGTCCCGAGGCGGGAAGCAGGGCGAACGAAGGGGTCTCGTGCGACCTCTGCCACGTCATCGTCGAGCGGACGGGCGAGCCCTCCGTCAACTACAACTATATCGTCGAGCCGGGCCGCGTGAAGCGAGGGAACCGCGAGGGGGTCAAAAGCCCCTACCACGAGACGGTCTATCTCGATTTCATCCGCGGCGCCGAGTACTGCGGCACCTGCCACAACGAGCAGTCCCCCTACGGCGTCTGGGTCAAGGCGACTCAACTCGAGTGGAAGGAAGGGCCCTACGCCGCCGAAGGGGTTCCCTGTCAGGTATGCCATATGCCGCGGGCGCCGGGGCGAAGCGCGGTGACGGCGAAGGAAGAGCACCCCGACGTCGCCCAGCACCTCTTCCACGGCGCGCACGATCCGGGCAAGGTGCGCGGCTCGATCGAGCTCCGCATGCACCCGAGCGACCGCGAGGTCGAGCCGGGGGACCGGATCGTCATCACGGTGCAGGCCTTCAACGGCAAATGCGGCCACAAGGTCCCCTCGGGCTCCGCGGAGGAGCGCCAGCTCTGGCTCCGCGTGACGGCGGTCGACGCGGCCGGAAGGGAGTACCACCTTCCCGTCGACCGCAAGGGCTTCGCGGGTGAGTCGGCGACGATCACGAACAACGAGCTCGCGTATCAGGATATGGGGATGATGATGGATATCCCCGGCTTCGCGGGGCTCCCGCGCGACTCGCTCCCCGAGGGGGATCGCATCTTTTGTCTCCCGTACCTCGATCCGCAGGGGCGCCGCACCATCGCGCAGTGGAACACCGCATCGCAGGGCCCGGATTACCGCATCGGTCCGCGCGAGACGAAGATCGAGACGTATACGTGGACGGTGCCCGACGGCGCCGCGATCGGCACGATGGTCGTCCGCGCCGAGATGAGCTACCGCCGCCTCGTGAAATCCGTGGCGGATTTTCTCAAGGTTCCCGACGACGAGACGGAGATCATTCGCGTCAACGACGCCCGGACGACCTTCGAGGTCGTCGATTGAGGCGCCGGCCGCGGCGCGGCGAAGCCGCCCCGGAAACGAAGGGAGCGACGATGACGAGCATGATGGGACATACGCGATGGACCGCGGCGGCCGCGATCGCCGCGGCGGTCGTGTGTTTCGCCGCCGGCGATTGCGGGGCCATCCCCGCGTTCGCCCGCAAGTATCGCATGTCCTGCACGACGTGCCACGCCCCGGCGCCCCGTCTCAAGCCCTACGGCGAGGATTTCGCGGGCAACGGGTACCGGCTCGAGGGAAAGGAGCCGGCGCGGCATACCCCCGAGACGGGCGACAGCCTTCTCACCCTCGTGCGCGAGCTTCCGCTCGCGATCCGAGTGGACGCCTACGCGACCTACGCCGCGCGGGACGGCCGGGATCAGGCCGACCTCAAGACGCCCTACGGAATCAAGATCATGTCCGGGGGCAACATCGCGAAAAATATCATTTATTACATCTATTTCTACATGTCCGAGCGCGGGGAAGTCGCGGGCGTCGAGGACGCATTCGTCGGATTCAATGATCTTTTCGGCGTCGACCTCGACCTCATGATCGGGCAATTCCAGGTGTCCGATCCGCTCTTCAAACGGGAGCTGCGGCTCACGCTCGAGGACTACGAGATCTACCGGACCCGCGTCGGCGATACGAGGACCAACCTCACGTACGACCGCGGCTTTATGGCCGCCTACGCGGCGCCTTTCGGCACGGATCTCGTCGCGGTGGTCGTGAACGGAAACGGCATCGGGGCGGCGGGGAATATCTTCGACGACGACGACTGGAAAAACGTCCTCGTGCGGGGATCGCACGGGGTCGGCCCGGTGCGTCTCGGCGCCTTCGGATACCTCTGCAACGCCCACGAGATGTCCGAAGGCGCGTACGTCGCGAACGAGCACCGATACTGGGGCGTGGACGGAACGGTGGACGCGGGATCCGCGCTCCAGCTCAACTGGCAGTACCTCGAGCGCACAGACGACAATCCGTTCTTCCTCGAGGCGGGGGCCGGCCGAACGAAGACGCGGGGCGGATTCGTCGAGGCGATCTGGGCGGTGCGGGGGGAGCTCGGCCGGTCGTTCGTCACGTTTCTCTATAACTACGTTGATTCCGACGTCCATGAAGTATACCCCGGCCGGTTCGCCGACACGAACGGGCGAAAAACGTCGCTCGACTACCGGGCCGAGGCGCTCAATTACTCGTATCTTTTGCGCCGGAACTTCCGTATAAGCACCGAGCTTCAGTATCGCGAGGTGGACGAAGAGTGGAACGTCGCGGCCGGCTTCACGGCCGCGTTCTGATCGACGCGCAGGTTTTGTCGAATCGAAACGAACGGGACGCCTTTCGAAGGGAGGACCATCCGTGGCGAATATTTTGCAGCCCGCGGAGATCGTCGAAATCGGGATCGAGAAGGAGAAGAAGCGCCGTGATTTCTACGCGATGTGCGCCGAGCGCTTCAAAGGTCAGCGCGAGCTCTACGAGCTCTTCGAGAAGCTCTACAAGTGGGAGGTGGAGCACGTCCGCCGCTTCACCGAGATACGGGACGGCCTCTCGAAGGCGCAGTATACGGAATCCTACGCGGGCGAGACCGAGGCGTACATGAACGCGCTCGTGCAGAGCGATCTCTACATGGATCTCACGGCGGCGAAGTTCGCCGAGGAGGTCAAGACCCCCGTCGACGCGATCGAAAAGGGCATGGGCTTCGAGAAGGACGCGATCCTCTTCTTCAGTGGGCTCGTGCCGTTCGTCGACCCGAAAAACCGAGAGGTCATACAGACGCTCATCGCGGAGGAGCAGCAGCATATCATCTACCTCTTCAACATGAAAAAGGAGCTGGCCGGCAAGTAGCGTCGCGGGCGGATCGCCACCGGTCGGCGCGGCAGCGCGGGAGGCGCTCGACATGAAAGCATTCTGGCAGAGCTTTTTCGCGACGATCCTCGCGATCGTCGTCACGGCGTCGGTCGTCGTCGGGATCGTCGTCTCGAAGAGCGATTCGAAGAAGAAGATCGAAGACCGCTCGTGGCTCGTCGTCGATCTCTACGGCTCGATCGACGAGTACGATCCGCCGGCCGGCATTCTCGGCGCCGTCGGCGGCGGCGGGGAAACGCTGCAGCGGGTGCTCGGCAACCTCGAGAAGGCCGCCGTCGACAAGCGCGTCGAGGGCGTCGTCGTGAAGATCAGCGGCTCGAACGGCGCCGGGCCCGCCATGCTCGAGGAGATGCGCGGGGCAATTCGGAAGGTGCGCGGCGCGGGAAAGAAGGTCCACTGCTGGTCCGACGACATGAATCGCAACGCCTATTACCTCGCCTCCGCGTGCGACTCGATCTGGCTCGCGCCTCCGGCGTACGTCCAGTTCATCGGCATGGGTTCGGGAAGCATGCACCTCAAGGGAACGCTCGAGAAGCTCGGCATCAAGCCGAACCTCCACAAGATCAAGGAGTACAAGGCCGCGGCCGAGATGTTCACGCGCGCCGATATGTCCCCCGAGGCCCGCGAAAACGACGTGTGGATCCTCGAAGAGCGCTGGAGCATGTTCGTGAAGGCGCTCGGCGAGGACCGCGGCCTTACGGAGGAGAAGATCGTCGAGATCATGAGCCTCGCCGTCATGACGGCGGACGAGGCGCGCGAGAACGGCCTCGCGGACGGCGTCATCTACTGGAACGAGCTCGAGCGGAAGCTCGTTCACAAAGCGGGAGAGGATCTTCGCACGATCTCCCAGTCGACGTACGCGGGCGTGAAGCCGGAGAAGGTCGGGCTCAAGGGGAAGAAGAAGATCGCGGTCATCCACGCGCACGGCTTGATCGGCGGCCGCACGAGCCGGATCGATCCGCTCTTCGGCGTCATGATGGGGCACGAAACGGTCATCGCCGATCTTCGCGCCGCTGCGAAGGACAAGGACGTCGCAGCGATCGTGTTCCGCGTCGACAGCCCGGGCGGGGAGGGTCTCGCGAGCGATCTCATCGGGCACGAGGTAGCCGTCGTCTCGGAGACCAAGCCGGTCGTCGCGAGCATGGTCGACGTCGCGGCTTCGGGCGGATACTACATCAGCTATCAGGCGTCGAAGATCGTCGCCGATCCGATGACGATCACGGGCTCGATCGGCTCCATCAGCATGAAGTTCAACATGAAGGGGCTCTACGACAAGATCGGCGTCACGCAGGACGTCGTGACGAAGGGCCCCATGGCGCTCCTCATGTCGGACTACCGCGATTTCACCCCCGAGGAGCGGGCCCGGTTCGAGCAAAATCACTGGGACGGTTTCAATCAGTGGCTCGAGGACGTCGCGAAGCGCCGCGGAATGACGATCGAGGAGGCGACCGCGCTCTCGTACGGCCGGGTCTGGTCCGGGAGACAGGCCAAGGAGAACGGTCTCGTGGACGAGCTCGGCGGGCTCGACCGTTCGATCGAGATCGCGAAGGAGCTCGCGAAGATCCCGGCCGACGAGAAGGTGTCGGTCGTGCACTATCCGAAGAAGAAGGGGCTTCTCGAGATCCTCACCGGCGACGGCGGAGGCATCGCGGCGGCGGCCACCTACGCGGCGCATCGGTTCGTCAGAGAGGACCTCGCCGGCACGTGGCGTATGCTGAACGGGAACAATCTGTACATCACGGAGAGCTCGGCGGCGCGGTAGACGACCGCGCCGTCCGCCCTGAGAAAGGATCGCCTTGAATCGTCGAATCGTGCTCGCGGTCGCCGCGGCCCTCGCGGTCGCGCTCCTCGCGGAGGGGGTAATCGCCGCCGGCGTCAAGCGCCCCCTCGCGGCCGAGGACCTGTGGAACATGAAGCGCGTCGGATCGCTCGATCTCTCCCCCGACGGGAAGTTCGCCGCCGTCGTCGTGACGGAGTTCGACGTCGAGAAGAACAAGGGGCAAGGTGATATCTGGCTCGTGCCGACGGACGGCTCGGCCGCGAAGCGCTTCACGACGGGTGAGACCACCGAAAGCTCGCCCGTCTGGAGCCCCTGCGGGACGCGGCTCGCCTTCGTCGCGAAGCGCGACGGAGAAAAGGCGCAGCTTCACGTCATCTCCCGCGACGGCGGAGAAGCTGTCTCCTATACCGGCATGCCGCTCGGCGCCTCGAGCCCGAAATGGATCCCCGGACGGAGCGCCGTTCTCTTCGTCTCGGAGGTTCTCCCCGGATACGAAGGGAAGCTCGACTCCATGAAGGCCGAGCTCGACAGGCGCGCGGAGAGAAAGGTCACGGCCAAGGCGACCGAGGACCGGTTCTACCGCTACTGGGACCACTGGCTCACCGACGGGACGATCCCGCACCTCTTCATGGTCGATCTCGAGACCAAGGCGGTGACCGACCTCACGCCGGGATGGAGCCGGTATTTCTCCGAGTCGGGCGGTATCGACTACGACGTTTCTCCGGACGGGAAGGAGATCGTTTTCTCGGCCCTCCGGCACGGGCCGCCGTACGACTCGCTCGCCGCGGACGTCTACGTCATGCGGCTCGACGAGCCGGGGAAGGCGCGGAACATCACGCCGGAGAATCCCGCCGACGATTTCTCCCCTCGCTATTCCCCCGACGGGAAGTACATCCTCTACGGCATGCAGAAGATCCTCGGTTTCTACGGGGACCGCGTTCGTCTCGTGCGCTACGACCGGCTCGCGGGCGCAAAGACGGTGCTGACCCCCGACTGGGACCGATCCCCCGCGGAGTGGACCTTCTCGAAGGACGGGCGGACGATCGTCTTCACGGCCGAGGACCGCGCCATGCAGTCGATATTCTCGATCGGCAGCAACGGCGGGCCCGTGAAGGAGATCCTCCGCGGCGGATCGAACGGCTCCGCCCGCGTCGCGCCCGACGGCCGGATCGTGTATCTCCACAACGACCTCTCCGCGCCGAACGAAGTCTACGCCGTCAAGGCGAACGGCAAGGATCCGCGGAAGCTCTCCTCGTTCAACGACGAGCTTCTCGCGGGGATCGAGTGGGGCGCGGTCGAGAACGTCGCGTTCAAGGGGTTCGAGGACGCCGACGTTCAGATGTTCGTCCTCTATCCGCCGGGGTTCGACGCCTCGAAGAAATGGCCGCTTCTCATACTCGTGCACGGCGGGCCGCACGGCATCTTCGGCGACGAGTTCCACTTCCGGTGGAACGCGCAGGCCTTCGCGGCGCCGGGCTACGTCACGGCGATGGTGAACTTCCACGGCTCGTCGAGCTTCGGACAGGAGTTCACGGACGCGATATCCGGCGAGCACGGCCGCAAGCCTTTCGTCGACGTCATGCGCGCGGCCGATTATCTCGTCGCGAGGGGTTTCGTCGACGAGAAGCGGATGGCCGTCGCCGGGGGAAGCTACGGCGGGTACCTCGCGAGCTGGATCGGCACGCAGACCGACCGCTTCGCCTGCCTCGTCAACCACGCGGGGGTGTTCGACTTCCTCGCGCAGACCGGCTCCGACATCACGCACGGCCGCGAGCGCTCGTACGGCAGCACGCCGTGGAAGGACCTCGATCGGGTCGTCCGCTGGAGCCCCGCGCAGAACATGAAGAACTACGTCACGCCGACGCTGGTCATCCACGGCGAACGCGATTACCGGGTGCCCCTCGGCAACGCCCTCGAGGTGTACGGGATGCTCAAGGAGCGAGGCGTGCCGGCGAAGCTCGTCTGTTTCCCGGACGAGAACCACTGGGTCCTCACGCCGCAGAACTCGATCTACTGGTACGGCGAGTTCGACGGATGGCTGCGCCGCTGGATCGGCGCAGGACCGCGATAGCGACCGCCGCGTCCGCCGCGGAGCGCCGAAACCCGGGAGGGCCTCGATGAAAGCGAAGTCGATCATGTTGCTCGCTCTCTGCGCGTCTCTCCTTCCGGAATCGACGGGAGGATTCGATCGGCCGGCGGGGCGGACGTTCGCCTCGCGCTCCGAGGTCGTCGCGGGACACGGCATGGTCTGCGCGGCCCAGCCGCTCGCCGTGCAGATAGGCGTCGACGTTCTCAAGGCGGGGGGCAACGCCTTCGACGCGGCGATCGCGGTGAACGCGGCGCTCGGTCTCATGGAGCCCGTTTCGTGCGGCGTCGGCGGGGATCTCTTCGCCATCGTCTGGGACGCGAAGTCGAACCGGCTCTACGGCCTCAACGCGAGCGGGCGCGCGCCCGCGCTGCTCACGATCGAGGAGGTCCGTTCGCGCGGCGTCTCGTCCATGCCGTACACCGGCGTTCTGCCGCAGACGGTTCCGGGCTGCGTCGACGGGTGGTTCGAGCTGCACAAGAAGTTCGGAAAGCTCCCGATGAAGGAGATCCTCGCGCCGGCCATCCGGTACGCCGAGGAGGGCTTTCCGGTGACGGAGGTCATCGCCCATTACTGGGAGCTCGGCGGACGGCGCCTGCGCAACGAGCCGAACTTCGCCTCGACCTATCTTCCCGGCGGGCGGGCGCCGCGAACCGGCGAGATCTTCCGCAATCCCGATCTCGCGCGGACGTACCGGCTCCTCGCCTCGAAGGGCCGCGACGCGTTCTACCGCGGTGAGATCGCGCGGGCGATCGACGCCTTCGAGCGGCGGATCGGCGGCTACATCCGGTTCGAGGACCTCGCGGAGCATTCCTCGACGTGGGTCGAGCCCGTGGGAGCGGGCTACCGCGGCTACGACGTCTGGGAGCTCCCTCCGAACGGGCAGGGGATCGCGGCGCTCCAGATGCTCAATATCCTCGAGGGGTACGATCTCGCCGGTCTCGGCTTCGGGAGCGCCGAGGCGCTCCACCTCATGATCGAGGCGAAGAAGCTCGCCTTCGAGGACGCGGCGCGCTGGTACGCGGATCCGGATTTCGTGAAGGTGCCCGTGGCGGAGCTCGTTTCGAAGGAGTACGCGGCGAAGCGGCGGGCGCTCATCTCGATGGACCGGGCGCTCCGCGAGATCCCGCCGGGGGACATCCGGCTCGAGACGAGCGAGACGACCTATCTCACGGTCGTCGACAAGGACCGGAACTTCGTCTCGCTCATACAGAGCAACTACGCGGGGTTCGGCTCGGGGCCCGTGCCCGACGGGCTCGGCTTCTGTCTGCAGGACCGCGGGGCGCTCTTCAACCTCGATCCCTCGCATCCGAACGCGCTCGCTCCGCGCAAGCGCCCCTTCCACACGATCATCCCCGCGATGGTGACGCGCGACGGCGCCCCCGTTTTTTCGTTCGGCGTCATGGGGGGCTCGATGCAGCCGCAGGGGCACGTGCAGGTCCTCTGCAACATCCTGGATTTCGGGATGAATATACAGGAAGCGGGAGACGCGCCGCGCTTCAACCACTCGGGGTCGTCCGAACCGACCGGAGAGGTCATGAGGGACGGGGGCGAAGTGGCTCTCGAGAACGGATTCGCGCCGGAGGCCGTCCGCGCCCTTCTCGAGCGCGGCCACCGGATCGTGAAGGACACCGGGGGCTTCGGGGGATATCAGGGGATCTGGTGGGACCGGAAACGCGACGTCCTCATCGGCGCGAGCGAATCGCGCAAGGACGGCTGCGCGATGGGGTACTAGGGCCGGCCCGCGCGAACCGTCCGGCGGCTACCTCAGGATGACGAGCTTCTTGGAATCCGCTATCCCCGGCGCGCGAAGCTTGAGGAAATAGATCCCCGACGGCAGCTTGTTTCCGCGATCGTCCTTTCCGTCCCACGTTATCTGTATGTTGCCCGACGGCATAGCCGTTCCGAGGAGTCTCCTCACGCGCGCGCCGGACGCGTTGAAGACGTTGAGGCTCGCGAAACCGCCCCGCGCCATCGGGAACTCGATGATCGTCTCTCCCCTGAACGGATTCGGATACGCCTCGTACGGGACGGGCGGTTGAACCATCACGATATCCTCGACGGCCGAATATCGGATGTTGTCCACGGAGATGTTCCTCGCGTCGAACGGCGGCCCGTTGCACTGGTACACGACGAAGAAGAGGGAATCCGATGGCGCCACGTCGTCGATCACGGAGTTGTGTAGCAGCGTCAGCCCGTCATACAGCGAGCACGCGAACAGCCGCTCCCCGAGCTTCGCGATCTGCAGGGTGTACGTGACGCCCGAATCGAGCAGGGGCACCTCGCCGGCCTCGGCCTCCTCTTGATCCTCGTTCCTGTACCTCAACCCGGCCCCCGTTCCGAGCAGGATGCGCCAGTCGCCCGATCTGCTGCCGCACAGGCCCGTCATCGCGCCGGCGAACGAAACGTCCCTGAACGCGACGTCCCAGCTCATGACGAACTTCCCGCCCGGCACGCTCTTGCCCAGAAAGAGCGCCGTTTCCCACGAAGCGCAGCTTCCGGGCGGGCATTGCGTCAGAAGATGGCTGCGTCCCTCGGCGAAGAGATCATAGTTGAGCGCCATACCCCAGAGGGAGGCGCCGATCTCGTAGGCTGCCTTCCAGCGATGGAAGGCGTCCTTCTGGATGGTGCCGTCCCGCGAGATCGCGCGGTACGCGAAGAATGCGCCGTACGTATCGCGGTTGTGAAGGTACATGTCGACGTCGGCGCTGTTGTCGTCCGTGAGGAAGGCGAACACGCGGGCCCGTCTTCCGGAGTAGTCGATCGGGGAATGCTCGTCCAGATACGTCGAGGCGATGAGGTACCACATCTGGTGGCATTCGAAGTAATTGGTCGTATCGGTGGACGACCACTCGAGGGCGTCCATGTACTTCTCGCTGCGGTCCCAGCGATTGCGGTGAATCCACTCCATGTTGTTCTCGACCGCGGATACGAGCGCCGGATCGGGGAGGATTTCGTGGCGGAGCATGAGGGCTATGTCCGCTTTGAGCTGCACCTGCACCGGATAGGACGCCGTGTGATGAGAGATGTCGAACAGGCCGGACGGGAGCTGGTTCGCGCTAAAGGACCGCGAGAGGCTCACGATGTGATCCTCCGCGACGGCGCGCTTTTCAATGTCTCCGAACCTGTTGAACAGCCGCCACGCGTTGACGAATCCCCTCAGCAGCACCGCGAGGCTCTCCGTCGGAACGGGCGGGACGAAGCGCGTCTCTTTCATGGCGCGGGCGAGATATTGGAACACGCGCGCGGCGTCTTCGCGCGCGATCGAGGAGACGGCGCTCCAATCGGCGCCGTGCTCGGCGTCGGCGGGATGCGGCTCGAGCCTGTTGTGAAAGTACAGCGCGGCGAGCGACTGCGCGGAGAGAACGAGACCGTATTCATACAGGTATTCGTCGAGCGGGAGATCATGGATGGCCCCGTCGGCGTTGATCCGCGTATGGAGGTAGATCGCTTCCCCCGCGAGGCAGCTGTCGAGGGGCTCGCACGAGCGGGCCATGGCCGCCATGAGGGCTCCCTCCTGGAGCTCGACCGAGAACCGCCAAAAATGAAAGGGACACGCCTCCCATCCGCTCTCGGGGGTCCAGTCCAGCCGTCCGATCCAGAAACCGCGCGAGGGATCCCAGAAGCCCGCATTCGAGTAGTGTTTGGTTATGTGCCGGATCTGCTCCTCCAAGTAGTTGCGCGGGGTCTCGGAGTAGCGGTTGCGATGATCCCGGATGAGGTATCCTCCCGCGAGCGAGCTCACGCGGTAATAGCGTTTGAAGTCGTCGGCCCCGTAGTTCGTGTCCCACACGTCGTCCCAATCGAGCAGGCCGTCCGAGAAATCGATGACCGCCGTGCGCGTCGTGTCCCGGTACAGTTCCACGGCGGAGGCGATTCGGTGCGACAGATTGTCCGTCTGCCGGTTTCGACGGGGGAGGACGTTCGTGGAGGCGGGGGGCGGAACGAGCAACAACACGATCACGGCCGGCAGGCACAGAGCCGGCATCATTCTTCGCGTCATTTCATCCCCTTGCGCGGGCGCCCGTTTCGCGGTGTCTCCGAAACGGCGCGGGATGCGGCACGCTCGAAATTGAAGCCGATATGCCGAGAATCGATCGCTAGTCCACAATTGTAGCGCATATGGAACTCCAAGTCTACAAATATGTTGTGTCGCCCGACCCCATTCAGAGGACCGGAAATCCATGTAAGAGGCTTCAATCGAGGGGCTTTTCTTGAACGCGCGGCGGGGCGCCGGTGTATTTTCAGTTGTGCCCGCGAAGGATCGTGGGGTACCTTATTGTCAGGAATCGTTGAAAGGGAGGTTCGAGCATGAAGAAGATCGTTCTGTGCAGCGGTTCGAAGTGCTGTCCCGAGGCTCTCATCGACGGCAACGCCGTCATCATCACGGACGACGACGGCGGCAAGGTCACCCTGACCAAAGAGCAGGTCAAGATCCTCTTCGAGAAGATGGAATAGCCGAGGGATCGCACTATTAACGAAGAAGCGCCCCGGAGAGCCTCCGGGGCGCTTCTTCGTTTTCGGATTGCGCTCGGGCGCGGCCGGCGCCGGGCTCATTCGATGTTGAGCATCGACTCGTCCCAGTCGCCGGGAAACTCGATCGTATAGGCGAGGCGGATCTCGACCTTCGCCTTCGGCGCCGGCGAGAGGTTCCACGTGACGATCCCGTTCTCGAGCTGCTCGGCGGGCTTGGGATCGAGATCGACGTTCGTCACCCTGACCTCCTTGATCGTCGAAACGGGGAGGCGGTCCTGGATCTTCACCGCGAGCGCTTCCTTCTTGAAGCTCTCGAGCGTGACGAGGAAATGGTACCGGATCTTCTTCGTCGCGGCGCCTTCCTTGGCGAGATACTCCTTCTTTTCGAGCTTCTGCGTCACTGTGTAGTCCTGATCGGCGCCGAGCGGAACGGGGAACTCCTGTCCGGGGGCTATCTGCGGGAGCATTTCCTTGCCGACGAAGATCGATTGCGCCGCCTGGCCGGTTCCCGTCTCGACGTAGACGTCGGCCATCCCGGCGAGCAGGGGGACGGCGAGCGTGTTGGAGGCCGCTGCGCGCACGAACACGTTCTGCGAGAGTCGCGGGGCGGTGTAGCGGGCGAGCGTGCCCGTGAGCCGCTCTTCGAGGATGAGGGCCCGCCGCGGATCGGCGCCGCTCGGCAGATCGACCCTCTTCGGTATGGCGAACGTCGCGGCGAAGGAGGCGGTTTCGAGCTCAGCGCCGGGACGTTCCGCCTCGAAGACTTCCGGCGCGCGCGCGACGTCGGCCGCGGAGACGTCGAACGCGACTTCCTGATCCCGGCCTCCGCGGACCTTCATCTCCTCCGCGGCGGACTTCATGATCCGCGGCATCCGGCGCGTGATGTAGTAGGGCTGCACCTCGGGGGACGCCGCTCCGATCTGCGGGCGCGCCGTCGAGAGAGAAACGGCGACTCCGTTCCAGTCCTCGCCGGTGCTCTGGCGGACGCGCGCGTTGTATCCGAGCACGATCGCATTCTCCGCCGTCCGGTAGCGGATCGTATACTCGGGAGCCCACGTCGCGCCGCCGACGTTGTACGCGAGATCGAGATCGAGCGAGCCCGCCGTTTTCGCCTCGATATCGACGACGACCCGCTTCGACCAATCGTCGTGCATCTGCATCTTCCGCAGCTCCCCCTCCACCCACGAGATCTCCTCGGAGAGCTTCGCGATCTTCTTGTTGTGGCCGTCGATCCGCTCGTTCGTCTTCACCCGCTCGCCCCCGAGAAACTCGAGGACGCTCTTCCAGTCCTGCACGCGGAAAATCTCCGTCGCGAGCTTGGAGGAGCCCTTTTCGAACGGGAATCTCGCGAGGTTTTCGAGATAGGCGAGGGAGCTCTGGAACGACTCGAGCTCGATCCGGAGGGTGTCGCGCCTGCCCGCGAGCCGCTCGAGCTTCTCCTTGAGCTCCTTGTACCGCGGCGATTCGGCGATCCGGCCCCGCAGGATCACGATATCGACGCCCATGATCCGCGTCTCGGCCGTACCGGCGCCTTCGACGCGGAGGGACGCGTCGTCGAATCCCTGCGGCAAGTCGTCGCAGACGATCCGCCACGCTCCGGGCCGAAGATCGATCCTCCCGCTTCGCGTCACCTGCGCGCGGTCCGTGTAAACCGTCGCGGAAACGACCGTCGTTTTGAGAGTGAGGGCGGCCTCGTCCGCGCCGGCGGCCCGCGCGGGGACGAGGAATAGAATGAGCATTCCGGCGATCGCCGGAGTCCAAGCGTTTGTCTTCATAGTGAAAGCCTCCTTTCGGCCAACATAGTATTTCACGCGCCGCGAGCGCTTTACAAGGCTTCTTTTCCGATGTACCATTGCGGTTCACGTTTCCGGAGGAGCCGATGAGGAAGAGAATTCCGCAACCCGCCTCCGTCGTCGCCGCCGCCGTCGTCGTCGCGTCGCTCGCCGTGCGGATATATTTCGCCCTGCGGTGCTCCGCGCTCCCCGAGTACAGCGACATGGGGTACTACAACGACGTGGCGCTCACGCCGGGCTTTCCGACGACGCTGCCGCCGGCGTATCCGCTCTTTCTCCGAGCCGTGTACGCCATCTTCGGCGTGCGGAACTATGCGGCCGTGTTCGTGGTGCAGAGCGTTCTGAGCTCGCTCACCGTCTATCTCATGTATCGCGTCGCTCGGACGGTCGGCACCAACGCCGCCGGGATAGCGGCCGCGGCGATCGCCGCGGTCTATCCCAACTTCATCCTCTACAATCTCACGACCCTCACGGAAACGTGGAGTCTCCTTATCCTCCTGGCGCTCTTCGCGGTTCTCGCCGCCTCCGTTCCGGAGACGCGCCGCTCGATATTGGCCGTGATGCTGCTCGTCCTCGGCTTTCTCTTCAAACCGGTGATGCTCTTTTTCCTTCCCGGTGCGTGGCTCGCCGTGCGCAAGAAGGCGGTATTCGCCGCCGCCGCCGCGGTCCTCTTCGTGCCGCTCGCTCTCTACGAGGTGTTCATCGGCGAGACCTTCTTTCGCGCCGCGAGCACCTTCCACAAGGCGTATCACGATCCCACGCCGGGCGCGGCGGCGCCGGACGACTCCTCCCAAGCAGAGGAGGGAGACGAGCGACTTCCGGGCGCGCCGTATCTCAGGACGGGATGGCGCTACGTCGTCGATCAGAGGGCCCGCGCTCTCGAGCGTATCCATGAAAAGTCGACGATACTCGTGTCGCGCGGATGGGACCAGTGGGTTTTGCGCCCGATCGCGGGCGAAGGCAAGTGGACGCGCTTTCTGATGGATTACGCGTACGTCCCGGTGATGGTTCTCGGGTTCGTCGGCATGGCGAGGAGATACGGCCCGCGGAACCGGATGATCGCTCTGCCCGCGATCGGCTACGTCCTGCTCGTGCTCGTTTTCTCCATATTCAAGTTCCGCTACCGGCTTTTGCTCGAGCCGGTGCTCGTCGTCTACGCCGCGCTCCTCCTCTTCCCGCCGAAGCGGGAAAGCGCGGTCCTGCCCCGATCGTGAAGCAAGGCTCCCGCGTAGAGGATCGACGCTATCTCGAGGAAGGTCCGGATCCGAAAAAACGGCGATCGCGAGAAGAGTATGTGGAGCGCCACCGCGGAGACGAGCGGTCCGACGACGGCGAGGTGGGCGCGGTCCATGCGCCGCGCCATCGTGACGAGCCCGAAGAGGAGAAGGAGCAGGTAGCTGTACTTGCGAAGATGGTAGAGGCGGAACACCGGGCTCGCGTGCTCCTCCTGCCGGCTCGATCGGTCGGGGTACCAGAAAAGGCGGAAGGCGTTCGAATACACCCGGTCCGCGATCCGTTCCACGTCCCTCGAAGCGTATTCCGATACATTCACATTGAACGAGTGCGCGCCGTAGACGGGGGTGATCTCCCCGGCGACGATGGAGTTCCTCGCGGCGACGGGCGCGAGCAGGAGGGCGAGCGCGGCGAGAAACATGAAACGGCGCTTGAGAACGACGAAGAGCCCCGGGATCATGAACAGAAAATATGGCCGTACGAGAAGGCCGACCGCCGCGAGGGCGGCCGCGAGCAGCGCGCGGGAGGTTTCGCGGACCTCGACCGCGCACGCCGCCGAGAAAGCGGCCGCGGCGAGGAGAACGAGCCAGGCGGGCTGCACGGCCGCGGGGTAGAGCACGAAGTTCGGATAGAGAGCCGCGATCGCCGCCGATGCGAGCCCTGCCGCGCGGCCGAAAAGGCGCGCCGCGGCGAAGTACACGAAAACAACGACGAGCGCCGCGAGCGGCGCCTGAACGAGCAGGACCGCCCTGTCGTTCCCCGCGCCGAACAGGGCGTAGACGAGACGCAGGAAGAGGGGATAGACGGGCGGGCCCTGCGCTCCGGCGCCGGCGTCCGGCGAAAGCGCGACGTAGCGGAACTCTCCGGCGTCGGCCGGAAGCTCGATCGCGACGGCCGCGACGAGCCGGATCGCGATCGCAACGGCGAGAAGGGCCATGAGCGCTCTGTCAGTCAAGATGCGCATCGCTCGATCGCCGTCGGGTGCTAGCGGATCGGCACCGGCGCACCCCCCTCGATGCGCGTCATGTACACGGGCGGCATCCATTCCCGCTCGGCGTACGAGTACGCGCCCGCCGCGCCGTTGTAATCTCCGATCGCCTTGAGCGCGTTCACGAGGCTCGACTCGCCATACCGGCGCGCGCGGTCGGCCTTCGCGATGAGCATCATGGCGTCGTACGCGAGGAGAACGTTCGGCGTCGGTTCCGCGTTGAACCTCGCGCGGCATCGCTCCGCGAGCGGGAGCGGCCGAGCGAGCTCGACGGCCGGAACGGCGGCGTAGCATCCCTCGAAGGCGTCCGGAGCGGAGGCTATGACCGCGGAGGAGACGAGCTCCCGCGAGAGGCAGACCGGCCCGCGGTACCCGAGCCGCCGCACCGCCGCGACCGCCCGCGCGCCGCTCGAGCCGCGCCCGTAGATGAATATCGCCTCGGGCTTCCGCGAGAGCACGGCGCCCACCGCGCCCTTCGGATCCGCGCCCGCGGCGTCGAACGGCTCGGAAACGGCGAGCGCGAGCCCGCTCGAGGGGATTTCGTTTTTCATCGCCTGCGCGACGAGCTTGCCCGGCGGATCGTCGCTGTAGAGGAGCGCGACGGTTTTCGCCTTGAGGGATCCCGAGATGAACGCGAAGGTTCTCTTCGCGAGCGTCATCGTGGCGGGCGAGTTCCGGAAAACGTCGCGGAACATCGTGATGATGAACGGGTGGTTGCAGTTCGCGAAGAGCGGCACGAACTCCTGCTCGGCCTTCGGCCCGGCGCCGAGCGCGGCGGGATCGCCCGCCGTGACGACCGCCGCGATCCGGTCGCTCATGAGCTGCTTCGAGAAGGCGACGCCCGCGCGCGCCGCGTCGCTCCCGTCGTCTGCGACGAGGACGTACGCGACGCCCGGGTCCGCGGCGTTCAGCTCCTCGATCGCGAGCGCCATCCCGTGCAGGTACTGGTTGCCGACCTCGGCCCCCGCGCCCGAGAGCGGAAGGATGGCGCCGATCTTCACGATTTCCTGCTTGCGTCCGCAGCCCGGCGAGCCGAGGAGCGCGGCGGCGAACGCCGCGGCGAACGCAACGGGGGCGGCGAGTTTCGAAAGGCGCATCAGCATCCGGATAACCTCCATGTGACGTCCGGCTCGAGTCATACCACCCCGCGAAAGGGGTTGTAAAGCGCGCTTTTTCGATGCATATTGTTGCTGTTTTATCCGTGCGAAAGGGGAGAACGACCATGCATGACGCTCGCGCGCACCATCCCGACACGCAGTGCGTCCACGCGGGATTCGAGCCCGACGGCACCGGCGCCGTCGTGACGCCGATCTATCAGACCTCGACCTTCTCCTTCCGCGACGTCGACCACGGCGCGGGGCTCTTCGAGGGGAAGCGGGAAGGCTACATCTACACGCGGCTCGGCAATCCGACGATCCGCGCCTGCGAGCGAGCGGTCGCGATCCTCGAGGGCGGTCACGGCGGCATCGCCTGCGCGAGCGGCATGGCCGCCATCCACACGGTCTTTGCCTCGCTTCTGCGGGCGGGGGATCACGCGGTCTGCTCGGCCGTCGTCTACGGCCCCACGCAGACGCTTCTCACGGGGGTCATGTCGCGGTTCGGCGTCGAATCGTCCGTCGTCGACACCGTCGACCTCGACGCCGTCCGTCGGGCGATGCGGCCCTCGACGAAGCTCGTCTTCGTCGAGACGCCGGGGAACCCCGTTCTCGCCGTGAGCGATCTCGCCGCGATCGCCGATATCGCCCATCGCGGCGGCGCGAAGCTCGCCGTCGACAACACCTTCTCGAGCCCCATACTCCAGCGGCCGCTCGATCTCGGCGCGGACGTCGTCGTGCATTCGATGACGAAGTTCCTGAACGGCCACGCCGACGTCGTGGCGGGCATGATCGTCGCGAAAACGGCTGAAGACGACGCGGCGATCCGAAAGATATTCCACCAGCTCGGCGGGTGCATCGACCCGTTCGACGCCTTTCTCGTATCGCGCGGTCTCAAGACGCTCGCCCTCCGGATGGAACGACACTGCGCGAACGCCGAGCGCGTCGCCCGGTTCCTCGAAACCCATCCGAAGGTCGCCAAAGTCAACTATCCGTGGCTCCCGTCCCATCCGCAGCACGAGCTCGCGAAGCGGCAGATGCGCGGGGGAGGCGGCGTGGTGAGCTTCGAGCTCGCCGGCGGGATCGAGGCGGGCAAGGCCCTCATGAACGCCGTGAGGCTCTGCACCCTCGCCGTGAGCCTCGGCGGCGTCGAGACGCTCATCGAGCACCCCGCGTCGATGACGCACGCCTCGATGGGCAAGGCCGCCCGCGAGCGCGCCGGCATCCCGGAAGGGCTCGTACGCGTATCGGTCGGCATCGAGCGGGTCGAGGAGATCATCGCCGATCTCGATCAGGGGCTCTCGATGGTATGATGAGCTGGAGCGAATACGCGCAGATCGTCGTCGCGTTCATCGTGATCACCGATCCCATTGGCGCGATCCCGCTCTTCGTCAGCCTCACGGCGAATCAGTCCGATGCCGAGCGGAAACGCACAGCGGACGTCGCCTGCTTCTCGGTCGCGATCATCCTCGTCGTGTCCTGCTTCATCGGCGAGTGGATCCTCAAGGTCTTCGGGATCAGCATCGCCTCGTTCCGGATCGGCGGCGGCATCCTGCTGCTTCTCCTCTCGATCGCCATGATGCAGGCCAAGGTGATCGCGGCGAAGCAGACGGAGAAGGAAGCGGAGGAGGCGACGGGGAAAGAGCACGTCGCCGTCGTGCCCCTCGCGATCCCGCTCATCGCCGGCCCCGGCGCGATCAGCCTCGGCATCATTTACGCGGAGAAGGTCACGGGCCTTGTCAATACGGCCTTTCTCGTCCTGAGCTGCCTCGTCGCCTCGGCGATCATGTGGGGGGCGCTGCGGCTTTCGATGAGGATCTCCCGCGTGCTCGGCCAGACCGGCATCAACATCGCGACCCGCATCATGGGGCTCATCCTCGCCGCGCTCGCCGTCGAGTTCATCGCGAGCGGGTACAAGGTACTCTTCAAATAGCGGGGCGGCGCAGCGGACGAGCGGGTGTCCGGCGCCCGCCCGCCTCATCCCGCATCGCATATCCGCTCGCATTCGCCCA
>DHHB01000007.1:2200-76075 GCA_002403075.1 bacterium UBP1_UBA4783 | reverse complement strand
CCGTCGACATCTCGCCCGTCGGCGGATTGTAATCCCCGCAGCCGGGCACGATGTACTCGTTGAAGGCGCAGAGCTCGTCCTTCACGCCGAGTATCTCCGTGCGAGCCGGACCTCTCGGATTGCTGAACAGCGGGTACATGCACAGCAGCTGATCGCCGTGGGCGATCGCGTCGTTGGCCGGTTCGTCCGCGCCGTTCGCGACGTTGAGCTTCGCCGCGATGAGGTGGTACGCGAGGATGATCGTCGCGTCACCGCCGACCGGCGTGTTCAGGATCGCGAGAAGCTGCGCCTGGCTGTACGTGACGCAGCCCATGGTGAGGCTCGTCAGCGGCCACGCCTCGGCGTGGTTCTTCCAGTAGCCCGGCGTATAATGGCAGCCGCCCTCTTCGCAGTCGCAGGTGAAGGGCACCATGAAATCGCGGTAGTCCGTGACGTCGTCGGGGCTGATATAGTAGAAATGACCCTCGGCCACGTAATCGCCGCAAAGGTCCATGCCCCACGGAACGTCGAAGCTCCACACGGGATCGGTCGCCCACACGACGAAGCTCGCCGAGAAGGTCGCGATGATCTCGCCGCCCTGCTTCAGATTCACGACATACGCGAGGGTGTCGCGGCTGCCGCAGACGATGTTGGTTCCGGACGCCGTCCAGCCGTAACAGTCGGCGTTCGCCATGAAGGACGTGTACTCGCATGCCCAGGCCGAGCCGGCCAGAACGAGGATTCCGAGAACCGCCAGTAAAGCTTTTGCTTTCACTATCGGTGCTCCTTTCGCGAATTGACTTGGGTGCAACCCTGATTTAGCCCCCCTTATGGGGTCGTTCATGATTGTACCATAAACTAGGAACCATTTCAATCGCCGTTTTTAATGGTGGAAATTTTCCCGCCGCGGGATTATACTCTCTGCGCAACTTACGTCTTTTGAATGGGTTCCAGATCCCCAGTCCGGAGGTCAGCGCCTTGAAACGCACAGCTTTTTCGGGCCTTGCGGCTCTCGTCTGTATGCTCGTTCTGGCAATCGGCGCCGCAGGGGAACCCGGGTCTCCAAAACAAGCGGCGCTCGAAAAGATGTCCCGCGAGCTCTTCGAGCGGAGCGCGCAAAACCGCGAACGGGCGCTCGATACCGCCTCTTCGCGAGGTTGGCCGGCGCGGGGCGTCACTCGCGACGGCAAGCTCTGGAGCCTTCAGGGGATCGAGCGAGGTCTGCCCTTTTATTATCTCGCGCTGAACAACACCGACGCGGCGATAACGACGCGCACGGACAGCGTGCAGCACTACGCCGGGGGCGGGAGCGGATTCACGATCGGCCTCTGGGACGGGGACGCGCCTCGCACGACCCATCAGGAGCTCGCGGGGCGGGTCGTCTGGGGAGACTCGAAAACCCTCATCCCGGACGACCACGCGACCCACGTCGCCGGCACGATGATCGCCTCGGGCGTGCGGGCGCAGGCGCGTGGGATGGCGCCGGAGGCCTCGATCAGGGCGTTCCAGTGGGACGACGATCTCGCGGAAATGGCGTCTGAGGCGGCGAAGGGGCTTCTCGTCTCGAACCATTCGTACGGGCTCATCAGGGGATGGGTGGATCTCGGAAGCTGGTATTGGTTCGGCGACACCGCCATAAGCGAGGTCGAGGATTACGGGTTCGGATTCTACAGCGAGTCGGCCCGCGAGCTCGACGAGCTTCTCTGCGCCGCGCCGAACTACCTCGTCGTGAGCTCGGCGGGCAACGACCGCAACGACAGCGTCCCGGCGGGCACGTCGCACTACTATTACGACTCGCGGTACGGCGCGTGGCGCCGGAGCACGACGGTGCGCGACAACGACGGCGCCCCGCTCGGCTACGATTGCCTTCCGAACGGCCAGTCGCTCGCGAAGAACGCGCTTCTCGTCGGCGCCGTGAAACCCGTGCTCGACTATACCGGACCCGCCTCCGTCGAGATGACTCCGTACTCGAGCTGGGGGCCGACCGACGACGGCCGGATAAAGCCGGATATCTGCGGCGACGGCTGGGCCGTGTACTCGAGCGTCGCCGCATCCGACACCTCGTACCAGTACTACTACGGGACTTCGATGTCCTCCCCGAACGTCTGCGGATCGCTCGGGCTGCTTCAGGACTACCATCGAGACACGCGCTACGGCGTGCCGATGAGGGCCGCGACCCTGAGGGCGCTCGCCATACACACGGCGCGCGAGGCGGGTCCGGCCCCCGGTCCGGATTACTCGTACGGATGGGGGCTTCTCGACGCCTACGCCGCGTTCCGTCTCATCGAGGCGGATCTCGACAGCCGCCTCGGCCTCGTCGAGGAGCTCACGCTCGTCGAGGACTCGCCGGCCGAGTTCTACTATCTCTGCGACGGGACGGAGCCCGAGCTCAGGATGACGATCGCGTGGACCGATCCGCCCGGAACGCCGCCGGCGCCGGCGCTCGATCCCCCCGACCGGATGCTCGTGAACGATCTCGATCTCCGCGTCGAGAAGGACGGATTCATCTTCGAACCGTGGACGCTCGATCCGCTCGACCCCTCGGCTCCGGCCGCCCGGGGCGACAACGCCGTCGACAACGTCGAGCAGGTGCTCATCGAGAACCCCGAGGCGGGGATCTACGTCGTGCGGATTTCGAACGACGGCGCGCTCCGCGGCGGCTCGCAGGATTTTTCCCTCGTCGTGTCCGGGGCGTCGAGAACGAAGACGTGGCGCGTGCACGCAGACGGCTCGGGTGACGCGCCGACGATCGCGGCCGCGATCGATTCCGCCGCGGCGGGAGACCAGATCCTCGTCTATCCGGGGGTGCATCGCGAACACGACGTCGTCGTCGCCAAAGAGGTTTCGATCAAAGGGATACACGGCTCGAGATTCACGATCGTCGACGCGGAAGGGCTCGGCCGCTGCTTCTTGCTGCCCGAGGGGAGCGGCACGGTCCGGCTCGAAGGGCTCACGCTCCGGAACGGCTCCGCCGAGGGCGCGGACGACGCCGGCCGGGGGGGCGCCGTTCTCTCGAGGAACGGGGATGCCGCGATCGTCGGCTGCGTCATCACGGGCGCTCGGGCCGCCCTCGGCGGCGGGCTCTACGTCGAGAACGGACTCTCGGAGCTCAAGCAGTGCGAGATCCGGCGCAACGCCGCCTCCGAAAGCGGCGGCGGGCTCTACGCCGCCGGGGCCGGCCTCTCCATCGATCGCTGCGTCGTCGCGTGGAACACCGCGGCGCTCGACGGGGGCGGCGCCTACGCGAGCGGCTCGCCGGCGGACGTTTCGGGGTGCACCTTCGCGTACAACGCCGCGGGCGGCCGCGGCGGCGGGATCTTCTTCACCGGGGGGTCGTGGGGCGGGCTTTCCCGGACGATCGTCGCTTTCACGCTCGGCGGCGAAGGCGTGTATCAGGACGAGGCCGGCGGCGGTATACAGTTCGAATGCTGCGATTTCTACGGCAACATGAGCGGCGACACGGGCGGCGCCGCGGCGATTCCCGCCGGGGACGAGGGGATCATCTTCTCCGATCCGCAGTTCTGCGACGCCGGGCGATACGACTTCGGCGTCGGCGACGGCTCGCCGTGCCGCCCCGGGGGGAATCCGTGCGGCGAGCTCATCGGCGCCGCCGGCGAGCGCTGCCACACGAGGACGACGTGGTACGTCATGGCGGACGGTTCGGGCGACGAGCCGACGATCGCGGCGGCGGTGAACCGCGCGGCGCCGGGCGATACGATCCTCCTCGCCCCGGGCGTTTACTCGGGAGCGGGCAACCGCGACGTCACCTTCGGCGGCAAAAACCTCGTCGTCAGGTCCGAGAGCGGGCCCGAAGCCACGATCATCGACTGCGGCGCGGGGGCGGGCGAGGCGCATTACGGATTCTATTTCCAGAACGGGGAGAACGCCTCCTCGGCGCTCGAGGGGCTCACGATCCGTCTCGCCTCTCTCGGCGGAGTCCGCGTTTTCGATTCGAGCCCCGTCATCCGCGGCTGCGTCATCGACAGCTGCATCACGAACGGCTCGACGCAAGGCGGCGCCATCTATCTCCTGAGATCGAGCTCGCTCGTCGAGGGATGCACGCTCACGAACAACAGGGCCGATCCGACCGGCGGCGGCATATATTGCCGGGAGTACACGGGAAGCATCGTGGATTGCACGATAACCGGCAACAGCGCCGTCCGGTACGGCGGCGGCGTCGGCGTCGCGACGAGCTCGACCGCCCGCATCTCGCGCTGCACGGTGAGCGGAAACACCGCTTCGGGCGATCACGGGGGCGGCATATACATCATGTCCGCGAGCGCCGTCATCGATTCCTGCGCGGTGAACGGCAACACGGGCAGCTTCGGCGGCGGCCTCTACAACGGCCTGAGCTCGTTTTGCACGATCAGCTCTTCTATCCTCGCCGGGAACCACGCTCGTCAGGGCGGCGGCGGCGTGTACACGACCGCCAACATGACGATGCAAAACTGCACCGTCGCCGGCAACTCCGCGGCTCAGTACGGCGGCGGGATCGAGAGCTTCTACGGCGCGCAGAACCCGATCAGCCGCTCGATCGTCGCCTCGAACCTGAGCAATCAGGGGGTCTTCTCGGTGAGCGGCGTGCAGTCGATCTCTTGCAGCGACGTGTTCGGGAACGCGGGGGGCGATTACGGCGGCGCGACGCCCGATCAAACGGGGCAGAACGGCAACTTCTCGGTCGATCCCGGGTTCTGCGACGCCGCGGCGGGGGCGTACGCCCTCTACGATACCTCGGCCTGCATGCCGGAGCGAAGCCCCTGCGGCGCGCTCGTCGGCGCGCTCGGCGCGGGATGCCGGATCGCGCCGAACCTCGTCGTCGCGGCCGTGAGCCTCGACGTCTCGGCGGAAGCGGGCCGGGAGATCGCCGCCGCGATCGTCGTGCGCAACGACGGCGTGATCGCCGCCGACACGTTCGCCGTCGACTTCTTCTTCGACCGGGAATCGGCGCCGGGCGCGGGCGGCGCCGGAGATCTGCGGATCGTCGTCCCCTCTCTCGCCGTCGGCGATACGATCGTCTGGACGACGCAGCCCTTCGGGAGCGACACGATCGCGGAATGGCGATGCTGGGCCGTGGTCGACGCCGGCGACCGGGAGATTGAAACGAACGAGAGCGACAACGTGAGCGGTCCGCACGAGCTCCGCTGGACGGCCCCGCGCGAGATCGGCTGGCCGGTCGCGGCCGCGGGGATCGGCGCCTCGCCCCTCCTCGTCGATCTCGACGGCGACCCGTCGACGCTCGAGATCGTCGCCGGCGGATCCGACGGCATGCTTCACGCGTGGAGCGCGGACGGCGTGCCGCTCGCGGGCTGGCCCGTCGCTCTCGGAGGGGCGGTGCGCTCAGCCCCGGCCGGGGGAGACATCGCGGGCGATTCCCGAAACGAGATCGTCGTGGGCTGCGACGACGGCAAGCTGTACGCCTTCGATGACGCGGGGCAGAAGCTCTGGGAACGGATCGTATCCGGGTCCGCGCCCGTTCTCTCGACCCCGGCGCTCGCCGACCTCGACGGCGACGGCAAAGCGGAGGCGCTCTGCGGCGCCGCGGGATTTCTCCACATTTTCGATGGCACGGGCGATCCCTTGGGGCTTTCGTGGCCGCTCGATCTCGGATCGGCGGAGGCCGGATCGCCGTCGGTCGGAGACGTGGATCTCGACGGCGACGCCGAGATCGCGATCGTGAGCTGGACGGCCGGGGAGATCGCCGTATCGCGTGTTCATCTCTTCCACGCGGACGGCTCCCCGTTCTCGGCGGCGTGGCCCGTCGAGGTCGACACGCTCCTCTCTCCCGACGCCGTGATCGGCGACGTCGCAGGGGATCACGGAGCTCTCGAAATCGCGGCCGCGGGAACGAACGGAGTCGTATACGCATGGGGCGCCGACGGGAGCCCGTGCTTCGCCCCGGTGCGCGTGCCCGGCGAGATCGATTCCTCGCCGGCGCTCGCCGACCTCGACGGAGACGGGTATCTCGACGTCGCCGTGACCTCCCGCCGGTGGCATCAGGAAGGGGAGGGCGGGTTCTGGGAAGGCTTCGCGAGCGCGGCCGGCGAGAGCGGCGGTCTTCTCTTCGCGGAGATCATATCGGGGAACGCGGCCGAGACCGGCTCTCTTCCAGGCCCGATCTGCGCCGGAAAGCCGCCCGATCTCGTCGCGGGCACCCCCGAGGGGGCGGTGCGCGCGATCCTCAGGGGACCGGCGGTCTCTACCGCCGCTCCCGTCGCGGCGACGCTTGCGGCAGGCGATATGGACGGCGACGGATGGGTCGAGATACTCGTTCCCGCGGGGGACGATTCGATCCGCTGCTTCGAGCTTCGGACCTCGCGCATCTCCGCGGCCTCCCTCTGGTGGCCTCTCGCGCGCCGGAACGCCGCGCGAACCGGTTCCTACGGCTACGAGCCCGCGAGCGGCACGGATGACGTTCCGGCCGCCGGGACGCCCCGTCTCACGGAACTGCGTTCCATCTATCCGAATCCCTTCAATCCGTCGACGCGGATCATCTTCGACGTCGCGAAGCGTTCGCGAGTCTCGATCGCGATATACGACGCCTCGGGCCGTAAGATCGCGGTGGTGGCCGCCGGAGTCCTCGAGCCGGGCCGTCACGGAGCCGTATGGAACGGAAAGATCTCCTCGGGGGCGGCTGCGGCGTCGGGGGTATATTTCTGCAGGCTCGAGGCCGGGAAGGATGTCAGTACGCGAAAATTGATTCTCATGAGATAATGATTTCCTGTCAGGCGAGTGTATGAAAAATAGGGGCGGCCGCGCGGACCGCCCCTTTTAATGGTTGATCGATGATGGTAACTTATGATACAATAATATCTTAGCATTTCGGTTTCGGGGTGCCGGGGGCTCTCGCCGCCTCCCTCGCAGGATAAACGGAGGTTCTTTGAAATGAAGAGGTTGCTTCTTCTGGTCGTCGCGTTCCACGCCGCGTCCATGAGCGCTGCCGGTATCAAGGCGGATGAGCCGTCGCTCGAAGCGCTCGCAAGGGAGTCCGCGGCAAGAGCCCGGATCGAACGCTCGGAAGCCTTCCGTCTCGCGGCCGACAAGGGCTGGGCGACGAGCGGCTTCGGCGAGGGCGAGAGCTACTTCGAGCTCCAGAAGCTCGTGAACGGCATACCGCGCTTCTATACGACGTTCAACGCGAACGCCGCGATCACGACGAGGGCCGATTCGGTGAACGCCGCGATCGGCGGCGGGAGCGGATTCGTCCTGCGGATGTGGGACGGCGGCAAGCCGCGCACCACTCATGTCGAGTACGGCGGCCGGGTCATCTGGGCCGACGCCGCCTCGGGCACGATCGCCGGGCACGCGACGCACGTCGCCGGGACGATGGTCGCGAGCGGCGCGCGGGCCGACGCGAAGGGCATGTCGTACGCCGCGACGGTGCGCGCCTTCGAGTGGAACAACGACTACTCGGAGATGGCGAGCGAGGCCGCCGCGGGAGCGAACCTCTCGAACCATTCCTACGGGTACATCGCGGGCTGGTATTTCAATACCGGTAACAACTACTGGTACTGGTACGGCGACACCGCGGTGAGCGAGGTCGAGGACTACAATTTCGGATTCTACGACTCCGACGCGCAGGCCTTCGATCAGCTCGCTGTTTCCGCGCCCAACTACCTCATCGTCGTCTCGTCCTCGAACGACCTCGACGACGCCGGGCCGGCCCCCGGCACGAAGCATTACTACTATGATACGCGCTTCGCAGCGTGGCGGTTCAGCACGAAGACGAGGAACCCCGACGGCACGCCGCTCGGCTACGACTGCATCCCGTTCGGCTTCCAGATATCGAAGAATACGCTCACCGTCGGCGCCGTCGACGACGTGCTCTCGTACACGGGTCCAGCCTCGGTGACGCTCGCGGGATTCAGCAGCACGGGACCCTGCGACGACGGCAGGATCAAGCCCGACGTCGTCGGGAACGGCGTCTCGCTCGTTTCGTCGTATTCGACGACCGACGCCTCGTACGCGATCGCGAGCGGCACGTCGATGGCCTCGCCGAACGTGTGCGGCTCGCTCGGGCTCGTCGCCGATTACTACCGGGACACGCACGGGGGGACTCCGATGCGGTCGTCGACGCTCAAGGCGCTCGCGATACATACGGCTCTCGAGGCCGGCCCCGCCGCCGGCCCCGATTACCGGTTCGGATGGGGGCTCCTCAACACGCAGGCGGCGTACCGGCTGATCGTTCAGGACAATCTCTTCGCCTCGAAGGGGCTCGTCGAAGAGCTCTCGCTCGGGAACGGGCAGACGCTCGAATACCGGTACCGCGTTTCGGGGGCGCCGGCGGAGCTCAGGGTCACGATCGCGTGGACCGATCCTCCCGGAACGCCTCCGTCCCCCTCGGTCGATCCGTCGACCCGGATGCTCGTGAACGATCTCGACCTGCGGATCGTCAAGGGCGCCGCGACGCACCATCCGTGGCGGCTCGATCGGACGAATCCGGCGAACGCCGCGACGAGGAACGACAACAACGTCGACAACGTCGAGCAGGTCGTGATCGACGCGCCGGCCGACGGGCTCTATACGATCACGATCGGCCACAAGGGCGCCCTCTCCGGCGGTTCGCAGAACTTCGCGCTCGTCGTCACCGGCGCCGAGAAGAACCGCGTATGGCACGTCTACGACGACGGCTCCGGCGACGCGCCGACGATCGCGGCGGCGGTCTCCTACGCCGCCGACGGCGATTCGATCTACGCGCACCCGGGGACCTATTACGAGGCGGGCATATCGGTCGACAAGGCGCTCGTCATCGTCGGCACGGACGGCGCCGCCGCCACGACGATCAACGGAAACGGTCTCGGGAGCGGCGTCTTCATCTTCCCTGCCTCGTCCAAGACGATCCGCGTGAGCGGGCTCACCGTGAAGAGCGGCTCCGCCTCCATCATGGGCGGAGGGATGTGGATACAGAACTCGAACGTCGCGGTGAGCGACTGCGTCTTCGAGGGCTGCTCCTCGGCCTACTACGGCGGCGGCGTCGGGATCAGCAACGCCTCGCCGTCGATAGCTCGATGCTCGTTCTTCGGGAACACCGCCCAAAACGACGGCGGCGGTCTCTATATCTCGAACTCGAGCGCCGTCGCAAGTTCCTGTGTGTTCCACGGAAACACCGCCGTTTCGGGTTCGGGCGGAGGCGTGGCAGCGGTCTTCTCTTCGCCGCAGCTCGTCCACTGCACGATCTCCTACAACGGCGCGGGCGGTCACGGCGGCAACGTGTACGTGGGGAACACCGGCGACCTCTCGCTCACGTGGTGCATCGTCTCGCACAGCGCCGCGGGCGAGGGGATCTACGGCGAAGCGACCGCCGTCGGGGCTGCGATCTACTGCTGCGACGTCTTCGCGAACGCCGGCGGCGACTACGGCGGATCGATATCCGACCGGACCGGCCTCGCCGGCAACTTCTCGGCGGACCCGCTCTTCTGCGGCCCCGGCTCGTCGCCGCCCGACCTCTCGATCGCCTCGCTCTCGCCGTGCGCTCCGGGGCTGAGCACGTGCGGCGATCTCGTCGGCGCGCTCGCCGTCGCCTGCGTCATCGGCCCCGACGTCGCGATCACGAACGTCATCTGGAGCGACACCCAGCCAGCCTTCGGCGACAGCGTCGCCGCCACCGTGACGGTGAAGAATCTCGGCACGCTTCCGGCCGAACGGTTCTTCGTCGATTGGTACGCCTCGAGCGATACCCTGCCGATCGGCGGAACGATCGGCGACCGGCGGCTCTTCGTCGACAGTCTCGCCGCCGGGGATTCGCTCGTGTGGGTGCCCGACCGGGAAACGGCGGTCGTATTCGAGAAATGGACGTCGTGGTTCCGCGCCGACAACGGCGATTCGGTGCTCGAGACGGACGAGGCGAACAACGCGAGCGGACCCCACGAGATCCTCTGGCGTTTCGCCGTGCAGCCGGGCTGGCCCTTCGCGGCGGGCTTCGGATTCCATACCTCGCCCGCCATCGCGAACCTCGACGACGATCCGGCCACGCTCGAGATCGTGATCGGCGCCGACGACGGGGCCGTCCACGTCCTCGCGAGCGACGGTTCGGAGCTCGCCGGCTGGCCGGCGTCCGTGGGCGACACGCTGTTCTCGTCCCCGGCCGTCGCGGACGTGACCGGCGATCATCGCCGGGAGGTCGTCATCGGCGGAAGGGACGGAAAGATATACGTCTTCGATCGACTGGGCGCGAAGCTCTGGGATTACGATACGGGAAGCCCCGTCCTCACGACGCCCGCCCTCGTCGATCTCGACGGCGACGGGAAATGCGAGGTCATCTGCGGCGCCGGATCGAGCCTCGTCGCCCTCGGCGGCGGCGGCGCCCCGTACGGCGGATCGTGGCCCGTCGCCGCGTCGTCGGGCTCGTTCACCTCGCCCGCGGCCGGGGACGTCGACGGCGACGGCGCGCCCGAGATCGCGGCGATCGCGTACGGCTCTCCCGACGCGTTTTCCTCGACGGTCTATCTGCTCAACGCGGACGGCACCCCGTACGGCGCCTCGTGGCCGGTGACGGTCGACACGATCGTGACGGCGGATCCGGTGCTCGGCGACGTGCTCGATCCGTACACCGATCTCGAGATCGTCGCGGGAGGGCTCGACGGATCGGTGTTCGTCTGGAAAACCGACGGCACGCTCTGGCCCTCGCCGCCAAAGGCGCCGGGCGCGATCGAATCGTCCCCCGCTCTCGCGAACCTCGACGCCGATTCGAACCTCGAGATCGTCGTCGCGTCGCGCGGTCCCGCCGGGGCCGCCCTCGCGGCGATCGACCATACCGGCGGCGTTATGACCGGATGGCCGCAGATCCTGGCGGCCGCGGCGCCGTTCGTTCCCTCGCCCGTCGTCATCGGCGGCGGGATCGAGGCCCTCGTCGGGGACGGCTCGCAGGCCCTCCACTCGCGTTCCGCGGACGGTTCGGCTCCGTACGGTTATCCGATCCAGCTCGACGGCGAGGCGCTTGTTTCGGTCGCCGTGGACGATATCGACGGCGACGGCGTCGTCGAGCTCGTGATCGCCGCGGGAGCTCCCGGATACGAGCTGCAGTGTTTCGAGCTGCCGGCGGCCCTCTATGCGAAAAGCGATCTCCAGTGGCCGATGTTCCGCCATGACCGCGCGAGGACGGGATGCTTCGGCTCGTACGTGCCGACCCCCGTCGACGGAGACCCCGGAGCGGCGCCGGCCCTGACGGCGATACACGGCGTGTACCCGAACCCCTTCAATCCGTCGACCCGGATCGCGTTCGGCGTAGCGAAACGCTCGCGCGTCGAGATATCGGTGTACGACATCTCCGGACGCCGGGTCGCAGTACTCCTCGCGAAGGATATGGAGCCGGGGCGTTACGAGGCGGTCTGGGACGGTCGCACCGTTTCCGGCACGACGGCGGCTTCGGGGATCTACGTCTGCAGGCTTCAGGCGGGAAGGCTCGTCGAGACGAGGAAGCTCGTGCTCATACGATAGCGTCTTTCGATCGATGCCGTCGCCGGCCGCCGCGTCGCCGGCCGCAAAAAAACGGGGGCCGCCTCGAAGCGGCCCCCGTTTCGTATTTCATGCGGAACGCGCCGGAGCGGTCTATCGTTCCCCGCGCTTCGACGCTTTTTCGAGAAGCCGGCCGTGAAGCTCCTCGTGCAGGAACTGGACGTAGAGCTCGATCCGCTCCTTCTTCGTGATCCGCCTCAGCGTCACCGACATGCCGGGGACCGAAAAGCGGAGGGTCTTCTGCGCCATCTCCCGCGACGGATCCTCCGCCGCGAACGTCCGCTCGTACACGCTTTCGAGCTTCGCCTTCTGAAGCTCGAGGTTCATGAGGCCGGTGTCCCGGAAATAGACGATGACCTCCATGAGGCGCCCCTCGAAAAAGGCGCACCGGACGTAATCGACCTCGCCGCGCCCGTCGAGAGAGGCGGAGAAGTTGTACAGCTCTCCGCGGTATCCGAGCGGCGGATCGGGAGCGCGCTCGATCCGCGCGTGCCCCGCGGCGCGCGCGAAGACCTCCTCTTTCGTCTCCCCAAGATAGAAGCCGTACACGTCGCCGGGAAGCTTGAGATCGGCTCCCCCGCCGTTTCTCGAACATGAAGCGGCCGCGAGGAGCGCGAGACACGTGATCGCGGCGGAGAGAAGCCGCCGCGGCCGGACCGGAACGCCGTTATGCGCCGTCACGCCGCGTCTCACCTCTTTCGGGCGACAGAAAACGGTCGTAGAGCAGGAGCCCGACGATCGTCAGCGCCCCGATCCCCGCGAAGATCGCCCAGAAGAGCCGCGGTTGTCCGGCGCCCTTCGCGATCTTCTTGTAGAGAAACGCTCCGAGGTTGTTGCCGACGAGGCTGCCGATGATGCCGTAGAGGAACGAGTATCCCATGTACACGGCCACCTTGTCGCGCGGGGCGATCTGTCCGATGTAGCTGAAGTACTTGGGGTGGCAGGTCATCTCGCCGATCGAAAAGACGATCATCCCCGCGACGATCCCGGCGGCGCTCCCCGAGAGAGCGAAGATCACGAAGCCGGCCGTGCCGATCGCGATGCCGGCGATCATCGTGGGCAGCGCGCGGAAGCGCTTCACCGCGCGGCTCACGAGCACCTGAAGAAGGATGATGGTGCCGGCGTTGATGCTCGTCACGTAGGCGACGTCGAAGCGGATCTCGGCGTCGCTTCCCACGAGCCGGGCCGCGGCGGTGAGGACGCGGTCCGCCGGCGTCATGTCGACGAAGTCGACGATGTACCAGAGCACCGTCTGGAACATCTGGAAGTAGAGGAGCCAGAAACCCGAATACACGACGATCATGAGCACGAAGCGCCAGTTGCCGAGCACGAGCGCCGCGTCGGAGACGACGCGTCCGAACCCCTTCGTGCTCGCCGGGCGCTCCGGTTCCTTGTACGCCACGGCGGTAAGAACGAGCATGAGGACGCACCAGACCGCCGAGGCGATGAACACGTAGGACCAGCTGAACCCCCTGAGGTAGCTCACGAGAATGGGCGAGAGGAAGGCTCCGAGGTTGATCATCCAGTAGTAGATCCCGAAACCGAGAGAACGGTTCCGGTCGTTCGTCGTGCGCGTGATCGTCCCCGAGAGGATCGACTTGAAGACGCCGCTTCCGACGGCGACGAGCAGGAGCGTCAGGAACACGACGCCGTAGCGGGAGACGTGCCCCGTCGCGAAATAGCCGACCGCGAGCATGGAGAACGCCGTCATGAGGAATCGCCGGTAGCCGTAGCGCTCGGCGAGCGCGCCGCCGAGGATCGGCATGACGTAGGTGAGCGTCATGACGATCGATTGCAGAAAGCCGACGGCGCTTTCGTCGAAGCCGAGACCTCCCTCGGCCGCGCTCGCGCGCAGGTACACGGCGAGGACCGAGGCCATGCCGTAGTACGCCCCCCGCTCGAAGAGTTCCATCACGTTGGCGACCCAGAACGTGCGGGGGAACGAACCCATTCCGTCGATCGCCTTCGTCGTCTCGGTCATCGCCTCACGCCTTTCCCGGATGCGTTCGATTCGAACCGGTCGACCGTTTCCGCGCGGCGCGGCGCGCCGCCCGAAGCGTCACATTACCAAAAAAGCCGCCGTGGCCGCCAGATTATTCGAATGGGTCGGGAGATGGAGCCGGGAGCGTGCGCGGATCGCCTCGTTCGCGCACGCGCACGCTCCGGCCGGGGAATCGTCAGCAGGAGAACTTCATCCTGAACGAGCCGATCTCGATCGTGTCGCCGCTCCTGAGCTTGCGCTGGTGCACGCCTCTGCCGTTGAGGGAGACGCCGCCGCGGCTGTTCAGGTCCTCGATGACGTAGCCCTCCTCCGTTTTCACGATCGCCGCGTGCTCGTCCGAGACGAGCGAGTCGTCGAGGCAAACGTCGCACCGGAGGTTTCTGCCGAGGGTCGTTTTTTTCTTCTTGAGCGCGATTTCGAGGCCGGCGAACCAGCTGTTAATGATCGTGAGCCGTGCATTTTTATGCTCGCTCTTCGCCTCCGCCACTTCGACGCCCGCGTTGCGATGTGTCTTTTTCGAAGCCACGTTAGCGCACCTTCCTTGGATCGAGACCGGCCGCACAGGCGCCGCAACTCGCTCCAAAACGCGCCGTCTCGCAAGGATCGTACCATTCGCGGGGGGTGGGGGCTCGGGGAGGCGGCGCGCCGCCGCATGGCAGGCTACTCGGCGGCTTGAAACACCGCGTCCTCGCGGCGTCCCGAGGGCAGGAAGCTGATGCGAACCTCGCCGTTGCGGAAGGGGCGGCGGACCGTGAGGATGCTGTCCATCGCGCCCTCGACCGCCGTCTCGCCGAGCGGCGCTCCGGGAGCCACGTCGAGCGTCCAGCCGAGGAAGACGTACGTGCCTTGAAGCTCGGTGTACATGCAGCCGGCGAGCAGGCTCGAAAGGAGGCAGAAGAGGTTGTTGGCGCTCACCGTCCCCTTCTCGTTCGTGCACACGCTCCATGTTCGTCCGAGCGCCGGCCTCAAGTACCCCGGCCGGTGATTCTCGAGCAAACGCAGCAGCCCCGTCCGGTCTGTTCCGTACCACGGGTTGTTGGGGTAGAGCTCGTAGAATATGCCGTTCATGAGCCCGGCGAGCCCGGCGTCCTCCTGCGGCGGACGGCCGTTGCCGATCTGGATGAAATCGTCGCCGAGGCGGGCTCGGATGGCGCGCGCGTACTCCTTCTGCCATTCGTAGAAGAGCGCCCGCTCGTCGGCGTCGTCCTCGTGGCGGACGCCGTCTTCGTCGAAATCGACGTCGCCGGTCATGCTCTCGCGGACGGTTGGATTGAGGTACGCGTCGTACATGAAATAATCGTGCATGATTCCGTCGACGGCGCCGCCCGTTCGGTCCTGATACTCGGCGATGAGGTCGACCATCCTGTCGATGAGGCCCGTGTTGAGCCCGCCGTTTACGATCGGATCGAGCATGACGATATCGCGCCAGATGAGAACGGTGTCCTGCGTCGTCGTCCACGCCCAGTCGTCCCGCACCGCGTAGTAGTAGTCGAGAACGTAGGGGAGAACGCGGCGGAGATAGACCGTGTCCGGATAGAGCGTGAGAACGCTCATCATGCTCCGGTAGCCGACGATACGGATATCGGGATTGAGGCGATGGAGCTCGCCGAGAACGCCCTCCGACTCGGGGGAGAAGCAATGCTCCATGGGGAAGATGATCATTTCGGCTCGGGCGGCCGCTTCGATCGTCGCCTCGTCCCACGAGCCGAACGATCTCCAGTGGACGACCGCCTTCTCGGGCGGGACGGCCGCTGCGGAGGAGCCGGGCGGCGCGGGCTCGACGGACTCGTTCCGCCCGCACGCGGCGAGAAACGCGAGGATCAGAACCGAAAGGATGCAGATTCGACGATGCATAACGCCCGGCAGATGTGCGCGACAGCCGAGTCCGTTCCGCCCTGCCTCGCGGAACGATCGGTCACGACGCGGAGCGGCCGGAAACAACCGGCCCTCATGCGGCCCGGAATCACGGTGCTCCATAACGGCGTTGCATGGACGGTGCCCGTTTCGACGCCGTCTCCCGGCGCGGGGGGCGGGGGGGAACGCTTCTTCCGGCGCCGCCGGAAGCGAGGATCAGCCCCCTCAACCGCCTCTCAGGTAGGTGACCGCGAAGCGCGGGCGCAGCGAGGGAGCGAACGTTTCGCGCAGGTGCGCGCGAACGAAGTGTTCGGGGGCGGCGTCCGCGCTTCTCAGCAGGACGCCGTGGTTCGACGCCGGAGCGTCGATCCAGATCCGCGCGAGCGCCGCCGGGACGGCGAAGGAGACGACGCTGTCCCCCGCGATCCTCGCGCGCGCGAACGGCTCGCTCTCGAAATCGCCTCCCTCGGCGTACCACGATTCGGCTCCGTCGACGGTCAGCCACGATACGCCGGTCTGGATCCCGTTCTGGCCCTCGATCCACGTGCCGGTGTAAGCGGGCCGGAGCACGCGGTGCATCGCGAGCGTTATCGATTCGGGGGGGGCCGCCTCGAACGCGATCGCCAGGCTCGCCGAGAGCACGTACGCGCAGTCCGTTATCGCCGAGATATCCATCTTGAGGACGAGACGCCGCTCGTAGGGAGCGCCGGCGAGGAGAACCGAACCGATCGTGTCGAACGGCACGCCGCCGTAGCAGCGGTTGCGGAAATCGTTCGTCGGGCCGTTCTTGAGGAACGCGTCGCGCGTTCCGTTGTAGGAGGCGTCGGGAGAGACGCCGTCGCGGAAAACGACGGTCGCCGTATCGCCCGCGCCGGGCGGGAAGACGGTGTCGTCCTCGGCGCATCCGGCGAACGCCGAAACGGCCAACGCGAGGCCGAGAAGAGCGCCGCGGCGGACCATGCTATTTTCCCCTCGGCGCGCGGTAATTCGCCGGATCGACGTCGTGCTTCTTCATCAGGTCGTGGAGCGTGGGGCGGCTCACCTCGAGGATCTCCGCCGCCGCGGAGACGTTTCCCCGGTAACGCAGAAGCGCCGCGACGACGAGACGGCGCTCGAGCTCGTCGCGGGCCTCCTTGAGGGGGGCGGGCTCGATCGGCGGCGCGGCCGGCGCGGCCTGGACGGCGCCTCCGCCGGTCGTCTCGGAAGCGGGGAGATCGAGATCCTCCGGCTGTATGAGCTTCCCCGCCGCCATGATGACGGCGCGTTTCACCCTGTTCTCGAGCTCCCGCACGTTGCCCGGCCAGGCGTAACGCGAGAGAACGAGCTGCGCGTTTTCGCCGAAACCCCTGACGCCGCGGGAGTACTCGCGGTTGTACCGGTGGAGAAAGCGCGTCGCGAGCAGGAGGACGTCCTCGGCCCTGTCGCGCAGCGGGGGCAGCGCGACGCTCACCGTGTTGATGCGGTAAAAGAGGTCCTCGCGGAACGTTCCGTCGGCGAGCATCGTCCCGAGGTCGCGATTCGTCGCCGCGATGATCCTGACGTCGAGCTTGATCGGTTCCCGTCCGCCGACGCGCTCGATGAAGCGATCCTGCAAAAAGCGCAGGATCTTCACCTGGAGCGGCGGGGTGAGCTCGCCGATCTCGTCGAGGAAGATCGTGCCGCCGTCGGCCGTTTCGAATTTGCCGGGACGGGTCTCGAAGGCCCCGGTGAAGCTTCCCCGCTCGTGGCCGAACAGCTCGCTCTCGAGGAGGTTTTCGGGGATAGCGCCGCAGTTGATCGGCACGAACGGCGCGCTCCGGCGCGGGCTGCGGCTGTGTATCGCGCGCGCGATGAGCTCCTTGCCCGTTCCGCTTTCGCCGGTGATGAGAATGGACACGTCCGTCGCGGCGATCCGTTTCACCGTTTCGAAGACGTCGAGCATCGGCTTCGACATCGCGACGATCCCCTCGAACTCGTGCTTGCCGCTCTCCTTCTTTTTCAGCAGGAGCATCTCCGTCTCGAGGGCGTAGAGATACCCCGCGCGCCGCAGGATCAGGCGCAGCTCGTCTATGGGGATCGTTTTCGAGCAGAAGTCGTACGCGCCCCGCTCGATCGCCTTGAGGGCGTTTTCCCGCTCGTCGTGGCCGGTGAGGACGACCGCTTTGAGGTTCGGGTTGACGAGGAGGGCGTCATCGAGGATTTCGAGTCCGGCGACGTTCCACGGCTCGCCGGTGAGGGAGAGATCGAGGAGCATGAGCCCGGGTTTGTGCGCCTTGACCGCGGCGATCGCTCCCGCGGCGTCGGCCGCGGTGAAGACGGTGAAGTCGTTCTTGAACGCCCAATCGAGCTGCTTGCGTATCGCTTCTTCGTCGTCGACGATGAGCAGGGTCTTTGCCGGCATCGATCATCAGCTCCCCGCCGCCGGAAGGGCCGGCAGCATGACGATCACCGAGGCGCCGCCGCCCGGCGCGCTCTCGATCGAGATGCGTCCGCCGTGCGCTTCGACGAGCGATTTGCAGAGGACGAGCCCCACGCCGAGTCCTTCCTTTTTCGTGCTGTGAAAGGGACGGAACAGGTGTTCGCGAAGATAGTCCGGGTCGAACCCGGGACCGGTATCCCGCACCGCGATGCGCGCCCAGACGTCCTCCGCGCGCCCGACCGAGACGCTCACCGCCCCGCCCGGCGGCGTCGCCTCGACGGCGTTCAGAACGAGATTCTCGATGACGCGGTTGAGCGCGGTGGCGTCGATCCGGGCCCGGATCCCGCTTTCCGCGGCCGAATCGACGAGGAGGCCCTTCTGCGCGGCGAGCGGTTTGATCGATTCCGCGGCCCGCTCGACGAGCGAGGAGAGATCGATCTCGGTTTTCGATATCGTCGAGGGGAGCTTCCGCACGTTGAGCGAGTTGATGAGGTGCTGCATCTTTTCGACCGACCGCTGGATCGTTTCGAGCGCGTCCCGCTGGAACTCTGGGCTCCCGATGTTGACGCGCGCGTTCTCCGCCATGAGCGAGAGCATCCCGACCGTGTTCTTGAGGTCGTGGACGACGAAGGACGCGAACCGGTTGAACGATTCCATCTGGCGCGATTCGATGATGCGCTCCTCCATGATCGTGTTGTCGAGCGCGAGCTTTGCCCGGTAGGCGACGAGGGAAAGGAAATCCTCGTCCTCGTCGGTGTACGAGCGGCCGAGGTCCATCTCCCCGAGCGCGATGACGCCCCGCGTTTCGGCGCCCTGACCGAGGCGCGCGGCGGCGCGGACCCACGACCAGTCCTCCCCGCCGGCGTCATCCTCCCCGGGGCGCTCGATCGGCTTCCCGAGGATGACGACGGATTTGTCGGCGGTGCGCCGCAGCAGCTCCTCGATGAGCTCCCGATCGATCTCTTCCTTCGGAAATCCGTAGAATCCGGCCTTGCCGGCGCCGACGTTCGTCCAGAAGAAGCCGCGCCGCGCGACCATCGTGTCGCAGAGAGAGCTCATCACGTTCGAGAGAAACTCCTCGATCGTCGATCCCGACTCCATGATCTCGGCGTAACGCCGCCATTCCTTACGGTAGTTGTACCGCTGAAGGTAGAAGTTCTCGCTGAGGAAGGTGCGAAGCCGCCGTTTCGCCTTGCCGGAGATGAGGAGCGCGAGCAGCAGAAAGACGCCGAAGATGCCGAGGACGGTGACGAGAAACCGGTCGTACGGAAGACCGAGGATGCGCGCGAGCGTCGTTATGAGACCGAGGGAGAGAAGGTAGAGCGCCGCCACCGTCACGCTCACGATGGAGGGCGGCCTGCCGCGCGGGGTGGAGATGCGCAGATCGAAGAGGGGGTATCGCAGCGAGGCGTAGAGGAACGACACGCACAGCGCGACGACGCCGCAGGCGTGGACGGCGACGGCGTCTCGGTCGAACGTCGCGATCGCGAGCACGCGGCTCAGAACGGCGACGTTGACGAGCGAGGAGGTGAGGATGCCGAGGAAGGGGTATTTCAGGGTGACCTTGTCGGCGACGGTCGCCGCGCGGTAGGTGTTCTCGAAGAGGTGCAGAAAGACGACGTTCACGACGAGGAGGTACACCGCCGCCGCCTTGCCGGCGGCCGTGAACGTCAACCCCCACAACGCGCCGTCGGGGGTGAAATGGATCAGCGCCACGAAGTGCCGCGCGGGAAGCACGACCGCCGCTGCCGCGAGCGCCGCCGCGGCGGCGGCGAACCACGGCGTCCGCCGGACGAGTCTTTCTCCCTCGTCCGCGCGGGCGAACGCCGCGAAGAACGGGATCCCGAGCGCGGGAAAGAAGGCGAAGAGCGCGAGGATCGCGCGCGCGTGGGCGAGCGCGCGCCCCGAGTCGCGGGAGAGAAGAAGAAGGAGGATCGACGCGTGCGCCGCGGCGAGGACGAGCGCCGCGAGAACGAACAGGCGCCGCTGGGGGCGCGCTCCTCCCCGCAGGTGGACCGCGATCACCGCGGCGAGGAGCGCGAGGGAGGCGAGCGTGCACAGAGCGGCCAGGTTCACGGGCGGCCTCCGCGGAGCCGCGCGAGCTCCCGGGTCGCGGCGCGCGCGAGCTCGGTATCGGGGTATTTCGCGACGCACGTCTCGAGGAGGCGCGCCGCGCCTTCCGGATCGTCGAGCTCTCGCTCGCGGATAGAGGCGGCCCGCATATAGTTGCCACGGAAAGGCGTGTAGTCTGGGTAGCGGTCGGGAAGCTTCACGAGCCGCTCCGCGACCTCGCGCCACCGCTTGCGTTCCGCCAGCGCGCGGACGGCGTATTCCTCGGCCATGATGCGCGTGCTCATCCGGCGCTGCCCGCCGGCGAGCCTCTCGTAGTGCTCCAACGCCCGTTCATACGCCGCGTCCGCCGCGTCCGCCTCGCCCTTCGTCTCGTACGCTCGGGCGATCCGCAGCGGAGCTTCGAACCCCTGCAGCGTCTCGGGGTAATCGGCGTATATCGACTTGTAGCGAAGCGACGCCTCTTCCCAGCGGCCCGCGCGCTCGTCCATCTCGGCGAGCTGCCAGCCGGCCTCCACCGCTTCGCTCGGGCGGTCCCGGTAGCCGGCGGTCACGCGTTCGTAGAGAGCGCGCGCGTCGGCGAGACGTCCCGCGCGGCGGTCGATCCCGGCGGCGGAGAGGAGGGCGGCCGCCGCTTCCCGCTCGCGCGGGAAGCGATCGGCGATCGAGAGGTACGTCGCGCGCGCCTCCGCCGGACGGGCGAGGCCGCTTTCCTGTATCTTGGCCTCGACGAACAGCGCCGAGGAGACGTCCTGCGGCGCCGGGTACAGATCCCGCAGCTCCCGTGAGAGCGCGAGCCCCCGGTTCCAGCTTTTCTGCTGAAGGTAAACGGCGAGTAGGTTGAATCGCGATTCCTTGAGGAGCCCCGGGTCCGTGTCAGACGCGATGAGTCCCGCGTATACGCCTTCCGCCTCGCGATACCAGCGCGCCGCCTCCGCGGGGCGCCCGTTCCGGGCGGCGAAGTCGGCGAGCTTGATCGGCACGGTGAGGTAGCGGGAGTTCATCCGCGCCGTGCCGGCAACGGAGTCGGGATGGAGAAACTCGCCGAAAAAACGCTCGTAATGGCGAGCCGCTCCGTCGCTATCCCCGAGCTCCTCCGATATGACCGCCGCCGAAAAGACGGCGTTGGCCCGCGCCGGCGGCATCCCGCGCGCGTAGTCGATAGCCTTCTCGAAATCGCTCCGCGACTCCCGCAGGAGCCCCGCGCGGAACTCGAGCTCAGCGAGCTCCATCTGGGCCGTGACGACGATCTCCTCGATCCCCTTCGACGCGGCCGCCGCCGAGGCGTACTCGCTCACGACCGCGCGGTAGGCGTCGGCGGCGCGGGGGAGGAACTCGGGCCGCATGCCTCCCGAGACGACCTGCTCTCTCAGCTTCCGCGCCTTGAAGAGCTTTTTCTCGGCGGCGTAGCGTTCGTCCCCGGGCCTCGTTCCGCAGGCGCCGGCGAGCACGAGCGCCGCGAGGGCGCACGCCGCCGCGGTTCCCCGGGCGAGCCGCCCGGACACGCCCCGTCCGGTGATGACGGTCATCGTTTCTCCTCTCTCGAGCGCGCGTCGAGAAGGTAGAGCGTGAGCCCGCCGACGAGGAGGTACCCCGTCGCGAATTCCACGAACTCCCCCGCGATCTGCACCTGCACGAGAAACTCGGGCGAGAGCTGGAAGGCAACCGCCTGAGGGTTGAGGGTCAGAAGCAGCGTCGGAACGGTCAAGGCGAACGGCAGGGCGACGAGCGCGAGGGATTCGACCGGATGCCGCGCCGCGAACGCGACGCTTCGTCTGAGCGCGTCGATCGACGAGCGCCCATCGAGCACGATGAACGGAACGGCGTAGATGAAGAGGGCCTGAACGACGATGCCGGCGGAGACGCCGAGCGCGAGCTCCCACGCGCGGGGGACGCCTGCGAGCCGGTCGAGCAGGGACAGCGGATACCGGAAAACGACGAACATGGCGGCCGACACGACCGCCGCCGCGACGGCCAGGTGTACGTACCGCGTCCGCGCCGCGGCGGCGGCGAAGGAGACCCGTTCGCGGCGCGCGGCGAGCGCGACGAGGACCACGGTGATCCCCTGCGCGAAGGAGAGGACGAGGACCTCGAGCGGAATGTCGAGCCTGCCGAGCATGATCGGCATGACGATGAGCCGGTCGGGGTAATGCGAGAGAGCCTCGCCGCCCTGCCCGGGCCGGAAGATCCTCCAGACGGCCGCGGTCGCCCCGGCCGGACCGAAGGCGTACGCGAGGATAATTCCGAGCTTGAGGAGGAAATAGAGAGCGAGCGGCACGGCGAGCCGGCCGTTCCGAAGGTGGCGTATGGCGGCGCCGAACGCCTTGATAATCGTCAAGATTCGGTTCACGGGGCCCTTTCTTCCGCGTGCCGTCGCCGGGGATCACCCGGCGCCCGGGGCGGCGCCGGGTTTCGGCGCCGCCTCGACGAACGGAGCGAGCTCCTCCGCGAAGCGGACGAGCGAGCGTTCGACGCCTCCGAGGTCCGCGCCCTCGCCGACCTCCATCGAGAATCGAACGAACGAGGTCGCGCGCGATCGCCCGAGAAGGGAGCTTTTCATCTGGCTCCACTTGAGGGCGAACTCGTCGGCGAGGACCCCGTCCGCCGCGACGAACCAGTATAGAACAATGTGCCGCTCGGCGCCATTCGAGATGACGAGATTGCGCGCGGCGCGCCGGGCTCCGCCGACGGAGAAGAGCGAGGTTCCCTCCGCGAGGATGTTCCAACCCGCTCCGGGATAGCAGTGTCTCGGAGAGTGAATCTGCGAGTTTTCCTGAGGGGAGGCGAAGTAGGCGACGAAAAGCCAGATCGTCGGCTCGCCGGCGCGGCGGTATTCGCGGAAGATCGTCGCGTCGGCCCCGAGAAGACCGGTTGCGTTCCCGTCGATCGCCTCCTCCGTCGAGGCGTACCCCGCGATCTCCCGGGGAATGCTGTCGAGCGCCGGAGGGACCGGTTGCTCGGCCGGGCGATAGCGCATCGCGTACGTGTACGCGACGAGCGCGGCGAGGAGGACGATTATCGCGCCGTGTGCGGTTTTTTTCCGCGCTGCCACGCGAGCACCCCCCAGACGGCGAGAAGCATGACGAATCCGGTTCCGAAAACGATGAGCCCCGATATTTCGTGAAGGATGCCGTCCGCGAAGGCCGGCCCGGCCACGCGCGCCCCGATCGCCGTCAACGCGAGCCGAATCGTATTGGCGGCGATCGCGATGGGAACGGACGACGCCGCGAGGATCGCTCGCCTGCGGTTCCCGAGTCCCGATACCGCGCAGAGCACGAGGGAAAGCGTGACGAGCGTCATGAGCGATCGCAGCCCGCTGCACGCCGCGACGACCTCGAGGGTGTAGTTGGGAAGGACGAGGATGTTGCCGCGGCGGATGACTTCGACGCCGGCGCTCTGAAGAACCGCGGCGGCGAGCTTCGCGCTCATGAGCTGCATCGGGAACGTGAGCCTGTAGTAAACGATATAGGGGAGGGGGATCATCAGGAAGAGAAAGAGGAGCGGAAACGCGAGCGATCGGACGAACGCCGCGCCGCGGAAGATCAGCAGAACGCCGATCAGCATGAGCGGCAGGGAGACGCGGGCGGTGAACAGCTCCGCCGCGGCGGTTCCCGCGACGAGGAGTGCGGACGCGAACGCGACGAGCGCCCATCCCGCGGCGGCGCCGCCCCCGCCGTCCGTCGAGCGCAGAACGCCGCGCCTGCGCCAGACGAAAAAGGCCGAGACGATCGGCACGGCGATCCCGTGCTGGTAGTTGGGATCGACGATCCATTGCTTCGCGAGCGCGGCGAGCACGGGGAGGTAGAGGCCGACGAGAAGCGCGGCGGCTGCGATCGCCGCGGCTCCCGGCCTCGCGGTCCGCCGCTCGCTCCGCGCCGCCGTTTCGTTCATGAGCGTTCCTCCCTCGCTTCGCGTATTTCTATACCGGCGGCAGCGTTTCTACAAGAAAAATGGAGCCGTTCCGGGCCGCAGCCCCGGCGGGCGCGCATCGCGCCATCGGATCCGGCGCGCGCGAGAAAAAAAAGAGCGGGCACCGCAGCAGGTGCCCGCTCGAAAACCGGCTCATCGAGAAGGAGGCGCCTAATCTTTCTTTCTCTTGAGAACCGGGATCATGCCGAGGAGCCCGAGGCCGAGAAGGCTCAGCGTTCCCGGCTCGGGGGTCGCGTAGTACGACGCGTCGTGCGAGAAGGGGTTCACGTACGTCCGGCCTCTCGAGTCCACGCCGACGGCGTCGAAGTGCACCCAGCTGTAGCCGCTCACCACGATGTTGACCAGGATCTCGTCGCCCCAGCCGGGGTTTCCGATCCAGCCGTGGTTGTATTCATAGGCGTTCATCTGGTCGTTGTCGATCCGGCCGAGGCTCTGGAAGTTGTATCGGCCGAGACCGGCCGGCATGTGCTGGTGAAGGGACGGGTTCGCGCTGATGGAGGCGGGGGCGGCGTTCACGTACGTTTCGAATCCGAGTATTTCAATGCCGTTCACGTAGACCGTCCCGCTCTGATGCATGGGCGTCGTGAGCATCAGCCACGTGTCGAGGAAATCGTAGCCCGATTGTCCTTGCTTCGCGCTCAACATCCCGCCGCTTCCGGATCCCGCCGGGTTCCAGTACCCGACGACCTTGAGGTCGAAGTTCGAGCTGTTGGTGATCCAGGAGTCGAACTCCTGCTGGTAGAAGTTATGGTAGTTCGATCCCACTATATAGGTCTGGAGTCTCGGCACCGCCATCGCGGCGGCGGCGAAACCGATCGCGGCCGCCATCGTAACTGTAAAAATGATAAAGCGTTTCATTGCATTCTCCTTCTTGGCGTCGGTTTTCGTTATGCCTATCATTCAAATTGCCTTTCTGCGGGACAATATTGCAAGCGGCATGCCCTTCACCGGCTCATGCGTAACCGGTTAATTAGCATATCGTTATAAATATTGAAGCGGCGCGGAATATTCCCCGAAATCGAATGTGTAATAAAACTCGACACTCGCGATCCGATAATCGCATACCGGAGCCTTCCCATGCGTCGCGATCCGATGCGAGCAGAAACTAGGTAGTTAAGCGGGTTTTTCGGAGCATTCTTTTAAAATGGATGAAATCGACGCAATCGCTTAAAAATAAACATAATGCAACAATGTAATTGAAATAATTTTCCGCTTGTGATACAATGATCGCGAGTGAGTTTTTATCGGCTCTCTTTATCAATGTATTAATGGGGTGCAAATCCTACAGGAGGTGAAAATAAAGGCTATCGGTACAAGGCTCGTCCCCTTGCATCAGCGTTGCAGCTTTTGATTTGTCAATCAGCTCGGCAGCTCGAGTCCCGTTGGAAAGGAGTGAATCATGCGTTCCATCGCTATCGCAGCCCTGCTTCTTCTCGTTCCGGCCGTTCTTTTCGGCGGACAGACGATCGGCGCGTACTTCACCTACACGCCCAATCAGATGTACTACTCGCCGCAGCCGTTCGAGCCGATGACGGCTTACATCTACGGACATGCGCTCAACTGCTTCACCTCCGGAATCGAGTTCGCGGTTCAGCTTCCCCCCGGCATCGTCATGACCGGCTGGTCGGTGCCCGAGGGATCGCTTACGCTCGGCGATCCGATCGGCGGTCTCGCCGCGACGTACTTCCCGCCGCTCAACGGCTTCGAGCCGGGGTATAACCTGCTTGCGACGGTACAGCTCATGACCCTTCCGGAGGGCGCATGCTGCTGGTTCGGCGGCACCTTGATCGACGCTCCGCTTCGGATCGTCGCCGACCCGCGCAGCGGCGCCGCGATGCCACGGCAGTCGTGCTACCCCGAGATGTACCTCGTCGACGTCGTGGGGCTCACCTCTGCGATCTGTCCGTGCCAGATTGCCACTGAAGAAACGAGCTGGGGAGCGATCAAGTCTCTGTACTGACGCTTCGCGGGGTCGTTTATCGCTAGCAAGGAGCCGGATGCCCGATCGGGTATCCGGCTCCTTTTTCGTGGGGTGGTGTCCGTGTCGGGGGAGGGGGCCGCACGCCGAGGGGAAATAGTGAGGGAGAATTCCCTTTAACTGCGTTTCGATCTGTGGTATACTGGACCTAAGGCCGATTTGTCAGCCTGAGTTGAGCATATTTTTGAAACAGGTCGCGATTGTCAAAGAGGAGGTGAGCGAGGGAAGAGATAAGAGATACAAGACTCGACTTCTTGCATCGGCTTTTGCAGCTTTTGGATTTGTCAATCAGCCCGGCAGCATGAGTCTCGTTTGAAAGGAGCAGGTCATGCGTCCATTTGTCATCGCAGCGTTGCTTCTTCTCGTTCCCGCCTTCGTGGTCGGCGCCCCGACGATCGGCGCATACTTCACCTACACGCCGAATCAGATGTACTACTCGCCGCAGCCGTTCGAGCCGATGACGGCTTACATCTACGGACATGCGCTCAACTGCTTCACCTCCGGAATCGAGTTCGCGGTTCAGCTTCCCGCGGGCGTCGTCATGACCGGCTGGTCGGTGCCCGAGGGCTCGCTCACGCTCGGCGACCCGATCAACGGTCTCGCCGCGACGTACTTCCCGCCGCTCAACGGCTTCGATCCCGGCTATAACCTGCTTGCGACGGTGCAGCTCATGACCCTTCCGGAGGGCGCATGCCTCTGGTACGGCGGCATGACGGTCAACGCACCGCTCAGAATCGTCGCCGATCCGCGCAGCGGCGCCGCTTTGCCGCGTCAGTCGTGCTATCCCGACATGAACCTCATCGAGGTGATCGGTTTGACGTCGATCATCTGCCCGGAAATGATCGCCACCGAGGAATCGAGCTGGGGCGCGATAAAGTCCCTGTTCTAATCTCGAGCGAAACGTTTCCCGCATAGCGAGAGCCGGATGTCCGACGGGCATCCGGCTCTTTTCATAATCGCGGCGCGAAACAGACGTTATACTTGTAGAACCGCAGCCGCGGATATGTCAATATCATGAATCGATGTCGAACGAGCACACGGCCCATACGCGCGCCCTTCTCATCGGCCCCTTTCCGCCGCCCGTCGGAGGAGACACCGTTCTCACCGCCAACCTGTCCCGGAGCCGCTTCTGGAGCGAGGGCGGGATCGTCCTCGATCGCGTCGACACCTCCGCCGGCGACCGCGTCCGTCTGCCGGACGAGCGTCTCGGCCCGGGAGATCTGCTCCGGGGAGCGAGGATCGTGGCGCTCGTCGCCTCGAAGCTCCGCCGGAGCGACGTCGTCCTGCTGTGGTGCAACAACCGCTTCGTCGTCACGGCCGGGCTCGGGATCATGCTGTGCTGCCGGGTCGCGCGGCGGCCGCTCTTCGTCAAGGTATTCGGGGGGTATCTCGCCGAGCGACTCGCGCGACTCTCCTCTCCGTGGCGGCGCTTTGCGGTCGAGCTGCTGCGCGGGGTCGACTGCGTGTTCGCCGAGACGAAGGCGCTCGAGCGCGAGCTCGTCGCCGGCGCCGGCCTGCCCGCCGGCCGGGTGGCGCTTCTGCCGAACTATATCCCCTCCGGCGTCGCCGCCGCGGCGAGCCCCGGCCGGCGCTTCTCCGGGAAATGCGTCTTCTTCGGGCAGATGAAGCGCGAGAAGGGGATATTCGAGATCGTCGAGGCGATCGGCGCCCGCGAGGCCTTCTCGTGCGACTTCTACGGTCCCTTCGCCGAGCGCGACCGGCGGGCCTTCCACGAAGCGATCTCGGGGCACCCGAACCTTCGATACCGGGGCGTCGTGGAGCCGGGGAGCGTGATCCGGGCGGCCCGCGAATACGACGTGCTCCTTTTGCCGACCTTCCATCCGAGCGAGGGGTATCCGGCGGTCATTCTCGAGGCGTACGCGGCGGGGATCCCCGTCGTCGCGACGCGCTGGCGGTCGATCCCCGAAATCGTCATCGACGGAGAGACGGGACTGCTCGTTTCCGTTCATTCGCCGTCCGAGATTATCGGAGCGCTCGACGCGCTTCGCGCCGCCCCCGGACGGTACGAGACCATGTGCCGGAAGGCTTCGGAGTTCGTGCGTTCCTTCTCGGAGGAGGAGGTCGTCGGGAGGATGCTCGTTCCGGCCGTGGCGGCCGCCGCCTCGCGCCGGCGGCGAGGGCGCCGCTCCAGCACGTGCCGACCATGAACATGAGATTGTGCGTTATCCTCATCGCCTGCGCGTTCACGGGGTGCGGCGGGAGCGAACCTCGCCGCAATGGAGCCGCCCCGTCCGCTTCTGGAGACACCGCGGCCGCGTCTTCGGTCTATTGTGTGCATATGTCCCCCGCGGGCGACGACGGCAACCCGGGAACGATGGATGCTCCTCTCCGATCCCTGCAAGGAGTGCATGCCCTGCTCTCGACCGTTCTGCCGCGAGCCGACGTAACGGTCAAGATACGGAGCGATATCGGCCCGTACGAAAACCAGACCGTGCGCTGGGAGTACTGCAGCCGCGGCGCGAACGTATTCTTCGAGCCGTATCCGGACAGCGTTTTCGCGTGTTTCACCGGCCGCGAGACGGACGCGGTATTCTTCACATTCGAAAACGCTTCCTCCGGGGCGACCAACCTGCACTTCAGGAGATTGTCGATCGGAGACTACGCGAGGGGGGCCATATGGCTCGTCGGCGACGAAAAAGAAGCCGGTCGATACAACGCGAACAACAGCGTCGAGGATTGCGTCTTTCACGATATCGGAAACCAGAATAATCCCGAAAAAGGGATGTGCTACGGCGTGTTGGATCTCGTGAACTCCAGAAACAACGTCATCGAGCGGTGCGCTTTTTCAAATTGCGGAAACGCGAACGACCGGCCGTACCGGTCCTCGGAGGAAGGAAACGGCTCGACGGAAGCTCTCGCGATCGTATGCGTTTATATGGCGCACCACAGCAGCGGCAACGTCGTGCGGAGTTGCACGTTCGAAAACATCAAGGGGGACGGGGTCAGAATACGGGATGAATCGAACGATAACGAAATCCACCACAATCGATCGGTCAGAACCGGATGGAACGCGTTCTGTTCGATGTGGTACCGGCACCCTCTCTGCACCCCCGGCGGCGCCTTCGCGGAATGCCCGTCGGTCGGGAACAGATTGCACCACAACCTCGCGCTGGGAAGCTGGGACTGCCGAAAGCCCCGCATGTTCAAGGATCTCAGACCGCAATCAAACCCGTACGGCGGCTGCCCGGACGGATCGGAGTCTACACGGATAGATGTATTCGACAACGAGGTCCAAGATTGCGGCCACGGCGCTGGAGCCGCCCCGGCGCGATCGGGTTGAGGCGATCCCGCGGCGCGCGAGGCCGGCGGCCGCCTCGCGCCGCCGGCTCGTCAGATGCTGAACCACTTGCTGATCTTGACCATGAAGGTGTTGTCGCCCGCGGCGGACAGGAGCCGGTCGAAGTCCCTTCCCGCCGCGAACTCCCCGCGCTCCTCGAAATCGGTCGCGCCGCGCGACCAGACGAGATAGAGCGCCGATCCCGGGCTCCATTCCCAGCGGTACACGAGATTCGACCGCATCTCCTTGAAGTTGAAATCGGGGCTGTCCGCGTCCGCGAGATAGTCGTACGGGGCGAACCGGTCCTCGTACGATCCGGCGCGCGGCGAAACGACCTCGCGGAAGCCGCCGTAGCGCCCGGCGGCGACGAACGGCATGCCGTAGAACTGGAGGCTCATCTCGGGAGTGAGGGTGTAGTTGAGCCGCGTCGTGACGCTCATGACCTCCATGTCGAGATGCCCGACGACGTAGCTTCCTCCGATCTCGTCGATATACTGCGTGTCGTATTCGCGGGTCGAGTACGAGGCGCCGATCCGCAATTCGAAGCGCCCCGACGGGCGGATCGTCACGTACGGCTCGGCGTACCATCCGCCGAAACTCTCGTCGTTCCGGCTGAGACCCCCGTCGCAGCCGATCCGGACCGCCCTGCGGTCGTTGGTGTAGGCGCCGAACCACGAATTCCAGCCTCCGGGAACGAGAACGAGCGGCCCGCCGCGCGTGACGCTCATTCCGAGGTGCTCGCCGCTTCGCTCGACGCCGGCGTAGCCGCCCCAGTTGTTCGTGAGGCTGAACGAACCGTTCATGTTGCCTCCGAACGTGATCATCTCGCCGCCGTAGTTGTAGGCGCGATAGAGGTTCCAGTTGAGGCTCAGGCTTCTCAGCGCTTTCCACGGCTGAGGAAGGCGATACCCCGTCCACGCGACGCCGAGCACCTCGTCGGCCTCCTGCATGTATCCGAGATCGTTCACCTCGAATCCGGGCGAGCGCGACATGAGGCCGAGGAGGAAGTTCCAGCGCTTGCCGCCGTAGCGCCCGCCGTCCACGACGGCCGCGTACCCCCCGAGGGATGTGCGCGCGGGGTCGTACTCGACGTAATCGGCGTCCGGACGCTGGAAGTAGCGGGCGGAAGAGGTCTGCGCCTCGCTGATCGCCTCGGCGCTCCCCTCGATCCGGCTTCCGAGGATGCGTCCGTTCACGGCGTACTCGTCGTTGCGCCAGCGGTGGGAGAAATCGATTCCGCCCGTGAGAGCGGCGCGGTTGAGCGTCCGGAGATCGGGGCTCGAGAGGTCGCGGACGACGCTCGTGACGATCGCGCCGATCGTGCTCCGGCCGTCGTTGAGATCCTTCTGGGCGCGCGCGAGAAGGTAGTTCGTCATCGGCTCGACGGCGACGCCGACACGCTCGCCGTCCGGGAGCTCGACCGCGGCGTTCTCCTTGTCGGTGACGGCTTCGAGGACGCCGATCGAGATCCCGTTCGAGGTCTTGCCCGTGATCTTCGCCGCTCCGAGGATCGTCGCGAACCGCGGAGAGTCTTCATAGAGCCCTTCCGTATCGATGAAACGCCGCGAATCGAGCGCCGAGAACTGCGGCGCGCGGCCGATGCGCCGCGAGTAGAAAAGCCGCTCCGAATCGCTGTCGCCGAACATGAGACGGTACCGGAAAATATTGGCTCCCTCCATGAAGAAGGGACGTTTCTCCTCGAAATACGATTCGTACGCGGTGAGGTTGAACTCCGAGGGATCCTGCTCGACCTGGCCGAAGTCGGGGTTGATCGTCATGTCGAGAGTGACGTCGGTCGTGAGCCGATACTTGAGATCGGTTCCGATCCGGCCGCCCGGGTTCGCATCGGCGCGGAAGGGATCGCCGTCAGAGTCGCCGTACGCGTCGACGCTCCCGACCGCATAGGGGAGAAGCTCGAGCCTGCTCGGAGACGGGATGCGCTCGATCCCCTCGATCCTGCCGAACAGCGACACGAGCTGGTTCGCGCTCTTGGGAACGGGGTAGAGGAACGAGAGCTCGTCGCGGCGGCAGATCTGGCGGGCCGCCTGAAAGCCCCACGAATGAGTGTCGCAGTTGTTCGCGAAGCGAAGCTGGCTCCAGGGAACGGCGAACTCCGCCGTCCATCCGTCCTCGTCGACGCGCGTCCCGACGTCCCAGACGGCGTCCCAGTTGCCGTCCTCCTCGGTGTCGTTGAAAAAGAAGATGTCCTGCTTCGTGCCGGCGGCGTTCACCCCGAACAGGAAGGCCGAGCGCTTGTCGTTGTAGCTGTCGAATCCGATGTAGATCCAATCGGAGGGGGAGTCTCCGTCCCGGCGCGTCAGATGGCCGACGATCTTGCCGGGCTCCGAATCGTACGCCTTGACGCCTATGTAGATGCAGCGGTCGTCGTAAACCGCCCGGACCGTCGTTCTCTCGGACGCCGGCCGGCCGTCGTAAGGTTCATGCTGCACGAAGCCCTCGACGGGCGCCGCCGCAGCCCAGTCCTGCTCGTCGAGGACGCCGTCGACGCGGATTCCTCCGTTCGTCGCTCGAACGGCCTTCACGGGCGGCCGCGTCTTGACGGCGGCCGGGATCGAGTCCCGCGCCGAGGATCCACCGAGGGCCGCGCCCGGGAATATGCACGCCGCGGCGAGCGCCGTCACGCACCGATACATCGTTCGCGCCTTCATCGCTCCGCCTTTCATGCCACAAGCTCCGGGACGGCACCCCGCCCGTACCATGTACTATAAACGGAAGGCGAGACCATTGTGTTTCATCGTATTCCGGGCACGCGGGGAGGGAACGGCCGTGCGGCCGTCACCGCAGGACGATCGCCTTCCGAACGAGAGTAACGCCTTGATAGGAAAGAGAATAGAAATATACCCCGCTCGCGGTTCGTCCGGCGGGGGCCCAGGCGATCGAGTGGAGACCGCGGCCCATGCGTCCGCCCGCGAGCCGCTCGACGAGGCGTCCCGACGCGTCGAAGACGGCGAGCTCGACGTCGCCGTCCCGGGGCAGGAAGAAGCGGATGACCGTCGACGGATTGAACGGGTTGGGGAAGTTCTGCTCGAGACGGACAGCCGGGACGGAGGCCGCGATTTCCGCCGTCTCGACGACCTCGATCGTGTCGCGGAGCACGAGTCCGTTGTGCGCCGTGACGCAGAGCTCGAGCCACGTCAGCGAATCGGGCAGGGCGCGGCTTCTCGCGACGGCGACGTTTCCGGTTTCGTCGGCGACGCCGCGTCCGTACCAGGCGCCGTCGCGCGAAAGGCAGGCGACGGCCCCCGGCGCGCCGGCGTCGACGGAGAACAGCGTATCGTTGCGGTCGATCGAGGGCGCGTATGAAGCGGCGATCGGCTGAGGCGTATCCGTCCACGCGTCGAGGGCGGGATCTCCGAGGAGGTTGCTCTCGTAGAAGCACCAGCGAACGGCGCCGGGCTCCCACTCGTCCGGAAGGTCGAGGAAGGGAACCGTTTCGTCCTTCGATCGTGCGTGTGCCTCGCCAAGGGTCGTATATCCCTCGCTGAAGGCCGCGTCGAGGAACTCGCGCATGAAATGGATCGAGGGCCCCGCCGTCGTCCCCTCGGTGAACCAGCCGTAGCGCGAGTTGCAGACGAAGGCGGCGGCGCAGTGGGCGATAGTGACGAAAAGCTCCCCGATGCAGTCGACCGTATCGTAGTAGCCGCTCGCGCTCCGGTTGTCGAAGGCGCCCGCGTAGCATCCGGTCGAGAGGACGATCGGGAATCCGGAAGCGGCGCCGTCGTTCGTGAAGACGGCGTCGGTGACGTCGCTCCGGCTCATGCGCATGACGTAGGAGTGGTTCGAGTGCCCCGCGTGGGCGAGCCAGTTCACGCCGGCGTTGATCTCGGCGATCGCTTCGGCCTTCGTCCAGACGGCGCTCCTGTCGTATGTGCGCACGATCGAGAAGTCCGGCGGGACGCCGGTCGTCGTGAAGCCGTTGTCGGAGCGGGTGCCGACGAGGAGCTCCACCTCGTCGTCTCCGTACGTGAGGGGATCGTTCCAGAGCTTCTCGCCGAGGAGGAGAGCGCTCCTCGCCTCGGAAAGGACGGGGGATTCCTGATACGCGATCGTCTTGGCGACGAAGGCGGCGGCCTTCTCCGGCGTGTCGATCGGCGCGCGTCCGACGGCGACCTCGGCGTAGGAATCCTCTTCGCCGATCTCGCCCCAGAGAGCGTCTCCGTCCGAGTTCCACGAGCCGTCGAGCGCGGCGAAGTAGAGATCCGCCGGCATGCCCTCGTCGACGTAGATCTCCGACGAGTGAACCTCGCCGCAGAGCCCGCGGAACGGCACGATCCGGGCGTTCCCCGCGGCGCCGTCCCAGTCGCCCGCGAGCAGAACGTGAGTGACGCCGTTCTGCGTATATGTGGCCTTGATGCAGTTCCGGATCTTCTCCGCCTCATCGAGGCCGCCGTACGCGGCGTAGATCTCTTCGACCGTCATGACGACGGTGCGCATGCCGCGCCTCGTGTAGAAGGCGCGGAACGGCTCGAAGGCGTCGGCGAACTGCTCGCCCGTGACGACGAGGTATTCGAACTCGTTCTCGGGATCGCGAAGGGGCGCCGCGGGCGGCCCGTACGAGGCGATCGCGTCAGGATTGTCGACGACGCGGGAGAGGCGGCGAACGGTCTCGCCGTCCGCGCGGAGCAGCGCGAGCGCGTCGCGGGCCTCGGCGGCGGGCGAGGTTTCGATCTCGACCTCAACCGTCCGGTAGTATCCGACCTCGTTCGAAGCCGGGCGGTATTCGACCGGGCTCACGGCGCCGGATGCGATCGCGTGGCCGCGGAGGTAACGTGTTCTGAACGGGCCGTCGGGAGGCCGCACCCAACGGTCGACCGCGTAGGCCTCCGCGCGGCGGAGAAAGCGCCGGCCTCCCGCCTCGAGACCGATGCCGGAAACGGGGAGCTGCGCCGGGAAGAGCCTGTGAGCGCCCGCGACCCTCGTCCAGTCCTTTCGGAAGATCCGCGCGCTCGAGACGGCGTGGCCCGGAGGAAGAAGGATCTTCGCGCCGCGGAAGGGATACGTCGGCTCTCCGGGCCTTCCCGCCTGCGCGGCGCCCTCGAAGACGACGCGCGAGAAACCTCCGTCGAGCGCTTCGATCGACGGCTCGGCGAAGCGATAGACGACCCTCACGGTCGCGGCGGCCGTCACAGCGGCGAGGAGCTCGATAGAGATGAACAAGACAAGAAAGGCGATGGCGCGTTTCATATTACCCCCTGCCCGACATCGGCGTCATTGTCAATTATACAATAATGCGCCTGCGTTCGCCGCGTCGATTCTCATCCTCGATTCCCATCCTCGCGAGTTGCACGTTGCGCTATTCTCGCCTATACTATGCGTCATGAAGCGACCGGTCATCCTTGAATCGCCTGCATCGCTCCGCGCGATGCGCGGCATGCGCCGCGGCGCGGGCGCATGGACGTTGTTGCTGGGTCTCGTCGCGGGGATTTCGCTCGTCGGCTGTCTCGATCGGGATGAGCGGACGGAGTTCCAGTCATCGCACATCGCGACGGGCGATTCGATTCTCGGCCGGGGAAAGGCGCCGCAAACCGGCGCTTTCCGGGGCCGCCGAGCGGCGGCCTTCGGCGATGCGGATACCGTCTATATATATCTCTCGCCGCTGGGCGACGACAATAATCCGGGATCGCGGGATAGGCCGGCGGCGACCCTTGTCCGCATTCAGCAACTGCTCAAACAGCGGGCGCTGGATGCTGATATCATCGTCAAGGTGAGAAGCGATGCCGGCGTCTATCTGAACCAGAGTGTGCTCTGGACGTATTATCGTCCCGGGCGCTCGATAACGATCGAATCCGATCCTCCCCGGGTCAATGCGTGTTTCGTCGCCGGAAACGATCCCCCGGTCGGTCCGTTTTTCGCTCTCAGCGCCATGCGGGGGGAGCCCACGAACATCGTTTTGCGGCGCCTCACGGTGAGAAATTACGTCAGCAGGGCCGTGCTTTTTTTGGGGGATCGGGAAATCCGCGATAATTGGAACGGCGGGAACGCGATTGAGGACTGCGTGTTCGAGGGCATCGGAAACGCGCGGTTGCCGATGCAGCCCATAGTATATTCCGCGGTCGGACTGGTAAATTCGAGGAATAACCGCATCGTCAATTGCTCCTTTCTCGATATAAGGAACCATACGCTGGCGAATTTTCCCCAAGCTCCGCGCGGTGCCGCGCATCATCCTGTGCCGCGCATCGAGAAGGAGGAGAGGAAACTGAGCGCCATCGGCTCCGGGAGCAATCCGAACATTCCTATCGTTTGCATCTATCTGGCTCATTACAGCGATTCCAACGCCATAGAGGCCTGTTCGTTCGAGCGGGTAAAAGGCGATGCGATACGGATCAGAGACGATTCGAACGGCAATGTTATCGCCGGCAACCGCTTTGAGCTCGTGGGCTGGAACGCCATCGTTTCCATGTGGCAATGCGATTCACCTCGGCTGAATTGCATGAAGGAGCTCGTTCCCGAGAAGGTATCGACGGGGAACGCGATCTTGCGAAATACGGCGAGAGGAAACTGGAGAGGCGGGATGCCGGTGCTTTTCGTCGATATGCGCGCCGCGGAGAGCCCCTCCGGCGCAAGCAAGACGCCGATGCTCGGGATCATGAGGATCGAAGGCAACGATCTGGATGTGTATCGGTGAGCGGTCGGAGCGGCGCTGTCGCTCGATCCGGAAGGGGGCATCTATCATATGCGTACGGCGCTTTCAGCGGCATGCGGTCTCACCGCGGTCTCGATGTTCGCGGTTGCTGTCGCCGCGGTGTCGCAAGCGGTCCCGGAGAAAATCGGCCGCGCCGCGCCGGGTCTCCCGTGGTGGATGCTTCAAACGGAGCTTCGACGCGACGGCTCGATCCGCCCGCTCTCCTCGCAGCCGTGGTGGGAGCAAGCCCGCACGCTCCGCGCCGGCGAGGGATTCATCGTGCCTGCGTCGGGCGATGCGCGGGATCGCATGCTCGTTCGACGCGAGACGCTTCGGGGGACGAGCGCTCTCCCGGCCGAAGCGTTTGTCTGGATCATCGACGACGATGGGGACGGGAGCGCTCGTACGGGCGGCGATCGGCACTCGGACTGCTACGTCGTGGATTACGGATGCGATGGTACGGTCGATCGAATGGTGGATTACATCGACAACGACGGCGACGGGGACATGGACGAGCTGGATATCCGCTATTTCACGGACGGCCGCCTCAACTGGGCGTGGTTCGGCGAAGACATCGACGACGACAACATTACGCGGAACGTCTTCAATTACGAGCGCGGCGACGAATTCCGCGCGGACCCATACGGTGACAACATCTTTTACATGAATAAATTCAACCCCGTGAAGGGTGTGTGGTCGCCTATCTCGGAGTGTCCCTTCGCCTTTTACGACACGGACGGGGATGATTTCAGCGAGGTTGCGGTGCGCGTGAGCGCCGCGCCGGAGGGATTCAGCGCGGACAGCGATCCGGATTATGCGAACAGTTCGTACGGGCGCCCGTGGGAACCCTCTATGGAGAACTCGGCCGTCGTCAACATCAGGTACAGCTTCGACATCGACCGGGGGAGCTCCCGGGAAACGCCGCTCCACTACGATTTCGCGCTCAATCTCGTCGGATCGATGCCCTACCGGTTGTTCGGCGCGGCTCGGATCAATCCGAAGAGACGCCCGCCTCAGGAAACCACCGTCATCCCATGGAAGAATGTTCGCGCGACAGCCGACTCGTACAAGGCAGCCGAAACAGGCTTCTCCTGGAACGAGAACGCGGACGATACCGTTGCGAACGGCGCCGATCCGACCGATCCATACGATTATCGATGGGAGGGTGTTTTCTGGATGTGGGAGCGCCGATTCATGGCCAACACGGGCGGACCTTGCCAGAAATGGAACATGCGGCGCGAGTGGCGAAGCAAACCATCCGACAAGCGTGAGCTCTACTACAGCGGCGTCGATCGGCGGATTCACCTTTTCGGGGCCGAAGAAGGCTGGATTGAAATCGGTCATTTCTCAGGCATGGATCACATCGGCGAGGTGAGGATCTTCGACACGAATGGTAACGGTTTCTTCGACCGTTGGGAGATGTACCTCGCGGGAAACGCGCAACCGGTGCGCGTCACGGCTGTCCATGACGAGCGGGCCGTCCTGATCGATTCCAATCTCGAAAAACTTACGGCGTACTATACGGACGAGGTCGTGCCGCGTGCGATCGCGGAGCGCCGCAGGCTCATGGCGGCGATGGGTGCCTGGCGGCCCTTCGCGGTTCCGGCGGGATTGAAACGGGCGATGGAAACCGGATCGGAAAGCTATCGCCGCTATGCGATGGATGTCGTGTGCGAATTGCAGTATCAGGATTTTCGAAGCTCGCTCATGCGCCAAGCGGAGGAGGTTCTGCGGGAGAGCCGCGAAGCGAAGTACACTCGTTATATGGGAGATCTCTTGAGGATCAAGAAGTCGGCGGTCAGGGATACTGCAAGGACCAAGAACAGCCATACGGCATGGAAGCTTCTCCGGGCGCTCGCCGAGCTCGATTCGGCGTACGGTTGTGGAGATACGGAGCGTGCCTGCGCGGCTATCGACGAAATCAAGCGTATCGGGCTCTTCCGATGAGCGCCTATCGCACAAGCACGAGCGTGCGCGTTTCCGTCCTGCCGCCGAACGCGAGCGCGCAGAAATAGACCCCGGAGGCGACGGCCCTCCCCTTCGCGTCCTCCCCGTTCCATCGAACGCTGTGGGCGCCCCTCGCCATACGCCTCTCGGCGACCGTCTTCACGAGCTCTCCGCGGACGTTGTAGATTCTGACGCTCACGAGCCCGTCGGCGGGGAGATGGAACGGGATCCACGTCGACGGGTTGAACGGATTCGGGTAGTTCTGGCCGAGCAGCAGCCGCGGCGGAGTCGCTCCGGCGGCCATATCCTCGACGTCCGTCGCGACGCCGATCGCTCCGAGGATGCGGAGCTTCCCCCAGCCCCACGTGTCGTTGTAGACCGCTCCGGTGAAGGCGTCCGTCGCGGCGTGGGACGACAGCAGGAACGCCACGTCCTCCATCGTCGCCTGCGGAAACGCCTGTTGGACGAGCGCGGCCGCCGCCGCGACGTGCGGGCCCGCGGCGCTCGTGCCGCTGAACTGCCGGTAGCTCCCGAGCGGATAACCCGCTCCGTCCTGAGAGGTGCGCGTCGAATAGACGTCGTAGTTTCCCGGCGAGGCGATGTCGAGAAGGTGGCGCCCGTCGATGCGCGCCCCGCGGCCGCTGAACGCGCTGATCTCTCCAACGGGGATCGATCCGCCGCCGGCGCCGCCGTACCCCTCGAACCCCCGGGTCGAGTAAGAGCCGTTCACGAACGCTCCGTCCGCCGTCGCGGGCCACGTGACGTTGCGGTCGTTCGTGTAGTGATTAAGAAACTCCGCTCCGCCCGCCCATGACGTCACGTCGTCCGCCACGTTGGCGACGATCTCGATCGGGCCGCCCGTTTTGTTCACGGCCTTGAGCTCCCACGTTCCGGTGAGCGCGGGGTTGGAGTTGCGGTCCACGTAGACGAAGAGAGCGCACGTGCCGCGCGGGCTCGTCGATTTCTCGGAGTAGACGTAGTATCCGTCGATCAGCGAGGCGCCGTCGTTCAGCGTCACGGTGCCACCCTTCGGCGTCTTGATGCGGAAGGCGAGGTCGGCCGTGCTCGTCCGCCAGAGGACCGTCGGCCACATCGTGAGGATGGCGCTGCCCGGTATCGGCACGGTGACGCCGAGCGCGAGCGAATCGGCGCCCGCCACCGTCGCGATCGCGTGCTTGCGGCCCCGGGCCAGGTTGCCGGACGGCGTGATCTGGATGATCGTCTCGTTTTCGATCGTGATGAGCTCCTCCTCGAGCGTCGAGCCGTCGAGGTAGTCCCACACGAAGCCGCCGAACTCGTACAGCATGACGTCCGCTCCGCGCGAGCGCGCCCACGGGATGCACGCGGCGATCGAGTTGCCGGCGAAATAGTATCCCATGAGTATCTCCGCATCCGGCGCGAGGCCCGCGAATCGATGCAGCCCCGCGGTGCCGCCGGCGAGGATGCCCGAAACGGGCGTGCCGTGCCCGTAGTCGTCCGGATTCGACGAGATGAGATCCACGCCGCGCACGCGCTCCGTCGCGCCCGCGTTGAGCGTGGCGTATATCTTGGACGTGCCGAGCGCGACGAGCTTCTCGCCCGCGTCGAGCGTCCCGTTCCCGTTGTCGTCGAGAGCGACGAAGAGACGCTCTCCATACGTCGGCGAGCTCTCGGTGAAGCCGGCGGCCGCGCCGTAGTCGCGCTGCGAGTTGCCGTTCGCGTCGTTGTAGAGCCAGTCCCAATAGGTTTGGAAGCCGTTTCCGACGTTGTTGTTCGTTCCGCCTCCCCATACGTGCGCGGGGTCGTAGATCCAGCCGTCCCAGTAGGAGAGGAGCTCGTTCGGATCGGCGAGGCCGTTGCCGTTGAGGTCGACTCTGTCGTAGCCGGGGTTGAACGTGCCGTAGCCGTCGACGTCGATCCAGTCGAGCGTGTCGCCGTCGGCGAAGAAGAAGGAGGGATGGAAGACGTCGATGCCGGTGTCGAAGTCGGCGATGCGGAGCCCGGTGCCCGTGAGGGGAGCGCCGAGCGGATCCGCGTAGCTCCACACCGAATCGGCCTCGGTTTCGTGCGCGCTCACGTCGAGGAGGGGAAAGACGCAGGGACGCCACGCGGCCTCCATCCGGATCACGGCGTTCTCCGCCGATATCCCTTCGAGGGCGTCCCAGCGAACGCTCGCCGGATAGACAACGCCGGTGCGCGAAACCTCTCCGCCGACGCGGCGGAAGGAAACGCCCCGCGCCTCGAGCGCCGCCAACTCGGCCTCCGTGAGGACGCGATCGAACTTCACCGTCACCTCGACGCGCTCCGAGCGCGCCGCGGCGAGCTCGGGGCGCGATCCCTTCGCCGCGCGGCCGGACTCGCGCTCGTGTCTGAGGAAGCGGAGCGCGGGGTTGAGCTTCGATTCGCCGGCCGAGACGGCGCCGGCGCACACCGCGAGAAACACGCACGCGGCAGCGATCGGGCGAATTGGTTTCACGACGACCTCCTCCGGCTGCTCCGTGCCGCCCCTTTGCGTCGCCGACCGGCGGCGCGGCGGCGCGACACGCTGATGAACCGGCACGTTCATTTTCCATCTAAATATAATGAATTTTCGTCTCCGTTGTAAGAGAGGCTTTCTCGGCTCTCCCACCCGCGGGCTCGCCCGCGGCGGGCGAGCCCGGAACGCGCGGGATGCGCGCTGAATGCGCGCCGCTTGAATCCCCGTCTCATTTCTGATACGCTGTATGTGACGGCTCGTTCGCCGCGATCGCGTTCCGCTTCAATACCGGGTTTTGGAATCGCATCCGCCTTCATGCGGGGGGGCACATGAGGGGAATGAACGAGGGTATGTCGCATGCCGCGCGGCCGGGCGCCGCAGCCGCCGTCTCATGCCTTCTCGCGGCGACGCTTCTCTGCGCCGTTTCTCTCGGCGCGAGCGCCGCCGAACCGCGCGCGGATTATAGCGAAGGGTTCGAATCCGGATTTCTGGACTTCCGCAACGACTGGGACGCCGGCGCCGCGGACCGCTACGCCGCCTTCTACCGCGTCGACAGGCTGAGCCCCGGCTTTCTCGTTCACGGCCGGACGTCATACTGCGCCTCCGCGCCCCACGACTACTTCTACGAACAGGTGAATCAGATCGTGAAGCCGTGCTGGGCTCTGGGTTTCTGGGACGACCGCCTCGGATGCTGGGCGGGAACGCTGCTGTGGTCCCGAGTCGAGGGGTGGGACGGGCTCGGGGGGCACGATTGGCGCTTCTCCGTCGAGCTGCAGGAAGGCGCGCTCATGGCGTCGCTCATCATGGAGACCGCGGCGATGGACGGCCCGCTGAAGGCGGAGTTCGAGTACATGCGCCGGTTCATCTCGAGCGACGGCGCGATCGACGGCCTCTCGATCGCCGATTATGCGCACGAGTACGGATTGGTCCTGTCGGCGCTCTCGCTCGGCGTGCGCTATCTGGCCGGACGAGGCGACATCGAGGCTCTTACGGCCGTGATCGCGGACATGGATCGCGTGTTTCACTATATCGTCGACAATTATCCCTCCGCGTCCGCCCCGGGAGAATCGATGGCGATCGTGCTGCGCGGATTCGCGAACGCGTATCACGCTCAAACCGTTATCGGGGATTACTTCGACCGGCAAAGGTGCCGGGTTCTCGTCGCGGAGCTCTCTTCGCGGCTGATCGCGACTCAGGGACGCTCGGGGAGCTTCGTCATCGGCGATAAATACTTTCACGTGCAGAAGCAGCTCAAGATCGATATCGCGCTCATGCTGGCGAACGGCGTTCTCGACGACGCGGAAACGGTCGAGAGCGTCAAAGAGAACCTCGGCTGGGTCGTCGCGAACCGCTGGGACGCCTCGCCGAAACGGCTCGGCGGCATCATGTGGTCGGCGGACGATCTCGAATCGTACTTCGAATGCCATCAGATGTGGTTCCTGATCGTAGCCGCGTATCTCGAGCGCTGCGGAGAGTACGGGTTCAGGGCGTACAAGGAGGACGCGTTCGCGTTTCTCACCGACGACAATTTCGCCGGCGTGGACATGTTCGTTCATAACGCGGAGCGCTACGGCGCGTTCTTCGCGTACCGCGCGATTTCGCGGGACGGCGACATTCAGAAAAACGCCTTTCACCAGTGGAAAGGGGCGTACGAGATCGGCGCGTCGCTCTGGGCGCTCGCGCTCAACTACGACGCGCGCACGGACGGCCACTCGTGGCTCGCCACGCAGGCGCCCGAGAGGGCCTCCACCGGCTGGGACAAGGCGATCTATACCACGAGGGATTTCGGCGGCGGCGCGTGGATCTTCCGATGGGACGCGAAATTCGCGGACGCGCGCTTCGCCGGCGCGTACACGGGGCTTTTCAACGATCAGGGCGCGGACTGGCGGATCCTGCTCGATACGACGACGGGTCTTTGCTATCGCGACACCGGCGATTCCATCAGGACGCTGTTCGACCGGAGCATGCTCGAATCGAACGCCGTCTATACCGTCACCGTCGCCAAGGAGGGAAAGACCGCCGCGGCCGTGAGGCTCGATAAGGACGGGACGACTCTCGTCGACGTCGCCGTCGCGGATCTCAAGCCGTTGTCCAGGTGTTACTTCGGGGTCCTGCAGTACAACCCGGGGCCGATCTCCGCGAGGAACATATACGTCGACAATCTCGCGTGCGCGTACGCCGTCGAGGCGCCTCTGCCGCCCGTGTCCCTGCGGTGCTTCCCGAACCCGTTCCTCGAGCGCACGTGCTTCGAATACAACGCCGTCGCGAGGGGGCGCGTGCGGCTCGCGATCTTCGACGCCGCCGGGCGGCTCGTCAGGGAGATTTCGCGGGAGGACGCCGAATCCGGCACGCAGCAGCTCTTCTGGGACGGGACGAGCGCCGCGGGAGAACCGGTCGCGAGCGGCGTCTATTTCTGCGCGATCGAGGGCCCCGGGCTGCGGGGAAACATGAAGGTCGTCCGGCTGCGGTGACCCGGGGGCCGGGCTCAGCCGATGGCGCCGATCTCCTTCTCCACCGCTTCGAGGATTTCGCACGAGCGCACGAGCTCTTGCATGCGCGTGTGATCCGGATAGAGGGGCCGGTCGACGTCGAGGAACTCGACGTGGCGCCGGATCGTTTCCTTCGCTTTCGCCGTTCCGCGTCCGAGCTTGAATTCCCGGAAGTCGAGGGCCTGCGCGGCGGCCATGAACTCGATGCCGAGCACGCCGTAGGCGTTGTCGAGGATCTGGAAGTTCTTGATGGCCGTGTTCATGCCCATCGAAACGAAGTCCTCCTGATCGGCCGCGGCCGGGATCGACTGGATCGACGCCGGCATCGAGAGGATCCGCTGCTCGACGATCTGCATGTCGGCTGTGTACTGGCTGAGCATCATGCCGGAGAACATGCCGGCGCCCTTGGTGAGGAAGGCGGGCAGCCCGACGTTGAGCGCCGGATGGTTGAGCCGGTTCATGCGCCGTTCCGATAGCACGCTCACCATCGTGACGGCCGCGCCGATCATGTCCATCGGGAGCGACACTGGCGAGCCCTGGAAGTTGGCGCCGGAGATGGTGAGGTTGCGGTCGGCGAAGAATATGGGGTTGTCGCCGACGCCGTTGAGCTCGATCTCGACTTGCGAACGCGCCCAGCGGACGGCGTCGTGCGCCGCGCCGATGACCTGCGGCGTCGAGCGCATCGAGTAGGCGTCCTGTACCTTCGTCTTCACCTTTCCCATGACGACGTCCCCCTCGGCGACGCATGTGAGGATCGCGTTCGCGGAGCGGACCGCGCCGGCGAACCCCCGCACCTCGTGGAGGAGCGGCGTGTACGGCTTCATGTTCGCGATGAGCGCCTCGAGGGTCATCGCGGCCGCGATCTCGGCCTGCTTGAGCCAGCGGTTCGTGTCGTACAGCATGAGCGCGCTCATCGACGTCAGCAGGTTGGATCCGTTGATCGCGGCGAGTCCGTCGCGCGCCTCGAGCCCCGGAACCGCTATCCCGGCGCGCTTCATCGCGGCGTCGCCGGGAAGGAGCTTTCCCTCGTAGTACGCCTGCCCCTCGCCGAGGAGGAGCAGCGCGATCTGGGACATCGGGGCGAGATCGCCCGAGGCGCCGACCGAGCCCTTCTGGCACACGAACGGCGTGACGCCCTTGTTGAGCATCTCGGCGAGGGTAAGGGCGATGACGGGGCGGTTTCCGGAGTTCCCCTTCGAGAGAACGTTGATGCGCGAGGCCATCGCCGCACGGACGTACTCGATCGGGGCCGGGTCGCCGATGCCGGCGGCGTGGTTGTAGATGAGGTAGCGCTGGAAGTCCTTGATCTGATCGTCGTTCAGGACGACCTCGGAGAACTCGCCGATCCCCGTGTTGACGCCGTACATGATCTCGTGGGCGACGATCTTCTTCTCGAGCATGGCGCGGCACGCCTTCATCCGGTCGATCGCTTCGGGAGCGATTTCGACCTTCTCGCCGTGCCGGGCGATCTGGACGAGCTTCTCGAGCGTAAGGCTCTTTCCGTCGAGGATGATGGCCAAAACAACCTCCCTGTATCTGCTTATATTGCAATATATTGAGTTCAGCGCGCTCCCTGATGGGGGCGCGGTTCCAAGTCCCTTATTGATAATGGATGCCGGGCGTTTTGTCCACTGAAAACGCCCGTCTTTCGAGGGGCCCGCGGCGGGCCGCCGCGCGGGCGCCGGGAGGATGAGCGCCTCTCATGCGCCCGTTCGCTTCATCTCGGCCCGGCGTCGAGATCCGCGCACACGCCGCCGACGCATCCCGGCCGCGGCTCGGGCGCCACGTCGCACGTGGAAACGAGACCATACCGCCGGTTCATGCCGTGGTTCCAGGCGTTGTATCGAAGAACGCGGCTGCGGAGCTCATGTTCGTCGATCGTCGCGGCCGAATAGATGAGATAGCTCCACGGTCCGCCGCATGGCTTCGAACCGATGCCGATATGCCGGCAATCCCCAACCGCACCGCATGACGGAACTCCGATAAAATCGACGATCTCCCGCTGCATGACGGCGAGCCGCGCCTCGTCCTCCGGGAGCGAGCTCGAATACCCCCACGGATAGTGCGTTCGATAGGCGCATTGAACGCCCGCCGGGTAGACGGAGAAATCGACCGGAAAATCGAGAAGCTCGTCTTCCGAGCTCGTGTACAATTCGACGAAGCGCACGCGGTGCGTTCCCGCTGGGATACCGGCGAATTCATATTCGATGTCGTACAGGCACAGGCAATCGCACGGCGGCCCGCTCTCGTGTTCGACGATCGTGATCAGACCTTCCTCGACGCTGATATCCGCGCCGATTTCGGCGCAGCAATTGAATCCCGCGTTGAGATGACGCAGCCGCAGAACGCCTCCTTCGGAGAGGCGCCATTCGACGCACGAAAGATCGGTCGCATACGTATCGTCATCCGTGAGGCTCGGATCGCCCCCGCAGCCGCTCGCGCGGACGAGACGCCCCTGGGGCTCGGGTCGCGAGCCGCTCGGCTCGTACCATGGATAGTGCGTGCGGGGGACGCAGAAACTGCCGGTCGGGTTCGACGCGAGATCGACGGTGACGGCGAGCGGCGGGTCGCCGAGCTCGTAGAGCTCCACGAACCGGATGGTGTAGGTTCCCGCCGGCAGCTTGAAGACCTTGTAACGAACGTCGAAGAGGCAGAGGCACCGGCACCCGTTCATCTGCTCGTGCTCGACGATGGTGATCGCGTCGTCCGAGATCGTGATGTCCGCCGTAAGGGCCCCGGGGCAGCAGTTGAATCCGGCGTTCACGTGTTTGAGCGCGAGGGTGCCGTCCGCGCCGTACGTCCATGCGACGCAGTCCCGATTCGAGGGAGCGTCGAAGTCTTCCGCGGGCTTGTCGAAGAGCTTGCAGCCTTCGGAGGCGACCACGATGCCGTACGGATGCTGTGGCCCGACGCCGGTCGGTTCGCTCTCGTCGGCGCACGAGCCGATGCAGCAGACGGCGAAGACCGCGAGGGCCGACAACGCGAACGCGCGCTTGCCGGCTGGCGTATCGAATAGTCTTTTCATATTTCCCCCTCGTGAGGTCTCTACCATAAAGATAGCCCCTGAAAGCCGAATCGTCAACCCTCGTTCAGAGCCCCCGCATCCATTCGTCGCGCAGGAAACGGTCCGGCTCGGCGAGGGCGCGGTCGATCTCGTCGAGGAGGCGCGCCTTGTCTCCGGGGAGGGTGCCGGCGAGGGGGAGATAGTTGGAGGCGTGATTGCTGCGGAAGATGCAGCCGTCGGTCTCGAGCCCGGCGACGAGCTCGCGGAGCTCTCTCGTGTCGTCGACGGCGTTCGTGTACTCGAAATCCGGCCCCATGGCCGCCCGGTACTCCCGCTCGTAGGGCCCGAGCATGAGCGTGAGCGCCGAGAGGAATCGCGGCTGGATACGGTTCGCGAGCCGCGCCGTCTCGCGGGCGTGGCGGAGACCGCCTTTTTTTCCGCCGAGACCGAGTATGACGGTGACGGAAAGCTTGAGCCCGGCCTCTTTCGCCTTGAGGCATCCTTCGACCATCTCGTCCGGCGTCGCGTTCTTGCGGATCTTCGCGAGGAGCTCCGCGTCTCCCGTCTCGACGCCGTAGTAAAGGATCTTGAGCCCCTTCTCGGCGAGCCCTCGCATCTCGGCGACGGATTTTTTCAGGAGGTTCGGGGGGGACGCGTACGCGGTGACGCGCTGGAGGTTCGGAAACGCCGCGCGGAGATGGTCGAGAATGCGCGCGAGAAGGCGGGTCGGCAGCACGAAGGCGTCTCCGTCGGCGAGAAATACGCGGCGCGTTCCCGGCGCCAGCGCCGCCGCCTCGTCGATCTCCGCCCGGAGGAGCTCCCACGGCTTCACCCGGAACGGCTTTCCGCGGTACATATAGCAAAAGAGGCAGGTGTTGTTCGAGCAGCCGATCGTCGCCTGCAGAATAAGCGAGCCCGCTTCGCTCGGCGGCCGGTAGACCGGCTCGATGTATCTGATCATGAACGCCTCGGCTTTCGTCCCGCTTTCGGGAGCGCGACGGCGGAATGGTAGTGAATGCTCCAGGGCATTTCAAGTTGAAAGCCCGCGCCCCGGTGCGGTAGAGTCTTCTCCGGCGGGCGGGATGCGGTTCCGCGGCGGCCGGCGTGTCGCCGGAGGCCGCGGCGGCCCCGGCCGCCCGGCGTAGCGGATACGTGTCGGCTGTCGCAGGATGGGAGGATGTGTATGGCGGCGAAGCGTAAAGGTCTCTTGATAGCTCTCGCGGTCGTCGCGTGCGTCGTCGCCGCGGCGGTCGTCGCGGTGCGTCTCGTTTTCACGCAGGAGAAGCTCATGGCGATCGTGCTGCCGCGCGTCGAGCGGATGGTCGACGCGAAGGTGACGATCGGCGGCATCAAGGTCAATTTTCCGTTCGGATTCGGCGTCGACATAGAGGACCTTCGTTTCGGCAAGACGCTTCCCGACACGACCGAGCTCGACTTCTCCTCCCGGAGGGTCACGATCCGCGCGTCGCTGCTCTCCCTCCTCAGGCGGAAGCCCGAAATCACGTCCGCGGCCGTGCGCGGAGGCTCCGTCACGCTCGTCAACGCGAACAAAGACCGGGAGATCGGACTCCGCGGGCTCGAAGCGCAGCTCGCGATGAAGCCGGAGGGAGAGCTTTTCGCCCTCGACGCCAAGGCGCGCGCCGATTCCGTTCTCGTCGCCCGGCCGGGATCGCCGCCGGCGGTCGTGCTGGAGAGGGTCGCCTTCGACGGCGCGCTCGAGACCGACCGCGAGCTCTCGCGGCTCGCGATCAAGGAAGGGCAGGTCCGCTGGGACGATCTCGTCTCGATGGCGATCACGGGTGAGGCGACCGATCTCAAAACTTCCCCGCGGCTCGATGTGACGATAGAGGGCGCCGAGAAGCCGCTTGCCCCCGTTCTCGAGAAGATCGAGGCCTTCAAGCTCGACGAACTCTCGCCCGCGGCGGCTCAGGCGCCGAAACCGGCGTCGGATGGCCCCCGTCCCGAGATCGCGGGCGGCACGCTGAAGTACTCGGCCCGCATTCAAGGCCTCGCGCGCGAGCCGCTCGGCATGAGCCTCTCCTTCGAGGCGGCGCTCGCCGGCGCGTCATTTCGGATGGGGGATCTCGCGTCGCTCGGCGGCGTCTCGGCGCGCTTCGCGGGCTCGGGCAACGCCTTCGCGTGGCAGAGCCTCATGCCGAGCGCTTCGAAGCCTCTCACGCTCGAGCAGGTTACGCTCTCGTGGCAGGCGATCGAGCTCGAGGGAACGATCGACGTCTCGGACGGCGAGATCGTCCTGCAAGCCGCGCGGCAGGCGCCCGCTCCCCGGGAGGGCGAGTTCGTTCCGCCTCCCGTGAGGATCTCCGGGCTCAAGGCGAAGGCCGAAATCTCGGGCACGGACGTGAAGCGCGTCGCCGGCGAGTTCCGCGTCGGCGGCAGCCCGTTCACCTTCAGCGGTTCTCTCGCGAACGTCATGCCGGCCGCGGCCGAGCTCGCACTCGTCGCGCAGAAGCTGCTTCAGACGGGCGACGCGAAGCCGGTCGCCGATCTCGGCCCCTATCTCGACAAGATGGTGAACGCTCCGGTCATCCGCGTCGAGGCGGCCGGCCGCTCGTTCGACGCACAGCCCTATCAGAAGCCGCGGGAAACCTCGAAATCAGAGGCGCCGAAAACGGCCGTTCCCCGGCAAGAGCCCGCCTCGGGCGGAGCGGGCGCGATACTATTCCTCAAGAACACCGTTTTCACCGTGAAGCTCGACTCGGTCGTCACCCGCGAGGCCGTTCTCACCGCCGTCGAGGCGAAGGGAACGATCCGGGACGGCCGCGTGCGGATCGATCCGGCGACCTTCGGCTACGCCGGCGGCAAGGGTTCCGCGACGATCGCGAGCGACGTTCGGAAACCCGCCCGCGTCGAAAGCTCGATCGATTTCTCGCTCGACGGTGTCGAGGCGGGCGAGGCGCTCGGGAGGCTCGTCTCCCTCGGAACCCTCATCCAGGGGCGCTTCAACGTCAGCTCGAAGGCGAGTCTCGTTACGGGGCATGGCCTCGATCCTCTCGTGTCGCTCACGGCCGCCGGCTCCGCTCTTTCGAACAAGGGTTCTGTGAATTTCGAGAAGTACCTCGGAGGCCTCGCGAGCATACAGAACTTCGACGTCGCCCCTCTCGTGAAGTTCGATTTCCGCGAGTGGGCCGGGAACTTCAAGGTCCAGAACGGCCGCTTCGTCACGGACGACTGGAAAATCGCCTCGTCCTCGGGGGCGTGGGCGATCAAGGGATCGTTCGGGCTCGACGGATCGCTCGATTACACGGTGCACGCCGTGATTCCGCCGGCAGTGCAGCAGCGGATGAAGAATATCGACGCCTACAAGAGCGCCCTCGACCTCATGCGCGATTCGAGCGGCAACCTCGTGCTCGATATCCGCGTGACCGGGACCTCGAAGCACCCTTCCGCCATGCTCGATCTCTCGAAGGCGAAGAGCAAGGCGCAGGACAAGGTGCTCGAGGGGCTCAAGAAGCTCATCAGGCAATAAAAAGGCCCCCCGGGAGGCGCGGCGTCGCCGCGCGATCCCGAGGGGCACACACCATGGGCCGGTGAGGCCGCGTCGTCTAGTAGTTGATCGCGGCCGCGCGACCGCTGACCTCGACGATCGGACAGTTTTCCTCGCAGGAAGCGATCGCGAGATAGCCGCCCGGATTCGGCTCGAACTTGAACGACAGGTCCTCCAGATTCTCGAGCAGAAGGATGTTGAAGGACGCGACGAGCACCGGTTCGGGACCGAACATCGGCCGGTTGAACGCGAGCGCGATGCCGTTGAAGAGATCGCCGATAGTGGCGGCGACATAGGACGGGATCGAGGTGCCGATGATGGCGTACTCAGAACCCGCAACGAGATCGACGCCCTCGGCGTTCGTCAAGCGAAGCTTGAACTCCGTCGCCCTCGCGCAGCCCACTTCGCTCTCGTCGAGCATGATGAACACGTAGCAGCTGAGAGGCGTCCACGAGAGCGTGGTCGTGCTGCACTCGGTGGCCTCGCCGTCGAAGAAGACCGCGAGCGAGGGGTTCGACGGAACTTCGACCGAGAGCGTGTATTCCTGCTCGGCCGTCTTCGGCGTCTCGGAGCTGTCCTCGACGCGCACCGTGAAGATGTAGTCGCCGACCGTCATGCAGAGACCCGTGATGCGGCCGTCGGCGCTCATCACGAGGCCGTCGGGGAGGCTGCTGCCAGCGGCGAGCGACCACGTATAGGGAGCAACGCCGCCTTCGACATCGATCGCCATGTTGTACGGAGAGCACGTGTAACCGGTCGCGACCGCCGCGGTCGTTATCTCGAAGTCGGCGGGCGGAACCGGCGGGGTCGGGGTCGAATCCTCCGAGCATGCAGCGAACATGGAGAGGATGAAAAGACCCGCGAACAGAACGAAACCCTTCCTCATGTCGGACCTCCTTGTATCTTCCGATTCAAATCCTGCGGTCCCCTCGTGACTCCGCTTCGAGCAAGCTATATGCCATCGATGGCGGACGAGAGGCAAGAGCCCGTAACCGCAGTATCGACAATGTGTTGTAAAAGGGAGCGTGAGGGTGCGGCGAGCCTCGCCGTTGCCGCTTCAATCTCATAATGCCACGGAGCGCGCTCCTGCGTGCGGCAATCCCTCCGCTTGTCCGTCCGTTGCGCGGAGGCCTCGTCGCGTTTTGCGAATCCCGCCCGGGGCACCGGATTCCGCGGCGTCCGGTTTCGCTTGCGCGGCCTCGGGGAAGTTATTACCATCTGCAACGAACGGCGTTCCCGCGCGTAGAATTGCGGAGGTTGCGCCGGGCGGCGAATGCCTCCCGGCGGCGCGCGCATGCGCGGGGGGAACGTACGCGAACGGAGGTTCACGATGGCCGGCTGGATAGCGCTCATTGTCCTCGTCGTCCTCGTATTCGCCGCGATAGGCATCTTCAACACCCTCGTCGTTCTGCGAAAGCGCTGCGAGAGCGCCTGGGCCCAGATCGACGTGCAGCTCAAGCGCCGCTACGACCTCATCCCCAACCTCGTCGAAACGGCGAAGGGGTATCTCAAGCACGAACGAGAGGTGCTCGAGAACGTGACGAAGGCCCGCCAGCAGGCGATCGACGTCTCTGGGGTCAAGGCGCAGGCGCAGGCGGAGAACATGCTGACGGGGGCGTTGCGGTCGCTCTTCGCCGTGGCGGAGAGCTATCCCGACCTCAAGGCGAACCAGAACATGCTCGCGCTTCAGGAAGAGCTCGCCTCGACGGAGAACAAGATCTCGTTCTCCCGGCAGCACTACAACGAGACGGTCCGCGACTACAACACGCGCATCGAGACGATCCCCTCGAATATCTTCGCGTCTCTTTTCGGCTTCAAGCCGCGCGACTTTTTCGAAATCGAGATCGAGGCGGAGAAGCAGCCGCCGAAGGTGAGCTTCTGATCGCGGCGGGCGCGGACATGGTTTCGAACAGCGGAGGGTGAGATCCCGTGGCGTCGATGTGGAACGAGATCGCGGCGAACAAGCGCAACTCATTCTTCCTCACGGTCGTCGTGACGGCGGTGCTCCTCGTGCTCGGGTACGTTCTCGGACGGTTCTGGGGGACGGGCTACGCGGGGATCGTCATAGCCTTCCTTCTCGCGCTCGCCATGTCGCTCGGCGCCTATTTCGGCGGAGACAAGATGGTGCTCGCCGTGAGCCGGGCGAGGCGGATCGAGAAGAAGGATCATCAGCAGCTCTTCAACGTCATCGAGGAGCTCTCGCTCGCGGGCGGGCTCCCGATGCCGGCGATCTACGTCATCGAAGACTCGGCCCCGAACGCCTTCGCCACCGGACGCGATCCCGCGCACGCCTCCGTCGCCATCACGACGGGGCTTCTCGACAAGCTCAACCGCGACGAGCTGCAGGGGGTCATGGCCCACGAGCTTTCGCACGTCGGGAACCGCGACATCCTCTACGCGACGATGGTCGGGGTGCTCGTCGGGTCGATCGCCCTCATGAGCGATTTCTTTCTGAGGAGCTTTCTCTGGGGCGGGGGGCGCCGCCGCCGGAGCAGCAGCGGCGGCGGCTCGGCGGGGGCCCTCATACTCGTCGTCGCGATCGTGCTCGCGATACTCGCGCCGATCGTCACGAAGCTGCTCCAGCTCGCCATATCGAGACAGCGCGAATACCTCGCGGACGCCTCGGCGGTAAAGCTCACGAGATACCCGGAAGGGCTCGCGAGCGCCCTCGAGAAGATATCCGGCGACCGCGAGCCGCTCGAGGCGGCGAACCGGGCGACGCAGCACCTCTACATCGTGAATCCGGTGAAACCCCTCGCGAAGACCGCGAACCTCTTCAGCACGCATCCGCCCATCGATGAGCGGGTGCGGCGGCTCCGGGCGATGCGCTGAGGATTCCCGCCGCGCGCCGAAAACGCGAGGGCCGCCCCGCCGGGGCGGCCCTTTTCGCGAGTCCGGACCGAGGCGCCCGCGGTCAGTCCGCGAGCATCTTTCCGCGGTCCATGATCTTCGCCCCGTCGAGCTCGACGGTGGGCTTCTTCACGATGCCGTCGAGATGCACGGGGACGTTCACCGTCCCTCCCATCGACATGTTGTTGCCGAGGGCGATGTGGATCGTGCCCATGACCTTCTCGTCCTCGAGGATCGAGCCCGTGATGCGGGCGGCGTCGTTCGTCCCGATGCCGAACTCGGCGACGTTGAACGCCGCGCGGCCGAGCGGCTCGAGCTTGGCGCGGAGCGCCTTGGCCGCGGCGCCCCCCTCGATCGAGACGGCGTACCCCTTCTCGACCCGTATCGTGATCGGCTTTTTCCCCTCGAGGTTGCCGATGCCGGCCATGGAGCCGTCGACGACGAAGACCCCTTCCGCGGCCCCCTCGACGGGCATCATGTAGGCCTCGCCGGAGGGGAGGTTGCCGAAGCCGCCCGACTCGTGGATGAGGCCGGTCGAGGCGATCGCCTTGATCCCCGCGATGGGGAGCGTGATGTCGGTGCCGGCGGGGCTCGTCACCCTGAGAAGCGAGCCCGCGGTGAGGAGCTCGGTCATGCGCTTTGTCCTCGCTGCTATCTTGTAGTAATCGGCGTTGAGGCACCGGATCATCGTGTCGCGCCGGATGCCGGGCATCGTCGCGACGCGCGCACCGGCCTTACAGGCCTCGCGGCGCGCCGCGGTGTGCGTGAGGGAGCGCGTCGTCGGGGCCACGACGACCTTGCTCATCATCATGGCGTGCGTGACGTTCGCCGGCGGCTCCTCGCCGTCGCGGCTTCGCACCTGCATCTCGACGAGAACCGGATCGGCGCCGAGCTCGATCGCCGCGTCACGCAGCGCGACGCCGATCGCGCGGAGCTTCGCGTCGGTCACGATGAGGAGCGACTCCCCCTTCGAGAGCTTGAGGCAGTCGCGGAGCGCGATCGTCGAAGCCTTGAGCAGAGCCTTGTCCATTGCGTCCTCCTCGTTTAGGCGGCCGGAATATCCGCCGGCGGCGGCGCCGTGCAGAGCAGCATCTCGCCCGTCGACGGATGGGGGAAGTATATCATCCACGCGTGCAGAAGGAAACGGCCGCTTCGGCCGGCGGGCGCGGCGCCGTATTCCGCGTCCCCGGCGACCGGGTGGCCGATCGAGGCGAGATGGGCCCTGATCTGGTGCGTGCGGCCGGTCTCGATCGTGATCCGGAGGAGCGCCCTCCCGCCGCGGAGCTTTCGGATCGTCGAATAGTGCGTTATCGCTTTCGCGCCGGCGGGCGACGGCGAGGCGTGGGAGCGCGCGCCCTTCGCGACGGCGACCGGCGAGTCGATCGTGCCCTCCTCTTCGGCCGGGACGCCTTCGACGACGGCGAGATATATCTTGTGCACGCCGCGGCGCGCGAATGCCCTCGTGAGGGCCCGCGCCGCGGGCCGGGTCTTCGCGACGACGAGCGCGCCGCTTGTGTCGCGGTCGAGGCGATGCACCGGCGTATAGGGGAAGGGAGGCTCCTCGATCGTTCCCGGCGGTGAGTCCCCGGCGGAGGTCGCTCGGCCGCGGGCCCTCGTCCGCGCGCTTCGCCGCCGGTATTCCTCGAGCGAATCGAGGAGCGATCCGCGCTCCGCGCGGTTCCCGGGCTGGACGACGACGCCCGCCGGTTTGTCTATGACGAGCACCTCGTCGTCCTCGTGAAGCACGCGGATCTCCCGCCCGATGGCGGCTGCGGGACGGAGCGTTTTGCCGGCCGCGGCCGCCTCGCCAGCGGGAGGTTTCACGGCCCTTTTTCCCGGGCCCCGCTTCGGCTTCGTCGCGGGAGGCGGTGAGGCTTCGTCGGACTCGGCGATGTCGATCGAGACGACGTCTCCGCCCTTGACGCGCGCCGCGCCGCTCGCGCGCTCGCCGTTGAGGTAAATGAGCCCCTTCCGGAGCAGTATCTGGATAACGCCGAAGGGCGTGCCGGGGATGTGCGCCCGGACGAAGCGGTCGAGCCGCGATCCCTGCCAGTTTCTCGTGACGTCGATGCGTTTCATGGAGACGCTCCGCCTCCCCCGGCGGCGCCCGCTTCGCCGCTCTCGCCGCCGCTCCTGTCGCCGCCCGCCCCGCCGGCTCCGGCCGGCCGGTCGATCCTCTCGACGCGCATGACCTTCGGCGACTCCCCCGAATACGATATGTAGAGGCACGGCGCGTGCTTCTCGGCCTCCTCCCGGGACGCTGCGGCGACGACGGTCCGGTCCGGGCGCTCGAGAACGATCGCGTCGGCGAGATAGTCGAACGCCATCGGCGGATTCTCGACCGCGATGGTCTTCGCGTCGGGTCGCGCGTCGCTCTCCTCGACGACCGCGGCGACGATCTCGCGGTAATACCCCGTGAACTCGTCCCACTTGCGTTCGAGGCGGTGCGTTCGCTCCACGTATCCCGCCGCGATGAAGAGGAACAGGGCCCCGGCGAGCGCCTGCCGCGCACGCGAACGTCCGCGCCAGATCATCGAGAGGAGGATGACGACGGCGAGCGCGGTTCCGGCCGACGAGAGGTAGTAGTAGCGGCTCTGGCTGAACGAGACCGTCGAGAAGAAACGGTAGCGGAAGAGGGCCGCCGGCGCGAGCGCGAGAAACCCCCACGCCACGGCGACGTTCATGGCGAACGATCTGCGCGCTGCGCGGCCAGCGAGGACGAGGAGCGCGGCGAGCGGCACGGCGAGGATCTCCGGCATGAGGGCTCCTGCGGGCTCGGGGATATTCGTGCCCGCGGGATGGAGCAGGGAGAAGAAGGGCCACGGATAGAGCTGATAGAGAAATCCGCCCGCGACGTTCCGGAGGGCGTGGGCGCCGGGCCCCCAGTTTTCCCTGAAGAATCCGCCCATGAAGGCGTGGCGCAGGAGGAGATACAGGGCCGAGACCGCGGCGAGCGCAGCGAGCGCCCGGCCGTCGATCCGCGGTCCGTCCGTTCTCCCGCGCGCGAGCGCCCAGACGAGAGAGACGAGGAGGAGCCCCGCGATCGCCTCTTCCTTCGACGCGAGCGCGAGGCCGTAGAGGGCGCACGCTCCGGCGGCGCGGAGGGGCCCCGCGCGCCGCTTCGAGAGGAGCGCGAGGAGGGCGGCGAGCAGGAACGCCGTCGAGAGGAGCGTCGTCCGGGCGCTGATCCAGAATACCGCAGCCGCGTGCACGCTCGTGACGGCGAAGAGCGCCGCCGCCGCGAAGGCGACGCGGACGCTTCCGAGGAGCTTCGCGAGAAGATGGAAGTAGAGGATCGTGCAGAGCGCGTGGAGAACGACGTTGAAACCGTAGTGCAGCGCGACGTTCCCCGGCGAGGCCTTTTCCATGAGCCAGAACGAGAGGTTCACGAGCGGACGGAAGAAGTCGACGACGCGGTACGTGAGAAGGTTCCCGGGCGCCATCTCGAGCCGCGCGGCGCGGAGCCACGAGAGGTCGTCGTTGAAGAGCCAGTTGTCGAGAACGCCTCTATACGAGAGAAGGCAGAGGAAGAGGAGCGCGAGATAGATCGTCCGCCGCGGCGGGAAGTCCCGCGCGGGAAGAGCGCAAGCGGCGTCGCCGCTTTTCGTTTCAATCGTTTTCCACATGGTTCGATGCCGCCGGGGCGTCTCCGCCGACGTCCCGGCGCCGGCGACCACTCTACAGGCTCGATTTTCGCCGCAACAAGCATTATTTATCGTTGAGCCCGGCGCCTCGAATCGCTATGATGTGCGGGTAGCCGGCGCTTCGCGCCCGCACCCACACTTCCGCACAACTGGAGGAACATCGTGAGCGGGCTTTTCGGAGTTGTTTCCAAAACCGATTGTTCGGACGTTCTCTTCTACGGAACCGATTATCATTCGCACCTCGGAACGCAGTTCGGCGGCCTCGCCGTGTACGGGGAGGATTTCGTCCGGCAGATCCACAACATCGGCCAGAGCCAGTTCAAGTCGAAGTTCCACGACGACCGGGCGCGTCTTCGCGGCACGAAGGGGATCGGCGTCATCAGCGCCCTCGACGAGCAGCCGATCTACATCCGCTCCCGCTTCGGCCCGTTCTGCATCGCCACGGACGGCTTCATCGACAACGCCCGCGCCCTCGCGGACGATTATCTCGCTGCCGGCGGCTCCTTCAGCGAGTTCGGCGCGGGAGGCAACGTCAACCTCACCGAGCTCGTCGCGAAGCTCATCACGCGCGGATCGAGCATCGCCGACGGCATCGACCGCATGTTCGAGTCGATCGACGGCTCGTGCTCGCTGATGCTTCTCCACGAGGACGGCGTCTACGCCGCGCGAGACCGCCTCGGCTACTTCTCGCTCGCGATCGGCCGACGCGAGGGCGCATGGGCCGTCGCGACGGAGACGAGCGCTTTTCTCAACCTCGGATTCCGCGTCGAGAAGTACCTCGAGCCCGGCGAGATCGTGCTCCTCACGGAGAGCGGGCTCACGCAGGTGCGCCGGGGCGCCGAGACGAACAACACCTGCGCCTTTCTCTGGATCTACACCGGCTTCCCGACCTCGAGCTACGAGGGGATAAACGTCGAGGTCGTTCGGGAGCGCAGCGGCGCGGCGCTCGCGCGGCGCGACCGCGACATCGAAGTCGATCTCGTTTCCGGCATCCCCGATTCGGGGATCGGCCACGCGCTCGGCTACGCGATCGAGTCGGGAAAACCGTTTCGCCGCCCCCTCGTCAAGTATACGCCGGGCTACGGACGCAGCTACACGCCCCCCTCGCAGGAGACGCGCGATCTCGTCGCCAAGATGAAGCTCATCCCGAACGAGGAGATCATCCGGGGGAACCGGATCGTCGTCTGCGAGGATTCGATCGTGCGGGGCACCCAGCTCAAGAACTACACCGTGCGAAAGCTCTGGGAGGGGGGCGCCCGCGAGGTGCACGCGCGGCCCGCATGCCCGCCGCTCATGTATCCGTGCCGGTTCAACCTCTCGACGCGGAGTCTCGACGAGCTCGCCGCGCGGCGCGCGATCCGCGACCTCGAGGGGCACGACGTCGAGGACGTGTCGGCGTACGTCGATCATCGAACGGACCGGTACCGGCGGATGGTCGAGTGGATCGCGCGCGATCTCGAGGTGACGTCGCTTCGCTACCAGACCCTCGAGGATATGGTCGCGGCGATCGGCCTCCCCAAGGAACGGCTCTGTCTCTACTGCTGGACGGGGGCATACCCGGCGCCTTGGAAACGGCCCGAGGAGCGCCGCGAGGAGCAGCCCCCCGCGTCACGAACGATGGAACCGGCCGCGGCGGAGAGGTGACGACATGGCGGTGCGCGACATACTCCTGCTGGGAAACTCCCTGCTCTACAAGGAGTCGGAAAAGGTCGAGCGCGACGAGCTCGAAAAGCTCGAGCCGGTCTTCGAGGACCTGAAGGACACGCTCCTCGATTTCCGGGACGAGTACGGATGGGGGCGCGCCATCGCGGCGCCTCAGATCGGCGTTTTCAAGCGGATCGTGTACATGCACGTGAACCAGCCCATCGTGCTCATCAATCCCGTCATCAAGCTGCGCAGCCGTCGCAAGGTCGAGGTGTGGGACGACTGCATGAGCTTCCCCGACCTCATGGTCAAGGTGAAGCGCTATCGCCGGTGCAAGGTCATCTACCGCGACACGAGCTGGCGGAAGCAGAGCATGTACCTCGAGGGGAAGCTCGCCGCGCTCATGCAGCACGAAATCGATCACCTGAAGGGGATTCTCGCGACCCAGCAGGCGATCACGAACAAGAGCTTTTCGCTGCGGAGCGAGCGGCCCGAGGGGAAGTAGCTTTCGAAACGGCGAACAGTTCAAGCGGCCGGCGGGCGCGACCCGCCGGCCGCTTTTTTACGCGTGCTTTTCCTCGTAGCGTTCGAGCGCCGCGACGAACGCCGCGACCGTCTCTTCGTCGCGCGCGACGAGGGTGACGTCGGCGAGGCGTTTCGGCTCGTGGGCGGCGATCGCTTCGACGACGGCCGCGGCGGCGTCCTCCATCGGCACCTTCCCGGCCCCCGTGCCGAGAGCGGGGATCGCGACCGATTCGACGCCGAGCTCCTCGGCGAGGGCGAGAGCGGCCGCCGCGGCGACGCGAACGTTCTCAGGCGAGCTCGCGCCTCCCGGCTCCGAGGCGACGGCGACGTGGATGACGTAGAGGATCGGGAGCGTTCCCGCGGTCGTCGCGACCGCCTTCCCGATCGAGATGGGCGAGCGGGCGACCGCCTCTTTCTCGATCTCGCCTCCGCCCGCCGCCTTGATGGCCGCGGCGACGCCGGCCGCCATGACGCCTCGCGGATCGGCAGGATTCACGATCGCGTCGGCGAAGAGCGCCGTAACGTCGCCGAGACGCGCCTTGACGCCGATGTCGCCGATATCGGTCGTGAACTTGTTTTCGTCCATGGCGATCTCGGCGAGAACGACCTCGGGACGGTTGCGGTAGCGCTTGAGGACCTTCTCGCTCTGGCCGGAAAGCCAGTGCAGCGCCTTGAAGAGATCCTCGGCCGAAAGCTTTCCCGCGCGGTATGCGGAGAGCTTCTGCTCGAGCGGCTCCGTGAGCGCGAGCACCTGCCGGCGCTTGAGCGTTTCGATGAACTTCGCGCGGCGCTCCTCGCGCGATTCTTGCTCGTTATTGGTCATTTCAGCTCCTCCGTGCTCGATCGTTCGTCGGCATTGTAGTAGCGCAATCTCCGGGCGATGGCAAGCGCGCTTTTCGATCGCGACGGCGCTGGCCGGAAGGGGTCTGAGCCGTTTCCGCCGTCCGCGCAAAGCTCTTTCAATGCCGCGGTGTTTCGATGTAGAATACGTGTCTCCGCGCCGCGGCTCTTTCGATCCTCGAACGGCGAAGGGGAGCGGTCGGATACTCGAGGTCTCGAAACGGAAAAATTCACGGAAAGGAGCCGCATGAAACGGAGCATGAAACGCGGACGCTCGGCGCGGAGGGCCGTACCGCGCGTCGTCGCGCTCGTCGCCGTCGCCGCGCTCGCTCTCTTAGCTCGCGGGGCCGCTTCGGCGGAGCGGAAGCCTTTCACGTCGGAGACAATTGCGTCTCTCAAGGCAGTGGGCGAACCGCGGCTCTCGCCGGACGGGAAATGGATCGCCTACGCCGTCACGGAAACCGATTTCGAAGCAAACAGCCGAAACTCCGATATCTGGCTCATGCCGTCGGGAGGCGGCGCTCCGCGGCGCCTGACAACGAGCGAGAAGGCGGACACCAACCCCGTCTGGTCGCCCGACGGATCGTCGATCGCCTTTCTCTCGGGAAGAAGCGGTTCGATGCAGATCCACGTCCTGCCGCTCACGGGGGGCGAGGCGCGCAAGGCGACCGATGTCCCGGGCGGCGTCTCCGACATGATCTGGACGCGCGACGGCGCCGGCTTCGTGTTCACCGCCGAGACGTATCTCGACTGCCCGGACCTCGATTGCGTGAAGAAGCGTGACGAGGAAAAGGAAAAGAGCAAGGTATCGGCGCTCGTGCACGAGGCGCTCATGTACCGCCACTGGGACACGTACGAGGACGGCAAGGTGCAGCACCTGTTCCACGTTCCGGCGGAGGGAGGCGTTCCGCGAGACCTCACGCCTGGACTCGAATTCGACGCCCTCACCTATTGGCTCGCCTCGGCGGGCCGCGATTTCGATCTGAGCCCGGACGGCAAGACGATCTACTTTTCCGGCAAGCAGGACCGCGATCAGGCCGTCTCCTACAACGAGGAGATCTGGATGGTTCCGCTCGCGGGCGGCGAGGTGAAGCGCCTCACGACGAACCCCGCCGCCGATTCGCATCCGCGCGTCTCGCCGGACGGCCGCCGGCTCGCGTGGCGGGCGACGCGGCGGCCGGGCTACGAGTCGGGCCGCTACGAGCTCGTCGTGATGGACCTGCCCGCGGGCGAGCCCCGGAGCATCACGGCCGACTACGACCGCAGCGTCGGCGCCTTCTTCTGGTCGCGCGACGGGAAGAGCGTCTACTTCGAGGTCGAGGACCGCGGCGACGTCGACCTCCGCGTCGTGCCGGCGAAGGGCGGCGAAATCAAAACCGTGATCGGGGCGCCGGCGGCGGGAAACGGCTACCATCGGGACGTCGCGACCGGTCCGAAGGACGAGTTCTTCGTCTATCGGCACCGTCCCATGGGCCACGCCTTCGAGATCTTCCGCTGCGACCGCGACGGCCGGAACGTCCGCCAGCTCACCTTCGCGAACAAGGACGTCTACGACGGGCACTTCGTGCCGCAGATTGCCGAAGAGCTTTGGTGGAAGGGGCCCGACGGCGCGGACGTTCAGGGCTGGCTCATAAAACCGATGGACTTCGATCCCGCGAAGCGCTACCCGATGATGGTGCGCGTGCACGGCGGGCCGCAGCAGATGTGGGTGAACGGTTTCCGGAACGAGTTCGCGATCTTTCCCGGCGCGGGCTACGCGGTCTTTTTCTGCAATCCACGCGGCTCGGGCGGCTACGGGCAGAAGTTCTGCGACGAGATTCAGGGGGATTGGGGAGGGAAGGTCGTCGACGACCTCAAGGCGGGTGTGCGCGCCGTGCTCGCGAAGTATCCGTGGATCGACGGGGCGAGGGTCGGCGCGTGGGGTGACTCCTACGGCGGATTCTTCTGCAACTGGCTCGAGGGGCACAACGACGACAAGATGTTCGCCGCGCTCGTCTCTCACGCGGGGGAGGCCGACCAGTGGAGCGCCTACGGCTCGACCGAGGAGCTGTGGTTCCCCGAGTGGGATCTCACCGGAACGCCTTGGGAGAGGCCGGCGCTCTACGACGAGCTTTCGCCCGTCCGCTACGCGGCGAAATTCGCGACGCCGATGCTCATCACGCACGGCGAGCTCGACTTCCGCGTGCCGATCACGGGGGGCGAGCAGATGTTCACCGCGCTCCAGCGTCTCGGCGTACCCTCGAAGATGATCCGGTTCCCGGACGAGAATCACTGGATTCAGAAACCGCAGAACGCGCGGTTCTGGTACGCGTCGATTCTGGAGTGGTTCGACGAGTGGCTGAAAAAGTAAGAATACTCGGCATCTCGGCCTTCTACCACGACAGCGCCGCGGCGCTCGTCGTCGACGGCGAGATCGTCGCCGCGGCGCAGGAGGAGCGCTTCACGCGGAAGAAGCACGACTTCGAATTTCCGCGGCACGCGGCCCGGTACTGCCTCGCCGAGGGAGGGATCGTGGCCGCCGACCTCGACGCCGTCGTCTTCTACGACAAGCCGCTCCTCAAGTTCGAGCGCATCCTCGAGACGTACATCGCCTACGCGCCGCGGGGGATCCGTTCGTTCTTCACTTCGATGCCGCTCTGGCTCCGGGAGAAGCTCTTCGTGCCGTCGATCATCCGGGACGAGCTCGGATACCAGGGGGAGATCCTCTTCGCCGAGCACCACGAGTCGCACGCCGCGTCCGCCTTCTACCCGTCGCCCTTCCGCGAGGCCGCGATCGTGACCCTCGACGGCGTCGGCGAGTGGACGACGACGAGCTGGGGCGTCGGGCGCGACAACCGGATCGAGCTGCGGGAGGAGATACGGTTTCCCCATTCGCTCGGCCTCCTCTACTCGGCGTTCACGTACTTCACCGGCTTCAAGGTCAACTCGGGCGAGTACAAGCTCATGGGGCTCGCGCCGTACGGAGAGCCGCGCTACGTCGATCTCATCTTGCGCGAGCTCGTCGATCTCAAGGACGACGGGTCCTTCCGCCTCAACATGAAATACTTCGATTACGGCGCGGGTCTCAGGATGACCAACAAGCGTTTCGCCGATCTCTTCGGCGGGCCGCCGCGCGCGGGCGAGGCGGAGATCACGCAGCGCGAGATGGACATGGCGCGCTCGATTCAGGAGGTCACCGAGGAGATCATGCTCCGCATCGCCCGGCACGTGCACCGGGAGACCGGCATGAAGCGGCTGTGCCTCGCGGGGGGCGTGGCGCTCAACTGCGTCGGCAACGGCCGCATCCTGCGGGAGGGGCTGTTCGAGGATCTCTGGATACAGCCCGCGGCCGGGGACGCGGGGGGGGCGCTCGGGGCGGCGCTTCTCGTTTGGCACGAGCGGTACGACAAGCCTCGCGTTCTCCGCGGGGGGCGCGACTCGCAGCGTGCCTCGTACCTCGGGCCCGCGTTCCCGGACGAGGTGATCGAGAGCTATCTCAAGGAGAACGCGTATCCGCACGAGAAGCTCGGCGGCGAGGAGATCGGCGAACGGGTCGCCGCGCTCTGCGAATCCGGAGCGGTCGTCGGGTGGTTTCAGGGGCGGATGGAGTTCGGTCCCCGCGCGCTCGGGAGCCGGAGCATCGTCGGCGACGCGCGCTCGCCCGCGATGCAGAAGATCATGAATCTCAAGATAAAGTACCGCGAGTCGTTCAGGCCGTTCGCGCCGACGGTGCTCGAGGATCGCGTCTCGGAGTATTTCGATCTCGACCGCGAGAGCCCGTACATGCTGCTCACCGCGCGCGTGCGGCGCGACAAATGCGTCGATTGCGGCCCGGAGGCCGAGCGCGCGCGAGGCCTCGGGAAGCTCGACGTCGTGCGCTCGGAGATCCCCGCCGTGACCCACGTCGATTATTCCGCGCGCATCCAGACGGTGCGACGCGAGGACAACCCGGGCTACTACGACATGATCGAGGCGTTTCGGAGGCGGACCGGGTGCGCCGTGATCATCAACACCTCGTTCAACGTCCGCGGGGAGCCTATCGTCTGTACGCCGCACGACGCGTACCGCTGCTTCATGCGGACGGAGATGGATTACCTCGTGATGGGACCCTTCCTGCTGGACAAGGCGCTGCAGCCGAAGCTCGAAGAGACGGCCGACTGGAGGGCGGAGTTCGCGCTCGATTGACGATGACGAGAGAGGAAACGAAGAAGATCAGGGAGTTCGCCTTCGCCGTCTCGACGGTGCTCGCGATCGTGAGCCATGTCCGTCTCTGGCGGGGGCACGATCCGCATTTCGGGATCTTTCTCGGGATCGCGGGGGCGCTCGCGCTCGCGGCGATATTCCTCCCGCGCCTCCTCCGGCCCGTCTATCGGGTTTGGACGGTCGTCGCCCGCGGGCTCCTCTGGTTCAACACGCGGCTTCTGCTCTCGATCGTCTTTTTCCTCGTCGTCACCCCGATCGCCCTCGCGTTCCGCGCCGCACGGCGCGATCCGCTCGAAAGGGCCCTCGACGCGGGCGCGGCGAGCTACTGGAAGAAGCGCCCGCAGCCGCCCCCCGCCCGCGTCCGACTCCGGCGGCAATTCTGACGGAGGAAGGGGCCGCGCTCGGGCCGCACCCGGGACGCCGCCCCGGCCCTTGCGCGCCGCGCCGCGGTATGATTTAATCCCCGATGTCCGCTCGGCGCGCGGCGTCGCCCGGCGGCCCCCGAAAGGATGCGAGGTGGATTTCAAAGCGCTTTTCGAGCCGCAGACGATGGCGGTCGTGGGACTTTCTCTCACGAACGATTCGCATCCGGCGAACGTCATCTTCCACAAAAACTATCTCCGCTATCCGGTCAAGACGTTCGGCGTCAACCCGCGGGGCGGAATGCATCGGGAATCGCGGGTTTTCCCGAGCATCAAGGACATTCCCGAGCGGATCGACCTCGCCGTGATCGCGGTGCGCGCCGAGCTCGTGCCGTCCGTCATGGAGGAATGCGTCGCCGCGAAGGTCGGCGGCGCGGTCGTCGTGTCGGGAGGCTTCGCGGAGACCGGGCGTACCGAGCTGCAGGACCGCCTCGCGGCGATCGCGCGGGAGGCGGATTTTCCGTTCATCGGGCCGAACTGCCTCGGGATCTTCTCGCAGCGCGTCGACACGTTCTTCCTGCCGAGCGAACGGCTCGTGAGGCCCGATCCGGGAAAGGTCGCGATCGTGAGCCAAAGCGGCGGCATCCTCGTCGACCAGATGGTGAAGTTCGCGGGGCAGGGGATCGGGCTCTCGTGCGCTGTCGGCATCGGCAACAAGGCGCTGATCCGAGAGATCGATCTGCTCGAATGGTTCGCCGCGGACGAGGCGACGAGCGTCATCGCGTTCTACATCGAGGGGTTCGACCGCGGGGAGGGGCGCGAGTTCGTGCTCAAGGCGAGCGAGTGCCCGAAGCCGGTCATCGTCATGAAATCGGGGAAGACGGCAGTCGGCACGCGCGCGGCGGCGAGCCACACCGCCTCGATCGCCGGGGACTACGCGGTGACCTCCTCCGTCCTCGGCCAGTTCGGCATCGCCGAGGCGCGGAACGAGTTCGAGCTCGTCTCCTTCTGCGAGTCCCTGAGCTGCTATCCGACGTCGATCGGCGGCAACATCGGCATCGTGACGGGCAGCGGCGGCCACGGCGTCGTCGCGGTCGACGCGTGCGCCGCGGCGGGCTTCGACGTGCCGCGGATCCCCGCGCCGGTGCAGGCGGCGATCCGCGCCAAGCTCACGCCGAGCATCCAGCAGATCGCCTCTCTCGGCAATCCGATCGATCTCACCGGGAGCGCGACGGACGACGATTTCGTGATCGTCGCGGGGGAGTTGAGCGAGATGTCGGAGATCGACTGCGTCCTCCTGCTTCTGCTCCCGTACCTCCCCGAGGTCACGTCGGACGTGGGAGCGCGGCTGAGCCAGGTCTATCGCAGGAAGGGCAAGCCGCTCGTCGCGTACGTGCCGCACGTCGAGAAGTACCGGATGCTCATCGAGGGTTTTCAACTCAACCAGGTGCCCGTATCGCACTCGATCGAGGGCGCCGTGCTCATGGCCGAGGCGATGCGCCGCCGCCGTCCGTGCTGAACAGCCGCCGCGCGCCGGCGCCGCGCGCGGACGCGAACGGGGGGAACGACGTGGATACCGCGACCATTCTCGAGATCGTCGAAGATTCGCGCGAGACCGGCTGGGTGCTCGAGCCCGACGCGAAGCGCATTCTCGCGCTCGCGGGCGTGGACGTGCCGCGATTCGCGTGGGCCGGCAACGCCGATCAGGCCGCGGCGGCCGCGGCCGAGATCGGGTACCCCGTCGTCGTGAAGGTGGTCTCGCCGCGCGTCGTACACAAGACCGAGGTCGGCGGCGTCGTGACGGGCGTCGGGACCGAGCGGGATCTCAGAGCGGCGTTCGAACGTCTCTCCCGGATCGACGCGTTTCAGGGGGTCGTCGTCGACGAGACGCTCGCGGGCGTCGAGCTCATCGTCGGCGCCAAGAACGACGCGCAGTTCGGCCTCGTGATCCTCCTCGGCATCGGCGGCGTCGGAGTCGAGATCTACCGGGACGTGGCGATTCGCATGGCGCCCGTTTCCCCGCGCGACGTCGAGTCCATGCTCCGGTGCCTCCGGGGGCGTCCTCTCCTCGAGGGATTTCGCGGCAAGGAGCCGGCGAGCCGCGAGGCGATCGAGAAGCTCGTGCTCGGTTTTTCGGATCTCGTGATGGCGATCGGCGGGGAGGTCGAATCGATCGATCTCAATCCGGTGATCTGCTCGTCGCGCCGCGCGGCCGCCGCCGACGCGCGCATCATCCTCACTCCTCCGCAAGGTCCTCGGCTATAATCCGGTCCATCTCCGCGGGAGTGATCCCGAGCACTTTCGCCGCCTCCTCGCGCTGCCGGCCGAAGTGGGCGAGCGTGTCGCGCACGTGCTCCCGGACGACCTCGTCGAGCCGCCTCGGCGTGAAGGCCGCCGCGCCGCCCCGTTCGATCCGGTCCCGGATGTAGGCGGGGAGCGAATCCACCGTGATCGCGTCTCCGTCGGCGTTCGCGACCGCTCCCGCGACGATCGTGACGAGCTCCTGCACGTTGTCGGGGTAGCTGTACCTTTCGAGGAGCTCCATGCACTCGGGCGAGAACCCCTCGATCGTCTTGCCGGCCCGTTCCGATTCTTCCTTGAGAAAGAGCTCCGCCAGCAGCGGAATGTCGCGGCGCCGCTCCCGCAGCGGCGGGATGCGGATCGAGTTGATCATGAGGTGGTAGAGGAGGTCCCGCGAAAAGCGCCCCGCGTATTCGGGACGCGTGAGATCGTGCATGCTCGAAACGATCGTCCTGACGTTCGCCGTGCGGATGGCGGTCGAGCTCTCGCGGTAGTACTCGCCGTTCTGAAGCAGGCGCTTCAGCCGGACCTGCACGGGGAGCGTCAGGGCGTCGATGTGGTTCAGAAAGAGGGTGCCGTTGTCCGCGCGCTCGAGGAGCCCCGGAGACTCCTCCCGGGCGCCGCTCCAGTCCCGCGCCTGCCCGAAAAAGAAAACGGGGAACTCCTCCGGATCGCGGCTGTCGGCTTCTACGACCACGAAGGGCCCGTCGCGCCGAGGGCTCGCCGCGTGAATCGCCCGGGCGAGCATCTCCTTGCCGCTCCCGCTCTCCCCCCAGATGAAGATGCTCACGTCGGAGGCCGCGAGCTTCTCGGCCTGATGAAAAAGCCGGATCATGCCGTCCTCCCGCGTCGGCAGATGGGTGAAGGCCGCCTCGTGGGCGAGGTCCTGCCGCGTCAGATCGGTCGGGAGATGATCGATCGTTTCGTGGAGCGCGCGGGTTTCGATGGCGTTTTCGAGCACTTCGAGCAGGTTCTGGTCGTCGACAGGTTTCGTGAGATAGTCGAAGGCGCCGAGCTTCATCGCGCGCACCGCGAGGTCGACGTCGCTCACGCCGGTGAGGACTACGACGGGCGTCGTATCGCCTTTCGTCCGCATCGAGCGCAGGATGTCCATGCCGCTCACGTTCGGCATGTCCATGTCGAGCATGACGGCGTCGAACGTTTCGCGGGCGAGGACGGCCTCGACCTCGCGCGAGTCGTTCACGACGGTCGGCTCGAAGAGGTCCGTCTGCATGAGAAACACCATGAAGTAGTTCGTCACGGCGACGTCGTCGTCGACGATGAGGACCTTTCTCATGACGATCCTTTCGCCGGCGGCTGCGATCCCGCGTCGGGCTGCGCCGCCGGTTTCGCCGGCATCGAAGCTCCCTGCCGCGCCGCCCCCTTCGCGGGGAATCTCGCGACGAAGATCGTGCCGGCGCCCTGCTTGCTCTTTACCGATATCGCGCCCCCGTGCTCCTCGACGATGCGGTAGACGATCGCGAGTCCGAGCCCCGTGCCCCCCTTTGCGCGCTTCGTCGTGAAAAACGGGTCGAATATCTGCTTGACCGTCTTCTCGTTCATGCCGACGCCGTTGTCCTCGACCTCGAAGACGACGTCGCCGTCCTCGGCCCGCGTCCGCACGGTGATGAGACCGCGGACGTCGTCGCGCATCGCTTGCCCGGCGTTCACGAGAAGGTTCACGAGCACCTGCTCGATCTTCTGGGCGTTGCCGGTGAACGCGGGGAGGCCTTCGGCGAGCTCGAGCGCGATGTCGGCGTGCTTGTGCACCTCGTTCTGGACGAGGCGCGCGCCGGCTTCGATGAGCGTGTTCATCTCGATCGTGTCGACGAGGAGCCCCTCGTCCTTGCGCGCGAAGGTGCGCAGCCCCTCGACGATCCCCTTGATCCGCGTCGATCCGCGGTCCATGTCGTCGATGAGCGTCATGATGTGCTTGCGGAAGAAATCGTAATTGAGCTTCGCGACCTTGAGATCGGGGTGCGCCCTTTGATATTCGTCGATGATGGGAAGCATGTCCTCGAGCGCCTGCTTGAGGATCTTGACGTTGCCGCGGATGAACTGATTCGGGTTGTTGATCTCGTGGCCGATGCCGCTCACGAGCTGCCCGAGCGAGGCGAGCTTGTCGGCCTGCTGGAGCTGCTGCTCGTACGTTTTTTCGAGCGTGACGTCCCGGTAGAACTCCATGATCCCGTCGACCTCGTGGTCCTTGTTGTAGACGGGGAGGGCGTGGACCTCGAGGAACTTGTTGTCGTGCTTCATCGTGAGGGTGACGGGGGACTTGTCGCGCATGATGCGGGCGAGCCGGCAGTCCTCGCACGGCCGTTCGCGGCCGAAAAAGCTGTGGTAGCAGTAGGTCCCCGGCTGCACGTCGTCGCGGTTCGTCATGACGACGGTGCGGTGCGGATCGATGAGCACGACGTCGTCCGGAATGGCCTTGAACATCGTTTCGAGCGTCGCGCGCGATTCCTCCCATCCGCCCTTGACGCGGTCGAGGTATGAATTGACGACCTGGAGCTTCTGTTTCTGCTCCTCGACCTGCCTCGTCCGCTCGGCGATCTCGCGTTCGAGCGCCTCGAGGTGCTTCTTGAATTCGGCCTCCTCGCGCTGTTTCGAGACGAGGTTTTCCTTGAGCTCCTTCCGGTCGAGGGCGAGGTTGAGCATGCGCGCGATCTCGTCGAGCATGCGCTGCTCCTCGGGCAGGAGTTTGCGTTCCTCGTCGTGGTAGCCGACGCGGATCTCGCCCTTGTCCCGATCTCCGATCACGAGATGCACCGACAGGTAGTTGTTCGACGACGGTTTCTGTCCGTACTCGATCCCCTGATAGACGGAGTAGACGACGGCCTCGTCGGGATACAGCATGCCGGGGGCGAGGTAGCGGGGGAGCTCCGAGAAGAATTCGCTGATCGACTCCGAGACTTCGATCCATTCGGCGACGTCGTAGAGGCAGGTGAGCTCCTTGACGCGCTCGGTCCTCTCCCATTCCTTGTGGCTTCGCAGGGCGTTCAGCTTGTTTCCGAAGAAGACGAAGATGCCGCCGGAGTCGGTCTTGCCGTATCCCGCCTTGAGCGGCACGGGCCGCGCGTCTCCCCTGGCCGCCGAGAGGACGGCGATCGCGCGGTTCCCGGCGCGCGCCTGCGCCATCGCCGAGTGGAAGGTGGCGAGCGAGTCGGCCGCGAGGATGCCGTCGAGTTTCCTGCCTGCGAAAGACGCCTCTCCGCCGAGGCTGTCCCGGGCGAGGATCGCGCTCACGTGGACGATCTGTTCGTCCTCGCCGGCCACGAGGAGGTAGTCGAAGCTGCTCTCCATGAAGGAGTAGAGATCGTCGAGCCTGATCATGCGGGCTCCTCCACCGGAGAGGCTACCGTCTCACGCGGAACCGCCCGGTGCCGACTTCCCTGATCTCGCGCTTGTAGTTCCCGCCGTGCGTGAGCGGCGGCATGATCGATCCCGTCTCCGCGACGGCGCCCGTCGGAACGAGGCGCACTTTCGCGGGGAAGATCCGCTCCTCGCCGGTGTTCCAGTAGAATCGCACGAGATCGCCGAGCCTCTCCCTCACGATCGTTTCGATCGCCTCGCGCCCGTCGTCGGGAGAGGGAAGATCGAGCTCCGCGGCGAGCCCCGCGAGGATCTCCCGTCCCGACGCCCCGGCGGGCGGCGCCATCGCCTGCGCGAACTCGACGAGCGCGCCTTCGAAATTGCACCGCGTTCCGGGCGTTTCGAGGAACGTCGAGCCCGGCAGCACGACGTCCGCGTACTGCGTCGTCTCGGTGCTCGTCCAGTCCATCGCGGCGAGGAACTCCACGTTCCGGAACCATTCTCCGGTCGTCCCCCACGCCATCGGATCCTCTCCGACGATGAGGGCGCCCTTGATCTCGCCGGCGGCGAGGAGCGTCCGCAGCTCCTCGCGGCTCCGCGCGCCCGCGACTCCCGGGGGATGGGGCACGCGGCCCGGTCCGAAGGCCGGATCGGCGCCCATGAGCTCGAGCGCGGCGCTGTTCGCGTGGAGCCTCGGCAGAAGGATATCCGCCTCGCGTCCGCCGGCGCGCAGCAGAATCGCGAGGTTCGCGAACGTCTCCACGTCGCCGGGCGCCTGGTCCTGAACGCGGTCCGGACTGTGGATGACGACGATCCTGCGCGCGTCCCTCACGAGAGCGGCGGTCTCGCGGATCTTGTCCGCGGCGACGCCCGTGAGCGCCGCGACTCGTTCGAGGGAGAAGTCGCGGCTCTTGAGGAATTCCTTCGCCCCGGCGATTTTCTTCACCGCGGCGCTCTTGATCCATCCTTCGTCGAGGAGCACCTGCATCACGCCGTTCCACAGGATCGCGGCCCGTCCCCGCATCGGATCGAGCGAGATCGTCGAAAGGACCTCGTCGGTCGCGTCGAGGGTCGAGTTCGAGACGACGAGCTTCGCGCCCTTCCGCACGGCTTCGATGACCTTGACGGCGAGGATCAGGTGGTCCGACTCGAGAGCGGTGTTGTTGCAGATAACGAGGTCGGCGTGGTCGATCGCCCCTCGGTCGGCCGTCGACGCGGTAAAACCGAACGACTCGTCGAGGACGCCCGCCTCGGCGCCGGTTCCGAGGATCGAGAGGGATGCGACGTTGTTCGTGCCGAGGCCCTCGCGCGCGATGCGGGAGGCGAGGTACAGCTCTTCGTTCGTGAGCTCGGGGGAGACGAACACGGCGACCTTTCCCGCGCCGTGCCGCTCGACGACGCCGCGCAGCCCGTGCGCGACGAGCTTCTCGGCCTCGCAGAGATCGCCGGTCTGAATCTCGCTTCCGCGGCGGATCTCCGGCGCGGCGATTCTGCGCCGCTTGATGAAGAGCTCGTTTCCGAACCGCCCGTAGCGGCAGAGATAATCACCGGGGACGCCCGAGGGCGCGACGTACCAGCGGCCCGGGCCGAAGCTCTTCACCGTCGTCGCGCACGCGAGCGAGCAGAGAGCGCAGTGCGTGGACACGTCGTCGGTGTCGAGGCAGGACCGCCCCGGGAACGGGTACTTGATCGTGAGCGCTCCCGTCGGGCAGGAGTCGACGCAGTTGCCGCAGGAGACGCAGCTCGTCTCGACGAGCGGATCGTTCAACGCCGGCCGCATCTCGGTCCGGAAGCCGCGGCCCACGAGCCCGAGCGCCGAGATGGGGAGCACGCGGGCGCACGTGCGGATGCAGCGCGCGCAGAGGATGCACTTGTTCGGGTCGTAGACGATGTACGGATGCCGCTCGTCCACCTTGTGCTTGCGGACGGTTCCCTTGAAGCGGGACATGTCGATGCCGTGCTCCTCCGCGTAGATGCGGAGCAGGCACGTGTCGAAACGCAGGCAGCCGCACGAGAGGCAGCGGTCGCACTCGTGGACGTTGTCCTCGAACTCGAATCCGGTCGCGACCTCGACGAAGCTGCCGCGGCGCGATTCGACGTCGATCTGGTGAACCTCGTGGCGGGGGCTCTCCTTGATCTCGCCGAGCTCGGCCGTGCCGGGCTTGCTCCAAAACTCCTTCTTCACGATGAACGGACGCGGCGCGGCCGAGGCGCGCCGCAGGTACGCGTCGACGGCCCGGGCGGCCCGTTGGCCGTCCGCGATCGCGTCGATGACGACCGTCGGTCCGTCGTCGGCCGCGTCGCCGCCGGCGAACACGCCCTTCACGTTCGTCGCGAGCGTCTCGGGATCGATGACGAACGTGTTCCATTTCGTGAGACCCACCGGCGCGCCGCCCGCCTTCGTGAGGCCGGCGAGATCGGTCGCCTGCCCGATCGCCGAGACGGCCATCTGGCAGGGGAGATCGAACTCGGATCCCTCGAGCGGAACGGGGCGGCGGCGCCCCGAGCTGTCGGGCTCGCCGAGCTTCATCCGCTGGCAGCGGAGCGCCTTGAGCGCGCCCGCCTCGTCCCGGACGATGCCGATCGGCGCCGCGAGCTCCATGAGCTCTATCCCCTCGTGGAGGCAATCCTCGATCTCCATCTTGTCGGCGGGCATCTCGTCCTTGGTGCGGCGATAGAGGATGATGACCTTGTCCGCGCCGAGACGCCAGGATGTGCGGGCGACGTCCATCGCCGTGTTGCCGCCGCCTACGACGACGACGGTGCCCGATAGCGGCGTGCGGCGATCGGTCTGCTCGGGGAGGAAGTCCGCGCCCTGAACGACGCCCTTGGTGTCGAATTCTCCCTCGACGCGCATCGGATTGCCCGCCCACGCGCCCGGGCCGAGGAAGACGGCGTCGTGCGACTTCATGAGGTCGTCGAGCGAAACGTCCTTGCCGACGCGCGTGTTGTATTTTATTTCTCCCCCCGCCCGGCAGATGTACTCGACTTCGCGGTCGAGGACGTCGTCCGGGAGGCGATAGACGGGGATGCCGTAGCGGAGCATGCCGCCCGAGCGCGGCATCGCTTCGTACATGACCGGCTTGTGGCCCGCGCGCCCGAGGAACCAGGCGGCGGTGAGACCCGCTGGCCCGGCGCCGACGATCGCGACCTTTTTCCCCGTCGGGGGCTCGCAGACGGGAGAACCGTCGTACACCCCCGGCTGATCGGTCACGAAACGCTTGATCGCGTTGATGCCGACCGCCGAATCGACGTCGGCGCGGCGGCAGACGACCTCGCACTTGCGGACGCACACGCGCCCGCAGATCGCCGGCAGCGGGTTCGTCTCGCGGATGAGATCGACCGCCTTGCGGTAGAGCCCCATCGCCGAGAACGCGATGTACCCCTGCGCGTCGACGTGCGCGGGGCAGCCCTCCATGCAGGGGGAGACGCAGTCGGCGTAGTGGTTCGACACGAGGAGCTCGAGGGCGGTGCGCCGCGAGCGCATGATGCGCTCGTTCCGCGTCGTCACTTCCATGCCCGGCGCGACCCGCGTCGCGCACGCGGGCACGAGGTTCGGCCGTCCTTTGATCTCGACCACGCAGAGGAAGCACGAGGCGTAGGGCTCGAGCTCCTGCGAGTGGCAGAGCGTCGGTATGGCGTCGAGCTCCCGCTCGCGGACGACCTCGAGGATCGTCTTTCCCGGGGACGCCTCGATCTCCGCGCCGTTGATTTTCAGCTTCACGGTATCCATCCGGTGTTCCCTCACTTTTTATAGATAGCGCCGAAGGCGCAGCTCGTGATGCATTTGCCGCACTTCGCGCACACGGACGTGTCGATGACGTGCGCTTTCTTGCGCTCGCCCGATATCGCGTTCACGGGGCAGTGCTTCGCACAGACCGTGCACCCGGTGCACTTCTCCGGGTCGATGATGAAATCGACGAGCGCGAGGCAGCTCCCCGCGGGGCAGCGTTTGTGCGTGATGTGCGCTTCGTACTCGTCGGCGAAATACCTGATCGTCGTGAGCACCGGATTCGGCGCCGTCTGGCCGAGGCCGCAGAGGCTCGCGTCCTTGATCTGGGCGCCGAGCTCGAGCAGGCTCGGCACGTCCTCCGGCCGCCCCTCGCCCTGCGTGATCCGCGTGAGGATCTCGAGCATGCGGAGCGTGCCGACGCGGCAGAAGGTGCATTTGCCGCACGATTCGTTCTGCGTGAAGTCGAGGAAGAAGCGAGCCATCTCGACCATGCAGGTCTGGTCGTCCATGACGACCATGCCGCCCGAGCCCATGATGGCGCCGGTCGCGGGGATCGACTCGAAATCGACCGAGGTCGTTCCGAGCGAGGCGGGGATGCAGCCGCCCGACGGGCCGCCCATCTGCACCGCCTTGAACGCGCGGTCCTCCTTGATGCCGCCGCCGATCTTGAAGACGAGATCGTTGATGGGAATGCCCATCGGAACCTCGGCGAGACCGCCGTTGCGGACCTTGCCCGCGAGGGCGAAGACCTTGGTGCCGCGGCTCTTCTCGGTGCCGTATTTCGCGTAGGCGGCGGCGCCGTTCACGAGAATCCACGGGACGTTGGCGTAGGTCTCGACGTTGTTGTTGTTCGTCGGTTTCGCCCAGAGGCCCTTCTCGGCGGGGAAAGGGGGGCGGATGCGCGGCATGCCGCGCTTGCCCTCGATCGACTGGAAAAGCGCCGTTTCCTCGCCGCAGACGAAGGCGCCGGCGCCCTGCTTGATCTTGACGTCGAAGTCGAACCCCGATCCGAGTATGTTCGTCCCGAGGTAGCCCTTCTCCCGCGCCGCGTCGAGCGCGATCGTGAGCCGCTTGATCGCCATCGGGTACTCGGCGCGGCAGTATATGTAGCCGAAGGAGGCCCCGATCGCCCTGCCGCAGACGATCATCCCCTCGATGACGGAGTGCGGATCCCCCTCGAGCACGGAGCGGTCCATGAAGGCGCCGGGATCCCCCTCGTCCGCGTTGCAGACGACGTACTTGACCCCCGCCGGCTGGGAAGCGGCGAACGACCACTTGAGCCCCGTCGGAAACCCGGCGCCGCCCCGACCGCGCAGTCCCGAGTCCTTGATCTCCTTGACGATCCCGTCGGGCGTCATATCGAAGAGCGCCTTGCGGAGCGCGCGGTAGCCGCCGGCGGCCTCGTATTCCTCGATCGATTCGGGATCGATGAGGCCGCAGTTGCGGAGCACGATCCGGACCTGTCCCTGCTGCGCC
>DHHB01000007.1:2017-2171 GCA_002403075.1 bacterium UBP1_UBA4783 | reverse complement strand
CCCCCCTTGACGTGTTCCGAGAATATCGCGTCGGCGAGCTCCGGCGTGACCGTTCCATAGACGACGCGGTCGCCCTTCTCGCGGACCTCGACGAGCGGCTCGCGGTAGCACATGCCGATGCAGCCCGAGCTCTTGAGCTCGAAGGCGCCGGGGT
>DHHB01000007.1:0-1913 GCA_002403075.1 bacterium UBP1_UBA4783 | reverse complement strand
CGTGCGCACGAGGCGTCCTCGCGGCGCGCCGATTCCTCGCGCCGGCGATACTCGCGCACGAGCTTCCGGACCGACTGCGGCGTGAGCTTTCCGTGCGTATCGTCGTTGATCATGAGCACGGGCGCGAGCGAGCAGCAGCCGAGACAGGCCACCGTCTGGAGCGTGAAGAGTCCGTCCGCGGACGTGCCGTTCACCTCGATGCCGAGCTCGTCCTCGAGCGTGTCGATGATCGTCCGCGAGTTCTGCACGTGGCAGGCCGTTCCGTCGCACGCCTTGATGACGTATTTCCCCATCGGTTGGAGGCGGAACTGGCTGTAGAACGTGATGACGCCGTACACCTCGGATTCCGGCACGCCGGTCACCTCCGAGATGTAGCTGATGGCGCGGCGCGGGATGTAGCCGAAGTGATCCTGCGCCGACTGCAGCAGCGGAATCAACTCTCCCGGAGCGCCGTCGTAGCGCCACAGGCGGTAGTTGAAATCCTCGTTTCGCGATGCCGTAGCAACCACCTCCCGATCTCTCTCGTTTCTCTCCTCCGACGCGGGGCGGGGACGTCGTCCGGCGCCGCGCCCGCCGCCGATCGATCGTGTGTCGTTCCCGGCGATTCGGGATGGAATCACTCTTCGACGAGCTTGATCACGGTCGCTTCGCGCACGCGCAGCACGCCGTCGATCTGCCCGAGCTTCTCGACGATGCGGGGCATCTTGCCGACGGCGCCTTGCCCCGTCACCATGCCGACGAGCTTGGTGCCGTTCTCGATGACGTCGCAGAAAACGACTTCGTCGATGAAGAAGACCGTCGTGAAGATCTGCTGTATCGCGTTCTTGTCGATGTCGACGATGATGTAGCTCGTCGTGCCGGGCTGCTTGCTCGGCGAGGCGAGCCCGTGCGCCTTGACCGCCTGCGAGTAGAGGCGGATGAACTCGTTCACGTCGCGGTCGAGTTTCGGGCGCTCGACGGCCGAGGACGAGGCGATCTGCACGCCGTCCATGGCGGCGATCCGCTCCTTGAGCTTCGCGATCTCGTCCGCGGAGCCGGCCTGCGCGAATATGATGATGTCGAAATCGCCTCTCACGGCCTCGCACCGCTGCACGCCGGGAAGCTGGTAGAGCTGCTTGAAGATGTCCATGCTCCGCATCGGATCGGTGATGCGGACGGTGATGTAGGTGCTCACCGATTCGCGCATCTCGGGCTCGGCCGCGGCCGCCTTCGCCGCCTTCGTCGAGCCGGGGGAGAGCTCCTCGAGCGCCTTCACGAGGTCGGAGATCTCGAACGGCTTGTCGAGGTAGCCGGTGTTGAGCTCGGAGAGCGCGGTGAGTTTGAGCGCCTCGTCGCCGAATCCGGTGATGACGAGGACGGGGAGATCCGGATGCTGCATCTTGATGACCTTGAGAATCTTGAGCCCGTCGATGTCGGGCATGAAGATGTCGGTCACGAGGTAATCGTACGCGATCCCTTTCTCGCGCGCGGCGTCGAGCTCGTGTATCGCGGAGATGCCGTCGGGACAGGCAACCGCGCTGTAACCTTCCTGCGTGAGTCCGACCGTGAGATTGCGGCGGATTTCGGCCTCGTCGTCTATGATGAGTACGCGCCCTTTCAACGGAGCCCTCCTGTTGGATTATGAGAGGTTACCTGATGGAAAACGCCTCTCCGGGGAGGCCGTCACAACCGAAAGATGCTACGAGTTTTACAATAGACAGTAAACGGCATTTTGTCAAATATTTTCGCTATATCTTACGATGCGCGTGCGGCAGTTGCCGGATGGAAATAGCGCGTTTCGCCGCCCGCTGGTTCGGTTGTTGCATGCGCCTCCTTTTTCGATGGACAGGCGGGGGGCGAGGCCGTACCTTATCTCTTTGTTTAACGCGGGTTTCGCGCATTTGAGCACTAGTCGCGCAAGGAGTCGTCGATGA
>DHHB01000064.1 GCA_002403075.1 bacterium UBP1_UBA4783 | reverse complement strand
TCCTGCTCGCGCTCGTCGTCGATCAGGCGCTTCGGGGCGAGCAGGCGGTCGCGTTCGGAAAACGCGCCGTCCCCGTATGGGCCGCCGCGCTTCTGCTCGGCGCCTGCTGCGGCGCCGGGGCTCTCGCGCGGCCGAACCTCTTCCTGCTGCTCTCGGCCGCCCTTCCGGTCTGGTTCGCCGCGCGGCCGCGAAAGCGGCGACGGGGGATCGAGACGGCGCTCGCGCTCGTCGCGGGAGCGGCGCTTTTTCTTCTGCCCGCCGTCGCCCACAACGCGCGCGAGACGGGCCGCTTCGTGCCGGTCTCGGCGCACGGCGGCGTCAATTTCTACATCGGAAACCGCCCCGGCTCGGCGGGTGTGTACGAGTCCCCCGAGGGCATGCGCGGAGACATGCGGGGCCTCGTCGAGGACGCTCGCGCCGCGGCCGAGGCTGAGACCGGGCGCGCCCTCGGCGACGCGCAGGTTTCGGACTTCTACACGCGCCGTGCCCTCGAGGCGATCCGCCGCGACCCGGTCCGGTGGCTCGGCCTCCTCGCGCGCAAGCTCGCCCTTTTCTGGAACAAGACCGAGGTCCCCGACGTGCCGAGCGCCTTCCTCGTCGAGCGGTCGGCGGGGGTGCTGCGGCTCCTGTTCCTACCGTACGCCGCGATCGCGCCGTTCGCCGTCGCGGGGCTCTTCGCGCTCTGGCGCAGCGGCCGGAACCGCGGCGTCGCCGCGATCTTCCTCGCGGCGGCGGTCGCCTCGGTGGTCCTCTTCTTCGTGAACGCCCGCTACCGGCTGCCCGCCGTGCCGCTGCTCGCGCAGCTCGGCGCGTTCTTCGCCGCGTGGGCCGCGCGGGAGATGTCGCGCAAGCGCTTTCGGATGGTCGCGCTCGCCGCGGCGGCCGGCCTCGCGGTGTTTTTCGCGGCGACGGCGAGGACCTTCGTGCGGGTGAACGACGGCGCCGCCTATACGATCCTCGGAAACCACTATATCGAAACGGGGGACGAGGCGAAGGCGGCGCGGGCCTTCGCCGAAGCCTACCGGCTCGACCCGGGACAGATGGAAGCCGCGATCAACTACGCCCGCGTGCTCATGCGCGCGGGGGACGCCGCCGCGGCGGCGCACCTCTATGCGGGCGCTTACGCCCGGAATCCGCGCGTGCCCCGGCTCGCGATCGAGTACGGCTCCGCTCTCGAGAGGAACGGGAGACGGGAGGAGGCGAAGCGACTCTACGAGGAGGGCGCCTCCTCGGGGAGCGCGCCGGAGCGGGTGCTCGCCTGCCGGCTCCTCGCGCAGGCCGCTCTCGCCGAAGGGGACCGCGGCGCGGCCGCGGCGTGGGTGCGCCGGGCGCTCGAGATATCGCCCGGCGACCCGGAGCTCGCCGGGATGCTCCGATGGATCGAGGAAGGCCGCTAGCGGCGGACATAGCGCTTGTTCCCGCTCGGCGGCGGTGATACATTTCCCCTGCTCCCGGCGCGCCGGGGCGGCGGGCCGGAGGGGCGGAGGACGGGAGCGCTCGTGCTGTCCCTGCTTGCGGTCGTGCTGAAACACAAGAGGGCGGTGATCGCCGTCACCGCCGCGGGATTCCTCATATCCGCTATCGTGAGCGTCCTCCTGCCGCCGCGCTTCGTCTCGTCCTCGGCCTTCATAACGCTCAGCGTCGCGCAGGACGTCACGGCCCTGCGGGAGTACTTCGCCGCGTTCGGATCGTTCGGCGAATCGTTCGCCATGACGCTCCGCGGACAGAAGAACCTCATCGTCGACGCGATCCTCCGCACCGACCGCGTGGCGGATCTCATCGTCCGCCGGTTCGATCTCGTGAACGTGTACGGAGCGGACGACGAACGGGAGGCGCGGCGGACGCTCCGGCGCAACACGCGCGTGACGATCAAGGACGAGGGCGTGTTCCTGCTCAACGTGGAGGATCGCAGCCCGGAACGGGCGTGCGGGATCGCGAAGGCGTACATAGCGGTCCTCGACAGCCTGCTGCTGGAGGTTACCGTCCAGAACGCCCGGGAAAACGTCGAATTCTTCGGTGTGGAGATCGTCCGGATCGAGCGGGAGATATCCGCCTCCGACTCGCTGCTCGCCGCCTATCTCCAGCTGCACGGCATGTACGACGTCGAAGAGCAGATGCGCGCGATGCTCGACGTCGTCGCGGCGGTGAGCACCCGCCTGAGCCTCGTCGATTTCGAGAAGCGGATCCTGGAGACCGTCATGAAGCCCGGCACGCCGTCGTACGAGCGCGCGAAGCTCGAATGGGAGAAGCTTCGCGAGCAGCTTCTCATGCTCCGCGACACGGGCGCGGAGCCGGCCTTGTTCCCTTCCTTCAGGAGCATTCCCACAATCACGGCCGGCTACGTGCATCTCATGAGCCAGCGGCGCGTGCAGGAATTCGTGCACGCGTTCTTGCGCGTCAGGCGCGCGGAAGCGCAGGTCGCCGCCGAGAGCGGCATCAGCACGATACGGATCCTCGATCCGCCGAACGTTCCCGAGAAACGGTCGTGGCCGATGCGGAAACAGATCGTGCTGTTCTCGACCGCGGCCTCGTTCCTCTGGGCGGCGCTCGGCCTCCTCCTGCGCGAGCGCTTGCGGGACGGGTCGCTGGTGCTTCGTCCTTATGAAGCCCGGGAGTCCCCCGCCGCCGACGAACGCGCGGCGGGTTGAAGGGGGCGGCGGCCGATGAAGCCCGCGTTTTCGTGGGAAGCGATAGCGAAGCGGCGTTTCGCCGCCGTCATCGCCCTCGCATGCGCGCTGTGCATCGCCGCGGCGGCGTTCTACCTTCCCGCCGGGTTCGTGAGGATCGCCGTGCTCGCGATGCTCGGCTTGCCCGCGCTCTTCATCGCCCTCGATCGTCCCGCGCTCGTATTCTACGGCCTTATCGTCATACTATTTTCGAATCTCGATCTCTTCACGACGTTCCGGCTCTACCGCCTGATCCTCGCGCTCGCCGTGTTCGCCCTCGCGCTCGCCGTCATCAACGGGCGGCCCTTCGTGCGTCATCACCCGGTTCTGCTCTTTCTCGTCGCGGTGTTCGCCGTAGTCCTCTTTCAATCGATTTCGATCGCCCGCGATTACGACGCGGCCGCGGCGCTCGCGTTGAAATACTTCAAGAATCTGCTCGCCGTCGCGATCGCCGTTCAATTCGTGAGGACGCCCGGCGAGTTTCGGCGCTACGTTCTCGTCATGGCGATCGCGATCCTTCTGACCGATCTCGCGCCGCTCGTCGTATCGCCGCCGACGCGATACGGCAGCCTCTCGCTCATCTGGGAGCAGGGCGTGTTTCGTTACGAAGGATTCGTCTTCGAACCGAACGCGTTCGCCTTGATGCAGCTCATGCTCATTCCGATGCTCATGTACCTCATCGCCGTTTATCGCCGCTCGAAGCCGGCCGTCGTTTGTCTCTCCCTCGCCTTGCTCGCGAGCGTCGTCGTGCTCGCGCTGAGCTTCTCGCGCGGAGGCTTCCTCGGCCTCGCCGTGCTCTTCGCCCTTCTTCTCGTCGTCGAGCGGAAAAGCAGGACCGTCATCGCGATCGGCGCGTCCATCATCGTCGCCGGCGTCGCTCTCGCGCCGACGATCTACTGGGATCGGATACAATCGATGATCAGCTTCGCGCAGGGCAGCCGCTTCGATTTCTCGATCTTCACGCGCATCGAAGCGATGAAGGAAGCGGTCCGTCTCGGCGCGGCCAATCCGCTGCTCGGCATCGGCGCCGACAATTTCATCTACGCGCTCGGGAGCTCGCTTCCATACCGGATGATCGTGCACAACGCGTACCTGCAGGTGTTCGCCGAGCTCGGCGCCATAGCGTTCGCGGCGTTCATCGCCGTCATCACGTACGATTTCCTGTTGATCCGCTCTCTCATGCGCCGGCGCGATCCGGAGGCCGCGCAGATCGGACGGCTGCTGCTGATACAGCTCGCCGCGGTCCTCGCGAGCGCGTTCTTCATCCCGGTCGCGTACGATTATTACTTCTGGTTCGTGCTCGCGTTTCCCGCGATAGCGGATTACTGCTTCCGCGGAGGGGCGCAGGGGGACGAGGTTAATTCTGCGGCGGCTCGAGCGGCAGGAAGTATTCCGCGCGCTTGAAGCACGAAAGGTAGAAGCCGCCGCCGAGGGGGATGTTGACGAACCGGTACAGCTCCTCGAACGCCGGCTGGCGGACGATCTCCCGCTCCTGCACCTTGATGCGGATCTCGCCCCGCTCCTTCCGTCCCCGCTGAATCTGGACGTTTCCGAGCAGCAGGAGATCCGGCCGCTTTTCGACGACGTAGGCGCCGTCCGTCTTGAGGTGTCCTGGCTGCGTGCCGACGACGGCGCCGCGGCGCGCGATCCAGCGGTCCGTCAGCCCGAGGATGTCGAGGACCGGGAAATCCGTGTAATAGCCGATCGCCCCCGTCGAGCCGCAGCCGATCGTCGTGCCGGGCGGCAGGATGTCGGCGAGACGCGCGCCGAGACGCGTGAAGGCGGTCACGGTGACGCGCTCGGCGATGAAGTGATCGTAGCCGGCGGCGCCGGGGAGCATGGCGAGGATGATGAGGACCGCCGCGGCGAGCGCGGCGCGCGATCCACGGATCGCCGCCGGGACGCCGCGCGAGACGAGGATGACGACGATCGGGAGCGTCGGCAGGAGGAGCCGGAAGTGCGGCATCCAGTCGCCGCCGAGAACGAGGACGGCGAGCCACGAGGATCCGATGAGCGCGGCCGGAAACGCGAGCTCCCGCCGCGTGCGCCCCGCGGACCGGAGAAGCAGGAGGCCGGCGGGGAAGAGGTACCCGTGCGCGACGACGAACCGGGCGAGGTACCGGGCGCCGTTCGACAGCATGAGCGCCGGCGGGCCCGTCTTCGCGTAGAAGGTGTTCGGGAGGAGGGCGTGGTAGTACCGCCATTTCCAGACGGCGTGCGGCGCGAGAAGGACCGCGGCGACGCCCGCGCCGGCGAGCATCACCGCGCGCCTGTCCGGACGGCGGGCGAGGAGCGCCGCGAAGGCGACCGCGTAGAAGAGCGCCCCCTCGGGCCTCGTCAGGGCGGCCAGCGCGAAGACGGCGAACGCGGCGGCCGGGCGTCCCCCGCGCTCGACGAGAAGAAATCCCGCGAGCAGCAGGAAGGCCAGCAGAGGCATTTCGGTGCCGCTCGCGCTCCAGACGAGAAAGGGCGGCGCTGCCGCGAGGAGCAGCGGCGCGAGCATGATCGCGAGCGGTCCGGGCCGGTCGGTTTCGCCGGCGCTCGATTCCCGCGGGCGGGCGGCGAAACCGGCCAGAACGAGGGTGGCGAGCGAGAAGAAGAGGCTCATGGCTCGCGCGGCGCCGGGCATCGGCGCGCCGATTTTCCCCGCGGCGGCGACGATGAGCAGCCACAGGAAATTCGTGTAGCCCTCGACCCGCTCGCCGGCGTTCCAGACGAGCCCCTCGCCGCGGACGGCGTTGCGGGCGTACCGGAGCGTGATGAAGGTGTCGTCCGGTATGTAGTGGTAGAGAGAGAGCCCCGCGCCGAACAGCGCGCAGACTGCCAGTGAAAGAAGAACGAGGGTTCGCGCGCGCGACACG
>DHHB01000046.1 GCA_002403075.1 bacterium UBP1_UBA4783 | reverse complement strand
GCGGCGCGAAGCTTCCGCGAGGCGCCGTTCATCCTGCCGGTTCCGGGAGGTTTCGTGCAGGGGCGCATCGATCTGCTGTTCGAGGAGGACGGGCGCTGGACCGCCGTGGATTTCAAGACGGACGACATCCCCGCGGAGGCCGTCGAGAAACGCCTCGCCTCGTACCGGCCGCAGGCCGCCGTCTACGCCCTCGCGCTCGAGCGGCTGGGGTTCGAGACGTCGGGAGAGCTCGTGCTCTTCTTCGTCCGTCCGCTCGTCGCGCGATCCGTCGCCGTGACGGAGGCCCTCGTCGCCGAGGCGGAAGCGCTCATTCGGGACGCGGCCCCCGGGCGTGCGCCCTGAGCGCGTCGAGCACCGCGCCCTCGCGGAGCGCCACGCCCAGTCCGGGGCCCGGAGGAAGCACGAGCTTTCCCGCTTCGTGCGTCACTCCCGCCGCGGGGTCGTTCCGGATGAGCAGGTTTCCGTCGAGATCGGCGTAATCGACGAGCGGCGAGATCTGGGCCGCGGCCGTGATCCCGACCGAGCTTTCGATCATGCATCCGAGCATGATCTTCATTCCGTGCTCGCGCGCGGCCCTGATGAGGCGGAGCGCCTCGCGGACGCCGCCGCACTTCATGAGCTTGACGTTGATCCCCCGAAAAACGCCGGCGAGGGCGGGGATGTCGTCCGCCGACCGCACGCTCTCGTCCGCGAAGAGAGGGATCGACGTGCATCCGGCGAGCGTCCGCATACCCTCGAGATCGCCCGCGGGCAGGGGCTGCTCGACGAGCTCGACGTTTTCGCCTTCGAGCCAGTGGAGCTTCTCGACCGCCTCTTCCCGCGTCCATCCCTCGTTCGCGTCCACGCGGATGGGCCGGGCGGTCGCGCGGCGCACCGCGTCGAGGATCTCCCGGTCGTTTTCGAGGCCCATCTTGATCTTGAGCACGGGGAAGCCCTCCGCCTCGCGCACCTTCGCCTCGACGACGGCGGGCTCGTCGATGCCGATCGTGAACGACGTGACGGGCGCGCGCGAGGCGTCGAGCCCGAGGATCCGGTGGAGAGGCGCGCCGAGCCTCTTGCCGCGGAGATCGTGGAGAACCATGTCGAACGCGGCGAGAGCGGCCTTCTCGGCGCCGAGGATCTCCGCCGCCGCGTCGAGCGCCTCGTCGAAACGCTCGGGGTCGTCGAAAAGCAGGGCGGGGAGAGAGGCGAGCGCGCTCTCCGCCGAGGCGGCGCTTTGCCCGTACCGCGGAGAGGGCGCTGCTTCGCCGAGACCCTCGAGCCCTCCCGACTCGACGCGGACGATGATCGTCTCCCGGAAGTCGTCGGCGCTCCGGGCGATGCGGAAGGTATGCGCGAGCTCGAGGCGCGCGCGGGCGAGCACGAGCACGGAGCGCGGGATGCGGTCGGACGGGGGCACGCCGGCCTCCTCGTTAGGCGGCGGATCCTTCGAGAGGGACGCCGCCGCTCTTTCCGCTTTCCAAACTGACGGCTCGCGCTATAATAGGCCTCGTTCCGGAATCTCGCAAGGATGCGTTCTCGCTCGTCCTTCGGCAGGCGTTCGAGGAGGGGGGTTCATGAGTTCGAAGAGCGGACGTACATTCGGGAGGCGCGCGGTGCCGCCGAAAATGGAAGATATCGTGCTCCGAGCTCTCGATTATTCGACCGACGGCATCGCCATCGGCACGATCGACGGTACGATCTTTTACCACAACAAGGCCTGGTTCGACATCCACAACTGGGCGAGCACCTACGACGTCCGCGGCCGGAACATCAAGGAGGTCGAGCGGGAGGAGCTCAAGCCGGTTCTCTCGGCCGTGTTCAAGGGTCTCCATACCAAAGGGCATTTCACCGGGACGTTCGGCATCACCCGGCCCGACGGTGTGTACCATGATCTCCTCATCAACGCGCAGGTCATCAAGAGGTTCAAGCCCCCGATCGTCGTCGCCATTCTCCGAAGGGTTACCGAGATCGTACAGGCACGGAGGGCGGAGGAGCGCAGAAGCTCCGAGCTCGCGGTCCTCAACGAGATTCATCGCGTCATGGTCACCTCGACGGACCGGAAAACGGTCGTGCGCAGAATGCTCCGCCTGCTCGGCGAGTTCATCGGCGCCTGCGCCGCGGGCATGTACGAGGTCGATCCGTCGCGCGATCACCTGAAGCTCATCGATTGCTACGGGCTCACCTCGAGCGTTCGGCGTCGCATCGAGCGCATACCGATGAGCAACGCGGCCTTCGCGCGGATGCGCGCGACGCAGCGCATGGTCGTCATGGAAGAGCATATGCCCGGCCATCACGGCGGCAGAGCCGACATCCGCGCGGCCATGAGGCTCAAGCGCGTGATCGGCCTCGTGCTCAAGACGGGCTCTCACCGCGGATATCAGATTATCTTCGGGCTCAAATCCGACAGGGACGTCGAGCGCGACGTTCGCCGGTTTCTCGAGACCGCCGCCAATCAGTTCGGCATCGCCCTCGACCGCGTCGAGATGATAGAAACGCTCGGTGCACGAGAACGAGAGCTCGCGCGGCGCTCGAGAGAGCTCGAGGTCTTCGCGGAACTGCACAACAGCATGATCTCTTCGGAAAAGCGCTCCGTTGTCCTGAGGAAGATGTTCGGGATCATCAAGCGGTTCATCGGCGCGTCGGGCGTCGCCCTGTACCGGATCGATTACGAGGCCGATTACGCCGAGCTCGTACAGTCCATCGGGCTGCCCGAGAGCATGGTGAAGCTCGTTCGGCGGGTGCCGATGAGCGGGAGCGCCCTTTCCGCGATGGTGAAATCGAAGAAGGTGTTCGTCATCGAGGAAGAGATGCCCGGCTATCAAGGAGGAAAGGTGGACATACGGCGGCGTCACGCCGTGAAGACCACCATGGGGTTCATGTTCAGAACCGGCGCCGCGAACGATTACCTGCTCGTCACGGGTTTCCGGGCCATAAAAGAGATCGACGCGGG
>DHHB01000049.1 GCA_002403075.1 bacterium UBP1_UBA4783 | reverse complement strand
CGCGGCCGCGGACGCATGGAGGTTCGACGTGAGGGTCTGTTTCTTCGCTCCGACGGCGTACGCCTACTTCAGGCCGAACGCGGCCACGTGGGCGGGCGGCGCCGAAACGCAGCAGGTCCTCGTCGGACGCCACCTCGCCTCGAAAGGGGTCTCCGTATCCTTCATCGTCGGCGACTACGGACAGCGGGATATCGAGGTCGTGGACGGCATCACGCTCATAAAATCCTTCACACCGTTCAAGGGCAACCGCAAGCTCCGCTTCCTCCCCGACATGCTCTCGATCCGGCGGGCGATGCGCGCGGCGGACGCCGACGTGTACAACCAGCGGTCCACCTCCTTCTTCACGGGACAGCTCGCGTGGTTCGCGCGCCGTCTCGGAAGGGCCTTCACCTTCTCCGTCGGAAGCGACTACAACGTCTACCCCGACTGCCAGGGGAACCTCCCGGCCGCCATGGCCGCCCTCTACCGCTGGGGGATCCGGCGGGCGGACGCGGTCATCGCGCAGACCGAAAAGCAGAAGCGGCTTCTCGCGGAGAACTTCGGGCGCGAGGCCGTTCTCATCAGAAACGGCGTCCCGATCCCGGACCCGTCCGCGGCGACGGTGCCGCCGGCGCCGGGATCGCCCGAAACCGGATCCGGCGACGGTCCCGCGTTTCTCTGGGTCGGAGGGCTCCGCTGGATGAAGCGCGCGGAGCTCTTCGTCGAGCTCGCGCGCCGCGTGCCCGAAACCCGGTTCATCCTCGTCGGCGGCGCGGTCGGAGACCCGGCGTACTATCGCTCGATCAAGGAGAAGCTGCGCGAGGCGCCGAACGTGAGTCAGATCGATTTCGTTCCCCCCGGAGAGATGGACATCTACTACCGGAAGGCGTACGCCCTCGTCAACACGTCCTCCCTCGAGGGGTTTCCGAACACGTTCCTCCACGCGTGGGCGCACGGCGTGCCGGTGCTCTCGCTGGAGATCGATCCGGACGACACGATCGTCCGCAACCGCGTCGGCCTCGTCGGCGGAACGATCGAGGGCCTCGCCGCCGCGGTTCGGCGGCTCATCGCCGATCCGAAAGAGCGCGCGGAAATGTCCCTGCGGGCCGCCGCGTACGTCCGGGATCATCACGATATCCGCGACCGCGGAGACGACTACCGCCGGCTCTTCGAGAAGCTCGCCTCGCGCGTGCGTCCGGGCGCGGCCCGCTGAGCCGCCGCCGCGAGACGTCCCCCGCTCATCGTCTGTTCAGGATTTCACGGTAGATGGAAACCGTTTCCGCCGCGCAGCGTTCGACTCGGAAGTCGGTCTCGAACCGCGCGCGCCCCGCCGCTCCGAGCCGCGAGGCGAGGGCGGGATCGCCCGCGAGAGAGGAGATCGCCCGGGCGAGGGCGTCCGCGTCTCCGGGCTCGACGAGGATCCCCGTCGCGCCGTCCTCCACGAGCTCGGGGATGCCGTAGATGCGGCTCGCCACGACCGCCCGCGAGAGCGCCATCGCCTCGACGATGACGTAGGGAGTCGCTTCGAGAAGCGACGGGACGAGGAGCGCGTCGCAGGCGGCGAGAAGCTCCGGTACGTCCCGCCGGTATCCGAGAAACCGGACCCGGCCGGAGATCCCGAGGATCGAGGCGAGCCGCCGCGTTTCTTCCTCCGTCTCCCCCGTTCCGGCGACGAGGAGCTTCACGCGCTCGGGCAGCTTCGCGAGCGCCTCGACGGCGAAACGATGCCCCTTCCGCTCCTCGAGACTCCCGACCATGAGGCACGCGAAGTCGCCGCCGCCGATACCGAGCGCCGATCGCGCCCGCGCGCCGTCCGCCGCCGGGGGCTCGGGGACGCCGATGCGCACGACGCGGATCTTCCGCGCGGGAACGCCGTGGCGCTCGCGAAGCCAGCGGGCGTTGTCCTCGCTCACGGTAATGACGCGGTCGATGAAGGCCCCGGCGACCCGCTTCAAGGCGGCGCCCTTCGCGAACGGCTCGATCATCGGCAGGTGTTCCGTCGATACGACTCCTCGCGCGCCGGCGAGCCTCGCGAGCGGCGCGGCGAATCCGTAGAGCGATCCCCAGGGTCCCGGCATGTTGCAGTGCAGGATCGAAACGCCGAGACGCCGCATCGCGCCCACGAACCTCGCGCCGCCCCTTCCCCACGGCGGAAAAGAGATGGGAACCTCATGAACGGGAACCCCGGCGTCCCGCATCCACGAGCAGAGCGTCTCGAGACGCGAGGCGTCGTCGACGAAGAGACACGGGGAGAACTCGTCGCGCGGGAGACGCGAAGCGAGCAGATACAGGTATCTCTCGGCGCCTCCCGTCCATGGAGCGTCCGAGAAGTAGGCGATCCGCGCGGGATTGCCCCCGTTCGCGTTCATGAGCCCGTCAGGGCGCGCGGCGGATCCTCTCCCGCCTCGCGCCCCGCTCCTCCCTTCATTGCACGTAGATCATGCCGATCGCGGTTCCCTGCTGGGAATCGTCGTTCGACAGATAGTCGGCGACCGTCCGCACGGGCAGATAGGGTATCCGGCGGACCTTGATTCTGAGCTCATACGCGCCGGGCGCGAGCGCGCGGGGGATCGGCAGGGCGAACCTCTGCCGCACGGCCTCGCCGGGGGTCCAGAGATCGGGATCGACGCCGCCGGCCCGCAGTCGCTCGGTCCACGTGGCGCGGTAGAAGACCTTGCGCGAGCGCTCGACGAAGCGCCGGTACTGTTTTCCGTACCACGCGCGATGCCTCTCTCTCCCGGGCGCGGATCCGTCGAGACGGATCGTGACCTCGAGCGGAAGGCCGTGGGCTACGCCGCGCTCCGCCTTCCAGCAGAAATATCCCGAGAGGGTATCGATCGATCGCAGCAAGGACCGCTCGATGCGGGCGCTCGAAAGCACGACGCCGCTCCCGGCGTCGATCGGGCTCACGATGATGAGCCGGTCCCCCCCAGCCGGCGGACCGCCGCGTGTCGCGCTCTCGGCGTCCGTCCCGCACGGACACGGACGCGCGAGCGGGACGGCGCACGCGGTCTCGATCTCCGCCGGAGCGCGCCCGCGAACGATCTCGAAGAGAGAGAACTCCCCGATCGCGAAGAGACGCCGGAAGAGCGAAGGGCACGATTCGATCTTGCGGAGCGACTCCCTTCCGCCGCCAAGAGGCGTGCTGCCGAAGAAATCGCCGTCCGGGCGCGCCCGGCCGTCCACCAGAACGTAATCGACCTCCGCCGAATCGAGCCACGCCGCACTCGCCGCGGCCGGAACGGCCGGGCTCAGAAGATCCCGTATCTCCCGCAGCCGGTCGAGCGCGAGCGCGTCCGAGGGCGAGCCGTGCTGATCAAGCGTCACCGCGACGAACCGGTCCGTGTAGGCCGACACGATATAGCTCGTTCGCGGATCGGACGCTATCACGGAGCCCGGCGCGGTGTGTGTCTCGATCGCCCCGAAGAGAGCCGCGTACCCGTCCTCCATCGCGCCGGGGCTCCGGAACGCGGCCGATATCGCCCCGGAGGCGACCCGCGTACCGATCCGAAGCGGATACCACGCGAAGAGGACGAGCGCCGCGAGGGCGAATATCCGTCCCGCGACGGAGGAGAGCGCCGCGAAGCGCTTCCGTTCCCCGCCGCCCTCGCCGCGCCGTCCGCCGAAGGCCGCGCGCGAGAGACCGGCGAGCGTCACGGCGAGGACGACGGCGACCGGAGCCGCGTCGAGAATTCGGTAGTGGAGATATCCGAAGATCCGCTCCATCGGGGACGAGACGTACGGCGTGAATACGAGAACGACCGGCGCGGCGAAGAAAAAGAACGCGAGGGACCGCCGCTCGATCCGTTTCGTGTAGAGGTAGTAGAACGGGGAGGCGGCGAGCACGAAGAAGAACGCCGGGCCGAGCCTCGTCGCCACCTCGGCGGGATCGACGACGGCGAGCGTTTCGCCGAGAACGAGCATGCCCTGCCGGTGCGTGTGCAGCGCGTTGTGCGCGATCCCGGCTTCCCCGGAGCGGATCGCGAGCGGCACGGCCATCGCCGCGACGACCGCCGCGGCCGCCGCCCCGAACGGCGCGCGCCACGCCCTCCCGTCCCGGCTCGCGAGCACGAAGCAGAGCGTGCCGAGGAGCACGGCGATCGCCTGCAGCGCGAACGCGGCGTGGAACGCCGCGCCCGCCGCCGCGACGAGCGCGGCCGCGGCGAGATCGGCCCGGCGCCGCGAGCGGCACCAGCGGACGATGAACGCGGCGTCCGCCCAGAGGAGAACGAGCGCCATGTTGCGGCTGAAGCCGATCTTCGTGAGCCACGCGGCCCCCTCACCCGCCCCGAATAACAGAAGCAGCGCGACGGAGAGGAGCGCGACGAACCCCGGTCCCGCGAGCGAGGCCGCGAAACCGTAGAACACGCAGAGGGCAAAGAAGGCGGCGCACGCGGGCGCCATTCTCCACACCCGGTCGGCGGGGGCGTTCGCATCGCGCACCCACCGCGAGAGCACCGGATGCCAGAGTCCCTTTCGCGCGTCGAGGGAGACGCCGTCGCCGTCGCGATAGTAGGAATCCCTCGGAAAGAGAGCGCCGCTCTCGACGCTCCGCCTGACGAAGCTCACGTGGTCGGGCGCGTCGGTGTCCGCGCCGAGCCCGCCCCGGTCGTACAGGAGAAAAAAGCCCGCGGCGAAAACGCAGGCGAGGAGAAGCCCGGAAACGAGGCGCGGCCCCGGCGGTATCTTCGCGTGCGCGGCGCCCGCCGTCTCCGCCGGCGCGCCCTCCGTTCGGCGCGGCCCCTCGCGACGGGGCAGCCAGACGAGAGCGAGCGCCGCCGCGCCCGCGACGAGCGAAATCGCCCCGTAGGAGGCGCCGGGCACGAACCCGACGCAGGAGGCGAGCGAGGCGAAGACGACGCCGAGAACGAACGTGTCCCCCGCCCGCTCCACCGCCCCCGAGGCCGAGTCGAAGAAGCGGCGGCGGAGCGCCGCGCCGGGAACGATGAAGATCGCGTAGAAGACGATCACGATCCGCAGCGCCGCCGGTCCGCCGACGATCCCGAAACCCGAGAGGGCGGCGATCGCCACGGCGGCGGTATCGAATATGCGAAGAGCGACCGTCATGATTCGTCCGGACCCAGGCGCGGGATCACGGCGTCCGGGTCCGATCCCGGAGCCGGCGGGCGAGGGTCCTCAATACGTCCTGCTCACGAGGTATACGCCGAAGCAAATGACGAGAATGCCGGCGAACCGCATCGCCGAAACGCTCTCGTGAAGGATGACGGGCGAGAGCAGCGCCGTGAGCACGTACGAGAGGCTCAGGATGGGAAACGCCCAGCTCAGCTCCGCCCGCGACAGGATGCTGATCCAGAGAAGCGCGCTGAGAAAGTAGATCCCGAAGCCCGCGATCACGAGCCACGACGTGAGCGCCCGGAAGACGCTGCCGAAATCGCCGAGGCTCACGTTGCCGACCCGGTTCACGCCGGTCTTCACCATGAACTGCCCCGTCGTGTTGATGATGACGGTGAATACGATGAGAACGAGGCTCTTCAGCATGAACGACTCCTTCCCGGTGCCGCCGCAGCGCGCTGACGTCCGCGCCGCCCGGCGGCCGGTGTTCCGTCACGCGCGCGGATCGAATCGAAGCCTCACGAGATACCAGAGGTTCCTCATCCCGTCGCGCCATTTCTCGAGCTTCACCTCGCCGATGCGGGGCCGGTACCGGATATGGTACTCGTCGAAACGCACGCCGCGGCGGCGGATCGCCTTGATCTTGATCTCCTCGCTGAACGGCATCCCGTCGCTGCGGGGCGCGATCTCCCGGAAGAGCGGGCTGCGGAAAATCCACATGCCGGACTGCGAATCCCTGATCCCGCGCATGAAGAGCACGAGGGTGGCCGCGGTGAGTATCCAGTTTCCGACGCGGTTCGAGACGTTCATCGCCCGCCGGTCCTGCAGCGGAAACCGGGAGGCCGAAACGAAATCGAGGTTGCGGTCGAGAAGGTACGCGACGCATTCCTCGATCTGATCGGCCGGATACGTTCCGTCGCCGTCCATCGTCACGGTGACGTCCCCCGTGACGGCGGCGAGCCCCGCCTTGTACGCGGCCCCGTACCCCTTGCGCGCCTCGAAGACCACGCGGGCGCCGAGGCCCCGGGCCGTCTCCGCCGTGCGGTCGGTCGAGTTGTTGTCGACGACGACGACTTCGTCCACCGAGGCAGGGAGCGACGGGATCACCCGCGCGATCCCCTCCTCCTCGTTGTAGCACGGGATGACGACCGAAATGCGCTTGCCTCGATACATCGCGGATCTCCCTTAGAAGAGACCGAGCAGCCGTTCCTTCATCGGGATCGGGAGCTTCCGTATGAGCTCCTTCTCCTCGTCGCCGACGATCCGCATCAGCCGAAAGCCCGCATAGAGCAGCGCGACGCCGCACGGCATCATGACGGCGAGCGCGCCCGCCCCGCTCCAGCGGGCCGACGGGATCGCCAGCGCCGCGAGCGGCAGCGCCGCCGCGCAGCACCGGAGGATGAACCTCGCCGGTATGCGCACGTCCGGCCTCCGGCGCCGCATGACCGCCCGGAAGGCGACGATCGCCGCGGTGAGGACCACCGGCACCGGAATCAGGGCGCCCCAGATCCCGTAGCGCGGGACGAGAAGAAGATCGAGCCCTACGTTCAGAACGGCCAAACTCAAGAAGATCAACATGTTGATCCAACTCTTGCCCATGACGTAGAGCGCCATGCTGAGCGGAGTATAGAGAAAGGAGTACGAAAAGACAACGAAAAAGAGCTGCGTAAGTGACGCAGCGGGAAGCATTTCCGGGCCATAGAGGAGAGGGACGAGGGGCCGCGCGAAGGCGAACCCCATGGCCGCGACGGGAACGACGAGGATGTAGAGAAGCCGGTAATAGAGATCGACCGCGCGGGCGAGATTCCGCTCGTCCCGCGCGAAGACCTCGGACGAGCCGGCCATGATGAGGGGATATACGGTGAGCGGCACGAACTCGAGAAGAAGCTGCGGCGTCCGGTAGGCGAGACTGAAATAGCCCGCCTCGGCCGCCCCCCTGAAGTGCCCGAGAAAAAGCACCTCGGACTGGCGCCAGACGATCTGGTTCAGGATTCCGGTCACGACGAACGGAAGCGAGAACCGGAGCACGTCCCCCGCCGACGGCCCTGTCCCGGCCGGCGCCGAGGCGGCGAGCCTCGCGGCCCGGGGCGCGAGGATCGCGGCCGCGCAGAGGTTCGAGGCCGCGGCCGCCGCGAGCACCCCGACGACGCCGAACCCCGCGCGGAGGACGACGAAGAGGAGCGCGATGTAGAGAACGTTGCCGCAGGCGACGCCTGCCGCGATCCGCTTCGTCTCGTAGAACGATTGGAGCGTGTTCGAGAGGAGCTGGAGAAAGATCTCGAATA
>DHHB01000001.1:1359-4019 GCA_002403075.1 bacterium UBP1_UBA4783 | reverse complement strand
CGGTCGAGCCGTACACGGCGCCCAAGTCCGTGAGCGCCGAGGATACGCTTCCCGATGACACCGACGACGAGCGCGTCCTCGCGCGCGCGCTCCTCGAGCAGTCGGAGCGCGTCGGACGGCGTCTGCGCGAGGAGGGGTTCCGGGGGCGGACCGTAACGCTCAAGCTCAAGCACAAGGATTTCCGGCAGGTCACGAGGAGTGTCACCCTGCCGGAGCCGACGCAGCTCGGCGAGACGATATATCTGGAAGCGCGAAAGCTCCTCGCCGTATATTCTCTCCGCTCGAAGGTCCGTCTCGTCGGCGTCGGCGTGTCGAACCTCGAGCCGGAGGACGCCGCCCTGCAGCTCACGCTCTTCGGCGGCCGGGAAAGCCCCGCCGGGAAGTGGAGCCGCATCGAGCGGGCCTCGGACGAGATCGCGAGGCGTTTCGGACGGGGCGCCCTTCGGCGCGGCGGCCTCGCGGAAAAGGACGACTGAACGCCGCGCGTCCCGCCGCGGGGCTCCGCTCCCCCGGGGCCCGGCGGCGCCGCGCGTCCCGCCGCGAACACGAAAGGAACCGGCTATGATCGAGGTCCTCAGACAAACCGTCATGGTCACGGGGTTCGTGTTCGTCATGATGCTCGTGATCGAATACGTGAACGTGCTCACGAGCGGCGCGTGGCGGCACGGGCTCGCGCGAAACCGCTGGGGGCAGTATCTCCTCGCGGCCTCCCTCGGCGTCGTTCCCGGTTGTCTCGGCGCCTTCGCCGTCGTCGCGATGTACTCGCACCGGCTGCTGAGCCTCGGGGCGGTCGTCGCCGCGATGATAGCGACCTCGGGGGACGAGCAGTTCGTCATGCTCGCCCTCGTGCCGCGTCAGGCGGTCCTCGTGTTCGCCGTCTGCTTCGCGCTCGGGATCGCGGTCGGGGCGCTCGTCGACTCCCTCGGCGGCAAGCGGTTCGCCGCGGGGGCGCTCTGCTGCGACGGGCTCGAGATCCACGAGCACGAGCTCGCCCGGTGGCCGCTCTTCGACCTCGGCGGCATCCGGGCGCAGTGGCGGGAATGCTCCGCCGCGCGGGGGATACTCGCGATCGTGCTCCTCCTCTTTCTCGCCGCGGTGATCGCGGGCCAGATCGAACCCCCCGAGTGGAACTGGGTGCGCGTGACCCTCGTCGCCGCCTCGGCCGTCGCGCTCTTCATCGTGGCGAGCGTGCCGGATCATTTCCTCGAGGAGCACCTCTGGCGCCACGTCGCGAAGCGCCACCTCCCGAGCATCTTTCTCTGGACCCTCGGAGCGCTCACGGCGATCCATCTGCTCGTCGAGCGCGCGGGGCTCGACGTCTCGGGCGCGACGCAGGGAGCGCGGTGGATCATCCTCGCCGTCGCGTGTCTCGTCGGCCTCATACCGCAGTCGGGGCCGCACCTCGTGTTCGTCACGCTCTACGCGCGGGGCGAGGTGCCGTTCTCCGTGCTGCTGGCGAGCTCGATCGTGCAGGACGGACACGGCATGCTCCCGATGCTCGCGCAATCGCGCCGGGCGTTCGTTCTCGTCAAGGGGATCGCGTTCGTGGCCGGAATCGCCGTCGGCGCCGCCGCCCTCGCGATGGGCTGGTGAAAGGCGCCGGCGGGGAAGGAATCAATGGAGCTCGACCGGATCGTCACGCACGGGGATTTCGACGGCGTCGTCTCCGCCGCGATCTGCTCCCGCGTGCTCGGCATCGACCGGTTCTTCTTCACGGGGCCCTCGATGATCGAGCGCTCCGAGGTGTCCGTGACGGCCGGGGACGTCGTCTGCGACCTGCCGTATCCGCTCGAATGCGGGCTCTGGTTCGACCATCATCCGGGGAACCGCGAGGCGCTCGCGCTGCGCGGCATCGATCCGCTCTCGATCCCGGGGCGGCTCGACGACGCGAAGCCCTCCTGCGCGCGCGTCGTGCTCGAGTACTTCTCGCGGGATCGCGAGCTCCCGCCGTATTTCGCCGCGACGGTCGCCGAGGCCGACACGATCGATTCGTTCGACTATCGTTCGGTCGAGGAGTGGCGCCGCGAGACCCCCGGCAAGCTCGTCGACATGAGCATGAAAGCGCGGCACGCCGGCCGGCGCGACGAAACGGACTATCTCAACGATCTCGTGCGCCTCGTCCGCGACCGCCCGCTCGAGGAGGTCGCGGGGGAGGCGGACGTCGCCGCGCGGGCCGCGGGCTACCGCGACGAAGAGAGGCGGATGATCGAGTTCATCGAGACATCCGTGTCCTACCTCCCGCAGGATTCCGCGCGGGAGATCGCGCTTCTCGATTTCACCGGCCACTCGCGGCCGCCGCGCGTGCACAAGAACCTCGCGTATCTCGTCGCGCCTCAATCGCTCGCCGTCCTCGTGCTCGGCGCCGTGTTCCGGGGCGGGCGGAAGACGAACGACCTCTCGGTCTCGATGTCCCTCTCGATGAACCTCAACAGAAGAGAGCACGGCAAGGATATCGGCGAGATCATGCGGAGGCTCAACATCGGGGACGGCCACGCGGGCGCCGCGGCGGGCGCCGTGAGGAGCGATACGAAAGACGCGATGCTCCGGGCGAAAAAGCGGCTCCTCGCCGATATCTGGAGGCTCTGGGTTGAAGGACCGCGCGGCGCCGGGGGCGCTGCGTGAGGCCGGGAGTCGGCATATCGCTCGCCGCGCTCGCGGCG
>DHHB01000001.1:0-1292 GCA_002403075.1 bacterium UBP1_UBA4783 | reverse complement strand
CGAGGCCGCTTCCTATTTCGAGCGCGAGCTCTCCCGCTCCTCCGGCGCGCTCGAGCTCGCCGAGGGCCTCGTCGCCTCCCGCTCTCGTCTCTGCGCTCCGGACACGGCGATCTCCTACTGCTCGCGCGTCCTCGCGGCTCTCGAGGGGGCGCGGCGCGAGGTCCTCGCCGCCTTTCTCTCGGGGGCGTCCGCCCGCCGTGAGCGGCGCTTCGAGGAGGCTGTCGCGTCCTTCCGAAGGGCCGCGGCGATCGCGGAGGCGTCGGGCGACACCCTCTCCGCGGCGATCGCCGCGCGGGCCCGCTCGGCCGGCTTTCTCGCGGATCAGGAAGGGCGGACCGCTCTCGACGCGGCGGCCGAATACCGGCGCCTCGCGACGGTCGTTCCGTCGGAGCGGCTCGCCGTCGACGCGGCCGTCCTCGAGGCGGAGTGCCTCGTCGCGGCCGATCGTCTCGACGAAGCGGACAGCGCGCTCGCCGCTCTCCTTCCACGCGCTCGGGAGCGGGGCTTTCGGGAGATCGAAAGCCGGTGTCTTTCGGGTCTCGGGCGGATCGGGGACAAGCGCCAGGAAAACGTCGTAGCTCTCGAGCGGTACCGCGAGGCGCTCGATCTCGAGCGGATCACGGGCGATCCCGAGAGGATCGCCGTCCTGCTCAACGGCGTCGGCCAGATCGACGTCCGCCTCCGGTCGCTCGACGAGGCGGCGGCCCGCTTCAAGGAGGCCGAGGAAACGGCCCTCTCCTGCGGACACAAGTGGATCCTCGGCTATATCTACTACGGATACGGCGCCGCGGCCGAGTCGCGGGGACGCGCGCGGGAGGCGATCAAGCTCTTTCAGCGCTCGCTCGCCCTCCATGAAGAGAGCCGCAGCGAGTGGGGAGAGCTCGGCGCGCATCTGCGTCTCGGCTACCTCCGAAGCACGATCGGCGAATACGCGCAGGCGATCGAGCACTACGAGCATGCTCTCGAGCAGTACGAGAAGACCGGGAGCCTCTACGGCAAAAGTTGGGCGCTCGCGGGGCTCGCCGTGGCTCACCACAGGCTCGGCGATTTCGCGTCGGCCGAGGCGCGGTACCGCCGCGCGCTCGAGGCGAGCCGGGCCCTCGGGGACCGCAGGGGCGAGGCCTGGGCGCTCAATTCGCTCGGCATGCTCGCGGACGTGCGCGGACGGTACCGGGAAGCCCTCTCCCTCGAGCACGAAGCGATGGCGATCTACGAGGAGCTCGGCGACCGCCGCGGGACGGGAGAGGTTTATTTCGGCATGGGTTCCGTGTACTTCTACCTCGGCGACTACG
>DHHB01000015.1 GCA_002403075.1 bacterium UBP1_UBA4783 | reverse complement strand
CGCTCTCGACGGACGTGAGCTTCAACCATCTCCTTCGAAACGGCGACCGCTTCGCCGAGGCGATCGAGTTCGGTTTTCAGCGGGGCGGCGACGACCTCGTCGCGATCGCGACGGACGGCGAGATCTACGGACATCACGAGCCGTTCGCCGACATGGCCCTCTCCTACCTCGTCGAAGAGGCGGCCCCCCGGCACGGATTCTCGATGACGAACTTCGCCGCGTACCTCGCCGCCCACGAACCCGCGTTCGAGGTCGAGCTCAAAGAGGGGCCGAACGGCGAGGGGACGTCGTGGTCGTGCTTCCACGGCGTCGGCCGATGGAAGGAGGACTGCGGCTGCTCCACGGGCGGCGACTCCTCGTGGAATCAGAAGTGGCGCGCCCCGCTGCGCTCGGGGCTCGACGCGCTCGCCGCCTCTCTCTCCGCCGCGTTCGAGGAGGAGACGCGGGGGCTTCTCGCCGATCCGTGGACCGCGCGCGACGACTACATCGAGCTCGTCGAGGAGCGCACGACGGAGGCGGCGGGGGAGTTCGTGCGCGCGCGCGCTTCGCGCGAGCTCTCCGGGACGGAGATCTCGCGCGTCCTTTCGCTCCTCGAATCGCAGCGGAACGCCCAGCTCATGTTCACCTCCTGCGGATGGTTCTTCGCCGACATCTCGGGCCTCGAGGCGACGCAGATCCTGCGCTACGCCGCGCGGGCGATCGAGCTCGCGGGGCCGGGCCGCCGCACCGCCCTCGAGCGCGACCTCATCGCGACCCTCTCGCGCGCGGCGAGCAACGTGCCGGGCAAGGGCACCGGCGCCGACATATTCTCGGCGGCGCGGAGACAATCCGCGCTCGGCGCTCGCTCGATCGCCGCGCTCTACGCCGTTACGGAGCATTTCACGCCCGGGGAGAAGATCCGCCTCGTCTACGGCCACCCCGTCCGGCCGCTCGAATCGATCCTCCGCCGCATGGACGGCGGCGCCGCCCGCGCGGGCTCGCTCGAGCTCACCTCGCGCTACACGCTCGAGCGGCGCCTCTTCGAGTATCTCGTGCACGTCGAGGGCGAGGCGGTGTTCGCGTGCTACGTCAAGGAGAGCGCCGAAGAGGCGGCCGCGCGGGAGACCGTCGCGCAGTTCGCCGAGCTCGCGTCCTCGGGCTCGCGGGACAAGCTCGTCTCGTCGGCGGCGGAGCATTTCGGGACGGCGCTCACCGCGAGGGATTTCCTCCCCGAGGACCGCGAGCGCATCCTTCGCTATCTCACCGCCCGGGCGCTCGAGGCGGTCGACCGGCTCTACGGCCAGATCTATCAGGAGAGCAAGGGGCTCCTCCGGCTCCTCAAGGACGCGGGCGTCGACGCCCCGGCGGGGATCGTCGTTCCCGCCGAGACGCACCTCACGAAGCGGCTCGTCGAAGAGGTCGAGCGCTGGGAGCGCACCCTCAACCCCGCCGGCATCGAGGGGATCCGCCGGATCGTGTCGGAGGCGAAATCCTTCGGCGTTCCGATCGACACCTCTTCGGCGGCGGCCTCGTTCGCCGCGCTCATCATGGAAAAGCTGAAGCTGCTCTCGGGCGAGCTCACCGCGCCGGCCGCGGCCGCGGTCGAGCAGTTCGTCAACCTGAGCGACGAGATGGGGATCGAAATGAGCTTCCGAGACATCCAGAACCGGATGTACGCCATTCTCGAGACGGTGATCGCGCCGTTCATCGAGGGCCTCGGCGGCAGGAGCCCGGAGAGCCGCGAGGCGGGCAAGCGGGCCGCGGCCGCGTTTCTCAGCCTCGCGAGAAGGTTCAACTTCAACACGGAATCGTGGGAGCGGCGGCTCGAGGCCGTCCGGCCTGACGGAGCCCCGCGGCCCGGACACTCATGAATCGCGCCGACGCGCACAAGCGGATCGCGAAGCTCCGCGAGGAGATCTCGCGGCACGACCATCTCTATTACGTCCTCGACCTCCCCGAGATCTCGGACGCCTCGTACGACCGGCTGCTCCGGGAGCTCGTGTCGCTCGAGGAGGAGTATCCTGATCTCGCGTCGCCCGATTCGCCGACCCGGCGCGTCGGCGCCCCGCCGCGCGACGATCTCCCGAAGGTGCCGCACGTCAAGCCGATGCTGAGCCTCGAATCGGTGACGGAGGAGAGCGAGGCCCGCGAGTTCGACCGGCGCGCGAAGAAGCTCCTCGGGACCGAAGAGATCGTCTACGCCGTCGAGCCCAAGTTCGACGGGCTCTCGGTCGAGCTCATCTACGAGGACGGGGTGCTCTCACGGGGCGCCACCCGCGGCGACGGCGCCGTGGGCGAGGACGTCACGCCGAACATCCGGACGATACGCTCGGTGCCGCTTCGGCTTCGCGGCGGCGGGGCGCCCCGCACGGCCGCGATCCGCGGCGAGGCGATCATGCCGCTCGAGGCGTTCCGCGGGCTCAACCGATGGATGACCGAGCGCGAGCAGCCCGCCTTCGCCAATCCGCGAAACGCCGCGGCCGGCTCCCTCCGCCAGCTCGACTCCAGGATCACGGCGGAGCGGCCTCTCGCGTTCTACGCCTACGAGATCATGGCGATCGAAGGCCTCGAAGCGCCCGCGACGCACTCGGCGGAGCTCGAGCGCCTGTCGTCGTGGGGCTTTCTCGTCGACGCGCACCGCGGGACCTGCCGGACGATCGACGAGGCGATCGCGTTTCACGCCTCGCTCGCCTCGAAGCGCGACTCGCTCCCCTTCGAGATCGACGGCGTCGTCATTCAGGTCGACGACAAACCGGCCCGCGAGCGGATCGGGATGCGGTCGCGCTCGCCCCGCTGGGCGATCGCCTTCAAGTTCGAGCCCCGCAAGGAGATCACGACCGTCGAGGACATCGTCGTTCAGGTCGGACGCACGGGCAAGCTCACGCCCGTGGCGCTTCTGCGTCCGGTCGACGTCGGCGGCGTCACGGTGAGCCGCGCCACGCTCCACAACGCGGGGGAGGTGGCGAAGAAGGACATCCGCGTCGGGGACACGGTCCGGATCGAACGCGCGGGGGACGTGATCCCCGCCGTCGTCGAGCGCATCCCGCGGAAGGGCGAGAAGCGCCGCGCCGCTTTCCGGATGCCAGGCGCCTGTCCCGTGTGCGGGGCGGGCGTCGCCGAAGAGGGGGCGTACCACTACTGCACGGGAGGCCCGAACTGCCCGATGCAGCTCCGGCGGGGGATCGAGCACTACGCCTCCAAGGGGGCGCTCGACATCGACGGTCTCGGCGCGAAAACCGTCGCCGCGATGACGGAGGCGGGGCTCGTCCGGAGCATCGCCGATCTCTACCGCCTCGACGAGAAGGCGCTCCTCGGACTCGAGGGGTTCGCCGAGAAATCCGCCTCGAATCTCGTCGCGGCCCTCCGCGCGGCCAAGAAGGTCCCGCTCGAGCGTTTCCTCTACGCGCTCGGCATCCGGAACGTCGGCGAGCACGTCGCCTCTCTGCTCGCCGGGCGCTACGGCACGCTCGAGGCCGTCATGGAAGCGACGGAAGAGGATCTTCAAACGGTGCACGAGATCGGCCCCGAGGTCGCCTCGAGCGTCTCGGGGTTCTTCGCCGAGAAACGGACGCGCGCCCTCGTCGCCGAGCTCCGCTCGCTCGGCGTCGAGGTGCTCCCCGCGCCGCGGCGCGCCGGCCCGCGGCCGCTCGCGGGAAAGACCTTCGTGTTCACGGGGACGCTCGAGGGGCTCGCGCGCGACGAGGCTGAGCGGCTCGTGAAATCGCTCGGCGGCCGCGCCGCGGCGAGCGTGAGCGCGAAAACGACCTACGTCGTGGCGGGCGCCGAGGCGGGCTCCAAGCTCGAGAAGGCGCGCTCTCTCGGCGTCGCGGTGCTTTCTGAGAAGGATTTCATGAAGCTCGTCGAAGAAACTTCGCGCGAGGCGTGATCGCGCGCGGCCCGCGCCGGCGGCGGCGCGGCGGCCGGGCGCCCCGTTCCCCCGCGGCTAGAAGTTCGCGTAGAATCCGAGGACCGCGTAGTTGATGAGGGCGAAGTTGTAGACCTCGTCGTTGTCCGCGCCTCCCTCGACGATCCGGTACCCCGCCTTGAACCCGAACCGTTCCGACGGCCAGTACTGCACCGCGAGCAGCACGTCCTCGGCCCGCCCCTGCGGAGCGGCGAGGGCGTCGCCCTCGAGCACCGCCCAGAAATCGGGCGCGAAGGACCAGCGGACGAGGAAATTGAGGAGCGGCACGAATCCGGTGTTTTTCTTCACCGACCCCGTCGTTTTGCTCTCGACCCTGATCTCCGCGTCGCGGATCTTGCCCGTGAAACCGATCCCGGCCTCGAAGCGCTCCCGCGAAGCGAGGGCGTACCGGTACGTGAGTCGGTACGAATCGAAACGGTACGAGGCCTTGAGCGGCGTCTCCGCGGGAAAAACGACTCCGTTGAAGTTGACGTCCACGGGCGGATCTCCCGACGCGGGGAGGGAGAGCTGCGCGATGAGGAGCGAGAGGATGTGCCGCCCGGCGAACGAGTAGCTGAGGCGCGCCCGGAAAAACGGTTCGTTGTCGGTCGAGAGATCGTCCACGAGGGAGAACTCGGTCCCTCCTGCACCCGGGATCCGCACGTCGTTGTACGTGCAGAAGACGATCCCCGTTTCGAGATCGAGCTGCACCTGCGCCGCAGCGCGGCTCGACGCGAGGAGCAAGATCGCAAGCGACGCGGCAGCAACCGATCTCCGCATCAGAACCATCTCCTCTTCCAGAAAATCCAGACGCCCGTAAGCGAGAGAAGAAGCGAAATCCCCGTCACGATGAGAAAGGCGTGCCCCGAATGCTGGAAGGGAAGGGCCACGTTCATGCCGTACGTGCTCGCGACGAACGTGGGTATCATGAAGATGATCGTGACCGAGGTGAGAAACTTCATGACGATGCTGACGTTGTTGTTGATGACGGAGGCGAAGGCGTCCATCATGCCGCTCAAGATGTTGCTGTAGATGTTCGCCATCTCGATCGCCTGCTTGTTCTCGATGATGACGTCCTCGAGTATGTCGCGGTCGTCCTCGCTCATCCGCAGGCCCGTCTTGTCGAGCCGCTCCATCATGATCTCGTTCGACCGGACCGACGTCGTGAAATACACGAGGCTCTTCTCGAGGTTGAGGAGCTTGATGAGCGCCTCGTTCTTGAGCGACTTGTGCAGCTCGCGCTCGATCTGGTCGGTCCGCTTGTTGATTTCCTTGAGATATCGCAGATAGAGGAGCGCCGTGCGCGAGAAGATCTGGAGGATGAACCGCGCGCGCGACTCGTGCGAGAAGGTCCGCACCTTGCCGTCGACGAAGTCGAGCAGGTGCTCGAGCGCGCGGGAGCTCACGGTGATGATGTACTCGTCGGTGAGGACGATGCCGAGAGGGATCGTCGTGTAGGGGATGTCGATCTCCTCGCCCTCGAAGAACGGGATGCGGACGACGATGAGCGTGACGTCTTCCTCGATCTCGATGCGCGCCCGCTCGTCGACGTCGAGGGGATCGGTGAGGAAGGCCGGCGGCACGCCGAAGGTGTCGCTGAGGAGGTTTATCTCCTCGCTCGTCGGGTTCGAGACGCGCACCCAGCAGTTCTTCTCGAACTCGGTGACGATGACGAGCCCGTCGGATGTCGCTTTGAAAACGTCGTACATTCCGGCCGCCTCCCCGCGTGCCGCGGGAGCCTGTCCGCGCCGTCCGAGTCCTGTTGTCGAGGCAGTTCCGTCACGCGCCTCACCCGGAAGTCTGTGAGGATTGAATCAGGCTTAATTGTAATAATCGGCGCGGTTTTTTCCAACCGAAAATATTCCCGCCCGGGGCTTTTTTCGCAAAAACGGGCCCCCGGAGGGGGGCCCGCTCGCGTTCCGAATCGATCGGCCAAAGACGTCAGACGACGCCCTGATCGATCATGGAGTCGGCGACCTTGATGAAGCCGGCGACGTTCGCGCCGTTCACGTAGTTGATGAAACTTCCTTCCTTGCCGTGCTCGACGCACTGAGCGTGGATGGCCTTCATGATGCCGTGCAGGCGCTGGTCGACCTCTTCGCGGCTCCACGAGAGGCGCAGGCTGTTCTGCGACATCTCGAGACCGCTCGTCGACACCCCGCCCGCGTTCGCGGCCTTGCCGGGGCCGTAGAGGATCTTGGCCCCGATGAACGCGTCGACGGCGCCCGGGGTGCTCGGCATGTTGGCGCCTTCCGACACGCAGACGCAGCCGTTCTTCACGAGCGTTTTCGCGTCGTTCTCGTCGACCTCGTTCTGGGTCGCGCAGGGGAGCGCCGCGTCGCACGTGACGTGCCACGGACGCTTGCCCTCGAAGTACTCGGTCTTCGGGAACTTCTTCGCGTACTCGGCGATGCGGCCGCGCTTGACCTCCTTGAGGTCGATGACCCACGCGAGCTTCTCGCGGTCGATGCCGGCCGGATCGTAGATCGTGCCGTTCGAGTCGCTGAGCGTCACGGGCTTGGCGCCGAGATCGAGGCACTTCTGCGTGGCGTACTGGGCGACGTTGCCCGAGCCGGAGATCGCGACGGTCTTGCCCTGGATCGACTGGCCGCGGGTCTTGAACATCTCCTCGGCGAAGTAGACCGTTCCGTAGCCGGTGGCCTCGGGACGGATGAGGCTCCCGCCCCAGTTGAGCTTCTTGCCGGTGAGGACGCCGGTGAACTCGTTGCGAAGCTTCTTGTACATGCCGAAGAGGTAGCCGATCTCGCGTCCGCCGACGCCAATGTCGCCCGCCGGGACGTCCGTGTCGGCGCCGATGTGCCGGAAGAGCTCGCACATGAAGGACTGGCAGAACGCCATGACCTCGTTGTCGCTCTTGCCCTTAGGATCGAAATCGCTGCCGCCCTTGCCGCCGCCCATCGGGAGCGTCGTGAGGGAATTCTTGAAGACCTGCTCGAAGGCGAGGAACTTGAGGATGCCGAGGTTGACGGTCGGATGGAAGCGGAGCCCGCCCTTGTAGGGGCCGATCGCGCTGTTCATCTCGATGCGGAAGCCGCGGTTGACGCGGATATCGCCCTTGTCGTCCACCCAGGGCACGCGGAACATGATCACTCGCTCGGGCTCGACGATCCGCTCGAGGATCAGGTGCTTCTGGTACTTGGGATTCTTCTGGATGAAGGGCATGAGGGACGAGACGACCTCGTGAACCGCCTGATGGAACTCGGGCTGATCGGGGTCGCGCGCCTTTACCTTCTCCATGAAGGCGCTGACGGCATCCACTGGCATACCTGCCTCCTTTTAAGGGAAGACCTCGAAACGACAAGCGCCCTTCCGGGCGCCGCTCGCGAAACGAAAAAACCGCCGAATCGGGCTAAAACGGCTAAAAAAGTATATAGAACGAGCCGCCGGGGTGTCAAGGGCGCTTTTCCAGATTCCTTATAAATTCCCACAAAATTGATTTGAAACGGCCGCTTGTTGGGCTATATTATCCGGTGAATTCGAGGAGCTGCTATCGCTTATTTCAAAAACGCCTTTCCGCCACTAACCCCAGCCGCGAGGTGAAACGATGATTATCGGTGTGCCGAAAGAGATCAAGAAGGCCGAGTATCGCGTCAGCCTGCTCCCCGTCGGGGCCGAGATGCTGCGCAAGCACGGGCACAAGGTGCTCGTCGAGAAGGGCGCCGGCGTCGGGAGCGGCTTCCCCGATTCCGACTACCGGGCCGCGGGGGCGACGATCGTCCCGTCCGCGCGCGCGGTCTTCCGCAAGGCCGACATGATCATAAAGGTCAAGGAGCCGCAGGCCCCCGAGATCAAGATGATCCGCAAGGATCAGATCGTGTTCACCTACTTCCACTTCGCCTCGAGCAAGCCCCTCACGACGGGGATGCTGAAAACGGGCGCCGTCGCCATCGCCTACGAAACGATGGTGCGCGACGGCAAGCTCCCGCTCCTCACGCCGATGAGCGAGGTCGCCGGACGCATGGCGATCCAGGAAGGCGCCAAGTACCTCGAGCGCCCGATGGGCGGCATGGGCGTCCTCCTCGGCGGCGTGCCGGGAGTGGAGCCCGCGCACGTCGTGATCCTCGGCGGCGGCGTGGTCGGCACCCACGCGGCGAAGATGGCCGCGGGCCTCGGCGCCAAGGTCTCGATCCTCGACATCGACCTCGAGCGGCTGCGCTACCTGAGCGACGTCCTCCCCGCGAACGTCACCGTCCTCATGTCGAATCCGGCGAACGTCCGCCGCATGGTCGCGAGCGCGGACCTTCTCGTCGGCGCCGTCCTCATTCCGGGCGCCAAGGCCCCGCGCCTCGTGACGCGTCCGATGATCAAGACCATGAAAAAGGGCGCGGTCATCGTGGACGTCGCGGTCGATCAGGGAGGCTGCATCGAGACGATCCACGCCACGTACCACACCGACCCGGTCTACTTCGTCGACGGCGTCGTCCACTACGGCGTGGCGAACATGCCGGGGGCCGTGTGCCGGACCTCCACGATCGCCCTCACGAACGCGACGCTCCCCTACGCGGTGAAGATCGCCGACATGGGGTACGCGAAGGCGGCCCGCGCCGACCGGACCATCTGGACCGGCATCAACATGCTGAGGGGCACGGTGAACGACGAGGCCGTGGCGAAGGCGTTCAAGCTCAAATACACGCCTCTCGAGAGCGTGCTGCCGAAACGGTAAGCTCGGTTTGAATGTGAACTGCGAAGCCCCCCGCCGCATCGCGCGGCAGGGGGCTTTTTTTGCATGCGCCTTCCGTATGCCCGCCCGCCGGGTGCGCAGGCTAGAGCGCCTGCATGAGCTCGCGGCATCCCATCACGCGGATGTGCACTTTCCCGAAGCGGCGCTCGTAGGGTTCGTCCACTCCTGGGCACACCACGAAGTTGCGTCCCCGCGGATGAATCGTTCGAAAGACTTCGGTCGCAGCGGGATCGAACCTATCCGGATTGATCTTGCATTCGACGGCGTCGAAGCCCCCTCTGCGCCGCACAACGAAGTCGATCTCGCGACCCGTCTTGTCGCGCCAGAAGTGAACCCCTTCCCCTTCCGTCGCCGCGCGCAGCGCGTCGAGCACGAGATGCTCCCACAGCAGCCCTCGATCTTCGTCGCGAATATCGTTCCATCCCCGCGCGAACGCCACGAATCCCGTGTCGAATCCGTATACCTTGGGGCGCTTCACGAGCTCCCTGCGCCCCCCTCCGTGAAACGGAGGCACGGAGAAGAGAGCATAAGCCGTTTCCATAGCCTCGAGATGCGCCTTGACGGTGAGCCGGTTTACGTCGCATTCGCGGGCGAGCGCCGAGTAATCGGCCAGCCCGCCGCTCTGCCGCAACATCAAGCGAAGGAGGTTGAGGAAGCCCGTGCGCTGCCTGATTCCGAATAATTCCTGGATATCGCGTGCGTAGTAGCTGTCCATCCATTCCGCATAGAACGATTCGTCGCGCGCGGCGCCGAGAAGGGCTTCCGGCAAACCGCCCCGAAGCAGGCGACGGTCAAGGTCCCGGATGCCGAACTCGTTTTGGCACTCCGTCCACAGAACGGGAAGGAGCGAAACGACCGTTTTTCTTCCCGTGAGGCTGTCCCTGAACTTCCGCGTCGCCGCGAGCGTCGACGAACCGGTCGCGAGAATTCGAAGCCGCGGATACTCGTCCGCCGCGATCTTGAGCACCCGGCTCGGATCGGCGAGCCGATGCACCTCGTCAAGAACGACGATCGAGCCCGGCCGTTGAGCCGAAAAAAAGAGCTCCGGGTCCTCGAGCCGTCTCACGGCCGAAGGCAGGTCGCAATTGACGTAGGCCGCGCCGGGGAGCATTCGGGCGATGGTCGTCTTGCCCGCGCGACGCACGCCGGCGAGCCAAACGACCGACCGCTTTTTCCAGCCTTCGCGGATCCTACCGGTCCAGTACGGCCTTTCAATCATGATAATATACTAATCATTTGGTCGTCTAAATGTCAATTACAATATCATTGCGCCGCATCGCGCGGCAGGGGGCTTTTTTTCGCGTATCGCCCGGAAGCGCTACCCCTTCGCCCGCGCCGCCCGCAGCCGTTTCCAGAAGGGCTTCGTGAGAAAGCTCCTCTCGTCGAGGGCGCAGAGCCGCTCGTACATCGGCTTGGTCACGGTGAACGCGAGCACGTCGGGCGGAAGATACTGCCGCATCGCGATGTCGGTCGAGCCGATCGCGGCCTGGGCGACGCCGAGGTCCTTGAAGACGCCGACCATCTGGCCGCACCCCGAGCCGAAGGGCGCGATCACCGGCGGCGGATCCTCCGGCGCGCTCTCGTACTGCGCGCCGATGGCGAGCAGCGCGAGCTGATCGGGGTTGACGTAGAAGGTCACGGTCTTGAGATAGCGGTACTGGTCGGCGCGCAGCGGGCCGACGAGCAGGTTCTCGTGCTCGCGCCGGTACGGAGGGCTCGCGTCGAGCCAGCGGTTCATGAGATCGCGCGAGGCCTTGAGCCCCTCCTCGTCGGCGAGAAACCGCACGAACTCCTCGCGCGAACGGGTTTCGATCCCGCACCACGACCGCCCCGCACCGCCGCAGCCGTAGTCGTCCTTCGTCACGAGGAGCGTTTTCCCCGCGAGCCAGCTCTTGTAGAACGCGAAGACGCACGCGTGCGCGCCGCTCTTCGAAACGACGAGGGGCTCGAATGGCTTGGCATCGGGGGCGTCGTAGAATCCGACGAGCGGAATCTCGATCCCCGCCGTCTCGACGAGCAGCTTCGGAAACGGCTGCATCTTCTCTCCTTGTGCGAGCGGTTTTCCAGCGCGCCGACTCCCGGCGGCGCTACTTCCGGAAAAAGACCCCGAGATAGTACGGCCAGATCACGATCGCGAACACCGCCTTCCAGAAGGTGAGCTTCAGGAACGCGATCGTGAAGAGCCACGCGGCGAACCACGTCGTCCCGGCGAAGGCGCCGTTCCCGCCCCCGCACCAGTTTTTCCCGCCGTCTCCCATGGAGAGCCTCCTTTCATGAATCGAAGTCACCGCCGCAGCAGCGCCGCCATCTCGCGGGTCGCCTGCTCGATCCCGACGAAGACGGCGCGCGCGAGGATGCTGTGTCCGATGTTGAGCTCCTCGATCTCCCCGATCGCGACGATCATCTGCACGTTGTGATACGTGAGGCCGTGCCCCGCGTGCGCGTGCATGCCCTGCTTCACGATCGCGTTCGCCGCGTCGCGGATCGCGCGGAGCGCCCGGTCGACCTCGGCGCGGCCCGCGCGCGAGTATTCCCCCGTGTGGATCTCGACCGCGTCGAAGCCGAGCCGCGCCGCCTCCTTGATCTGGGCGGCGTCGGGGGTGAGGAAGGCCGAAACCTCGATCCCGCCCTCGCGGAGCGCCCTCACGACGGGGCCGACGCGATCCCCCGTGTGGAGCAGATCGAGTCCGCCCTCGGTCGTCACCTCTTCGCGCCGCTCGGGCACGAGGCACACCGAATCGGGCCGGAGCGCGAGCGCTATCTCCTGCATCTCCGTCGTCGCCGCCATCTCCATGTTGACGCGCGTCTGCGCGAGCTCGCTGATGAGGCGCGCGTCGCGGTTCTGAATGTGCCGCCGGTCCTCGCGAAGGTGAAAGGTGATCTGGTCGGCGCCCCCCTGCTCCGCCATCATCGCGGCGGTCACGGGATCGGGCTCCGTCGCCTTGCGCGCCTCGCGAAGCGTGGCGACGTGATCGATGTTGACTCCGAGCCGCATTCTCGTCACCGCGTTCCTCCTTCGGCTACCGTCATCGCCTGTCTCGCCATGATCTGGCGCACCGTCACGAAATCTATCCCCTCTTTGCGGGCCTCGTCCGCCATCCACCGAAGCTCCGCCGGCGTCTCCTTGCGCACGTGGATGATGCCGATCGCCGTGCCCCGGCGGGCCGCGATCGAGAGGAGCTTCTGCATGCTCTCGCGCGTCGTGCCCTCGCCGTGGTCGAGGAAGAGGTCGTTCCCCGCCTCCATCGTTCCGGTCGCGCGCGCGGTCTCGCGCACGACCGATCGCGGCGTCGTCATGCTGTCGAGGAAGAAGAGCCCCCGCGCGCGGCAGACGCGGAGCACCGTTTCCATGACCTTCCGGTCCGCCGTCGCCGCCGATCCCATGTGGTTGTTTATGCCGACGGCGCCGGGGACAGTCGCGAGGGCTTCGGCGACGGCCCTCTCGATCTCGGCGGGCTTCATCGAGACGCGGATGAGCGGGATCTCGCCGGCGTCCCACGACTCCTTCTCCGCCTCCATCGGGAGGTGGCAGAGGACGTCCTTGCCCGCTTCGGCGGCGGCGCGCGCGATGCGCTCCGAGTGGCGAAGCCCCGGAATGATCGATATCGTGAGCGGGAAATCGAGCTCGAGCAGCTCGCGCACGAGCGCGTTGTTGAAGAATCCGAAATCGTCGATGCACACGGCGACCACCGGAGAGCGCTTCACCGCGGCCTGCGCGTAGTGCTGGCGCTCGGAGCCCTTCTTGATGACGCACCGGTGCGTGACGGCGCGCTTCGTGCCGATCTCCATGGTGATGATGCTCCCGTCCCTACCCTCGCGGCAGGAATGCACCGTGCCGCCCGCGGCGCGGGCGGAGCGGACGAGCGCGACGTTGATCTGCACGAGAGAGGCGTCGGGGGGGGCCTCGGCGCGGATGAGGCGCACGCGGCCTGCGCCCGGCTCCTCGTCGTCCGCGATGCGGATCTGCTTGCTCAGCACGCCGTGGCGGCGAAGCGCGCGCACGATCCGCCGCTCCATCCCGGCCTGAACGCCCTCGTACGCGCTCGAGACGCCGATATCGACGAGGAAGACCTTCCCCGGTTCGGTCTGGAGATAGCGGTAGAAGGCGATCGCCGCGATGAAAACGATCGCGAGCGCGATCGCCGCGCGAGCGAGTGTGTCCTGCGATTTCTTTCTCGCCATAATGACGCCGGGCGCAGGCGCCGTCGAGCGCCCGAACGTGGCCGCGGCATCTTTACTATAGGTTCAGGGGGAGGGGAAAGTCAATCGGTGTGGATATCGTCCGCACGGCGGAGCTTATAGAGCGTATTCCCGCCCTCCACGACGGGGACGACGACGAACTTCACATAATCGTTCGCGTACAGCGTCGTCGTCGGGGAAACGACGGCGATCTCGTAGAGGCGCGTCGTCTCCCAGCAATCCCCGCACGGCGAGCCGTCGATCTCCGTAATCCGCTGCCATGCGCCGGTCTGGATGACGAGATTGAGGGCGTTTACCTTCACGAGCGGATCGGGATGCGTGCCGAGTTTCGCCTTGAAGAGGTTGCCCGTGGACGCGAGGTCCTCGTCCCTCGTGAAATATTCGGGCAACCCTCCCGTCACGACATGCCGTTCTTGATTGAACCAGACGTAATCGGGATGCAGGAGCCTCTCGTACTCCTCGATGTCGCACCATTTGTACGATTCGAGGAGGTTGCGGATCACGTTGTCCTTGTCGGTGAGATCGCGATAATCGGGCGCGGGCTCCTTGGGCTTGTCGTCTTCGTCCGTCCCGAGGATGCAGCTCGAGAGAAAAAGCAATCCGACGCCGGCCGCGACGGCCGCGGCGCGCGCGCTCCCCCGAGAAAGCATGCGCTTCCTTCCCTTTCGACGAGAAACTCGAAAGCCGCTAGTTGCTGAGTATATCGTCGCCCCGGCGGAGCTTGTAGAGCTTCTTTCCGCCCTCCGTCACGGGGACCACGATGAACTTCACGAGATCGTTTCCGTAATACGTCTTGGTCGGGGTCACCACGTTGATCTCGTAGATGCGCGAGGTCTCCCAGCAGTCCTCGCACGGCGAGCCGTCGACTTCCGTAATCTGCTGCCACGATCCCGGCTGGATCGTGAGCTCGAGGGCGTCCACGACCGCGCTCGGATCCTGGTGCGTGCCCTGCTTCGCCTTGAAAAGGCCGAGCGTGCCCTGAATATCCTGGTCTCTCGTGTAGAACTCGCTCGGCACCTTGCCCTCGGTCACATCCGTTTCCTGGTTGCGCCAGATGTAGTCGGGATGCAGGAGCTCTTGATACTTCTCGATGTCCGTGAACTTGTACGATTGCACGAGGTTATACATCACGTTCTCTTTGTCGGTCAGGGGCTTGAAGTTGTCCGTCGGATCCGGCGGAGTGGGGTCCTCCTCCGGGGACAGAATGCATCCCGAGACCGCAAGGAGCGACAGGAGCGGCAAAAGGCATAGAAGCTTCATCGCAGGCGTATTCCGCATACTCTACCTCCTTGCGGAAGGATAGCATATCCGCGCGAAACAATCAAGACGGCAATTTCGTTCGATATATCTTATCCGCAACTACTATGCCGGTATCCGGTCACAAAGGCCGAAGCGTTCCCCGCAGATATCCCGAGGTCGCGAAGTTGCCGTTCACGTCGAGGTCCCGCCACTCGGTGAGCACCCAGCCCAGCGTGCCCTGAACGACGATGAAGCGCGCGATCCCGGCGTACGTCTCGACGTCGCTCCCGTCCCCCGGATCGAGGGTGATGAGATACTGCCCCTCGAACGTCGCCGCGCCGACCTGAATGTCCTCGTAGGCGAAACGCCCCTCGCTGTCGCCGAACTGGACCGTCCTCTCGCCCGCGTATACTTCCTTGACCCTCGTGAGCCACGAGAGCTCGACGTCCTTCGTCCAGTCCGCGAACACCGCGGAGCCGAGGTTCGCTTCGTCCTCGGGACGCGGATAGAAACGGAACACCGGATCGAGGCTCCGCTCGAAGTTGGAGTTCTTGTTCGACGCGAATCCGCTCGTCAGATTGAGGAACACGTCCTTCGCGGTGTTGGGGACGATCCAGGGATCCTGCTCCTCCGTGTCCGGCGGCTCGGCGTCCCGCGGGTTGAAGATGCACCCCGGCGCCGACAGCGTCGCGAAAACGAGAGCCGCGGCGAGTAGTCCGCTTTTCATCGCGTTCCTCCTAGAACTTCAGATTGACCGCCGAGTTGACTTCCCAGTATTGCTTCCTCGCCTCGGTGATGTACGTGCCGTAGTTGCGCGCGTAGGCGACGTCGAGATCGACGCTCCCGGCGTTCCAGATCTCTTTTTTCCTCATGAATCCGACCTTGAATCCTCCCGAATCGTAGACCGTCGTCCGAACGATCGCCCGGCGCGGGCCGACCACGCCGTATATGCCGCTCTCCTGCGTCCGGAAATCCGCTTGCGCCTTGAGGAGAAACTCGGGGCTCAGCATGTATCTGACGTCGAACGCGAGCGTGTGCTCCACGTTCTTGCTGTTCGGGCTGTACAGCTCCCGCCCCTCCCTCTGCAGGTAGCTCCCCGTGTCCTTCATGAGATAGCTGTGCCGGAAGAGTATCGCGGTGCGCCGGGTCGGGTTCATGTCCGCCCGCGTGTTCAGCGTCGTCGTGCGGTTGAGGTAGTTCTTGGCCTCGGTGAAGAGAAAATCGGTGTACTCGATCTTGACGATGTAATCCTGCGTGAGGCTGATCCAGCGGAGCGGCTTGAGGCGGATGGTGGGCCCGAGCCGGTACTGGTAATCGACGCGGTTGTCGCCGGAGAGGGTCCCGTCGATGTAGATCTTCTCGGATCGCGAAGCGGCGGCCGTGATGTCGGCGGAGACGCGCGGGAGGATCTTCGCCCGCAGCGTCGCGTCGCCGCTGTAGGAGAGGTCGTCGGCGTCGCGCGGATTCACGCCGCTCTGCTTGTAGAAGTTCTGCTGGAGCCGTCCCGAACCGTTCGCCGTGAACTGGAGCGAATCGCCGATGAGCTGCGTGATCCCCCCGCGGAGCGAGTACTCGCGGATCGTCATGCTCGAGAGCGATTTCGGGCCGTAGTCGTTGACCCGCTCGCCCCTCGACACGCTGAGCCGGAGCGTCCCCGACTTCGCGTACCGATAGGCACCCGTCGCTTCGATCGAGGTGTTCTCGCTCTCGCCGGACCGGCGGCTGTCGACGAGGTATTTCTGGCTGTCGAGCTTGTGCATGAAACGCACGTCCATGGAGAGATACGAGAAGGGAACGAGCGACGACCGGACGTCGAGCTGGCGGAGCTCCCCGCGCGCCTCCTCCCGCTCGGCCTTCGACGGATCGTCGAGAATCTCGAGGGAGTTGCCGAGCGGCGGCATGACCCTCCGCTCGACGCCGCTGCTCTGGAGGTAGCGCACGTCGAGCGTTTTCTTGTCGCCCGAGCCGTAGCTCAGCCCCGCGCGTATCGTGTCGGCGTCGCTCGGCATCCGGGAGAATTTCGCCGTGCCGATCTCGCTCGACTCGACCCGGCGCATCGCGCCGAATCCGCCGCTCACGCCGAGCGCCCCCGCTGCGTACGCGACCGACCCGCTCACGCTCCCCGCGGCAGAGCGGTCGAACTTGAAATCGTTCGTCCCGCGGCGGCCCTCCGCCTGAACGGTGAGACGCGACGCCGCCGCGCCGAGCAGCGGCGAGACGAGGCTGTAGGCGGCGTTGGCCGACTGGTTGTCGATGACGATGTCCTTGCCGAACCTCCCGAGGCCGAGGGTCTTCTTCTTGCTGTAGTTCTGTCCGACGCCGATGTTGAGAGCGTAGAACCCCTCCGACACCTTCGTCGCCTGGGCCATGAAGTTCTCGCTGACATCGGTGATCTTCTGCGTGCGGTAGCGGCGCTCCTCGGCGGAGAGCATGCTCGAGAGCGTCCAGCCCGAACCCGGGTCGATCGAGATTCTGGAGGTGTTGGCGAGGCTCACGTCGTTCTCGTTCGCCTTGATGAACGTGCCGTTCGCCGGAACGACGCGGTCCGTCTTCGCCGCCGCCGGGGCGGCGGCCGCGGTATCGGCGCCTTGAGCCGCCATGCGGGAGAGGAGCGAGCCGGTCTGCCGCGCCGCGGCGGAGGTATCGCCGGCCTGGACGGTCGTGTCGGCGGGACTCGCGGCGGGCCCCGCGGACGAACCCGCGGCGGGCGCCGCCTCGGCGGGAAGCGGGCGGGCGGCCGCGCGCGACGGACAGGCCGCGACGCACACGGAGAGGATCGCGCAGAAGAACAGGGAGATCGCCGCGGGCCTCGTCATGCTCCGCCTCCGCCGGCCGGGCGCCGCAGCGCCGTGTAGAGCGCGAACCACCGCTCGAGCGCGAGCTGCTCCGGCCGCGCGTCGAAATCGATCCCCGTGAGCGCGGCGAGATCCCCGAGCGCCGGCGCCCTTCCGCCCGCGAGCGCGTCCGCCGCGCCGCGGAGCTTCTTGCGCCTGTGCGCGAAACCGGTCTTGAGGAACGCGAGAAAATCGAGCCTGTCGCGGGGGGCGCGCTCCTGAACGGCGGGCGTGAATCCTAGAACGACGCTCATCACTTTCGGGGGCGGCGTGAAAGACCCGGGGCGGACCGTCATGACCCTTTCTATTGTAAAGTAGCTCCGGAGAAAAATCGAGAGGATACCGCAGGCGCGCGTGCCGGGCGCGGCGAGTATCCGCTCGCCGACCTCGCGCTGCACCATGAGCGCGGCCGCGGCGAGGCTGCGCCACCGGACGAGATCGATCAGGATCGTGCTCGTGAGGCGGTACGGGATGTTGCCGGCGAGCTTGAACGCCGCGAAGCCGCGGGCGGCGGCCTCGGCGTCGAGATCCACGCCGCGTATGTCCGCGCGGACGATCTCGACGCGCGGCTCCGCTGCGTAGGTTTCCCGCAGGCGCCCGGCGAGCGTCTCGTCGATCTCGAACGCGGCGACCCTCGCCCCCGTCGCGGCGAGCGGCGCGGTGAGCGCGCCGTGTCCCGGGCCGATCTCGAGAACGAGCTCCCCCGCCGCGGGTCCGAGCGCGGAGACGATCCGCCCGGCCACGGCGGGCGAGGCGAGAAAGTTCTGCCCGAGGCTTTTTCTCGCCCGCGGGAAGCTCCGTTCGATCGAGGTCATACGCCCGTCTTTCCGTCGGCCCGAATGTGATACCGCCTCAGGCGGAACGCCGCGCCGGGGAACTCCGCCGCGAGCGCGCGCGCCGCGTCGACGTCGACCCCCGGATAATCGAGAACCGTCACGGTGCATTGCATCTTCGATGCCGAAGCGCGCCCGATGAAGTCGAGAACGGCGTCGAACGTCCGCTCGCCGCCGCGGTCCGGCCGGCAGAGGCGCGCGTAGGAGGCGGCGTCGTGCGCGCCGAGGCTCACCGAAACGGCGTCGAAGACCGCCGCGATTTCCGGCACGACGTCGCGACGGGCGATCGCGCTGCCGTGGCCGTTCGTGTCGAGCCGGAGCGGAACGCCGAGGCCCCGGAGCGCCCGCGCCGTTTCGAGCACGTCGGCGAGCCGGCACGTCGGCTCTCCGAAGCCGCAAAAGACGATCTCGCGGGGCTGGGCGCTCCGCGCGAGGGCGGCCGCCGCCTCGGCCATCTCCCGCGGCGAGGGGTCCGAGGCGAGCGCGAGGTTGTACCCGTAGAGCGTCCGGTCGCGGCCGAGCCGCGGACAGTAGACGCACGCGTTCGTGCACGAGCCGGTAACGTTTATATATACGTTCCCCTTGAGCCGGTAGGCGATCGACGGCGCCGCGGGGCGCTCTCCGTGGAGCAGGCGGCGGTAGCTCGCCGCGGCCGCGCGCTCGATATCGGCGGGCTCGACCCCGCGGATCGCCGCGAGCCTGTCGCGCACGAGGCTCACGTACGCGGGCTCGTTGCGCTTTCCGCGGTAGGGCTCGGGCGGAAGGTACGGGCAATCGGTCTCGAGCACGAACCCCGACGACGGCAGGCGCGACGCCGTCTCCGGGAGGCGCGAGTTCCGGTAGGTGAGGGGTCCCCCGACGCCGACGAGAAAGCCGGCCGCGAGCGCTTCGACCGCCTCGGCGGGGCCGCCCGGGAAGGCGTGGAAGACGCCGCCGACGCGCGAGGCGCCCTCCTCGCGCAGGATCGCGATCGTGTCGGGAAAGGCCTCCCGCGAATGGACGACGATCGGCTTGCGCGTCTCGAGGGCGATGCGGATCTGGCGCCTGAAGACGTCTCGCTGGACGTCGCGGGGAGAGAGATCGCGGTAGTAATCGAGTCCGATCTCCCCGACGGCGAGGATCTTGGGCCGCGCGAGCGCCGAGCGGATCCTGCGCTCGACCTCCCCGCTCCAGCTCTTCGCGTCGTGTGGATGGATGCCGGCCGCGCCGAAGACCCGCGGATACCGCTCGGCGAGCGAGACCGTCGCGTCGATCGAGCCCGCGTCGTAGCAGATCTGGAGCATCTCGACCACGCCCGCGGCGGCGGCGCGCTCCACGACCGCGTCGAGGTCGCCCCGGAACTCCCGCATATCGAGATGAACGTGGGAGTCGATGAGCATGCGCTGTCCGTTCTCGGGGCGACGCCCCGCCGTCCCGCTCCGCGACGGCACGCGACCGGCCGTCAGCCGGCGATGCGGCCCGCGTCCTCGGGCTTGATGCGGGGGAAGAGCGGCGAACGCGGCGCGAGCCCCGACGCGCCGACCGCTGCCTCGGGTAGATCGGCGAGCGTGAGACGCTCAGCGCCGAGCGCGCCGAGCAGCTCCCTCATCTTGCCGGGCATGAACGGCGCGAGAACGACGCCCGTCGTCCGCAGCGCCGCCAGCAGCTCGCGGAAGGTCTCCTCGAGCTCGCCGCGGCGGGCGGGGTCCTTCGCGATGTCCCACGGCCGCCGCTCCTCGATGAAGCGGTTTGCGCGCTGAATGACCGCCCAGTACGCGCCGAGCGCCCGGGAGAACTCCATCCGGTCCATGTGGGCCCGGTAGGACTCGAGCGCGGACGCGAGCTCCCCGCCGAACCACCCGCCGTCCCCGGGCGGTCCCGCATCGACCGAGCCGCCGAGGTACTTCGACACCATGGCGACGGTCCGGCTCAGCAGGTTGCCGACGTCGTTCGCGAGGTCGGCGTTGTAGCGTCCGAGGAAAACCTCGTCCGAGATGTCCCCGTCGCGGTCGAACGGCACCTCGCGCAGTAGGAGGTACCGCAGCGCGTCCGAGCCGAACGCCCCCGCCATCCTGACGGGATCGACGACGTTTCCGCGCGTCTTGCTCATCTTCTCGCCGCCGAGCGAGATGAAGCCATGCGCGAACACGGAGCGCGGCGGCTCGACGCCGCCCGCCATGAGCATCGCCGGCCAGATGATGCAATGAAACCGCGTGATGTCCTTTCCGATCACGTGGACGTCCGCCGGCCAGTACCGGTCGAAGAGCGCCGGGTCGCCGCCGCCGAAGCCGAGCGCCGAGATGTAGTTCGTCAGCGCGTCGAACCACACGTAGATCACGTGCGAGGCGTCGATGGGAAGCGGGATGCCCCACGTCTTGCCGGCGCGGGAAATCGAGACGTCCTCGAGCCCGCCCGTGATGACGTTCATGACCTCGTTGCGGCGGATCTGGGGGCGGACGAAATCCGGATGCTCCCCGAAGTGGCGCAGCAGCGGCTCCTGAAAGCGCGAAAGGGCGAAGAACCAATTCTCCTCGCGGATGATCTTCGGCGCCAGCTTGTGGCGCGGGCAGAGTCCGTCGACGAGATCCTTCTCGACGATGAACTCCTCGCACGATTCGCAGTAGAACCCCTCGTACTTTCCCTTGTAGATGTAGCCGTTGCGGTGGATCCGCTCGAAGAGCTCCCGCACGGAGCGCACGTGGCGCTCCTCCGTCGTGTGGATGAAGTCGTCGTACGAGATGTCGAGGGCCTTCCACGCGGCCCGGAACTCCTCGGACATCGCGCGGCAGTACTCGAGGGGATCGAGGCCCCGGGCGATCGCCTCGCGCTCGACGTTCGTCGAATGCTCGTCGTTCCCCATGAGAAAGCGCACGTCGAACCCCGCGAGCCGCTTGTAGCGCGCCATGCAATCGGCGCCGATCTTCTCGTACGCCGTGCCGAGATGCGGCTTCTGGTTCACGTAATCGATCGCGGTCGTGATGTAGAATCGCTCGCTCATGCGTCCTTTCGGGGCGCGCGGCACGGGCGCGGCGCGAAGGGCCGGGCGTCCGCTACCGGCCGGACGGCTTCGGCGGGTCGTCCTTCGCCTTGGTTTCCGCGGGGGGCTCCTTCCGGAGCTCGTCTTGGAGCAGCTCGAGCTGAACGGAGACCACGTTCCGATCGGCGTCGGTCAGCATCACCGAGCGGTTGAAGATGTCGACCTTCTCGATGCGGTGCTCGCCGCCGAAAACGTTGACCTTGCTCCCGATCTTCGGGATCTCCTTCGTGAGCTCCTTGTAGTACTCGAGCTCGTAATCGAGACAGCACATGAGGCGCCCGCAGGCGCCGGATATCTTCGTCGGCGTGAGCGGGAGGTTCTGGTCCTTGGCCATCTTGAGGGTCACCGGCTCGAAATCCTTGAGCCACGTCGCGCAGCAGAGCCGCCTCCCGCACATGCCCATCCCGTCGAAGCGGCGCGCCTCGTCGCGGACGCCGATCTGCCGGAGATCGATCCGCGTGCGGAACACCCCGGCGAGGTCCTTGACGAGCTCGCGGAAATCGATCCGTCCCTCGGACGTGAAGTAGAAGGTGATCTTGTTGCCGTCGAACTGGTTCTCGACGTCGACGAGCTTCATCGGGAGCTTGTGCTCGGCGACCTTCTGCTGGCAGACCTTGAGGGCGTCCGCCTCCTTCGCGCGTATCTCGGCGAGCCGGCCGACGTCCTGCTCGGTCGCGTGGCGGAGCACCTCCTTGAGGTCGGCCTCGATCTCGCTCGGCTCCGCCCGGGTGATCGAAATGATGAACCCCATGTCCTCCCCGCGGTCGGCCTGCACGATGCAGTGGTTGCCGGTGCGCAGGTACAGCGCCTTGGCGTTCCGGTAGAACTCCTTCCGCTGGGCTTTGAATTGCACTTCGATTATTTCCATGCCGTTCAATCTAATACCATGCGCCGGTCAAATCAAGGAGGAGGTGCGCCAGCGTCAGCTCGGGATCGGCGTTCCGCCGCAGGCTCTCCGAGGCGAGCGCGATCTTCCGCATGTCCGCCGCCGCGTCGCGCGCGGCGGCGGGGCCGATCCGCTCCCCGCCGATCGCCTCGCG